>JAITSY010000031.1 GCA_031287415.1 Candidatus Methanorbis basalitermitum | reverse complement strand
AGTATTTGCCGAATACGATGCATTTTGTGAAAGGGAACAAATGGCGGATCAGACCAAGATTCTCAGGCTTGCAGCGAATGCGGTTCGAAATGGAATATTTTCCGTAAAAACCGTCATTATTTATGGCATTTTTTCCCCAAAAAAACTGGAGGCGGAGCTGTTGGACGCCGTCAGGGACCAGGTAGTGCGGGTATCTGAATTTGTTCCATATGCAAACAATGCCAAAATATTTTTGGAAAAACCTGCAGATGCATCAAAGGAAAACAGTGGGACGAAACAGACACGGGCCGCGTTTGCGGAGAGTCTTTTCAACACTCTTTCCCTCCCCCTCGATCTGCCGATTCAAAAGATTGGAATATTCCCTGACAGAATAAAGGAATTTTCCGCGATTGCGGAAGAGATATGCCGTCTCATCGAAACTGGTGTCAGGCCCTGCGATATCGCGGTGCTCACTCCGGAGGTTTTGCGGTATGCCGAACTTGCCGCAGAATTGTCCCCAGATTTTTCCGCGGCTGGCCAGCCCCTGAGGTTCACCAGTTCAATTGGACATCCCCAATTTCGCAGTCAGCCGGTTGTCGCCATGCTCTCTCTTCTGAAGACTGTTGTTGGAAACTATACCATTGAGGGCATGACCACACTTTTCTCCTACCCCAATTTTTTGGGGGAAAAACTGTACATTTCACCCCGTGATCTCACCTGGCTTTCGCGTTCGGCGGGGATCACCGGAGGTGAATGGCAGTGGCTGGAGTATCCGCTGGTGTTCAGAGCGAAATTATCTGCAGGTCTTGAAAATTCCAGCACCCCTGTTCCCGAAAAAGCAGACCTTGCTGCAAAGATTGAAAAGATCGATGCGATGCACCAGAAGTTAGAGAGTGTGTTTTCCCTTCTTGCACCGTTTGGTAGCAGCAGACAAACTGTGTCAGAGTTTGTCCTGTTGTTGCGCCGAACGCTGAAAACACTCGGTTATCGTCGCCGGTGCCGATCACCCGAAGACACAGTAGCGGTCCGCAATTTTTTTGCGGTTCTTGCCAGCATTGACGCAGCCGGAACCTTGATGCGACCGGACCGCATCTCCTTGGGCCAGTTCTATTCGATGCTGTTTGCGTTTGTCAAGTCACCACAGAGCAGTTCGCAGCACGCCTACCGTGACGAGGATATGGTGAAAATTCTTGGCTTCCGGGAGATCGTTCATCATAAGATAGCCCATGTTTTCCTTGCTGGACTCACCGCAGATGTTCTTCCCCGCGTGCACCCACGGCTGCCGTTTCTGACGATGGCAGAGACTCTTGAGGCAAAGACCCAGACCTATGAGGATGCACTGCGAGACGAGCGCTACGCGTTTCTTTCAGTGCTTCTTGCAGCAACCGAGTCTATCCATCTGTCCTCTCCTGCAAGTGACGAAGGTACGATCAAAATACCATCCGCATGGTTGCAGATGTTTAATCTGCCTGTAACCGAGTGGGAAGGGGAAGAACTCCGCCACTCTGCATCGTGTCTTGCGGTGCGCGCAGGGCATTTGATTGCGGAGGGGCGGTTGGAGGAGGGACTTGACTGTTCCCGGCTGTTGGAAGTTGCAGGGCAGCGGGACGCTTGCAGCGTTGCACGTGTTCCACGTGCAACCACTGCACACCTCCACATGAGGCGTGCAGCTATGGATAGTGTGGTGCAGAGAATCAGCATAGAAATCTTGGATCGCGCAGGGCCACCCGTAACCGAGTACGATGCGGTGTTTGCGTTCCATCCGTTGCGGGAGCAGTTTATTGGGCAGTACGGGGAGGAGGCCTGCTTTTCTGCAACCAATCTGGAAACGTATGCCGCATGCCCGTTCCGATGGTATGCCGAGCTGCATCTGCGGCTGGTGCCACATCCTGATCCCGAAAGTGACGGGCGGTCAGAGCTTGGGAACGTTATCCACACGACGATGTATCGCCTGATAACTGAATCGCCGTACTTCCCGCCGACCCCGGAAGTACGGGATGCAGCAGTTGCAGACCTGCTGAAAATTGCTAATGAGGAGTTTGCCAAAATCAGTCTTGAGACGCCGAAGTGGCAGAGTCTGCGGAACCGGTACATTGGAACACCAGAGTATCCCGGGCGGCTCGCCGAGGTGATCGATCACGAAATTGAATTGGCAGCTTCTGGCAGCATCTCTCCCAAAGAGCTGCTTGAGTATTCATTCACTATGGCGAACCTTCCGGGCCTTCTACTTCCAAACGGTAGTGAGATCCGGCTGGAGGGGCGTATCGACCGGATACGGCTAGTTGGGGGGAGATTTTTTGTCACCGACTACAAGACCGGTCGCATAAAAAAGCCAGCCGAGATAAAATCTGGCAAATCACTGCAGCTTCCATTATATCTTTTGGCAATGGAGCATCTGCATCCTGACTGGAAGCTAGCCGGGGGGACCTACTATCAGATATCGGCCGGTGCCGTTGCAGAAATACATCCGCTGGTTGTGGACGGCGACTGTTTTGTCTCAGATGCACTTGCGTACGCCGCCCAATACCGGCAAGGCATGCAGAACGGCGTTTGCTCTCCGTCCTACGAAAAAGCTATCTGCGAGACCTGCCGCGAGCGATGTATCTGCCGATTCAACAAACTCAGATCGCTTGTCAGAGGCAATGCCTGATGCCCGAGCTGACCAAACGGCAGAGAGATGCACTGGTGATGGGAAAGAGCCTCTGCGTTACGGCAGGTGCCGGGACCGGCAAGACCTTTATTTTGAGCCAGCGCTACCAGCTGCTTCTTTCGTACTGGCGAGAACGACGCGGATCTGTGAGTGTTTCAAATATTCTTGCCCTGACGTTCACCGAAAAAGCCGCAACAGAGATGCGGGAACGCATCCGGTCAGATATCCGCAACCTTGCCGAAAAAGCAGAATCCGAAGAAGAATATCAGTTTTGGGCAGGCATTCTGGATGAGCTCTTCCGGGCATCAATTACCACGTTTCATGGATTTTGCTCAACAGTTCTGCGGGAGTTTGCGCTGGATGCTGGGGTCGTTCCTGGTTTTGAGATTCTTGATGTGATGGAGAAGCATGTGCTGACAACAACCCTCATCAAAAATGTCTTCGTTCGGCCGCCGGAATCCCTATACCAGGATGCTTCACTGTTGTGTGCAGATCTTACCGTGCCCGAGGCGGTTGTTGCCGAACTTTTACCGCAGTATCCTGAGTTCTCTGATCGATTCCCAAAGACTTTAGAGGAGGAGGAGGACTGTGTTGCACAGTGGCGGGGCCAGATGCTTTCTGCGGTCCGAAAGCAACAAGAAATGTTTTTTGCAGATGGAATGGCAGCTGCGGCAATAGCCGATCTGATCGATCTCGCCCACTGTTATGGCGAAGGGGATGATTCGGGCGTGAAGTATCTCCGGAAGATTCTTCCTGCTCTCCAGCAATTTGCCCCGGATGCGAAGGAAGAGACGTTTTATGCTGCAGTCTCTCTGGTGCAGGAGGCGAACGGGGCTTCAACCGGTGCGCGGCTTGGCAGTCGATCTGTGTTCGGTACAGATCTTGCCCGGTTGCGGAAGGCGTTTGCAGATTTCCGGCGTGCCGTAGATGCTGTTCCCAAGGGATGGGGCCGCATTCCTCGTGCGGATGATGCCTTTACCAGGGAAAGTGTACGGGTGATTGCAGCTCTCGGTCGCGTGACCCGGGAAGTGTTCCGCCAGTATCAGCGGCAAAAGCAGCAACGGGGCGTGCTAGATTTTGAGGATCTGATCCGTATGACCGCACTGCTTGTGAAGAATCCTGCAGTGCAGCAGGTGCTTCGGCGGCGCTTCACCTATATTCTTGTGGATGAGGTACAAGATACCGATCCGGCACAATCAGCGATCATCTGGCAGATACTCGGATCACTTACCCCCTCAAACGATGCTATTTTCGTTGTCGGCGATCCGAAACAGTCAATTTATGCGTTCCGCAACGCCGACATATGTGGGGTAAATGCGATGCAGAAGCGCATTTGTATGGGATGCGGCACAGAGCCAGTGGCGCTTGACGTCAGTTTCCGCAGCACCAAAGAGATTTTAGGCATTGTGAATACGCTGTTCTCACGGCTGTTTGCTGAAACAGCCACGGAATGGGATGTATCCTATGATCCTATCTTGGTATCTGGATCACGGATTGATGATGTAGGTACGATCCGGATTCTGGAAACTGTCCCCGATGGTGTGGTGTCCGACGCTCTGCTTGAGGCGCGGACGATCGCTGCAAAAATTCGGGAGATGATTGATGCTGGAATAGAGATACGGGATGCATGCGGCATGCGGTGTGTGCGGTTCGGGGATGTTGCGATTCTTCTTGAGACACGGAACAGCCAGGTGATGATCGAACGGGCCTTGCAGGAGTCGAAGATCCCCTACAACATCTACAAGAGCCAAGGCTTTTACCGGTCGCAGGAGGTGGCCGACATGACGCTGCTTTTGTCGGTTGTTGCAGGCATCAGTGATGATATTGCTCTCTATGGGGTTCTGCGGTCTCCCTACTTTGGCATCTCAGATGCGGAGCTCTGCATTGCCGGCAGCGGCAGTTACTACGGCCGTATCAGCCGACATGCGAAGGAAAATCCTGCATCACGCCTTGCCCCTGCTCTAGCGCAGCTCCGCAGGTGGCAGGGTTTTGCAATGCGGGAACCGGTACCGGAACTGCTGCGGAGGATTCTTCGCGAGTCGGGCATGCATGCGGTGTACGGTGGCGTACCGACTGGCCGGTTCATACTTGCAAACCTGGAGAAACTGATAGGACTTGCAAGAGTACAGACCAGGAAGCATGCGATGCCGCTGCCAGAGTTTGTACGGATGCTTGAGACAGGTGCGGGTGAAATGATTGAGGAAGAGGAGGCGCAAATCGATCTGCTGGATGAAAACGCGGTACAGATTATGACGGTGCATGCGTCAAAGGGGCTTGAGTTTCCAGTTGTGGTTCTGGCAAATCTTGAGAAAAACAAGTCCTCGCCTGGGACGGGTCTTGTACTTGACAAAAAATTTGGAGTGGGACTTTCGATCCGAATGCACGGTATGGGGGAGCAGGCCTCAGATACATTTGTGAAGATGTTTACCAGGGAGGTTCGGGAGGCAAAGGAAATTGCAGAAAAAAAACGGCTGTTTTATGTTGCGATGACACGGGCACGGGATCATCTGGTGCTCTCGTACGTGAAGGGTAAATGTTTCCCGCCAAAAAACACTCGGGCCGCCTGGATAGCTGCATATCTTCTGCCAAAGGAGAGGGGTCCTTCATGTACGGTTACCACGGATGATGGCCTGTGTGTGGAAATTCCAATTGTTTGCATAAGGCCCGCCGTCCCTGATGGAGATACATCTGCTCCGGAGGAGGACCCGCAAGGTAACGGAATCTCTCCGGTCCGATAAGATTCAGGCATCCATTGGAACATCCGATGCAGCATTTTCGGTTGTATGACCACGGAACCAGCTGCCCTGCAATGCACGGCACACCGCTATCAGAAGCGCGCAGCTAATCCACCCTTATGTGCCCAAAATGTGGCTGGGGAGTCCTGCGAGCTGTCATTCTTGGATGAGATATCCCGGGACGACAGTTTTGGCGGATGATTGACTGCGAATCCTCTGGGTCAATGGCTGTAATCTCAGCAAAGCATGAATATCCGGCAAAGCATATAAATATCCCATGATTCATGTTGGTATTCTTGGATCGACGGGCGCTGTCGGCCAGCGTTTTGTCCAGTTTCTTGCAAACCATCCGTGGTTTTCCCTAACAACCCTTACTGCGTCGGACCGCTCCGCAGGCAAAACCTACGAATCGGTTGTCAATTGGCGGCTTGATTCTCCATTCCCGGAATCAGTCAGCGATTTTGTTGTTTCACCGACCACGGTTGCTGCCGTCAAGGACTGCGATATTGTGTTCTCTGCACTTCCGGCCGACATCGCGACAATGCTTGAGTCCGGTATTGCGGATGTGGGTGTAGGTGTTTTCAGCAACGCGAGCTCCCATCGAATGGAAACAGATGTTCCGCTGATGATTGCAGAAGTCAACCCTGGGCATGCGGCGCTCGTCGATGTGCAAAAAAAGAATCACGACCGTGACGGCTTCATCGTGACGAACCCGAACTGTTCGACAATTATGCTTGCAACGGCCCTTGCTCCACTGATGATGTTCCCCTTTACAAACATCAACGTAGCAACCCTACAGGCGATTTCGGGGGCAAGTTTTGACGGTGTTCCGGCGTTCGACATATATGACAATGTGATTCCATTTATCAGATCAGAAGAGGAGAAGATGTCCTGGGAGGCAAACAAGATCCTCGGCACATTTGATGGTGCGAAAATCACGAATGCTCCGTTTACAGTTTCTGCCTCCTGCAACCGCGTTCCGGTGATCGACGGCCACACGTTGAATGTCTGGATTGATGCAATGGCAACTCCTGCGGCTGTCATCGAGGCATTCAAGACTTGGCAGCCGCAGTTTTCGGGCCTTCCTACTCAACCGGAGAAGACGATTCAGTATTATGCTGAGGAGGATCGGCCGCAGCCGCGCCTCGATCGCAGTCGCGGCAACGGCATGACAGTCTCGGTCGGTCGGGTCCGTGACGGTATCCGGTTTGTTGCCATGGGCCACAATACGATCCGGGGAGCTGCAGGAGCATCGGTTTTGAATGCAGAGCTGCTGCACACAAAAAAGTACTTCTGATGCAGGATTTGGGGATTATAGGGAAAAATTGTGTGTGTGTTTTTTTCCAAAATTTTTCTCCACCGCTCTGCCATACGATGATATGATATCTGATAATTGCCAAATGATACTATGACGATGGATAACACTGTCCTGATTGGGAACAAGCCGGTGATGAACTATGTTCTTGCTGTTGTGATGCAATTCAACGCCGGCAACTCTGAGGTGATCGTGAAGGCTCGCGGCAAAGCCATCGTTCGTGCGGTTGATACCGTTGAGATTGTGATCCACCAGTTTCTTTCAAATGTGGTCAAACAGAGTGTGACCACCTCCACTGATCTGGTTGAAATGGACTGTGGTCCTTCCCGAGTCTCCTGCATTGAGATCATCCTCGCAAAAACAGATTCAGAGAGCGGCGTGGTTGCATGCGAAAATGCTGCCCATATCGAACAGTAAATGTTGCGGATGCAACGCTCATCTTTTTTAGGAAAGAAAGATTACAATGATAGTGTAGCTTTCCAAAAACTGTCCTTCTCAAAAAACAGGTGAGTTGCATGGCAGCGGAACAGTTGCAGTTCTATTGGGATGTTTGTCCCGCTGCCCTGCAACGCTGCACACCTCTATCAGAGACGTGCAGCCAGGACTTGAGTAAATAGCCCCTTTTTCCGTCCGTGGAACTGCACTTGTTTTTCGGTGGTCTTTCCATCTCACCCATTTCGTCCAGATAGGCTCCGTTCCCGTGGACCGGACTTGCAGAGGGGGATACCGTCGGAGGGACCACTCCATTATCGCCACAAAATTGCGGAAAATCGCTAACCCCGCCGAACCACTCTTTTCCAGATGGAACTGCTGCCAGTGGCATTTCCGTTTGCAACTGCCGATGCACAGGGAAAAATATACTTCGTCTCCGCAATCGTAAACCATGGTTCGGTTTCCATACAGTAGGAATGCACGAAGTAGACAGCCGTCCAATCAGGGATATCCGCAAACAATGGATGTCGAACTGGCGAGATCGTATTCCACCCCATATGCGGAACCTGCATGCCATAAGTCTTCGGAAAAAGCAGCATTTTCCCCAGTGCCAGCCCACGGCCTTCGTGCAGCCCGTGCTCCTCGCTCCTCTCCAACAGCATCTGCATCCCAGGCCCCATCCCAAGAAGCGGCTTTTCCAAAACCACCTTTTCCACAATTCGCCGGATCGGCGAGGGCTTCTCCATCCTTTCCTCAAATGCTCCCCATAAATCCGATAAGTCCGTAATATATTTAATACAATGAACTGCAATCTGTAATTAATAACCCATATAGGAACCCCCGTGATTGAGCAGCGAGATGTCTATAAAATCAATCATATGTCGGCAGGCGATGTGCACGCCCTATACGGCATCACCTTCTCGATAATGAAGGGCGAGTTTGTGGCGATCATGGGGCCGTCGGGTTTCGGCAAATCCACTCCATAAACATGATAGGCTGTCTTGACGTGCCAAATGTAGACGAGATTGTGCATCGACGGCCACAAAGTCAAGTAACTGATCGATGACGAACTCACCGACCAGTGCCGTGATCGGGGCATCGGCTTCATCTTCCGGAAGTTCAACCTGATCGGTCTTCTGACCGCCTATGAAAACGTCGAATATCCATTGATTCTCACGTACGGCAAGCGAGGTGGCGCCGGACGGTCCAAAAGACTCCTGGCCCTGGTCGGATCGGTGAGCAGATGATGACACTCACACACCATTGGAACTGTCTGGCGGTCAGCCGCCGCGTGTTGCAATTGTCCTGGCATTGGCAAATTATCCCGTGCTTTTGCTCTGCGACGCACAGACGGACAATCTCGACTCGAAAATGAGCGAGCATATCCTGGAACTACTATAGGACTTAAACTGTAGAGGCAGAACAATAGTCCTGGTTACGCATGATCCCCGCGTTGCTGAGTACGCTGACCGCGGGATCATTATCCGTGATGGCGAAATCGTCAGCGAGTAGGCGCATCGCTGCCTTTTTCCATCAGAACAAGAAGATTGATGTGTCATCCGTGCTAACAATTAGCACTCATGTTGGGAAAACAAATCCGTATGGAACGAATAATAGACCGCAACTCGGGAAAAATTGTCATTGTCCCCGTGGATCACGGAATTTCCATGGGGCCGATTCCTGGTCTTATCTCCATGCGCGACACGATCAGTAAAATCTCTCTTGGCGGAGCGACTGCTGTTCTGATGCACAAAGGAATGGTCTCCTACGGTCACCGAACCTCCGGAAAAGACATAGGCTTAGTCGTTCACCTCTCTGCTGGAACTGGTCTTGGTGGTGACCCGAACTCCAAAGTCATCGTCACCACCGTTGAAGAGGCTTTAACCTTAGGGGCGGATGCTGTCTCCATCCACATCAATCTTGGCGCCGACACAGAACCTGATATGATCCGGTATGCCGGTGAGGTCTCTCGCAAATGTCAGCAATGGGGAATGCCGCTCCTTGCAATGGTTTACCCATGCGGTGAAAACATCAAGGATCCCTTTGACGTAGACGCACTCAAAATCTGCGTTCGTGTCGCAACAGAACTCGGTGCCGACTTGGTCAAGATCAGCTATACCGGTGACATCGACACCTTTCACGAAGTAGTGCGGGGCGCCCTGATTCCGATTGTCATCGCCGGCGGTCCGAAGATGAACTCCGATCTTGAGATACTCCAGATGGTCCGCGATTCCCTGAATGCGGGGGCCCGCGGTGTTTCGATGGGAAGAAATATTTTCCAGCACAAAGACATCGTTGGCATCACCGCTGCGGTATCCTGCATCGTATTACAGGACTCCTCGATTGAAGAAGCAGCCAAGCATCTGAACAGGTGAGGTACAGATGCGGCTGATACTTCCTCCGGTCCTGGTGCGTGCCGATCTCCCCTCTGACTACGATGACCGCAGAGCCATAGTTGCCGCAGCGCTTGCAGCGGGATATACCTGTATCATACTCCGCCCAGAAGATTCCGCCTCAATCCGCCTCGGCAGATATACTGGAATTGCTGTTGACGGCAAATATCTCACGTATAGCGGGGAAAAAATTGGAGCAATCCTTCCCCTTGCCGGCTCAGCAGACATGGAAGAAGCGTACAACATCAAAGATACCGTTTCCTACCTTGTTATCACCCCGTCTGACTGGAAAGTGATCCCGCTGGAGAATCTCATCTCGCGGTTCCAACACTCTACAACGAAGGTTTATGTCTGTGTAAAAACGCCAGAAGACGCAAAACTTGCGTTTGCTGCGATGGGAGTAGGCACTGACGGTGTGGTCATCACACCCGAGAATCCAGAGGACATCTCCGGATTTTCGCAGGCATGCGAAACAAAGCTCCCATGCGCAGCCCTCGAGATGGCAACAGTCACGAAGATCACTCCCTTATCCCTTGGAGACCGCGTCTGCATCGATACCTGTTCACTTCTCGTTCCTGGCGAAGGGATGCTGATAGGATCGCAGTCCTCGGGTCTCTTTTTTGTCTGTTCGGAGAGCTTTAAAAGTGAGTACGTGAATTCCCGGCCATTTCGGGTGAATGCAGGTTCTGTTCACTCCTATCTCCTCTGTCCTGATGGTACAACCTGCTATCTTTCGGAGATAGCAGCAGGTAACCAGGTTCTCACCCGCAGACCCGACGGCACGCTCCGCTCTGTCTCGGTCGGTCGCGTGAAGATTGAGATGCGCCCCCTGCTCTTCATCGAAGCAGAAGCCGACGGCAGAACTTATTCGGTGGTTCTGCAGAATGCCGAAACAATCCGTCTCGGCGCACCATCTGGTGCCGTCTCGATCGCTGATCTCTCGGTGGGATCCGAGGTGTATGTCAGGCTTGAAAGTGGAAGCCGCCACTTCGGACATGTAATGGTGGGGACTATCTGCGAGAAATGACACTGATCTGTGCAGTAATCGCTGCAGATACCCAGGGTGCCGCAAAAGTCGCAGCAGCACAAGCCCTGATGTGCGGCGCCGAAGCGTTTGAGGTCCGGATTGATGCCTTATTGGCAGTTCCGGAGGACCTCTCCTTTCTGCCGATTGCAAAACCGGTGATTGTAACCTTCCGCTCTGAAATGGATGGAGAGCGGCGTGAAATTTTCGCTGCCGCTCTTGATGCGGGTGCAACATATGTGGACATCGAATCCTCCTCAGTCCTGCGGGATAGGTTCCCCAGAGATCGCGTCATCTGCTCGTACCATGACTTTGGCAGAACTCCTGCCATGCAGGAAATTCTGAGCATATTTCAAGATCTCTCTGCCTCCGGAATTCCGAAAGCCGCGTTCATGGTCCGCGGTCCAGCCGATCTTTGGGAGATCTGGAAATCTGCCCTCGTTCTCAAACAAAGTGGCGAGCCGTTCATCCTGATCGGCATGGGAGTTGCGGGTGAGATCACCCGCATTCGTGCCACAGATATTGGTTCGATGGTGACCTACTGTACCATGCGGCCGGAAGATGCCTCTGCACTCGGCCAGATAACGGTTGTTGAAGCCGTTCGGCTCGGTTTGGATCCGCTTGCGACAGCGATCATCGGCTGGCCCTTGGAGCACACCCGTTCCCCGCAGATACACAATGCAGCGTTCCTGGCAGCAGGCATCCGCGGACGCTACGTCAGAATTCCCGTACCTGAACACGAACTACCCCTGGTACCAGCGGTGTTCCGCTGCTATCGGATTGCTGGAGCAAATGTCACCATCCCACACAAACAGGCAATCATCCCTCACCTTTCGAAGCTATCTCCAAAAGCTCATGCTGCAGGAACAGTCAACACGATCTGCGTTGGAACAGACGGCACCCTCACCGGTACAAACACCGACCTTGTGGGAATTGCCGCAGCGCTTGCTGCACTTGGTAATGATCCTGCCGGAAAAAGAGCACTCATTGTCGGTGCGGGTGGTGCTGCCAGGGCAGCTGCTGCCTGCCTGATCAGTGCAGGCGCAAAGCTGTTTGTCACAAACCGCACCACAGAAAAAGCTGCAGTCCTTGCGGCAGAGTTTGGCGCGGTCGCTGTGCCACTAGATGCACTAAGGCCGGAATATGATCTTGTCATAAACGCAACACCGGCAGGCATGAGCGGATTTTCTGCAGAAATTCCGGTGCCGGTATCGATACTGTCTCCCGATACCGCCGTCTTTGATATGGTGTATGAACCGGAGACAACACCACTTCTTTCTGCCTCCCGGTCCGCAGGTGTGCGTGTTGCAGTTGGCGGAAAATCCATGCTGATCGAGCAGGCAGCAGCCTCCTTCGCCTTATGGGCAAGGAAAGATGCCGACCGGACCGCTATGACGAAAGCATTCGGGGGACAGCCATGATCGGTCATGGTGTTTCCTACGGAGCGCTCTCGGTCATCAACGCCATTGCAATGGGGAAAGGAGCAGCGTTCGGCATCGATCTCAAAACCGAAGCAGTGGTCCAGCTCACGCCAGAACCCGGGATTTCTGTGGTAATTGACGGTAACCAGTCCGAAGACCCAAGACTTGCGCAATTTTCTGTTGCGGAGATGCTCAAGCAATGCCCCAATTCCGGCATGCAGGGGGCGATAATTAAGACCACCTCCAATATCCCAATCTCGCAGGGACTCAAGAGCAGCAGTGCTGCGGCAAACGCAATCCTTGCAGCGACCGCCGATGCTCTTGGGACCGCCTTTGCCCCTCTTGCAATTGGCCGACTTGGTACGATCGCGGCAGTTGCCGCCGGTGTCAGCATCACCGGTGCATTCGATGACGCCTGTGCCTGCCTGCTCGGTGGTCTTGTATTTACCGACAATGAAAAATGTGAACTCCTGCATCGCATTCCGATGCCCGAAGGTTGTGTTGCGGTCATCCATCTGCCGGAGTTTCAGATCCGCAAATCCACGTTTCCCACAGGGCGGATGCAGGAGCTGGCACCTGAGATCTTCGCGGCATACAATCGTGCCCGTGGCGGTGACGTTTTCGGTGCGATGTATGCAAACGGCAGCTGCACCAGCCGGGCCATCGGCATTACACCTGCAGTCGTAGACAGGGCGATTGCCTGCGGGGCACTTACCGCAGGGCTTTCTGGGACTGGGCCCGCAGCAGGCATCCTTGTGGCAATGGACCGACTTGATGAGTTTCTCGACGCATTTGGAAGAGAGCACATAATCGTGGCAAACATCCGGAACGGCGATGTAGCATGAAGCTGGTCGTTGCCAAATCCGAACTCCAGGGGGAGGTAGCGGCTCCGCCGTCGAAGAGCCATACGCACCGTGCTCTCATTCTCGCAGCCCTTGCAAACGGTGCATCGGTTGTATCTTCGCCACTTCACGGTGAGGATACCGATGCTACACTCGATGCGGTCAAAGCTCTGGGTGCGGAGGTCTCATGCACGCAGGATGGGATCTGTATCCACGGCGGTTGCCTGCATCCTCCGGCTCAGGAGATAGACTGCAAAAACTCCGGGACTTCCATCCGGATGTTAGCCGGCATTGCAGCTCAATTAACAGGTGGCACCTCCTTCACCGGCGACACATCACTCTGTTCGCGGCCGATGAAACCTTTACTTGACGCGTTTGTAGAAATTGGTGTTTCTGTTACCGCAGTTGACGGAGGATTCGCCCCTTTTTCCGTTACTGGACCTGCTGCGGGAGGAGTGGTGCATATACCGGGCGACGTCAGCTCCCAGTTCATCTCTGCACTTCTGATAAGTGCCCCACTCAGCATTCACGAGATGACAATTCATCTGACAACGCCGCTCACATCGCGGCCCTACGTGGAGATGACCCGTTCCGCGATGAAAAACCATGGGGTTTTTGTTCTGACCACCGATGATGGCTACCACGTTCCGGCAGGTCAACATTACCGGCCTGCAAATGTTACTGTCGGCGGCGACTATTCTTCAGCGGCGGTTCTCTTTGCTGCAGGAGCACTCACCGGTGATGTTGCCGTCACCAACCTTGACCCTGCTGATCCACAGGGGGACAAGATGTTCGTTGAACTCCTGGCACAGGTCGGCGCTGCGGTCTTTCGCCGTGGGGATGGTAGCATTCGTGCTGCAAAAGGAACATTGCGTGCCACAAACGTGAATCTGTCGAATTTCCCGGATCTCTTCCCCATTGCGGCTGTCCTTGCAACGCAGTGCAGTGGTACCACCCGGCTTTACGGTGCGGTACATCTCCGGTTTAAGGAAAGCAACAGGATTACAACTACCTCCCGGTTCCTGCGAGGCATGGGCGCAGACATCACCGAGACGGACGACGGCTGTGTCATCCGGGGCCCCTGCCAGCTATCAGGCGCAAAGGTTATCTCCTTTGGCGATCACCGCATTATGATGGCAGCCGCAGTAGCTGGGCTTATTGCCGAAGGCAAGACCGAGATCGATGATCCTGGATGCTGCGCGGTTTCGTATCCGGCATTCATCTCCGACATGCAGGTGCTCGGCGCAGATATGAGGATTGTATGAATACGATTGGTACTGCAGTCAGACTCACCCTTTTTGGTGCCAGTCATGACAGCCGTATCGGCTGTGTGATCGATGGAATTCCCGCGGGGACTCCCATCCGTGCGGAGCGCATGCTTGGCGATCTCGCACTCCGAAAACCGGTACCGGACATAGGGACTCCCCGCATGGAGGCAGATGTACCGGAGATCTCCGGTATTGTGGATGGCCTTTCCACCGGAGCTCCCGTGACAATCAGCTTTGCAAACACGAACATGCAGAGTGTGGATTACAGCAGTCTTGTTCGCACACCGCGGCCGGGACATGCCGACTACCCGGCATTCTGCAAATATGGTGCCGCTCATAACATTTGTGGCAGTGGGATGTTCTCCGGCAGGATGACGACACCGCTTGTTGCAGCAGGTGCCGTGATGCGGGACTTGATTGAACTGCTTGGTATTTCCGTCGGTTCCTACATCTCCCGCATTGGTACTGTTGCTGATACTGCGGAGTATGTAGGTTCAGAGCTTGTCCGTTCCCGTGATAATCCGCTGCGGGCGATGAGTGATGAGCTTGTCGAACGAATGCGCGCGGAAATTTTAGCGGCAAAGGCAGACGGCGACAGTGTCGGCGGTATTGTGCGATGCATGGTTTTGGGCCTTCCGACAGGTCTTGGCGAACCGTTTTTTGATACGCTCGATGGCGAGATTGCTAAAGCCGTGTTCGCCGTTCCGGGTGTGAAAGGAATTGCATTCGGTAGCGGATTTTCTGCGGCAACCGTACGCGGGTCGGAAAACAACGATGCCTATCGGATGCAGGACGGAGCTGTTGTAACGACAACGAACAATGCGGGAGGTGTGCTTGGCGGTATGGCAAACGGTCGGCTACTGGACTTTTCGGTTGTATTCAAGCCGACATCGTCGATAGCCCGTGTACAGCAGACCGTGGACCTGTATGAATACGTAGATACAGAGCTGCTGGTGCGGGGACGCCACGATCCCTGCATCGCAAACCGCGGTGCAATTGTGATTGAGGCGGTGACCGCATTGGTGGTTGCGGATCTGGCTAAAAGAGGCGAGTATCTGTGAGTGATCTTGGCGGTCTGAGAGGAGAACTTGCCGCAATTGACCGCGAAATTATGGCGCTGGTTGGACGGCGGAACTGTATTGCACAGACCATCGGTGAACAAAAAGCCGCAGCTAATGAAGATGTTGTGGTAGCGTCGGTGGAGACAGCTGTGGTGCAGCGGTATGTGGATGCTGGAGCTGTGGTGGGTGTGAGTGCTGTTGCTGCCATCCGCATCGCCCGTGCGGTGATCGATGAGTCGGTTGAGGTGCAGGGAAAAGCTCCGCGCCATGCAGAATAAAAATGGATCTGCGTCATTGGTGGCAACGGCGGTATGGGCCGCTGGTTGTCAGCGTTTTTGTCGCTCGTGACAATCACCTCTCATTTGCAGTCCGCAATTTGGAACGTGCTACCTATATCCGGTAATGACGGTTGCGGTGGCCTGCAGAACAGTGGAAGTTATTATCGTTGCAACGCCGGTGACGGCAGCAGTAGATATCATGGAAAAGATCTTTGCCTTGGGCATGCTGGCCATAGTGTTTGACATTCTTTCGACGACGTCGTTGGTGATTCCCGTGCTCCGGAAGATGGCTGTCTCTGGAATGCGGATTTGCTTGATGCATTCGATGTTTGGGCAACCCGGTACAGTGGTCACGGAACGATACAGAGTGGTCACGGACTGCGGTAATCCCTCAGTCATTGAGGAGACTGCGATTCTCTTCAGCGGCTGCACGACTCTTCAGATGCCTATCAAGAATCATGATCCGATTGCTGTGTATGTTTTGGGCCAGTCCCATGCGGCGAACCTTGCATTCTTCGCGGAGCTAATCAGCAGCAGCTTTTCCGTTGCAACCTCAAGTGCCGCAGCATCCGGCACATTCCAGATGCAGATCGCCATCTCCCCCGCAGGGTCTCCGGGGAAAACGCAGAGCTGTACTATGCGATCCCGCTGGAAAATCCGTACAGTGATGCAGTGGTGAGAGATCTCGCCGATTCCATCGGGGAGCTGTAAACGTTTGATAAGGATGTGTTCTGTGCAAAAATGGGTGTCGGTGCCACATGGTACCAGACGGAATAACGCTGTTGAGCTGTTCCTGATCCTCCTCGGTTGCTGCAAAGCAAAACCACATACCTTGCTTAACAAAAATGAACTTGCTCATCCCGTACGTGGTGTTTTAGACCTGGGCAAGCAAACCCAGTTTTTCCCTCCACGAAAAGGCCACGTATGGAGTTAAAGAGCCAACCTCGCCGAGAACCAATCGGACTTGCACCAGCAGGGAGTACGATCTATGCGAACCTATTGTCACTGGTGCAAAAAAGAAAAAATTTAGAAATTACCCTTGCTGTAGAACCCGCGATCGCTGTTGCGCGGCCCACTTCGGTCAAAGCTGCGATGCTCTCCGGAATGGTAGTTGTTTCCACCGCGATTGCCGTACCTGCCCGGGCTGTTGTGGGATCTGTGCTCGCCGCCATGGAAAGAACGGATGCGATCGCGCCCTTCCTCGTCGTGCCTCTCCCGAGGGGTTGCTGTCTGAATTTCCAGTTCCTGGCCGCGTATAGTCTTTTTGCTCATAGTCCCAAGAACTGCAGCCGCATGCTCCAGAGGGATCTCTACAAACGAGTAGTTGCCGTAGAGATCAATTCGGCCGATACAGCTTCCCGAAATGTTGCACTCTCCAGCAAATGCGCCGACGATGTCCTTTGGACGGATTTGCTGGTTTTTGCCAAGCGTGATTCTGAACCGCACCATTCCTGGCTCTGCGCCTGTATTTTCAAACGATCCTGCATCGTCTTGTGGCATGGCAACGGCAGACTCTGTTTCTGAAAGCGCATTTTTGCCGATGTCAAGATGCATCTTCAGAAGGGCGGCAGCAACTTCAATGCTCGTAATCTCCAAGTCATCATCGGTCTCCAGCAGCTGCTCAACCATCGGCAGATACTTCGCAAGGTTTCCTGCGGTCATAACTGCACGAACTTTGGCAAGGAACGTCTGCAACTTCATCTCCGCAACATCGTCAAGTGATGGCAGCGGTGTCTTTGCGATCTTGATCTTTGCGTACCGCTGAATGTCGCGGAGCTTATATATTTCCCGTGGTGCAACAAACGTCACCGACTTGCCGGTTCTGCCTGCACGACCAGTTCTGCCGATGCGATGCACATAATATTCCACGTCCTGCGGAACATCATAGTTAAACACCATATCCACATCATCGACATCAATGCCACGGGCAGCAACATCCGTTGCGATCAGTACATCGATCGATCCGCCGCGGAACCGCGCCATCACACGGTCGCGCTGCATCTGTTTCATGTCCCCGTGCAGAGCCTCCACAAAGTATCCGCGTACCTGCAGGTGGCTCATCAAATCATCCACCGCTCTTTTCGTGTTGCAGAACACCAGAGCCAGTTCTGGATTGTGCATGTCAAGAAGTCGGCACAGCGCCTCAAGCTTGTCGCGCTCACGAACCTCGATGTAGCTCTGTTCGATCTGCGGTACCGTCAGTTCGCGGCTCGTGATCTTCACAAACTGCGGATCACGTTGGAATCGCCGGGCAATATCCAGGATCGGCGTCGGCATCGTAGCAGAGAACAGGATCGTCTGGCGATTCTCCGGTGTGTGATGGAAAATTTCCTCGATATCCTCACGGAAGCCCATGTCCAGCATTTGATCCGCTTCATCAAGCACGAACATCTTCACCGAAGCAAGATTCAGTGTTCCGCGCTTCAGATGATCAATAACCCGTCCGGGTGTTCCGATAACCACTTGCACTGAACCACGAAACGCCTTTAACTGGCGTTCAATCGGCTGGCCACCGTAGATTGGAACCACGCTAAGTCCCTGTTTGTATTTCATCAGCCGAGAAAACTCTTCGGCTGTCTGTATTGCAAGCTCCCTTGTCGGTGAGAGCACTAACGCCTGCACCAATTTGTTATTTGGATCAAGCCCCTCGATAATTGGAATCCCGAACGCAGCCGTTTTCCCCGTACCCGTCTGAGCCTGCCCGGTGACGTCGTGCCCCGCAAGAATCTGCGGAATTGCCATTGCCTGAATCGGCGTTGGTTCCTCAAATCCCATGTCTTCAATCGCCCGAAGAAGCTCTTCAGAGATTGGAAACTCTGTGAATGTTTTCATATCCTCCATTCGCAATATAGTAGGTTCTCTTGGGTTAATAGTATAGTTGGTGTCAGGCCGCAAGCCCTATTCCCTAATACTGCCAACTTACGACACTGTATGGAGGATGTCTACATTGCCCGTATGGGGGCACTTTCTGCCAAACGCAATATGGAAAACAAAATTCAAGCCCTGTGTACTGCTGCAAGCCTTGATACCGTGATATCGCCCGGTGACCTGACCGCCATCAAGATAGATTTCGGGGAGCGCGGGTGCGATGTACTTGTCAATGCCCTGTACCTCGCCTGTATTGTGCGGAGTATCAAAGAAGTCGGTGCCAAACCGTTTTTAACCGATACCAATACACTGTCTCTCGGTGGCCGCCGCAATGCCATCGATCATGTGGAGACCGCACTTTCGCATGGATTTTGTTATCCGGTAACCGAGTGCCCTATCCTCATTGCCGATGGCTTGAAGGGCACGAATCTCAAAGAGGTTGAGGTGTATGGTAAACACTTCAGCACGGTCAAGATTGCCGCAGACATTGCCGCAGCAGACAGCATCGTAGTCATCTCCCACTTCAAGGGCCATGAGGTCGCGGGATTTGGCGGTGCTCTCAAAAACCTTGGCATGGGGTGTGCGGCAAGCGAGGGGAAACGCGAGCAGCACACCGCCCTGCCATTTGTCAAAAAAGATGACTGTATTACATGTGGTGCCTGCATCAATGCCTGTCCTGTGTTCTGTATCAGCCTCAGTGGCCCAGAGATCGTGATCGATCTTGAACATTGCATCGGCTGCTTGATGTGCATGAATACCTGCCCAAAGCATGCAATCGACATAGACTGGAAGGATGACGGCATAGTATTCGTTGAACGGATGGTTGAATATGCGGCAGGGGCTGTCGCCGGTAAACCCGGAAAAGCATTCTACATCAGTTTCCTGACAAACATCACCCCGCACTGCGACTGCATGCCATGGAACGACATCCCGATTGTGCTCGACATCGGCATCCTTGCGTCCCGCGATCCGGTAGCGCTTGACAAAGCCTGCTACGATCTGCTCAACAATGCTGATGGCATCTTTGGGAGCCTGCTCTCGGATCATCACCACGAAGGCGAGGGGCTGTTCACCCAAGTTTTGCCGGGAACACAGCCCGAACTGCAGATCTCCTATGCCGAAGAGATGGGGCTTGGCAGGTCCGAGTACCGGATCAGGGATGTCTAATTTTGGGCATCATCTCTCCATGAAATCTGGGGATAAGGGCGAGACGCTCGAAAACAATGACTGTGCACAGCTGAATTAACGTGAGTTGTACGTTGTTGGTTGCAAGTTATGAATAATAGATGATATTTTATGATGATGTATTATAATAATCTATTGGTTTGGCAGATCTTTATGGATTTGACTGATCAAGTATACTGAATATCGAAACGGCCTTATCAGTTTTAGTGGTAAAATATATATATATATATATATATTTGTATGAACTATTATATTTCAGATTTGAAGAACTGTTTCTATTCAAACTGATCGTTCCGTAATATAATTGACATGATACGGCACTCTTCCAGCCTGTCAGACATTTCTTCTTCTGCTGCTTTCTTTTGATTGGAGGTGTGGTTTCTGTACTGCCTGAGGTTATGACTGATACGATCATCGTCATGACTCTGCCCGAGCAGCAAAATGCACCCACCGCCGTACCTGCAGACCATTCTGCCAACACCATCAAGTTGGTGCAGGCAGGGGAAGATCCAGGGGGCGGTTGCGGCTATTGGCATGAGGAAGAATATCATCCTCACGACGTCCGATAGGGCCGATCACAAAATCTACCTGGTATCGGCGACTTACGACTCGAATTCCGGCATGTTCACGGTTGCTGGTGGCAAGCTTACGATTCAGAACAATGGCCGTTTCATCCTCAAACTGGAAGGATGCAGTGTCCCAACATATACCTACATTTGATTGCTTGTTTACAAAGAGAGCGGCACCCATCTTGTATCCGGCAACTTTATTAGCATTCCCTCTGAGCTTACGGGTCCGGGTGGAGCACAGAATATTCAGAGTGGATCCACGACTAATAGCACTGTTGTCGTACAGCTGTTTAACGGTGCAGCCACGAACTACCCGAACTGCTTCACGCTCTCGATGACGGGTAAATATTTGATCTATGTCAGCGGAAATTCGCCGACGCTGTAGATTTCTGATACCCCTCCACCCACACACCAACGCTCACGCCTACACCACCATCCCTGTTGTGAAGTTGGGGCAGTAACATGGACAATGCATTCCGTGTGATCTTCTCTACCTTTGGCGGCAACGAAATCGCCACGGCGGTCGGCCTCTTCGCCGGCGACGCTGTCGAGAGACCCACCGATCCCGTGAAAGCTGGATACTGTTTTGGCGGCTGGTATACAGATAAAGCCTGCACGAAGGCCTGGGACTTTAGTGACCCCATTCGGGTGGATATGACCCTGTATGTCAAATGGATCCCGAGGGTGGAACAGTGACACCGGCTCCCACGGCACCGGCTGCGATGCAGATCGTCGTACCACCTGCGATTATCATTGCACCGCCAACAGTCTCCCCAGACGCTGATCCTGGCTCCAGTGTCGTTGCTAGGGATGATCGTCGGGCTGTTGGTGACAGTAGTACTGATCTGGAGAAGAAAATAACCCTGCATTTCTTTTGCCGCATGCCTCTGATAGAGGTTATGCCGACCCATCTGCGCAACCAGGGCTTGTGACCGTACGTTGTCGGTGGCGTGCACGTGCATTGCAGCGGATTCCGTTGCCATGCAACCCCCTAAAGAGCTATCATCCCTACATTTAAGACATCGCAGCACGAATTACAGAAGTACGTACATGCCTGATATTATCGGACAGCTACCGTTGCGGGGCTGCTGCAAAGCCTTTGGCTTTGCAGCAAATCCCTGGATCTACTTCGCCGCTCCTCTGTTTACACAGGCAGAACTGGAATTTAACCGCAAAACTCGCGATATTCTTGTAGATAACGGATGGACGGTTTTTCTGCCGCAGGAGGATCAGGATTCAGATATGACCCAGCCTGAAACTACCTATGCGGGAGTTATCCGGGGTCTCCAAAGTTCGTCCATCGTCGTCGCCGTCATTGACGGTGCAGACGCTGACTCCGGTACCGCATATGAGATCGGCTATGCTGTTGCCCTCCAAAAATCGGTCTTTTGCCTGCGTACCGATTCCCGCAACGGACCACGTGGAAACCGAGTGAACCTGATGCTGGAGACAGAAACCACCGCGTGTACTTCCATTGAAGAACTGCTCGATCAGTTGCGACAGCTGCGAAACGGCTACGATGCCCCAGAACGACCAAGCCACCTCCCGCGTACAAGCACCTGAGACGAAAAATCCAGGCACAACAACCCTTTCCAGCTTCCGCAAATTCCTGCCTCTGGCCGAAGCCCCTCCCGCTTTATCAATCAGCAAGACAGCAGAACCTCGCCTGCGTGCCGAGATAGCGGAGCTGGGCGACACTCGCGAAACCGTGACCACGGTTGCAGTTTATGCTGCACACCTCTGATAGCGGTGTGCGTGGTTGCACGTGCAACCTTGCATCAAGAACCAGGATGAAGATGAGATACAGAGATAGAATACTATAAATAAGAAGTAGTGAAAAAGAAGTCATGCCTTTGTTTCCCGAGTTCTCGTCGGCATTGGCTTTGCGTACTTCTTCCAGACCTGCTCGCGGTAGACCGGCCCACTGTTGTACGTGCAGAACGGGATCAAGCGGCCGTCGGGTGTCGCGTAGTGGATGCAGCACCGCTCGACACGATCGGTATCGTAGTTGAAACTGTCCATGAAGTGCATCATTCCGATGAACAGCGCATTCTTGTGAAATTGGCCGATACTACTGTAGTCATGCTTGATGAGCGCATCGTAGATCATCTTGTTCATATCCATCTTGATGCCGTCAATTTCGCCCTTTTCGATGATCTTTCTCATGTTGTTGATGCTCGTGACCATGGCAAGATATTTGCCAGTCTTTCCGGCACTCCGGAATTTTTCAGTCATCCTTGCAACTTCAGAAAGGAATTTGTCCACATCGATGAACCGATTGATCGGAACAAGGTCGCCTTTCTCATTGACAAAGCCGTAGGTTGCCGCACCGCAGTGCGGATGGGCACAGAACATGACCTGCGCCTTGCCAGTGTAGGCCTCGATTAGATCGCAGATCGTCATCATTGAGGGAACTGGATAGAAGTCGGACTGCCTGAGTGCGCCGTTGGTCTGTGTCTCAATACGTTTGGTAAGGTCTGGCACGGTGACCCGTTCGCGCTCAATATCGTCATTCTTTGCAGCACCGGTAAATGCAACTGGCTGGAAGTTGATGCCGCGGATCACATCGATGTTCTTTGCGGCGAATTTGATGATGGCACCGATCTCGTGATCGTTTTTGCCGTTGATGATTGTCGGCACCAGCACAATACCAAGACCCGTTTTGCGGCAGTTTTCAATTGCAGGAAGACTGGTTTTTTCCAAAAGTGAGTTTGTATCTCCGGTGACGCCGTCAAAGTGCAGATAAACTGTAGAAAGGCCGGCATCGCGGAGCTGTTTGGCAAATTCAGGATCTTGGGCGAACTTAACCCCGTTTGAGGCAACCTGCACCTGAGAAAATCCAAGTTCTTTAGCCTTCTTGATGATCTCGATCAGATCATCCCGCAGGGTCGGTTCGCCGCCAGCAAGCTGCACTGCTGGGCAGGGAACCGGCTCCTCACTTCTGAGGAGCTGGAACATGGAGACGATCTCGTTAAACGTCGGCTCATATACATATCCGCAGGCATGCGCGTTTGCGAAGCAGAACTCGCATTTCAGGTTGCACCGGTTGGTGACATCAATGTTTGCAAGAAGGGTGCCTGATTTGTGATGAGCGCACAGGCCGCAGCGCTGCGTGCATTCGCCGGGAGTGTCGCAGCTCGGATTATAGACGCCGCGCCCCTCTCGATCATACTGTTCGAACCGGTAGTACATCTCCGCGTCTGACCAGTAGAGAGATTTTATTTTGCCGTGATCAGGGCAGATTCTGCAAAGCCAGACAGCCCCCCCCTCTTCCGTGACTGTTGCGGGAAGCAGTTTGCCGCAGACAGGACACATGCTCTTTGTTTCTCTGATGATTTGCATCGACTCGCGTATCTCCTTAGGTATGGCGGAGTCCCCTCCAAAATGTAAGTCATTATATCTTTCTGCTCTCCATTAAATAAACTATGGATAGGGTGATCTGATGATTGAGGAGATGATTTTTGAAGTTTTGATGACCGTTGTGTCTGCTTTTTGGATTATGGTGCCGGCATACGTGGCAAATGCGGGTGCAGTGCCGTTTGGCGGGGGAATTTCGGTTGATTTTGGAAAATGCTCAAAAAACGGACGTAGATACTTGGGAAATGGAAAAACATGGCGTGGGTTGGCCGGAGGTATTGCTGTAGGCGTACTCTTTGGACTGTTGCAGATCTCCCTTGCGGAAACTTTCGATTGGGACTTGCCGCGGCACACTCTTATAACTGTGGCAGCACTGGCTGCGGGTGCACTGCTTGGTGATCTGGTAAAAAGTTTCTTTAAACGCCGAGCTGGAAAAGATCGGGGAGAAAAATGGCCGATTGCAGACATGTACGATCTCGTGGCAGGCTCGCTCGCGCTTCTTGCAGTTTTTGCCTGGTCGTGGGTGTTTGAGTATATCAGCGTCTGGATCTTTATTGCAATCCTCATCTGGACCCCGCTCCTCCATCGTGGAGCAAACATCATTGGGTACCTAATTGGAATCAAGCAGGTTCCGTGGTAACACTATTTTTCTGCATGCGATAAGCCTTGGCTAAACTCATCCACGAAAACACCGAGAAAAAAACAATCACAAGCTGCACACCTCTGATAGAAGTCACGCCGTACATCTAACATAAGCCGCTTGGCAATGCCATCCCGTATTTCATTCTGCGGAGCCCTGTGTCTCACTCCTTGGCAAGGCTGGTGCACAACACTGAAACTGTAACAGGGCAAATAATACAATATGTTGTATCAGGAGTATTATAGGAATCATGGCAAATTCGGTATTAGATCTATTAATTCAATATAATGTTGTGGTGTTCGGGGATTTTACGCTGGCTTCCGGTGAAAAAAGCAAATACTACATCGATGTTAAGACGGCGGTTATGCAGCCGGCACTGCTTGGCGAGATCGCAAAAGAGGTTACCAAGCGCTACAGCTTCGATGTGGTTGCCGGCGTTGCCGTTGGCGGTGTGCCGCTTGCGGTTTCCGTGTCGCTCGCAAGCGGCAAACCCTGTGCAATTATCCGCGCTGTAGAAAAGGATCACGGAAAAAGCGAGATGATTATTGGTGATGTTTCAGGAAAACATGTCCTCGTAATTGAGGATGTAACAACCTCTGGCCGATCATCGAAGTATGGCATCGGCGAACTGCGCAAAGCAGGAGCTGTCGTTGACTCGGTGGTGGCAGTTGTCGACCGCGATGGCGGGGCTGCGGCGCTGCTTGCAGCAGAAGGAGTAGCCTTTCATCCGCTAGTCGGGGCAACGGAGCTGTTAAATCGCTGCGTCTTTCAGTACTGACTACTTTTTGCTGGACAGGAGATGGATATGAACATACGGATACTCGTTGTGGGAGGCAGTGGACGGGAACACGCTATCGTTACTGCGCTGTTGAAAAACGCGAAAACGGAATTGTACTGCATAATGGCCAAGAAAAATCCCGGAATCACAAAACTCTGCCGCGACGTGCTGATTCACCCAGAGACGGATGTTGACGCGGTTCTTGCATTTGCAAAACAGCACAATGTTCAATATGCGATTGTGGGTCCGGAAGCTTCGCTCGCAGCAGGTGTCTCGGATGCGCTTGCCAATGCAGGGATAGGCTGTGTTGGTCCTTTGAGAGCTACGGCGCGGATTGAGACAGACAAGGGATTCTGCAGAAATCTGATGCAGAAGTACGCAATCGGCGGTTGTCCAACATATAAGCTCTGCACAACTCCCGAAGAGGCGGCTGAGTACATCCGAAACTATTTCGGCGATCTTGCCGTAAAGCCGGTGGGCCTTACTGGAGGTAAAGGCGTGAGGGTGATGGGTGAGCAGGTTGATCGCGAGGGTGCGATTGCATATGTGATGACACTGAAAGATCAGATGATCCTTCTTGAAGAGCGGCTGCTTGGCGAGGAGTTTACGCTGATGGCATTTGTGGATGGAAAAACTCTTGTCCCTATGCCGCTTGTGCAGGATCACAAGCGTGCGTTTGAAGGAGACAAAGGCCCGAACACTGGTGGCATGGGGTCCTATACGCTTGCCAGCAAGATGTTCCCGTTTGTAACCGAGGCTGATTTCGCAGCGGCACTTGCCATCATGCAGGAAACCGTTGCGGCGCTTGTAGAGGAGGGCTGTCCGTACAAGGGGATTTTGTACGGACAGTTCATGAATACGGCCTTGGGTCCGAAGGTAATTGAGTTCAACGCACGATTCGGCGATCCCGAGGCAATGAATGTTCTAACACTGCTTGAGTCCGATTTCGTGACGATTGTAGAACACATCGTTGCAGGAACTCTTGCGCCAACAGACGTGTCATTTAAATCTATGGCTACGGTTTGCAAGTATATCGTGCCAAAGGATTACCCCGAGCATCCGCATGCAGGTGATCCAATCACGCTTGGGTCCCACGAAAACACCACTCTCTACTATGCCAATGTGGTCGAGGAGGGGGGTGTCTTAAAGACACAGACATCGCGGACGCTGGCGTTTGTGGGCATTGGTGCTAGCCTTGGCGATGCTGAGGCAGCAGCTGAGGCAGCATGCCGCGGCGTGTCCGGCAACGTCCGCCACAGAGGCGACATCGGAACGGAAACCCTATTTGCAAAGAGAACTGCGCACATGAAGGAGTTGCGTGGATGAAAAAAATTCGGAATTGTGCTTTAGAAGAGTAATCTATATATATGATAATGGACTTATCTGTTTTAAGTGGTATTATATATTTATTTTTTAGTTCTCGGTTGATATCGACTGTTATATTTCCCCTTAAAACAGATAAGTCAAAAAATTAATCGAGATAGTCCTTCGGTGTTGGAATCTGTTCTTTAAGACCCTTTCTCTTGCGGATGCTCATCACAATCTCTGAGAGCATCCCCTGAGGGACCGGTGCAAATCCTGCGAATTCGGTGGACCACATAGCACGTCCCTCGGTTGCAGACCGGATGTCACCTGCAAAACCAAACAGCTCTGCAACTGGTGCCTCGCCGTGAACCACAATCTGATCGCCTTCGGCCTCGGTTGCGGACAGTTGGCCGCGGCGTCCCTGAATCTGGGAAATTGCCGCACCCATCTGATCCTGCGGGACCGTGATCTGGATCTTCTGCATTGGCTCCAGAAGCGTGTCACCCGCCATCAGGAGAGCAGCCTTCAGACCGCCGCGGACCGCTGGGATAACTTGTCCCGGACCACGGTGGATTGCGTCCTCGTGAAGTTTCACATCGTGGAGCTTAATCAGGATATTCTGCACCTGCTCATCCGAAAGCGGTCCGCCATCAAGTGCTTCATGCAGACCATCGGTGATTAACTCCATGGTTTCATTGAGGTATTGAATGCCTTTCGTGCAGTCGACGAACATGTTGGAACCATAGATATCCTTCACGTTCTTTGCCTCATCCTTGTCCATGCCAAGTGCAGCAAGTGCATCCCGGCGGGCGATGTTGTCCATGTTCATGGAAATCTCGTTGGCCTGGATTGCATCAAGGATTGCCCGTGGCATCGGCTCAACGGACAGTAAAAATCTATTGTGCCTGTTCGGGGACTTGCCTTCGACGGTTCCGTCAAGCGTTTTTGAAACGGTCTCACGGTACACAACGATTGGCGGGGAGGTAACGATATCCACACCTTTGTCTCTCTTGATACGGCCGGTAATAACCTCAAGATGCAGTTCGCCCATACCGGCGATAAGGTGCTCGCCGGTCTCCTCATTGATGTTGACGCGGACAGTCGGATCTTCTTTGGCAACCTGGCGCAGAACCTCAATCAGCTTCGGCAGATCCTTCATGTTCTTGGCCTCCACAGCAACAGTCATAACCGGCTCGGAATAATGCTTTAGAGATTCGAACGGCGTCATCTCTTTCAGGGAAGAAACAGTCGAACCGACGATTGCATCATTTAAGCCGGATACCGCGGCAATGTTCCCTGCAACAATTCTGTCCACATCAACCCGGGTCGGACCCATGAAGATACCAACCAGCTGGAGTCTGTTCGGCTTGCCGGCGGTACCAGAAACGTACAGCTCCTGGCCACGTGTCAGCGTTCCGGAGAATAGTCTACCGGTTGCAATCTCGCCTGCGTGTTTGTCGAAGGAGATATCGGTAATCATCATGGCAACAGGACCCTTTGCGTCACAGGCATACATAGCCTTTCCAACTTCAGCCTGGGTGTCGCCGTGCCAGATAATGTGGCATCTCTTGCCCTGTGCCTGCAGCGGATTTGGCAGGAACGTAACCACCATATCAAGCAGCACTGCATGCAGTGGGGATGCCTTTGCGAGGTACTTTGCATCACCCTCGTTGCATTTGTCGATGACCGTCTGCAGGCTCACACCGGATTTCTTCATGTACGGGATTGAGATTGCCCAGTTGTAGAGGGCAGACCCGAACGCAACGTTTCCTTTCAGAGCATCAAGTTTCCACCCGCCGTTGGTGTAGATCTCCTCGTTCATCCCTTTGATGAGCTTGTTGACCTTGTCAATAACCTTGCCAAGGCGGATCATCATTTCCTGCGGGTCAACCTTCAGTTCGTTGATAAGCCGGTCAACCTTGTTGATGAACAGAACCGGATGCACACCTTCTTTGAGCGCTTGGCGCAATACTGTCTCGGTTTGCGGCATCGGGCCCTCGACTGCATCCACAACGACAACAGCACCGTCAACGGCACGCATTGCACGGGTAACATCTCCTCCAAAATCGACGTGACCGGGTGTATCAATCATGTTGATGAGATATTCGTGGTCGCCGACCATGTGGACCATGGATACGTTGGATGCATCAATGGTGATTCCCCGTGCCTGTTCCTCTTCGTCGGAGTCCATCCAGCAGACTTTGCCGGAAAGCTCCTCGCTGATCATTCCTGCGCCGGAGAGGAGATTATCTGAGAGGGTGGTCTTTCCGTGGTCAATGTGTGCAACGATACCGATGTTGCGGATGTGCTCTGGATCGTTCATGAGCTCCGTAATTCTTTCAACCATCTTCTTTCCGCGTGACATTAAAACACCTTTACTAAAAAAGATTCGATATTTGTTTACCGTGCAGACTTCGCAATCCGCTCAATTTCTTCCTTTTTTCCGACCGAGAAGCACTTTGCATCTCCCTTTGATGCCATGATTAATTCATTGGCAAGCACAAGGTGTGCCGGCTTCTTGGTCTTGTGGGAACCTTTCCAAGTTGCCATGGCAATGTAGCGGAGTGCAGTGTTGACACGACGGGTTGGGGCGGAGTCCACGGATTTCGGGACGTTGATACCTCCGTACTTCAAACGGACGGTCTCTTCGCGGGGACCAGCATTGGCAACGGCGTCAACGAGAATTTGAAGCGGGTTCTGCTTGGTCTTTACATGGATCTCGTCGAATGCGTCCAT
Source organism: Candidatus Methanorbis basalitermitum (assembly GCA_031287415.1). Taxonomy (GTDB): domain Archaea; phylum Halobacteriota; class Methanomicrobia; order Methanomicrobiales; family Methanocorpusculaceae; genus Methanocorpusculum; species Methanocorpusculum basalitermitum. The sequence continues at coordinate 9,431 of JAITSY010000031.1, read as the reverse complement.
GACGATACGGGTACACAGCTGTTTTTTGCCGGTGTTGGTCTCCGTCTGCATCAGACGATTGATAAGCCGCTCGACAATTGCCATCTGGCTCTTGGTAAACTGCTGTTGGGTGAGTCTTCCGCAACTGCTTGGAACCTCGGTGGAGGTTACAGTGATGTAGCGGATGAGCCCTGCATCCTTCACCACGATCTCGCTGGTGTCCCACTTGTTAAATAGCGGGATTCTGCTGGTTGCTACTTGTCTTTCAGCCATACTATTTATCTCCGTGCTTTCTCCTTGCGCCCGATGACAAGTTCGTTGAGAGTGACACCATTGACGCCGGTAACTACGAAGCGGACTCCAGGAATATCGCCCATGGAACGTCCTGCACGACCGCCGATACCGCAGATGGTGACTTCATCGTGTTCATCGATGAAGTTGATTGCACCATCACCAACTGCGAATGCAGTAACCTGACGGCCGTTTTTGATCAGCTGAACCCGAACACATTTTCTGATTGCGGAGTTTGGCTGTTTTGCCTCAACACCGACTTTCTCCAAGACGATTGCACGCCCTATCGGTGCACCTTCAAGCGGATCTGCTTTTAGCTTCAGCCTCAGCGCTCTGCGCGCATAAGCAGGATCGCTCCACCGGAATTTCTTGGCAGAGCGGACAAGCTTTCTTGCTGCGAATTTTCCCTGGCCCATTAAATTACCTCTGTTACAGTAGATTTGCTGCAAAGCAAAAGGCTTTGCTGGTATTCCTCTGCTGGAATATTGTGAATGCGCGGGACCAAGTCTCTGTCGAGTATCTTACCCACGTATGTTCCTACACTTATGAGCAGGCTGGCCTAATAATCTTAATGGGAACGGGGGCAAGATGACCTCTATCATTATAGTTCACGAGAGATAATGTGTAATCAGTTATGACGACTAGGGTCTTTAAGGAGACACACTTTGACGCATCCCATCGGCTGATGCACTATCGTGGCAAATGCCTCCGGCTGCACGGTCATCGCTGGAAGGCTGATGTGTGGATGGAGGGGACAATCGACGCGGAGTCGAAGATTCTGCTTGACTATAATCTTATCAAACAGGTGATAATGGTGTATGATCACCAGGTCATCCTGAATCGTGAGGATCCGATGGCTGCAATCCTCATGCCTTTTCAGACACCGGTGCTGACCGATGGTGATCCGACGAGCGAGATTCTCGCAGAGGATATCCGTCGTCGCCTGAACGCGTTCTGCCGCGAGCATGACCTGGATGCTCATGTGACAAAGATCCGGGTCTGGGAGTCGGGTGGCTGCTACGCGGAGGTTGGCCCTGAGTGAGAATTGCGGAGACGTTTGTGAGTCTGCAGGGTGAAGGCCTGCGGCAGGGGATGCCCTGTATGTTTGTGCGGCTTGCCGGCTGCAATCTCCGTTGCTTGTGGTGCGACACGCGCTACGCGCGGAGCGGCTCAGTCGATGCAGAGATGACAGCCGGGGAGATGAAGGAGGTGGTTGTGGCATCGGGTATGCCGTATGTCTGCATCACTGGCGGCGAACCGCTTCTGCAGATGGAGGAACTGCTGCCTTTGATTGCCACTACCCGCAAAGCAGGAATTTTTGTGGATATTGAGACGAATGGGACCATTCCGTTTTCCAAGGTGTTTGAGTATGCGTCGGTCTGCATGGATGTGAAGTGCCCATCGTCGGGAGAGACGAGCGATCTGTCGCTGCTTGGATCCCTTCGGGATTCTGATGCGGTGAAGTTTGTGATAGGTGATGAGGCGGATTACCGATATATGGCTGGAGTTCTTGCGGCGCATCCGGAATTGCGGGCCCCCGTCTATATCACATCTGTTTACGGGATGGATGTGAAATGGCTGATAGAGGCAATTATCACCCAAAAGCTGCCGGTTCGGTTTCAGCTGCAGCTGCACAAGATGGTGAATATTTCATGAAGGCGGTGTGCCTGCTCTCTGGTGGGATGGACTCGACGACCTTAGCGTATGTGGTAAAGGATATGGGCTATGAGATTCTGGCGCTGCATCTGAAGTACGGCCAGAGGACGCAAAGGAAGGAACTGGAGTGTGCGAAGATCATTGCAGAGCATCTGGATGCAGCGGATTTTGTGGAGGTCTCTCTTGACTACTTTACGAAGTTCGGGTCAAGCAGCCTGACGGATAGGCACATTCCGGTGGAGGCGGGAACCCGCGGACGAGCGGATCATCCGAATACGTATGTGCCGTTCCGGAACGCAAACCTGATTGCAATTGCGACGTCTTACTGCGAAGCGCGAGGTGGCGACGCAGTGTGCATCGGTGTACAGTCAGGCGATCATATTGGGTATCCGGACTGTACGCCGCAGTTTATTGAGGCGATGCAGCAGGTGATCACTATCGGGACGCAGACGAAAAAAGATATTCAGCTGCTGACACCGTTTGTGTCGATGAATAAAACAGATCTTCTCCGGAGAGGCCTGCGGCTGCATGTGCCTTATGAGGACACATGGTCCTGTTACGACACGGAGGACACGGCCTGCGGTGTGTGCAGTTCGTGTCTGGCACGGTTGAAGGCGTTTGCGGAGACGGATGTTGAGGATCCTCTCCCCTACTTTCCCGCTGAATTCTCTTTTTAGCCATCATCTCAGATAATGGCTGAAACAGTAACAGTAGATGGCATCTGCATCCCGACAGATGCTAATGCTGCACGCCTCTGACAGAGGTGTACCGTGCATTGCATGGCAGCCGGGTTCCGCTGCCATGCAATTCTTTCACGGAATGGCACAATTTCGAAAAAATTTAATAGGAATCCAAGGAGATTCCACCAAAGTCCTCGGAGGTTATTGGTGTGATGATGCCGAAAGCAGACTGACCTGCCCATGGTTCAAGGGAGTTGGCTGCTTCTGCCATATAATCAAGAATATCGATAGAAAGCTCACGTTTTTCTTTGCCTGCCCGCATCTGTTCCATTAGGAATCGCAGCTTTTCTGGAGCCTCACCTCGGAGTTTGGCAAGAGAAATGACGCACATGTAGATCCTGGTCAGATTCCTATCGGTTCCTGTGATGGTCTCGAAAAACGCCCGAAGAACCTGTGCCTGGTACACCTCACTTCCCATAGTTACTATATTTCTGCATCTAACAGGTAATATAGATTACCGTCATTTTGCGGTGCTGACAATCCGGATGATATCGCCGGACCTGAGTTCAGTGTTGTCTTTGATCCGCATCTTAGTGCGGGCATCAACGGCATACAAGAATCCATCGCCAATGTCAGTGTGGATGCGGTAGGCCAGTTCTTTGGGAGTGGATCCCTTCGGCATGAGGAAGGCATCCGGCAGAACAACACCTTTTGCGTTGCAGCATTTGTTGTCATCCTCAACCGGATAGACAACAATCATGCCGATTTTGTCAAAGACGACTTTGTTGAGGGTTGCCTGCACACCAGTTCCGCCGAACTTTTTCATGCTCCCAGCGATCATGGTAAGAGCCTTGGCCTGGAGGGTGGAGAGTCTTGCGTCTTTGACTGGCGTGAAGGCCGCATCACCCGGGAGATAGTGGAGTATTTTCGCCTGTACTGCGGATTTAAGGGCGAGTTCTCCGGCAGCGATGGTTGGAACGGCGCCAAGTTCCTGAAGGAAGGCGAGATTTTCTGCAGGGGCCTGATCGGCTTTGTTTGCGGCGATGATCATCTGCTTTGAGACACGGAGCAGAATTTCGCACATCTTCTCAATGTCCTCAGGCGTAGCCTTGGCAAGGCTGATACCTGTTTCGTCAACGGCTTCGCGGATTTGGATTGCATTGATCCGAAGACCTGTCAGTGCGCTGGCAAGCAGATCGATTAAAATCTGTCCATTTCCTTGTGCCTGCCGGACGAGTTTTGCGAGGTGTTTGTCAACGATTCCGGCCATCCACATGGAAAACTCGTGGCGGAGGAACTCGACATCCCCACGAGGATCGTTGGTACCGATATCCACCGGATTTCCTTCGGCATCGGTACTGCCGGAGGCATCGACAACCTGAATAATGGCGTCAGCCTCACGGAGATTGTCGAGGAACTGGTTGCCGAGACCGCGGCCGAGGTGTGCGCCGGGTACAAGACCGGCAACGTCTAAGAGTTCGACTGGAATGAACCTGGCACCGTCAACACAGGCGTGGCAATTGTCCAGTCCGAGGTTTTTGCAGGGGCAGGGGGATCGCACATAGGCAATACCCCTGTTCGCATCGATGGTGGTAAATGGGTAGTTGGCAATCTCAACGTTCGCAAGGGTAAGCGACTTAAAAAATGTCGATTTTCCACAGTTTGGTTTTCCCGCAAGGGCAAGCAGCAGCATTTTTTGAATCTCCAGATATTTTTTGTCCGGCGGAGCCGCAGAGTGGAGGGCATCTCCCGCAAGACGTATCTTTGGAGTACGATTGGGTTATGCGTATAGATGTATCTTTTGTACTTGTTGTGCAAAAAAGAGTGGGGGTGGAAGCATCCCGAAGTTGCATGGCAGCGGAACCCGCTGCCTTGCAACGCTGCACACTGCTCCCTCACAACTTCAGAACACCGGCATGCAGGGGGTGCTGCCGCTGGAAACAGCGTCAGCGTATGCACGGACGATGTTGTTAATGGTGTCAGGATTGATGGAGACGGCAAGGCGGCAGTTGAACTCCTTCATCAGCTTCTCGGAGAGAATACAGCGGGAGCTGATCTCGTACTGCTGTTGAAGAAGATCATCTCTTGCCATTTCCACAACGATGCGATCAACCATCGGCGTCATGGCGGGCTCCATGATATCCATGATGCATGCGCCGCGGCTCTTTCCAGTTGGGACGACACTGCCGTAAAAGGCACCTATTTCAGGGTCAAGTCCTGCACCAACAACTGCAACGGCAATACTTGCATAGAGGATGGCGTATCCGTGGGCGAACAGAGCGTTTACTGGGTCGGTATAGGGTGGTTTTCCTCTGCGGAGATAGCCAAGTTCCGGTGGAACGACGCGAGAGAGAATCTCATAGTACATGGTTCGCGTGAGCGAAAAAACGCGGGCGAGTTCAGGGAGGGTGATGAGGAACTCAAGTTCGCGGGAGGTGTCGGCGAGAATCTCAAATTCTCCTTTGTAGTAAAGGCCGTTTTCGTAGCTGGATCCAAGTTTATTGAGGAACATGAGCCGCGATTTCAGGGATGAGAGGATAACGGACATCGCAAACCGGTGGACGGGGATGTTTTTCTGTGCAGCTCGGAGAGGGCATGCATCAGAGCCAGGTGGGTGAATGCCACCGACGGGATTTCCATGGACATCGAAGAAAGAGACCGTGATGTTGTTGGCAAGCAGGTGCGGTACTGCTGCAGTTGCAAAAGTGTGGCCGCCCGCGATGAGCAGATGGCAGACAGAAGAAAGAGGATAGGCTGTTTTGGATGCCCCTTCGCGGATGATGAGGGTTCGCGTGGTTGCACGAATGTCTGCTCCGTAGCCCCAGACAGTGACCCAGGGAATTTGCGAAGTCATCGGAACAGGTCTCCCTCGATCTGGCCATTCAGATGGAGTCTACATTTGCCGCAGAAGTATTTGCGTTTGCAGTCGAGGTCGTTGAGGTTTCGCGGACAGTACATGATGCACCCTGGGTTGCCGCAGTGTTCGAGGCCGAAAAGATGGGCGATTTCATGAGCCCCTTCTTTGACGACGCGGTCAATGAGGGCATCATCGTCCGGGTGGCGGCCGTAGTATTCATTGTTGAGACGGACCGGGGAGACAACGGCAACGCCAAGGGCCGGATATGCGAGGCCGAAGACGAAGTCGGCAAGCGGTTCAAAGAGGTCGGCAGGTGTTATCAGCAGGACTTTTTCATGGAGGTGATTGAATTTGTTGTAGAAGTCGATGTCTACATCGTTGGGTTTGAAAAGCTGGGGATAACGGCGGCGAAAGATGTCAAGTTTCGTGAGAATTTTTACGGCGTCACACTGCTGGCGAAGGGGATCGAAGCCCTCAAGAGGGAAAATATCGTTGTCTATGCGGGATACGCGCATTTCAAGAACACCTGCGAGTTCCTCTGTGATTGGTCTGCTCAGGCCAATTGGAACTCTCCTGTCCCAAAGAACGTGTACTCCCATATGAGTAGATAATTTCATTGTGACGGGACATAAACATATTGAACACTACTATAGGGAATTATTGTGGCAGCATGTCGGATTGAGAGGGCTGTCGGTGAGTACATCCGGGATCATTATCGTTCAGCAGTTGAGATTGGTTTCGGCGGTAGGACGGCGGCGGCAGAGATAGTGCAGAATGCGGGGGTTTCTGTTCTTTGTACGGATCTGCACCCCTATCCAACTGGATTGGTTCCTGCGGTGGTGGATGATGTGTTTGTGCCAAGACTTCCCTATTATGCAGGAGCGGCAGTGCTGTATGCGATCCGACCTGGCTGCGAGATGATGATGCCGATGATGGATCTGGCGAAACGGATCGGTGCGGATCTGGTAGTATATCATCTCGGGTTTGAATTGTATGAAAATGGCGGGGAGATTCTTGATACTGGGGATATCCTGCTGCATCGGTATGTGAAACGCGCCTAAAATGTATTGGGAAGGATATAGACTGTTATATTCCTGATTTGAAGAATTGTTTCCATTCAAACTGATAATTCCGAATCGATTTGTGGGAATGTGGATCATCTGGCAACGAAACCTCACCTGCCTGTAGTGGGCAGATCGGGATACAAAAACAAAGGTTTTGCAGCAAATGAATGTCGTCGTTGGTGTATGCGGATCGATGAGGCTTGGGTTTTTTCTACGTCTCGATAGACGCTGAATCTATAGGATAAACTCCCAAAACTATTTATTTGCTGACGTCCAATGCTATAAGAATCTTGGGGTTTGCCATGAATAAAACGCAAAAGAAATGGCTGTTTCTATCAGTCGGCATCAGTGTCGCTGCACTTGTTATGATGCTTCTTTTGACGTTTGATGCTGATACGCTTATTGCATTGGAAAAATGCAATCCCTGGTTTATTCTTCTTGGGCTTCTTCTGCACGTGTTGTCAATTGTGTTCTGGGTGATGCGCATAAAGTTGATGTGCTGGTCGGTCGGTTACCGTGTGCCGTTTGTCCATTCGTTTAATTTGGTCTGTTCGAATATGCTGGTTGCTGCAGTAACGCCATCGCAGGTCGGAGGTGAGGCGGTACGGGTGTATGAGTTATATAAGGCGGGTGTACCGACGGCGGATGCAACAGTGGTTGTTTTGATGGAACGGGTGTTCGACGGTATCGTGCTCGGAATTGGGACGATAATCGGCGTGTGCCTGCTGGATACGATGTTCGGGGATTTGCACTTCCCCTTGGTGTATATAGGGGTTGTCTATCTGGCAACGGCCTTTTTTGTCGGTGCTCTGCTGCTGTTTGCGGTTTTTGTGAAGCGGCCGCGGTGGACAAAATGGATTGTGACGAAGTGTTCTAGGGTGTTTACCCTCTGCTGGGATTCGCAGCGGAGCCATCGGCTGATGGCGTCGATTGATAAGAGCATCGACCGGTTTTATGTAACGATCGGCCACTTTGCAGGACGATCGAAGTTGGGGCTGGTTTTCGGTTTGTTGATGACGGTTGCCTTCTGGGGATCGGAGTTTATTATTGCGTCGGTGTTGATGATGGGACTTGGTCGTGAACCGATGTTTTTGATTTCGTTCATCATCCAGCTGTTGATTGCGATGATTATGATGATTCCTCTGACACCGGGTGGTGTGGGGGTTGCCGAAGTGAGCGTGGCGGCGTTTTATTCGCTGATTTTGCCGGCATCAATGGTTGGTGTGTTCGTGTTGCTGTGGCGGCTGATTATGTACTACTTTAATGTGGTTGTCGGGTTGATTGCAAGTCTGCAGATCGTCCGGCGGGAGGCTGCGTCTGCACCCAGGCAGAAAGGGCAGGAGTGAACTCTCTCTTTAAATTAAGTGGGAAGTGGTAACGCAGCACGGTTTTGCCTGCCTTGCTGATTTTCCGGTGACCAATGGACAGGAGGCAAAAGAAGCGGTGGTGAATTTTTCACGAAAAAATGGGGTTGTGAGAGGATTACAAAGTTGACAGTGCAGATTGATGATTCGGCAAACCGACAGTGTCTGATATTTGAGATGTTTGCTGGCCTGGTGAGGGACGGGTTTGTGGCGAGCGTGTTTGTGGTACTGCTGTGGCTGATTCTGTATTATTCGAATCATCTGGTCGGCTTTATTGCGAGTTTTCTGATGCTGCACGCCTCTGATAGATGTGTGCACGTGCAACTTGTCCGGAGCGCAGCGGCAAATGAGGCGGTGACGGCGGACTGCGGCGGAGGTTCGGTCTGATGTGGTTGGACTTGATGTCTTTGCCAGCCCTGTTGCGATATGCGTTGACGAGGAACGACCGGACGGAGGATTTCTACTGGCATCAATACAAGCTGTTTTTCCAGAAGTTTTATTCGGCTCGAGAAGATTGTCTCCGTATCGGGTCATTATGTCTGCCGCGGCTGTCGGTGTCAGGGCAGACGACGCGGGAGGAGGCGTATTACGCGATGGAGATCGGAGATATTCTGCTGCCTGGAATTCATGGGAGGCTCTGGTATGTAGATGAAGGGCCATATGAGTGGGGGGATGTGCGGGTGAGTCCTGGGGATGTAGTGTTTGACTGCGGGGCACATATGGGGGTGTTTTCTCTTCTTGCAGCGTATCGAGGGGCACGGGTATTTGCGTTTGAGCCGATTGCGGAGGCACGGGTGATGTTTGCACAGACACTGGATCTGAATCCGGTGCTTCGGGAACGGATAACAGTGGTGCCGATGGCCCTGGGGGCGAAGGAGGGAACTGCAGAGTTTACGGTCCTTGCGGACACACTAATTGGATCGTCGATGGTGTTGCCGCATCAGGGCCGGAAAGTCCAGGTGCAAGTGACGACGGTGGATGCGTTTGTGGGGGCGGAAGAGCTGTCCCGCGTGGATTTTTTGAAGGCTGATATTGAGGGGGCGGAGCGGCAGATGCTCAAGGGTGCAAAAGAAACACTTCAGCAGTGTGTGCCAAAGGTTGCTATCTGTACGTATCATCTGCCGGATGATGCAATGATTATTGCAGGGCTGTTGCGGGAGGCGAACCCTCAGTATGTACTGACGGAGCGATGGAAGAAGATGTACGGGCGGGTTCCCGCAGGGAGATAAGATGCCTATGTTTATGTATCAGAAGCACAAATGTAATAAAACACGGAAAAACTCCTGATTGAAGGGTGTTTTCGGTTTTGTTGCGAAGGTAGCCAAGCCAGGTCAACGGCGCCAGATTCAGGGTCTGGTCTCATAGGAGTTCTGGGGTTCGAATCCCTTCCTTCGCACTTTATTTTATGGTATTTTTTTCTTTGGAATGATACCATAACTAACTAAGATGTATATCTTAGGTTAACCTACTTTCTCTCTCGGCCTACTTGAAAAAAGGGGCGAGGTAAATGTAAAAACATCAGAAGTATTGGGAACAATGA
>JAITSY010000009.1 GCA_031287415.1 Candidatus Methanorbis basalitermitum | reverse complement strand
TTTTGTGTTCGATAAGAACAAGACCAGGTATAAAAAAGTCGATTTTCCGGTATTCTGTTTTGAAATGATAGACCGAATGTAAGGCTCCCGTTAAATCTCGCCAAAAGGCGTGTTTGAACGGTTATTCTACATCATCATTCCTATGGTCGCGAATAAACGCAGCTACATCCTACATATATCTTACTGTGTACCTACATAACTCCATTTTATTTTACTTCAAAACAACATGTATCAGATACAAAAAACAAATTGTTCGTGAAGAAACAAACAAAATTAAGAAAATATAAATACCGTTAAAACAATTGTTCTGTATGCAAAGAACAGACATGCCCCAATCATGTATCACAATTCTCCGCCTTCTGGAGAGCACTGGTTCGCAGACGCACAAAGATATCATTGCTGGCACCGGGCTTGCTCCGCGTACCGTTCGATATGCACTTAAACGTCTGAAAGAGAACGGATTTGTCGTTAAGAAGTTCAATTTCCACGATGCCCGTCAGACTATCTACCAGCCGATACTTGCCGTCACCACAAATCATGCGTCTGTATAGCTTGTTTCTGGAAGTGCCCAGGGTAATCAATGCCAATGCTGCAACCCTCACGCAGGAAGCAGCAACCTCAGCAGGATCGGAGCCTTTGGTTTTGCAGCCATTGTTTTGCCCGTAGCAGCCAAACACCAACCAGCAGCACAAGGATAACAGCAGCTGCAATGCAGCGAACACAAACCAGTACAAAACCCCATGATTTGGATTTGTCTGGAGCCCCATTCCAGTCAAAGGCGAAAATGACTGGGAAATAACGGACAGCCTCTTCATTTTTGAAGATCACTTCTGCATCCTGAGTATTATTTGGAAAAATGATATATCGAAACGATACCGTAAAAGGAGAATATAATCATATATATGTTTATATTCTCAGTAAACCTACTTTCTCTCACACAATACTTGAAAATGAAGTGATGAAATTTTATTAAAAACAGGATAACGTTTGAAGGGGACATCAGTAAATATTAAGTTAAGGGATTATCTATTTGAATGGAAATAGACAATTCCGTTTCTATTTATAGATGTAAGAGTGAGTATACTGCATGTATATTCGATATATCGGGCATTCTTGCTTTTCGCTGGAAGGGGCCCGGAAGGTTCTGACTGATCCTATGCCACCCGAGGCGGCGAATGTGGATGCAGATCTGGTGCTGGTGACGCACGGACATGGGGATCATTTGGGAATTACGGTAGATCTGAAGAAACAGACGGTGGCAATTCATGAGCTTGCCAGGTATCTTGCCCGCAAAGATGTTCCAGCGATTGGGATGGGTATTGGCGGTACGGTTGCTGTGGGTGGGGTGAAGGTCACGATGGTTCCGGCAGTTCATTCATCGTCGGTGGAGGAAAACGGCATAGATCTATATATGGGGTCTTCTGCCGGTTTTGTGGTGGAGATGGACGGTGTTGTGGTGTACCATGCGGGAGATACAGCACTGTTTTCGGATATGAAGCTCATTCGTGATCTGTATCATCCAGATGCTGCCCTGTTGCCGGTGGGAGGTCATTATACGATGGGGCCGGAAGAGGCGATGATTGCAGCGGAGTGGATTGGGGCACCGCTGGTGATTCCAATGCATTACAATACATTCCGGGCGATAGAGCAGAATTTAATGGAGTTTAGGCAGGCAATTGAATCGACAACGTCGATGCAGGTGGCTGTGGTCCGCCCGGGCGATGGTGTTGCGGTGCTGCCACGGAAGTAAGTGTCTGCGGGCAGCACATTTTTTAGGGGGGGTGATGTCTCTCTGGGATCCCAAATCAGAACCTGATGCTAAACGACTGTATCCTGTTGCGGACATTCGGGCTACCAAGCGTCCGGTGGTTTTGAGTTGAGAGTTCTTTTGGTTGGGGAAGCAAAAAACAACGGTTCTTCCGAAGGAGGCAGCAGCGGATTTTCCGATGCCAACAGAGCAGGCCCTACGAAGCAGGGTTGCCGTGCGGACGCACGCGGGATCAGTTGCAAGAAGACTGGTCAGAGGCGGCTGCACCAATGTTCTGTACGGGGCACGGTGGAATGGGGTTCAAGACTCTCGGCAGCGGTTGCTCCAAGTACCGCGTTACCGGAAACCGTCGGGACGTGGCAGACATATGTATATGAGTGAACAGATCACCTGGACTGCCGCCTCGTCTCGGCAATCCGCGCCAATAACTCCGGATTGCGGGTACGCGGTTTGTCCCAATAGGGACTGTTGCAGCTGGGACACCGTTTGGGATACGGCGTAGTCCGACGACTCTCCCACACCCTACCGCATCGCAGGCACTCGTGATGCTGCCGCTCCCGCATATCATCAGGCGCCGTATCCCACCATTTAGTGTGGCACGACGGGCACATGGCGGGACGCGCATATCCATCCGCAGTCGCGTTGTGGCGCCTACGCCCAATCCACGTGTAGTTGCACTGCAGACACACATGCTGCGGTCGATCTGGGGTTGACTCATCAATCATATCTAATTATTATAGCGAGCTATAATATATACATTTAGTTATACCGTTGGCGGGTGGTACTCACGCCCGATCTGCCCGTATCGCTGTAAAAGCAACATATCTCCCCACAGTTCCCTTATTTTTTGTTCTGCGGCCGTTGACAGTAAGTACCAGCAGGTTTTTTCCCGCTCCCCCGCCCGTACTTTTCCTTCAACATCACAATCTTATCCGGTACCGAAAATCCAGGCACACCAACGATCATCCGCGTGGAACTCTTCGGCCCCATCAACAGGTTATAGGCGTTCTGGTTTTTGTTGAACCGCACCAAAACAGAATCAATCGCAACAACCGCACCGTACTGCACTGAAAGCAGTGCCTCATGCCCGGAATTCCTGTGATGGGCCGGCAAGGCAACGTACGCTGGTATTCCGCCAGTACCATCGCAGATGAGATACAGATAATTCTTCGCGTCCCCAATATCGGCCGATATCACAGATACAGTCACGTGAATCCGTCTGCCTACGTGTTTTTTCAGCTGGGAGAGCCTCGCCCGTTTTGCTGCGGCCGGTACCCGATAGCTGCAGCGACGGTGACCGTCCCGGCGGAGCACGGCATAGGAAAACTTCACATCCGTGTTCACGAACCGGTATTTCTCCTTTCCCTCACCCAATGCAAGCATCAGCTTCGTCGGTTTAATGTCTGCGTACGTCGCAAACGTCCAGCAGGGTGACACCTGGCAATGAACGCCGCGGATATCATTACACGGTGCATACAGCGTCAGTCCGCGACGCTTCAGATCCCGGGAGAGGTTCCTCAGCATCGTCGCGTTCGCAAGATCTGCCGGTTCGATCAAGATCAGGGTTCCATCCTGCACCAGATGCCCCGACAACCGCATCAGAATCTCTGCACGGAGATCGTCACCACCAACCAGCTCGTTTATCACATTCGAACAAATGATCAGATCGAACTCGCCATCAGGTATACTCTTCGTGACATCTGCAGCAATCGGCCGCGGTGCGGTCACACGATCGCCAGCCTCCTTCACAAACGCGGGTACGATCGCCTGATACGCCTCACGGAATATCTCGGCCCGTTCCAACGCCACAATCTCGGCGGTTGCTGCGTCGCACTGCTCAAGTACTCTGGCTACCGCAACCGCCACTGTTCCAGGACCTGCACCCACATCCAGAATGCGGATATGATCCCGCATCAGACCGTCGCGGATCAGTCGGGAAAAAAACTCGGTAAGCTCCGCGGCATAACCAGGCATCTGGTATGCCATATAAGCAAGAACACTGTAACCGCCTTTGTACTGAACGATGCGGCGCCCGCCCTCCTTCCAGTAACAATCTTTCTGTGCAGTTATCTCAGTGCGGATCTTCTCAAGAACACTCTCCTCCACCCATTTTTTTCCCGAAATCTTTTCGATATACGAAACTATATAGGAATCAAGCCGCGGATCCGTTGCCCGGTTTTCGATCAGCTTCTGCAGGCGCGTCTCCTCAGCATCCGTCAGCACGTGCCGCCCTGTTACAGAATCCATACATCCAAAACAGTTTATGCCAGCGAGCGCATCGTACAGTCATTCAGCTGCGGCTCCTCATCTGGTTTTGTTTTCACCGCTTTCGGCGAGACAATGCCTGAATTTCCCGAAGGATCCGTGATGATTACCGTAAACTGATGTTCCGATCGACGAGCCTTATCAATTTTTTCCAGCAACTCGTTTGCCGCCGCAACCTCTTCACCCTCACAAGAGAGGAGGACACGGCGGACCGCATCCTCAGCACGCATCAACACGCCTTCCATATTGGACACAAAACCACTGCAGGCAGGACCTGGGTAAATGTTGATCCCGAATTCCGGAATATCAACCTCTCCCTGCATACTGCGAATCACGCGGACATCCAGATCCTCGGGCGTGGACGCCTTCATTTCCCAGCGACACGGCTCGTGATCATTTAAGATCATCGTGTCCGTGATGCGGAACCCGCAGTCCGGGCAAACCCCGCTTAGCAGGAGCATATCAGAAAAATAAGGAATATATTCCGTATCATAAATATACTCGATTTCTCTGCCGCAGTCTGGACATAGTCCGGGAACAACCTGATACATCGGGGGTTACGTGCCCCCAATCTTCTCGCGAGAGATGCGGACACCCGTCGGCGTGATAATGACGTAGCGCTGGTCCCCAAGACCAATGATATCGCCGTTTACATCTTTGGAAACCGCGCGGAGATCGCCCATCACACGATCGAACATGATCTTGTCAAGTTTGAGCTTAGTAATATCAACGATCACAATATTGTTATTATAAACCTCGTCTTTGACACGCGGACAGTCCTTGATGTCAGCAATGTTTGCGACCTTCACGTACATGACCGCCGGCTCCTCGGCGCCCGCTGCGCCTTCGTAAGAAGCGAGATCAAGTTTCATGTATTCTTCCTCGGAAGGGGTATCCTTCTTTAATCCGAAAACTCCGTCAAGAAATCCCATATGAAAAGTAGTTTATTTGTTGCTTATTTAATGCTTTGTATATTTCCAGTTCAAAGCTCAAGATTCCAGAGTTCGTCACCAATGTAATGCATATTCTTGGCGGCTTTGCCTTTCTCCAGCGCAGTGATCCCCGCAGCGTCATAGAACGGAATAACAACGGCAAGCGGCTTGCCATGGTTTTCATCCACTACAAGGGCAGGAGATCCCGCACAGACATCATCTGTCACCGAGACGATTCCCGGCCGCATCACGTCTGCACCGTTGATCAGATAGGAAACCGCACCCATATCAACAACAATCCGGCGGCCGGAGAACGGGCGCATCACTGCACCGCGAAGTGTCGGAAATGCCCATCCGTCCTGCTCCATCACGAGCGGTTTTTTGTCAATAACGTAGATGTTAAACTTAGAGGGGGACTCGGCAATTTCAATTATCGGGGAACTGTAGAGAGCCGCATCTTCGCCGATAGCCGTCTGAAGTTTTTTCATGAGAGCGATAAGCTGGCTTTTTTTGATCGCGTGGCGTTTTTTTATTGTGAGTCCTGCCATTCTGTCTATTCAGTTTGTTCCAAAATACTATTTAAGGGTTCAGTCCAGGCAGGCACCTTGTACACACCAAAAGTTGCATGGCCGTGGAATCCGCTACCATGCAACTATACTATTGGTACTATCTTGTTGGTGTGGAGAAGCTACAGAACGGGACAAAAATTTCTATACCGGCGATAACGTAGTTAGATACAATATTATGTCAACGTTCTCCCTTCTTGAAAAAATGAAGTCGGATGAGTCGAAGATCAGTCTTATCCATGACATCCTATTGGTCATTTTCGGCGTCACGGCGATAGGCCTCGGCCTGTTCTGTGTGTCGGGAACCTGGCCAGCCATCGTTGCTGTGGAGTCGGAAAGCATGGTGCCAAATATAAATGTTGGGGATCTGATCTTCGTCATTGAGAAAAACCGATCGGGTCCGTTGATGACAGGGGTCGAAGCGGAAGCGACGGGAGTGAAATCCATCAACAATTATGGCGATGTGATCATCTATCAGCCGAATGGCAACCCGAAGGTAACTCCGATCATTCACCGTGCCCTCCGCGAGATCAATGAATCGGAGGCTCTTGCAATGCACTTCACCGGTGATGCAGCGCATGCGGGATACATCACAAAAGGTGATAACAACAGTGCTATTGATCAGGGCAGCATCTTCCGGAACGATGTCGGTCCCATTCAGCCGATCAAAAAGGAATGGATTGTCGGAAAAGCTCTCTTTTCCATTCCACTGGTCGGCTACCTGCCACTGCACATCCGGGAGACTGCCCTGCTAGTGGGGGTCATTCTGGTGATCAGGGAACTGTACAACCGCATGAGAAAAAAGGAGAAAGAAGCAGCCATGAGATATCAGAAAAAAGGAAAAGGCGGACGAAAATGACAGTGTTGAGACTGAGTCACGCAGAGCTGTGCAGAGTCCTAGATGATGCAGCAGCGGGAAGCCGAATACATGAGAGTGAAGCGGCAGCCCTGCTCCAGCTGACCGGCCACGAGATATGGAAGGCGGCAGCCGCCGCGGACGGACGCCGCGCGGAGGTTGTCGGCGACACGGTCACGTACGTCCGGAACATGAACCTGCATATGACCAACATCTGTAAAAATCGGTGCAGTTTATGTGCGTTCGGCAGAAAGCCGACCGATCCGGATGCATTTTGCTTCACGGACGAAGAATTTCGCGAACATGCTCGCGATGCAGCAAAAAAGGAGGTTAGCGAGGTCTGTTATCTTGCAGGTGTTCATCCTGGATTCACCATTGAAAACTACGAGAAGATGATCCGGACCCTCTGCGAGGAGATTCCCGGCGTTCACGTCCATGGCTGCAGTCCGGATGAGATTGCATTTGCCGCAAGTCAGAGTGGCCTCACCACCAAAGAAACCCTTGTGCGGCTGAAAGCCGCAGGCCTTGGATCTGTGCAGGGAACGGCTGCTGAAATTCTAGTGGACTCAGTCCGCAGCGTTATCTGTGAAAAAAAGATCCCTGCCGGCGAGTGGCTAAGGATCATCCGCGAGGCGCATGATATCGGGTTTAGGGCAACCTCAACAATCATGTACGGGTCGGTTGAAACGCCGGAACAACGTGCCCATCATCTGTCCATCCTTCGCGATCTGCAGGATGAGACACAAGTGTTTACCGAGTTGGTCCCACTCGCATTTCTGCACCGCAATACACCTCTGGAAAAAAACGGCAGGGTTATCTACGGTTCAACCGGCCGCGAGGATATTCTGCTCACTGCGGTCTCCCGCCTGTTCCTTGATAACATGAGAAATATCCAGGTCCCTTGGTCAAAGATCGGCCAGAAGATGACGCAGCTCGGGCTTATGGCAGGCGGTAACGATGTCGGCGGGACGATGTTTGCGGACTCGCTATCGAGGACAGCGGGTGCGGGCGAGGAGGCCGACTACTTCGATCCAAAAGACATGTTGTATCTCTGTGCCGATATGGGTAGAAAGCTTGCCCGCCGCGATACGCTGTACAATATTCTCGAATGACTTTGCGAAATGGTATATCCTCTCCCGTGACCCAGTTTTGTGTCATCTTGTCGGCAAAGGATGTTGTTTTCGTCCGTCTTTAACCATCATTTCTCGTAAATGCGAACCATTGAATCTCCCTTGCTACATATTATGCGGCATCGCACTACAAACCCTATTCAAGGCTCTCACATCGACTCAAGCGCCTCAATACCCAGCACATCAAGCGCTGCAGAAAGTGTATTCCGGCTTGCATCAACAAGCGTCAGCCGTGCATCGCGTACCGACCCTTCCGCTCTCAATACCGGCGCAAACCGGTAAAACGAATTAAACAGATCTGCCAGATCCCGCACATACGTCGCCAGCAAATGCGGCCGCAGCTCCACCACAACCATCTCAATCACGTACGGGAACCGGGCGATATGCTTCGCCAGCGCAAGTTCATACGGATCCGAAAACGTATAATTTTCCGCAAAACTGCCTTCTTCCTTTGCTTTCTCCAAGATCGAACATGCCCTGGCATGCGCATACTGCACATACGGCGCACTCTGCCGCTCGAAATCCAGTGCCACCTTCCAGTCAAACACTGTCGACTTCTCCGCAGACACTTGCACAATATCGTACCGCACTGCACCAACAGCAACAGCTGATGCAATCCTCTCCCGGTCGGCCATGTTTAGTTCCGGGCGGCGGACCGTAATCTCCTCTAAAGCACGCTTCTTCGTCTCCGCCAAGAGCTCATCTGCCGTAATGAACACCCCGCCGCGTGTTGTCATCGCTCCCTCCAGCAGCGACACAAACTCAAAATACACAATCTCCGGCGACCGCTCACCGATCATCGCAAGCGTCGTCTGCAACTGGGAGCCGATCAGCTTGTGATCCGCACCCAACACATCGATGCTTCGGTCGCACTGAGCGTTTTTCCACAAATGGAATGCCAGATCCCGGGCCGCATACACTGAAGTACCGTTGCTCCGACGAAGCACATACCGGTTGTCGATTCCCCTACCCGACAGATCCAAAAACATCAGCTGCCCGTCATGCTGCGCCTCCGGTAGCATCCCGACTCTGGCAAGCACCTTCTGCATATCGCCGTTCCAGAGGAAAATTGTCTCGCGGACAAACCTATCATGGTGCACATTCAGCGCTGCCAGCGTCTCCAGAATGCCCTCCACACAGAGATCCACCGAGTCGTGGAACAGCCTCACTGTCTCAAGATCACCTGCCTCGATCATCTCCATCATCGCGTCAAACTCAGGCTCGATCTCCGGCTTTTCTTTCATAATCTTATTTGCCTCCACATAGTGGCGCACAATAAAATCATCCCCCTTCTCACCTGGCAACCGATCATAATGAAGATGCTTCACCCCCCATGCAACGATTGCAATCTGGCGGCCCATATCATTCAGATAGTACTGCGCCTCAACCGGATACCCCGCCTTCCGGAACGCCCGCACCAGTGTATCGCCGATAACGGAATTCCGGATATGGCCAACGTGCAGCGGACCGTTTGGATTCGCACTCGTGTGCTCAAGTATCACCCGTTCCGTCCGCGCTGGAAGCTGGCCGTATTTCGGGGACAGTGCCGCCCGCACCGATTCCGCCGCATACTCTCTGCCGAACACGAAGTTAACGTACGGACCTTTGGCTGACACCTCAACACCCTTCGCCTCAGGTAGTGAGGCAGCCATCTCCGCAATTTTGGCTGCAATCGCCGCTGGATTCTTCCGTTCCTTCTTCGCCAGAGAAAACGCAACCGTCGATGCAATATCCGCATGATCGCCGCCATCAGTTATCAACACATCCTCTTCTCCTGTAATTTCTCGGAGAAGCGCCTCAATCTTATGAACATACTCCCGATACATGATTTCACATCCCTGTCTGATATCGCAGAACCGCCGCAATACCGCCGAACGCACTATACAGCATTGAACCCTCCTCGAAATCATTCGAAATGATCTCAACGCAGGTGTTTGACAGATCCGCAAGGTTCGTCAGCTCCTCGATAATATCCGTTTCATCCGCCAGATACAACGGCGACTGGCACTGCGGGCAGTGGCCGAACGGCAGATCCTTAAACTTCCTGCCCGCCTCAACCTGCATCGTCTTGATCTCCTGATACCCGCAGTTGCCGCACTCAATCGTCAGCCGTGCCTTGCGTAGCTCCTCCGAAAGCAGCAGCGTATCAACCGCCCCCGCCTCAAGATTTGCACGCACACTTTCCTCACCGTACGCCGCACAGCCGTTTTCTCGAACGAGTTCCTTAAAGAAGTGCGACATCTCCTTCTTCTCATCCATCATATCCACGCCGCGCAGTGCATCCTGTGCATTATCCACAAGCTCGCGCAGGCCGAACTCATTCGTATAGGACGCATCAAAGAGACCTATGGTTCGCTTTCTCACCTCATGATGCAGGAAATCGCCCTCCGCAAACTCCTCTTTCGTCGGCATCGGTCCGCCAATTAAAAGACCCTTGAACTTCTCAAAGAAATTCGGTTCTGCCATAAACGCCTCGGAAGCCCGTTCACCAACTTTTTTGTAGAACTCATGAATAGCAATCAGCCGCAGACGCTCGAAACGAGCACTCGACTGCCCACCCTTCCGCTGCTTGCCGGGAACTGTCGATGTCGTACCGTTAATCGGCTCAATGTGCGTGCCGCGCAAAAACCCCCAGTACGCCTCACGTCGGTCAATAACTAAGAGGCCGTACACAAACTTGTCATCCAGCATCGCCTTTAGCGGCTCCAGCTCAAAATTCGAGCTGCAGCGGTAGCTATAGGTGTGGATAGCCTCGGGTGGCTCGACAATAATCGACGCAAGGTCCGTCTTGTCCCCGCCCACGTTGATAGCACCGCAGAACACCGCCATACCATTCTCCGGAGCAGTCTTGTAGTACTTCAGCCGGGCGAGAATCGACGAAATCGCACTCTGCACATTTGTCCTCGTTTGCTTGCTCTTAATGTTCGCACACTGGCCGTACTCATCACGAAGTTGTGCCGTCACATCATAAATCTGCTTGTCCGGTGGAATATAGAGAGATATCAGCTCAGTACCAGATCCCTCCTTCTCTTCCAACTTTTCCAGCGCCTTCTTGAACTCGTATCGCTTTCGCGCCTCATCCTTTTCGATTTGTGCCTGGGGTACTTCCTCTGCCATTGTATATGCAAATCCTCAAACTTTTATTCGTTTATAGAATATAGTGTATTATTGGTCGGACAGGATGATTAATGATCGGTTGGCATCCCACCAATCCAAAAAGCAGTACGCAAATCTGTGTATCAGCCTGAAGATGTTCGCCTGGGTGAACACATGAATAGCCGCAAAGCCAAAGGCTTTGCAGCCCACAGCCTGCCAGTGTAGGCAGGTGCCCGAGGTTCCGCTGCCTTGCTGATGTTGCAAGCGACGTTGCAGCCGCACCATTTGCAACACAACCGTACTGAACTTGGCTTCATTTGCCGAGACAGCAGTTACCTGTCAAACGTCATCTGAAAAAACAATACCCTGTCTGTCGACACGGTAGGCCAATGTAAGGAAGACGTGGTTAGTTTTGCGAGCGACAGTCATCACAGAAATATTCAGTTGTCGGCTCCGGCTCGAAAAGATCGCCGGAGACCATTTTGCGGCCGCCAGAGACAAAGATTTTGCCGCAGACTCTGCACGGTTTCTCTGCAGCTTTTTCCTCCGGTGTCATCCATGCGGCAAAAGAAAATGCAGTTGTCTTGCTTCTTTTTGTGGGAATGATTTCCTGTTCGCAGATTTTTGATGCAATGCTATATGCCGCAAGAGGTGCTGCACCCAAATCCATCAACCAAACAAGAAGCGTCCGTTGGAGGTTTTGCCTGAGCATCCATGCGAGTTCCTCATCCTCGGATTCGGTGATATCCTCGTCCATGTCCTCGGGCGCAAGGCGGTAGCCGCAGAGTGGACATTTGTTTCCGATCAGTTCCTCTTTTTCCATCTCTTCAAAGCAGCCGGGACAGATGATTTGTTTGACTCTGCTGTTTTCTGAAGGTGGAAATGTACTACCCTCCTTCCCATTTGGGGAATCCCCGCTTCTGCCAAGCGTCATTTGTTTTGGACCTCCGCAATTTTATCAGATACCGTAAAAACAGGTACTATTAGGTAGTAATAGGACAGCACGGCATAAATAAACGCGTCTTCTTATTGGGTATGGTTGCAGCCCCACATGGGAAGTTGCATGGAAACGGGTTCCATTGCCATGCAATACACGTGCATGCCGCAGACGGCGCAAGGCAAAGCCTTGCTTGCTGCTTGCGCTGATGTGTCGGCGTAACCTCTATCAGAGGCGTGCAGCTGCAGCAATACCAGGTTTTGGATCAGACAATGCTACCACAACAACACCGTACACATACGGCTTATCCGTGTCAAACCTCATAGCACCGGCCTGGGCCTCATACGACAACACAGCCTCGATCACTCATGCATTCTCCGGATAGATCCGATCGCTCCAGGTCACACACGGAATGCCAGAAAAAACCAGGCAACTAAGCGGGGGCACGGAAAACAGAAGTAGAGATTTCATATAAAATAACCAGCAGGAAAGCAGATAGACATTGCAATAGAGCAAGTCAGTTGACCGCGACGCCCTTCAGCAGGACCTTGTGATCCTCAATTACATGACCGACCACTTTGGTACCGTCAACCATCGCAGAAATCTTTGCTCCATCCACCTCGGGAACGATGAACACAAAACCCATGCCCATATTGAACGTTCGGTAGAGCTCGTTTGTCTCAAGCTCTCCCTTTTCTGCAATCCACTGCAGAATTTCGGGAATTTGCATCGGATCCTCGATAGAAAAACCATAGTTGCTGATCCGCAAAAGGTTCAGAAGGCCGCCGCCCGTTACATGGCACATGCCATGGACCTCGACAGCACGGCAGACATCCAGCACCTCGGAATATATGCGGGTCGGCGTTATCAGTGCCTCACCGACCATCTTTCCCGATGGAAGTTTTGCCTCATAACCGCTGTTTTCGTTTGCGATCTTTCGTGCAAGCGTGTAACCATTTGCATGAACGCCGGTACTTGCAACGCCGATGATCACATCACCCGGGGCAACCTTCTCGCCGGTAACCACTTTGTCGCGGTCCTGCACACCAAGGCAGGTACCGGCAAGATCCAGGCCGTTGATCATACCCTTCAGCGTCGCCGTTTCGCCGCCCACGATGTTCATATTGGCAAGCTTCGCACCTTCATTGAGACCGATACCGATCTGCATCATTTGTTCGGTGTCAATCCCCTCAGTTGCGATGTAGTCGACGAACGCCACCGGCTCGATATTCATCGCATACATATCATTGACGTTCATCGCAATGCAGTCGATACCGATCGTCATCCATTGACGGAGATCGTCGGCGACGCGCATCTTGGTTCCAACACCGTCGGTACAGAGCGACAAAACCTTTGGCCCAAAATCGATCAGGCCGGCAAAATGGCCGATATCACCGACCATACTGTAACCTCCTAAGCGTTTGTAGCTCAGCTGACGAATGAGCCCCTTGACACCATCTGCCTCAAGATTTATGTCCACACCCACTTCTTTATACGAATATCTTTGGCTCAAGAACCTTCCTCCTCTTCCAGATGAAACTCCTCGTGGACGACACGGACCGCGTTTACCCCGTCCACTTGCCGGACTACAAATGAGACGTTGACCTCAGAACCCTGTGAAATCATTATCACGTCGATGTCTGCCGCATCAAGACAGAGGAAGATTCTGCCGAGTGCACCCGGAGTTCCAGCCATTCCTGCACCAACGACCGAGACAACCGCAATATCGCGGTCGAAACCTATTTCCCGGATGAATCCCTTTCTTTTCACGTCTGCAAGTGCGGCGATGGCTGTATCAAGGTGTTCTTCGTTGATTATCATCGAGATGGTCATCTCAGACGATCCTTGAGAGATCAGCATGACGTTGACTCCTGCCTTACCAAGGGCGGTAAAGATTTCTCCCGCAACACCGGGACGGCCTGCCATAATGGCACCGCCAACTTTGACCAAGCAGCTGTTTTGTATCAGGGAAATAGCTTTCACAATTCTCTTATCTCTATGCGGCTCGCGGCTGACAATCGTTCCTAGATGTTTTGGGTTGAAAGTATTTTTGACGTGAACCAGAATGTTTTTCTGCATTATTGGCACTAATGCCCGTGGATGAATCACCTTTGCGCCGAAATAGGACATTTCCCTCATCTCAAGGAACGAGATGGAATTAATAACCCGTGCTTTGGGGATGATGCGGGGATCGGTGGTCATAACACCATCAACATCTGTCCAGATAAAGATTTCGTCGGCATCAATTCCCGCACCAACGATTGCACCCGAGTAGTCAGAACCGCTGCGGCCGAGGGTAGTGACCACATCATCGGTTGAGCATCCCATGTATCCCATGACAACTGGCACCTGTTCGGCAAGAAGAGCGCCTACTCGTGCCTGAATGCGAGGGTAGCTTTCCGGAAGTGCCGTTGCACCGTTGTGCACGCCATTGGTGAGGATTCCCGCATCGCAACCGCTCACGTAGCTGGAGGGAACGCCAACCTGACGGAGTGCTGCGGAGATGATCGGAGCAGACAGTCGTTCACCGAATGAGATTATGTAGTCCCTGGATCGGGGCGTCAGTTCGTGGAGGTTGCGGATAGTAAGAAGAATGTTGGATAATTTTGTCAGCCGCGAGTTGAGGTGCTCGCCTATCTCATCCGCGTAGTCGGGGGCGACTGCGATGAGAGCTCTCATGTGGCGGCTGCGCAACGATTCAATGAATGCGTCAAGGGCAGGTTTCTGCTTGCAGTTGATGACCTCTTCGGTGATTGCGATCAGCTGATCGGTCACGTGGGTCATTGCCGAGACCACTACTGCGATTTCATTGCCAGCGTCGCGGAATTCCTTGATGATATTGACCACATTGGCGATGCATTTTTCATCACCGACGGATGTTCCGCCAAACTTCATTACGAGTCGCATCTGGTTAGCACCTGTGTTGATGTTGTGTCCATCGATTAGGCGTTGCTGGCAGATATAATGATTGCCCCACGATCGCCCCCCGTCATCTGTGCCCGCCCACCATTTACCCGGATGTTATCGTCAAAAGCTGCATGGCAGCGGAACCCGTTGCCCTGCAATGTACGGCACACCTCTATCAGAGGTGTGCAGCCAAAGCACAAGTAAGATAAACCAACACGGTTATGGAGATCTCGTTTTGTAGCCTGCCTGTTATGGGTTGGCGAGATTTCGTTGCCTTGTTTGGTCATTATGAGGTGTATTCGCCTGATGATGGGAAGGAAAGAGGGAGGTTGCCAGCTTTTGGCGTAGGCGACCTGCACGCCACCATCCCTGTCGCGACAGTGGAGTCGCACATTACTTGTTATAATGTATATCATTTGGGTTGTTGCCGGATATCTCGAAGCCATTCTGTGCAAATGTACCGTCGTCATTGAACCCACATCCCGCCACCGTGCTTTGGAGTATTACCGGAGATGATGCTATCGCCGGGCATCTCAAACCTGCCACGCGCGAACTGCAATCTACGCTGTGCATCTATGCAGATGGCGACATCGGAGCCGCGGAACGAATCTCATTGTTGGAGAGGGCAGCGACCGGCCGCAGCTTTCATGGGTGCGCCAAAGCCAAAAATCTGCGGACCAGCGGCAAGCACGATCGGTCTGCACGACCGAAACCATCAAACAAAAGCTGCTGCCGTGTAAAATATGCGAAGATCAGAACCCCTGATCCACAAGCATTTTTTTCAGTTCGCCGCAGGCAGCGAATGCGGTATTGTCCAGCGTCAGCGGCGTTATCGATACATAGTTGTTTCGCAGGGCCGTCACATCGGAGTGCGGTTCGGGCGTATAGATCATATCCCCTCTGATCCAGTAGTACGGCTTTCCTCGCGGATCAATCCGTTCTTCCACATAGGTATTGAATAGCTGCGTGCCCAGTGTCGTGACTGCATATCCTTCCATCCTGCAGGCTGGGATATTAATATTGACGAGATGGCTTCCCTGTGGAAGACCAGTTACAAGAAACATCTGGGTCAGTTTCGCCACAACATCTTTTGCCTGGAGGAAGTCCATCTGATGGCACCGCGGATCAGTGAACTTATTGCCAGGATCGTTCATCTGTAACGAGTAGGCAAGTGCAGGAATGCCCTGATTGGCCGCTTCCATCGCCGCGCCGACGGTTCCCGAGGTCGTGATAGACTCATAGGAGATGTTCTCCCCGAGATTGATGCCACTCACCACCATATCAGGTTTGAGATGCAGACCGTAGAGGCCGAGCAGCAAGGCATCAGTCGGCCGCCCTTCAACCATGTGGGCAGGCAGGCCGCCAATTATCATCTCGTTCATGCGGAGTGGTTCAAAGATTGAAATCGATCTGCCGACTGCGCTCTGCTGCACTGCCGGAGCTACTATCGTCACGTCTGCAAATGCTGATAGTGCCTCGTAAGCAGCCCAGAGACCACCGGAGTTCACTCCGTCGTCATTGGTCAGAAGAATCTTCGGCCGCATTTACTTCCGGTCGCCTTCGAGGAACTCTGCGGGAACTGCATGGTTGAATGTCGCCCTGACATCCTGTGCCCGGAGATAACGGACGATGACGTTCATCGCACAGTCCTTCCACTCATTGTTCCACCACTGGCATTTGTCCGCCGTACACTGCGTGCCGGCGTTTACCGGACACCCACATAGTTTATTCATGTTCATACCTTTCCTTTCCATCACTATAATCTCTTCCTTGTCTTTATGTACTCGGCGACCACCCCGGTACCCACCTCACGGAACGCACGGATGACTCCTGCAGGTCCGAGCCTAATGCCTCCGAAAATACGGGAGACCATGAGAACGTGAGACCCGAGATTGCTGCGCCCCATCACCTCGGCAAGCACCCGGCCCGGAGAGCCGACTTCGCCGTCAGAACGGCTGTCAGTGGTATTCCCACAAATCACTGCATAGCAGTGATGGGCGGCTTTTTTGTAAATTTTGCCGTGAATGGCCCGAACCCCTACAACGTCGCTGACGGTGTCTATCTCATAGAGATGGGCATAAAACCGGGACCCTTTCACGTCCAGTCGGACGACGGAAACCTCACGAAATGCCATCAGTTCCCCTGTATTGCGGTGGATGCTGTCATGAACTCATCAAGATACGTCAGAATTGAGAGGTTGCCTCCCGGGAACGGGTAGGCAGTCAGGCTGTATTGCACATGGTGCAAGCTGCAGTACATTTGTGCAGTCGTTTCGTTGCCATGCAACTTTGCCATACGAATATAATTCTCCAAGAAAAGATATCTACTTGTATGAAGCATGAGTTGCCTGCCTATGCGGTTCTACCACCGTGCCAGGTGACGGTTGTCGACACGTATGGTGAGAACGAAAAGCCGAACGGTCTTACGGTGTCGTGGACCGGTATTGCGGTATCCGACCCGCCGCACGTGATGATCGCGGTGCGGCCTGGCCGCTACAGTCACGCGGATCTGTGCGGACGAGGAGAATTTACGCTGAACATCCCGTCTGAGAATCAGATGCAGGAAACTGATTATTTCGGCATTACCAGCGGACGAAAGACGGACAAGTTCGCTGATATCAGTCTCACACCTGTGCCTGCAATGCATGTTCATGCACCGATGATTGCGGAGTGCCCGCTATCTCTTGAGTGCCAGGTAACGATAAGACAGGATATAGGTTCGCACTCGATGTTCATCGCAAAAATTCTGGCGGTTCATGCGGATGAACGGATTCTTGATGAGAACGGCAAAATCAATGTGACGGCGATGCGACCTCTTTCCTATGATCATGCAAAGTTTTGGTATCTCGGGCTGGGATCAGTACTCGGAAAAGCATTTTCCGCGGGAAAAACACTGCATAAAAGTAGATAGCATTGCAGCAAGCTATAATTGGCAACATTCCATTCCATACAGCTTTGCCGCACAAGCAGCAAGACAGCGGAACCTCACGGGGCGTGCCGAGACAGCGAGGCTTGCGTGACTCGGGAAACACAGCACGAGTTGCACGTCGAAGCGCGGAGTGCCGCTCTCACGGCCGTGGAAAGACTTGCAATGATCCTCCCCGCAAGGATGATAGCCCACTGCTATGTGCCCAGCACATCACACCATAAATCGGCTGCCGCGATCACCTCGGCAACGGGCAACCCTAATAGGGGGTTACAACAAATGAAAACCAGAATTATAAGTTTGAATGGAAACAGTTCTTCAGATTAGAAATATTAATAGTCCATATCAACAAAAGACTACGAAATAATTACGGAATGATACCATTACTAACTAAGATATACATCTTAGTTAGTAATGGTATCATTCCGTTCGGATTTTTTGCCGGACTGATGAAATCATCATTTGCAGATAACTAATCGCAGAAATATACCGCCATAATGCGCTATTTCATAAAAAAGTAGCAGTGGCAGTGCCCCGCTACCTCCACATCCTTCTCCGCCTCTCGACACGGGCAGATATACCGTTTGTCAATCTCAGGATTGCCGTTGGGAAGCCGGCAGGGACAGTACCTCCGCCCCCGCACCAGTTTGTTGCGGGCAAGCCCCTCCATCACCGAGTCGACAACCTGCGCATTGGGGTTCAGCACCCAGCCCCTCCTCTTTGCAAGCTTCTCAGAGTCTGCACGAATCTTTGAAACAAGTGCTGCGATCTCTTCGGAAGATGGGGAACTGATCATATGATGTATTTTTCTTCGCAGAATATCATGTTTTGGTTTGTGAACCGCCTCTCCAATTTTCGACAATTAGCTCCCGATTCTTTTGGATCAGCTGCACACCTCTGATAGAGGTTACACCGACACATCTGCACAAGCAGCAAGCAAGGCTGGACCTTGCGTCAGCGTGTGGGCATGCCACATGCATTGCAGGGCAACGGGACAAACATCTCGCCAGAGCCTGCAAGCGTTCCGCTACCATGCAACATCTCCCGAATCACTACGATGGTTTGTTGTACTTCACAACTGCTTTAGGGTATTGATGTAATACAGAAATCTATGCAGATTGAGTACCTCTCACCCGATCATGCGGCAATTACCGACCCAAGTATCTCTGCGGATGCCTACTGCGTAGAACTCGGATCTGCCAATCGAATCTTTGTAAAAACCTTCGCAGGATTTGTCGGATGCGGGTTTTTTGATCTTGTGGTCTTTGAGAGACTGGGTATCCCAGCAGCAAAAATTACCGGAATCTCTGCCCTCGAAGTTCGTCTCAAAGGATCCGTCCGCCGCGGCAACACCGGCTGC
This sequence comes from Candidatus Methanorbis basalitermitum, assembly GCA_031287415.1. Classification (GTDB taxonomy): domain Archaea; phylum Halobacteriota; class Methanomicrobia; order Methanomicrobiales; family Methanocorpusculaceae; genus Methanocorpusculum; species Methanocorpusculum basalitermitum. The sequence continues at coordinate 20,703 of JAITSY010000009.1, read as the reverse complement.
CGTTCTGTTTGGGGCAAAATCCGGTGTAACCGGTGAAAAAGCAATACGCTGTCTCTCCCTCAGATGACACCAAAAAACATTTTTGACTTATCAATTTTGGTGAAAATATATAAATGATTAGTAGTTCTCTATTGAAATAGATTGTTATATTTCTGATTTGAAGAACAGTTCCCATTCAAACTGATAATTCCAACTCTAAAAACATTGAAAATGATTTCAAAAACTATTGTAAAAAAGGGATTGGAGGACGACTGTGATCTTATCGTCCGTACAGGAAAGCAAGCATTTGATCTAGCTAAGTTATTATATTTAAAATTATAAATTAAACAATATATTAAGGAATAATTACATTTTTTACAATTATATCACATTTTTTCAAGCGATCTGAGAGAGAAAGTAGGTTTACGGAGAGGATATACCTCTCTCCTAAATCTGATAAGTCCGAAAGAAAAAAGGGATGATGTACTAACCAACAAAGCAACATAACCTCACCTACCAGTAGCAAGCAGGCTGGGTTGCAAAGCCAAAGGCTTTGGTGCAGCTTTACATCATGCCGGGTGGCATACCGCCCATCCCACCGGCTCCGCCGCCCATTGCTGCCATCTCATCCGGAGACGGTCCTGCGGACTTTGCAGATGCAATGACATCATCGATTCTGAGAATCATGATAGCTGCTTCTGCTGCGGATGCAATTGCCTGGGTTTTTACGCGGAGCGGCTCAACAACGCCTGCTGCGAGCATGTCGACCGGCTTGCCTTCAAAGACATCAAGACCAAAGGTCTTCTTACCTTTCTCGTGAGCTTCACGGAGCTCAACAAGCTTGTCAATTGGGTCAAGACCTGCGTTCTCGGCAAGGGTTCTTGGGATGACCTCAAGAGCGGATGCAAATGCCTCGATTGCAAGCTGGATGCGCCCAACCTGGGTTGCTGCGTACTCACGGAGACGGAGGGAAAGCTCAACTTCCGGTGCCCCTCCACCGGCAACAATCTTCTTGTCTTCGACAACAACACCGACCACACGGAGGGCGTCCTCAAGTGCACGGCCAAGCTCATCAACAACGTGCTCGGTTCCGCCCTTGATGATGATAGAGACTGCCTTCGGATTCTTGCACTCCTTAACGAAGATCATCTCTTCACCACCGACCTTGCGCTCCTCAACAAGGCCTGCAATACCAAGCTCATCGGCACTGATCGCATCGATGGAAGATATCAGTGCGCCGCTGGTTGCACGGGCGAGCTTCTCCATGTCGGACTTCTTGACACGACGGGCTGCAAGAATGCCTGCTTTTGACAGGTAATGCTGTGCGATGTCGTCGATGCCCTTCTGACAGAAGAGGACATTTGCACCGGATGCTTTGATCTTCTCGACGATGCTCTTAATCATGCGCTCTTCCTCGTCAAGGAAGAGCTGAAGCTGGTCGGGACTGGTGATGCTGATCTCTGCATCAACTTCGGTCTTCTTGTATTCGACTGCTGCGTTGAGGAGGAGAATCTTCGCATTCTTCACAATCTTGGGCATACCAGGGTGGACACGCTCTTTGTCGATGATCATGCCTTCGACAATTTCGGAGTCCTCAATTGCGCCGCCGACACGCTTCTCGACTTTGACGTTCTCTGTGTCAACGGTTCCATCTGCATCTGCAACAAGGGTAATTGCGCGAACGATTAAATCACAGAGTTTGTTCTTGGATGCCTCAGCATTCTTTCCGGTCATTGCAGTTTCGGCAATCTTCGCAAGGATTGCCTTGTCCTTTGCCTTTACATCAACTGCGATGGTCTGGAGAAGCTCCTGGGCCTTTTCTGCTGCCTGACGGTATCCTTGGGTGATGACCGTCGGGTGAATGTTCTGCTCAAGAAGCTCTTCGGCTTTCTTTAGAAGTTCACCGGCGATGACGACCGCAGTGGTGGTTCCGTCTCCAACTTCGTCATCCTGTGTCTTTGCGACCTCAACCATCATTTTTGCAGCCGGGTGCTCAATGTCCATCTCTTTGAGGATAGTCACACCATCGTTGGTGATAACGACGTCACCAATGGTATCGACGAGCATTTTGTCCATGCCCTTCGGTCCAAGTGTTGTTCTTACTGCACCGGCAACTGCTTTCGCTGCAGCGATGTTCATGCTCTGGGCATCCCGTCCACGGGTACGGGAACCGCCTTCCTTCAGAATAAGAATGGGCTGTCCGCCAAGTTGTGCTGACATAATTAATTATCTCCACATACTCTGGCGTGCAGAGTAATGTATGCTGATTAGGTTGCTTTGTGGTTCTATATAAAGTTAATTATGTTGCAGCGAAGGTATGGACAAAAAATAGGAGATTTATCACAGCGATGTTTCCGAACCATCAGGCGCGCCGTGTGTATCTTTTCATTCACGCACTTGCGTGCCAAGTGCATTCAGCAGTTGCATGGCAGCGAAACAACTGCGCATCTGGCGAGATGCTTGCTCCGTTGCCACCTGATGCAGGGAATCCGTTGCCATGCAACGCTGCAAGCGGAACGCTTGCAGCAGTTGCAGCTCATCCTGTCAGTTATTCAGGCAACCCAGCAAATCATCACACTTTGCGGAAATGCGGATACATGCCTCGCAGACAGTAGCAGCCGGATCTTTCTTTGACCCTTCCTTCATGGTAATAAATAATTCTGGATCAGAGAACTGGAACTCAATCACGTACTTTGCCATATCGACCTCAGGATCCGTGAGGATCTCTTCGATTAGCGTGTTCATGAATGTATGTCCTTCCCCTTCAAGATTCAGCCGCATCTTACCTTTCTCGAGCTCAATGATTTGCAGTTTCATGCGGATTATCCATTTCGTGGACGAGCCTATATAGATGACGTCAGATGATCCGCAAAACATCTCACCCGAAGACCGTTGCCTTGCTGGATTAATGTGTTTATTGACCCGGCTCACTCGTCATCAGCCATAGTTTCAGGGACAGTCAGAAATAGAAAATGCAAAGTCTGCGTCAGGAAAAGTATTATATTATCGCGCACCTAATTTATCAAAGCACTCAATTTAGTGGAGCGATGTGCTGGGCCTGCCCCCGAATATCCATACAGAACAACCCTGTGTGATGTGGCATCGCGAGTGTCGAAAGCGCAAAAACCGTAAGGATTTTGTGCGGCTTGCAGCTCTCTCTGCAGGCATAAAGATGCGGAGTTCTCTGTAGACGTAGCCAAGCTTGGTATGGCGCAGGTTTGCTAAACCTGTGTCCCTTGGGACTCGAGGGTTCAAATCCCTCCGTCTGCGCTTTATCCAGGGGGAAAACGCATCATCCCTGAAACGTTCAGAAGTGCGAGGTCCCGCTGTGCTGCTGGTTTATGAGACTTATCTCTCCACTGAGAGGAGACTATCATGGTTGAAGAGTCAGAACTGAAATATTTTGTGCGGATCATTAACAATGATCTGGACGGTACCCAGCCGGTGCAGCTTGCGCTGACCGGAATTAAGGGCATCGGCCGCCACGCCGCACTCGTCATCTCCCACAATGCAGGCGTCGACACCCACACAACGATGGGCCTCCTCGCAGACGAAGATGTCGCGCGCCTTGAGGAACAGGTACTTGCATACTCGACCTCAGTTCCTGCGTGGATGGTCAACCGCCCGGTAGATGTGTACTCTGGAGCTCCGAAGCACCTCTACGGCAGCGACCTCACACTCGCAAAAGACGACGATATCAACCTCATGAAGAAGATGCGCTGCTACCGCGGCATTCGTCATGAGAACGGCCTAAAAGTACGTGGTCAATGTACCAAGTCCACCGGACGGTTCGGCAAGATTGTCGGGGTGTCCAAGAAACGGAACTAAACTGAGGTGAAATAAAATGGGATATCCGGGAAAGAACACCAAACAGTACTCATCCCCAAAACGCCGCTTTGAAAAGTCGCGTATCGAGAGCGAGCGTGTGCTCGCCATCACCTACGGTCTTCGTAACAAGCGTGAGATCTGGAGAGCCACAAACGTCCTTCGCAAGCACCGTGGAGGGGCCCGTGAAGTGCTCGCAATGATGTCTGCTGTCGGCGAAGTCCCCAAAACCATAGCACGCCGCGATGAACTGATAAATACCCTTCAATGCTACGGCATTATCGGTGCAAACGCTGCAATGGATGACATTCTCTCTTTAAAGATCGAAGACATCCTTGAGCGCCGCCTGCAGACTATTGTCTACCGCAAGGGTCTTGCACGCAGTCCAAAACAGGCGCGTCAGCTGATAACCCACGGCCACATTGCTATCAATGGTCAGCGCGTCTCCATTCCGCATTACATGGTTTCTGTTACCGAGGAGGCAGGTGTTGCATACTATGCAACTTCAAGTCTTGCCGACGAAAAAAACGGTGAACGCCTGCGAATTATGAATGTGAGGTCATAAACATGGCAGAAGCCAGCGAAAAGTGGGGCATTGCACACATCTTTGCCTCTTTCAACAACACGATCATCACCATCACCGATCTGTCCGGTGCAGAAACTATCTGCAAGAGCAGCGGGGGTATGGTCGTCAAGCAAGCCCGCAATGAATCTTCTCCTTATGCAGCAATGCAGATGGCGATTAACATTGCCCAAGCAGCAAAGGAAAAGGGAATCACTGGACTTCACATCCGTGTCCGTGCACCAGGAAGCGGAAAGCAACTATCTCCAGGACCGGGAGCACAGGCCGCAATTCGGGCACTGTCCCGCGCAGGGATGCGTATCGGCAGAATCGAAGACGTAACCCCGGTGCCACACGACAGTATCCGCCCGGCAGGTGGTAGAAGAGGCAGGAGAGTCTGAATGGATCTTGTGTTCAGCAGGCTCGATGACTCTGTCGCACGGTTTACTATCAGCGGAGCGACTCCGGCATTTGCAAACGCCCTCAGACGCTCTATGATCGGCGAGGTGCCAACCCTTGCCATCGAAGACGTTCGCATCTATGACAACACCAGTGTTCTCTTTGATGAGATTCTTGCGCACAGACTCGGGCTGATTCCGATTAAAACAGATCTGTCCCAGTTTGGCCGCCGCAGTGAATGCAGCTGCGAAGGCAGGGGCTGTCCTCACTGTACCATTAGTTTTACTTTAAGCGTTGAAGGTCCAGGGACGGTCATCTCTGGGGATCTGATCTCTATGGATCCGCGCACAACACCGGTGCACAATAACATCCCGATCGTAAAGCTCTGGGAAACCCAGAAGGTCGTTCTGGAGGCTACTGCCGAACTCAACACAGGCAACGAACATGCCAAATGGCAACCGACCCTTGCCTGCGGTTACAAAGAGTTCCCGATAATCACCATCCACGACACCTGCGATGGATGTGGCAAATGCATAGTTGAGTGCGCTCGTGACATCCTCGAAATATCCGAGAATAAAGTTCACGTCCGTGTAGTAAACGGAGAAACCAAAGAGAGGGATTGTTCCATGTGCCGTCTGTGCCAGATAGCATGCATGAACAGCGGTATCGGCGAAAATCCCGCAGTTATCATCGGTGCCGACAACACGAAATTTATCTTCGTTGTCGAGAGCGATGGCTCCTTGCTGGTCAAAGAGATCATCGAAAGAGCACTGCTGCATATCAAGTCACGATCCACAGACCTGACTGATGCATTACAGGACATATCCATGGAGGGACTGTAAATGAATAAGACAAACCCCCGCCTCGAATCTTTAATCGGTATGCTTAAACGGGCATCCCGGGAAAACGAGGCCAGCATCTGGCGCGAGATTGCCGGACGCCTGAGCACGTCCAGCAAAAACTACGCTGAGGTTAATATAGGAAAGATTAGCCGCTACGCAAACGAGCATGAGATCATCTTGGTTCCGGGCAAAGTTCTGGCAGCAGGTGTGATTGCCCAGCCGGTCAAGGTTGCTGCACTCAATTTTTCCGACGCTGCGCGTAAAAAAATCATGGAAGCCAACGGCACCTGCATGACAATTGAGGAGCTTGTTGCAGAAAACCCGATGGGCAGCCATGTCCGCATTCTGAGGTGAAAGGAAAAATGGTAACAGTTATTGATGGAGAGAACCTTCTTCTTGGAAGATTGGCTAGCATTGTTGCCCAGCGCATTCTTGCCGGTGAAGAAATTGCTATCATCAACGCCGAGAAAGTAATCGTCTCTGGATCTCGTGCGATGGTCATAGAAGAGTACTACACAAAACGCGCTCGCGGTTCTGTCGAGGGCGGTCCATTCTATCCGAGACGCCCGGACCATATCGTCAAGCGCACGATCCGCGGCATGATTCCGTACAAGATGCGATCGGGAGCAGCAGCGTTTCGCCGTGTCAAGATCTATGTTGGTACTCCTTACGAATTTAAAGAGGCAGAGGCAGAGGTGCTTGAGGCAGCACACCGCGACCGATTAAGCAACGCACGCTACGTTACTGTTGGCGCAATCAGCACCAACCTTGGAGCAAAGTACTAAGAGGTGAAAGAAGATGAAGATCATTAACACCAGTGGTAAGAGAAAGACGGCAATTGCACGCGCTACCCTCAGAGAGGGGAAGGGCAGAGTCCGCATCAACTCCGTTCCGCTCGAGGTTTACGGTAGCGAGATCATCCGCATGAAAATTGCCGAGGCAATCGCTCTCGTACCTGGTGCAATTGACAACGTTGACGTTGACATTGCTGTCTTCGGCGGCGGCATCATGGGTCAGGCAGAGGCGGTCCGCACTGCCCTCGGCCGCGGTATCCTAAACTGGACCAATGACCCGCATATCAAAGAGGTTTACCTCAGCTACGACCGTACGCTTCTTGTCAACGACTCCCGTCAGAAGGAAGCAAAGAAGCCGCATGGACGCGGTGCACGTGCACGGTTCCAAAAGTCGTACCGTTGAATTCGCTCTCAGATCACATGTACCTGCGAAATGGGTGAGATTCTCATCCCCATTTGCAAAACAACAGATTAATAATCTCAAAAGGATAATTTATGATACCAGTCCGATGTTTCACCTGTGGAAAAGTAATTTCCACCGTATGGAAAGAATATCAACAACGCAAAGCTGCCGGTGAAGATCCAAAAAAAATTCTCGATTCGTTCGAATTTAAGCGATATTGCTGCAGACGTATGCTTCTTTCGCACAGAGAGACTGTTGATGAGCTGAATCCGTACACGTGATGCATGAATGACGCGGGGTCGTAGGGTAGCCTGGACCATCCTATTACGTTCGGGACGTAGTGACCTGAGTTCGAATCTCAGCGACCCCATTTTTCATTCTTTATCATTTGTTTTATGGATGTGATTGCCAATGAAGTACACTCGCTATGAACGTGCACGGATCATCGGTGCGCGTGCTTTACAGATTTCGATGGGCGCCCCCATTCTCGTCAAAACCACAAAAATTGATCCACTTGAGATCGCACTGGTTGAGTACGAAAACAATGTGATTCCCATCACCGTAAAACGCCGCATTGGTGATAAAGTAGAGATTCTGTAAATGACTATAACAGCTATTGATGGAATTACTCTTCGGAGAATTTTTGACAGCCGCGGTAACGAAACGGTTGAAGCGGAAATCCTGACGGTAAACGGCGGGTACGGCCGTGCATGCGCCCCGAGCGGTGCATCGATCGGTATCTACGAGGCAAAGGTCAGACCCTGTACGGAAGCAGTTGCCGATGCACAAATGCGCCTGATTCCAGAACTGATCGATCTTGATGCACAGGACCAACGCACCTTTGATGACACTCTCCACATCGTGGATGCAACTGATGATCTCTCGGGTATCGGAGCAAACGTTGCGGTTGCTTTGTCCCTCGCAAATGCAAAGGCAGCGGCATCTTCACTTAATTTGGAGCTTTTCCAGTACATTGGCGGGGCATTTATCGGCCAGACGCCGCTTCCCCTCGGCAATGTGATCGGCGGTGGCGCTCATGCGGTTGATGCAACCGACATTCAGGAGTTCCTGATCGTGCCGACCGGCGCAACAACGGCATCCGAAGCTATCTTCACAAACACGAAAATCCACAGGACCGTCAAGGAGATTCTTGTCGAGCGTGGAAAAGGCTGTGGCAAGGGTGACGAGGGTGCTTGGGCGCCGCACATCTCTGATGCGGAAGCACTTGAAATTGTCGCCGAGGCAGCCAGCAAAGTGCAGGATGAGATTGGAATCGAGGTTCGCATGGGTCTTGACGTCGCATCATCCAAGATGTGGAACGCTGATCTTGAGCGGTATGTGTATAAGAATGTAAAGCGCACCACTGAGGAACAGACCGCATATCTCGCTGAGCTAGTTGACCAGTACAACCTGATTTATGTCGAGGATCCGATTCAAGAAGAGGATTTTGAGGGATTTTCGCAGATGACTGAAGAAGTCTCCAGTCGCGACACGCTTGTCTGCGGAGACGATCTCTTCGTCACCAACGCCCGGCGCCTGGAAGAAGGCATTGCTCTTGAGGCAGGAAACTGTATTCTGATCAAACCGAATCAGATAGGAACCCTAACCGATACCTTTGAGACGATCAGTCTCGCCCATGAACACAGATATGAAACCGTCATGAGCCACCGGTCTGGTGAGACAACCGATACCACAATCGCACACCTAGGAACAGCATTCAACTGCTGCTTCTTAAAATGCGGCGTTGTTGGCGGCGAGCGAATTGCTAAACTAAATGAACTTATAAGAATTGAGGAGCATTTCTAAAATGACCGACAATGAATTTGGAATTGAACTGACCGAGCCGTTAGTACCTGTGGAAGAGTATCTGGCAGCCGGGGTCCACATAGGAACCCAGCAGAAAGACGACGACATGAGGGAATTCATCTACCGCGTCCGTGCCGACGGCCTGTACATCATTGATATCAGAAAGACCGACGAGCGTATCAAACTGGTGGCAAAATTCCTTGCACGTTACGAATCCCCGAAGATCTTCGTGGTCACCTCCCGTCAGTACGGCCAGTACCCGGCACAAAAATTTGCCGAGACCCTTGGTGCGATGTCCCACGTCGGCCGGTTTATCCCCGGGACGCTTACCAATCCGGTTCTCCCGAAGTACGTTGAGCCGTCGGTTGTTATGGTTACCGACCCGATCGGAGATTCACAGGCTATTACCGAGGCTGTCCAGTGCGGCATCCCAGTCATTGCACTCTGTGACATCAACAACCAGACCAACAACGTTGACCTCGTCATCCCAACGAACAATAAAGGTCGCAAGGCTCTCTCAATGGTCTACTTCCTGCTTACCCGCGAGATCTTAAAGCAGAAGGGCATCGTGTCCTCTCTGACCTTTGAGGACTTTGAATCCGAGTTTTAAACACACTCCCACACTCTTTCTTTGGGGCTGCACACGCCTCTGATAGAGGTGTGTCGTGCATTGTAGGGCGGTGGTTCCGCTACCATACAACTTAGTTGTTTTTGCTGGATATAATTTTGCGATTGTATTTGGGAATCATGGAATGCCATGCCCTCAATCTACGTACCCTTCACAGGAATGTACCGAGCAACACGGATAATCACTGAAAAAATGGGATTATGCCCTAACATACGATGTATTATATTCCATCCCGCCCAATATTAGTGAATACTGTTATATTTACTTGTCAATATTAGTTATAAGAAACAAATAATTTATAATTATCTGTTTATATAGATTATAATATATAGATACTATTTGAAGAACAGTTCCGATTCAAACTGATGATTCCGAAAAAACACAAAAATATCTTGGGAAGTTGCATAGCAGCGGAACGCTTGCAACGTTGCACATGCAACCATTGCATGCCGCCAGTTGTGTCGGTGGAACCTCTATCAAAGGCATGCAGCTAGCTAATCGCAATCATTAAAGCCCTATCAAACCAAAACATAAACACCTTCACACACCAACTCGCAAAAACATAGATATTTATTTTCGCGGATTGGTGAACGAAAACACAGGTCACGGCACAACATTCGTCGGATAACACATGAAAATAGCGGAAAATCCTGCAGCCGGTAAGATGGACTGCAGGCCGGCAACACTTGCTGGTATGTTTTACCCTGGTAATGCAGAGGAACTAAAATCCCTGCTTGACGCATTATTCTCCTCTACGGTTACGTCTGTGACCCCGCTGTACGGTGTGTTGGTTCCGCACGCAGGTTATCTCTACTCGGGAAAAACCGCCGCGTGCGCTTATGCAAGAATCCCCGAAACCTTTTCCGGAACATTTATTGTCATCGGTCCAAGCCATGCGGGATGCATGACCGCAACCGCAGACCTAATCTGGGAGACAGACCTCGGACCGGTTATGCCGGACAGAAAGCTTGTTGCCGCATTTGAAAAAGCTGGCATTCCAAACCGTCCAGACATGATGTGCATCCAGGAAAATTCTCTTGAAGTACAGATGCCCCTCATCCATTACCGGTTTCCGAATGCAAAAATTGCACCGATTTTACTTGGCGATCAGTCACTGTCTGCGGTTTGCCGCGTTGCTGCTGCAATCTCGCAGGCAATCGATCAGACGGGCGGCGTCCGCCCCGTTATCATCGCTTCGAGCGACGGTTCACACTACGTTCCGGCAAAAACCGCCAAGCACGACGATCTGATAGTTCTTGCCGCCGCAGCAGAACTTGACGTGGCAAAGTTCTATGAGGTTCTCTGGAAAGTCCAGCCATCGATGTGCGGGTACGGCTGTATTGCAACGATGCTTCTGATAGGCAGACATCTTGGTGCAACAAAGGCGAAGCTGATTCTGTATCAGACCTCTGGCAATACCACCGGTGACAATCGTGAGGTCGTCAGTTATGCCGCAATGGAGGTTGTCTAACATGGCAACGTGGAGTGCGCCTGGCAAAGTCTTTCTTTTTGGCGAACACGCCGTTGTCTACGGAAAGCCTGGCATTGCTATGGCCATCAAGCCTCGCGTGATGGTGACGGTTCGTGAGATCCGCTATCATCAAAAACCGAACTCCCCCTACATTGCCGAATGCTTCCGGCTGATGGAAATAAAGGGGAGCGTCTACGTCAAATCCCAGTTGCCCAGCTCCTCGGGACTCGGTTCATCGGCGGCGGTGACTGTTGCAACCCTCTGCGCCATCAATGATGAGTTCGGTCTTGAAAAGACCCGCGCCGAGATAGCGGACCTTGCACATCAGGTGGAGCTGTCAGCACAGAACGGTCGTGCCAGTGCGACTGACACCTATGTCTCCGCCTTTGGCGGCATGGTTTTCGTCCGCGGCACCGAAAAGCGCCGGCTTCTTCCACCGCAAAACTTCTCGCTTGTTATCGGCAACACACTTGTCTCACACAGCACGTCGGAGATGGTGGCAAAAGTTGCCGAGCTATGCAGGCAATCACCAGAGATTACGACACCAATTCTTGACTCCATTGCTGCTATCACCATGCGGGCCGTACACAATCTGGACAATCAAAAAGAGCTCGGAAGCCTGATGAACATGAACAATGCCCTGTTAGATGCACTCGGTGTCGGCCACCCGATGCTCTCCAAACTTGTTCTCGCTGCACGTTCTGCAGGAGCCCATGGCGCGAAGATCACAGGAGCCGGTGGCGGTGGATGCATGTATGCAATCTGTTCCAAATATGCATGCAACCGGGTTGCTGATGCAATTGAGGGCTGTGATGCACGTCCCATCATCACCTCCATCGACCTCGAAGGGGCACGGAAAGAAAAAAGTGAATGAAATCATAGTACTCAAACTCGGCGGAAGCGTTGTGACAAGAAAGTCCGAGGCAGGTATCATCGACACAGTAAGGATTCACGAATTTGCCGCGCAAATTGCACCGATTGCAAAATCCGTGCCGCTTGTCATCGTTCACGGCGCCGGGTCCTGCGGGCATCCGGAGGCAAAGGCCTACCACATTCAGGACGGTGTTTCACGCGAAAATGCCGAAGGTGCTGCGATCACACACTTTGCCGTCCGAAGGCTCAATGAAGCGTTTGTTTCTGTCCTCCGCAATTGCGGCGTTGATGCCGTTTGCATGCATCCGTTCTGTAACAGCCTTGCAAAAAATGGCAGGCTCGTCTATTCTGGGGAAAAACAGGTCAAAGCAATGCTCAACCTCGGCATCGTGCCAGTGCTTCACGGCGATGTCGTGATGGACACAGCTCGCGGAGCGTGCATTGTTTCTGGCGATCAGGTTGTTTCTGCGATGGCAAAGGCACTTGTTGCAACCCCCAAGTTGTGTGACAGCGTAAAAGGGCAGTTGGAGGACACACGGCGGAGCTATGTTCCAGAGCATGGTTTTGCCGCGCGCCTACATGGGAACTCCATTCATCTGCAAAACACGGGAGTTTGCTCCGTGCACCCCCCTGCTTTCAGCAGTGTCCTGGCCTCCCGTGGCGTCGGCTCCATCTGCTTTGCTGCTGGTGCAGTGCGTGTCGGCGTTGCAACCGATGTTTCGGGCGTTTTTTCCGGCAACTCCGTTGTTCCGGTGATCACTCGCTGCAATGTCGGTGCAATCAATCTCGGCAATTCGAAAAACACGGATGTCACCGGAGGAATGCGGGGAAAAATTGAGGAGCTGCTGTTCCTTGCAGATGCGGGCATCTCGTCCCATCTTTTTCACATATCTCGTGTCGTGGACTTCCTTGAAGAACGTGATCACGGCGGAACAATTGTTCGGTAATTGCTTATGACAAAAGAGAGACTTACCTCATCACGCAAGATGGATCATCTGCGTATCTGCAGCCAGGCAGACATCGAAACAGGAACAACCCTCTTTGACGATGTGCACCTGGTCCACTGCGCCTTGCCCGAATGTGACATGGACAAAATTAATCTTTCGGTTGAGTTTCTCGGAAAACGCCTGGGATCTCCGCTCTTCATTGCAGCTATGACCGGCGGTCACTCGGGCACGGCAGAGATAAACCGCATCCTCGCTGCTGCAGCAGAAAAGTACGGGCTTGGCATCGGTGTCGGATCCCAGCGTGCTGCTCTCGAAAAACCAAAACTTGCAGACTCGTTTTCGATCGTCCGGGAAACCGCTCCGCATGCATTTGTCTGTGGAAATCTTGGTGCGGTCCAGCTTGCAGAGTATGGTACGCATGGGGCCGAGCGCGCGGTTGAGATGATTGACGCAGATGCCATATGCATTCACCTAAACTTCCTGCAGGAAGCTGTCCAACCGGAGGGGGATCACTCTGCAGTAGGCTGTCTTGCTGCGATCAGACAGCTATGCCAAGAGGTAAAATTCCCGGTAATCGTCAAAGAGACCGGAAACGGTATCTCTCGGGAGGTTGCATCCCGGCTCTGGGATGCCGGTGTTGCTGCAATTGACACAGGAGGTGTCGGCGGAACCTCATGGGCGAAAATAGAAGGCATCCGGTGCTTGGAACGCGGAGCTCCCGGTGATAAAGCACTTCGAAACCTTGGGAAATCCCTCCTCACATGGGGCATTCCAACAGCAGTGAGTGTTTCTGAGGTAGCTGGAACCGGGAAAGGACCCGTGATCGCAAGCGGTGGGTTGCGATCCGGTCTTGACATTGCAAAAGCGATTGCGTTTGGCGCAACCCTTGGGGGCATGGCGCTCCCCCTGCTTTCTTCCGCATTATGCGGCGAGGAAGAAACAGACAAAACAATTGAGTCGATCCATCACCAGTTGCGTGCGGCAATGTTTCTGACGGGTTCTGCGGATATCTCCTCTCTCCGGACCACGAGGACATATATTACCGGAACACTACGGGAGATAATCAGGACCTGAGGTTGCTGTACGTTTCTGCCTTTTTGGTCTGAATGTATTTTGGAGAAAAATATGGTTGACATGGAAGTCATCGCCGTTGGTGGATACAACGAGGTCGGAAGGAACATGACCGCGATCTGCGTCGGCAAGGAGATAGTTATCTTTGATATGGGTCTGTATCTTGACCCTATCTCAGGAAACAACAATGTAGAAATGGAGAACATGCACTCGCTGGATCTGATCCAGATTGGGGCAATTCCCGACGATACCGTGATGAACTCGGTTGAGGGAACAGTGAAGGCGATCGTTTGTACGCACGGCCACCTTGACCACATCGGTGCTATCCAGAAACTTGCCCACCGGTACAACTGCCCGATCATTGCAACGCCGTACACAACCGAGCTAATAAAGCAGCAAATCGAAGGCGAACGCAAGTTCTCAGTAACGAACAAAACATTTGCTCTGAAGGCTGGGAGCAAGTACACCATCTCACAACATATCGCACTGGAGTTCGTTCGTGTCCAGCACAGTATCATCGACTCAGTGATAGCGGTTCTGCACACGTCAGCAGGTTGCGTGGTGTATGCAAACGATTTCAAGCTGGATGTGACACCGGTGATCGGCGAGGCACCAGATTTTGCACGCTTACGTACAATCGGCAAAGAAGGGGTGAGGGTACTAATCGTTGAGTCGCTGAACCTTGACGATCGTGGTTATGCGCCAAGCGAACAGGTTGCCCGACTCCGCGTCCGGGATGCTATCACCCGATGCGAGGACGACAAGAACGCGCTCATTGTCTCGACATTCGCGTCGCAGATTGCACGTATCAAAACCATCACCGAGTGTGCCCGCGAGATTGACCGCATCCCTGTCCTTCTCGGCAGATCGATGGAGCGGTACAACGGTACCGCTGAGATGATGAAACAGGTTGCCTTCCCTCAGGGAACAAGCATCTACGGCAACCGCAAGACGACCGATCATATGCTCCGTCGCGTGTCAAAGGAAGGAAAAGACAAATTCCTTCTGGTGGTCACCGGTCATCAGGGAGAACCAGGGTCTATGCTTTCCCGAATGGCAAATGGTGACACACCGTTTAAGATCGAAAAAGGGGACAAGGTCATGTTTTCCGCAAACGTCATCCCAAATCCCGTGAACTATGCCCAACGTGCGGAGATTGATCGCCTATTACTGCGCCAGGGTGCCCGCATCTTCGACGGACTGCATGTCACCGGTCATGCCTTTTACCAAGAACATTATGATCTTGTTTCGATGTTGAACCCTGAACATATCGTCCCATCTCACGGTCCATTTGAGATGAAGGGCGGGTACGTGACGCTTGGCCGCGAGTTCGGTTACACATTAAATAAAGACCTTCACATCATGCAGAACGGAGACCGTCTGGTTCTTCCGAAATAGCTGCCGAAATCTGAGAGAATAGATTATGGAGTTATTCGAGTATCTGAAAGCTGTTGCCGCAAGAATTGATCATGAGGCAGACGTGTACAGCAAGGCGACCGACACGACACTGCAGAAAGCATCTGCACACCTACTGCTTGGGGGAGGCAAGCGCCTTCGTCCGGCGATGGTGCTGCTTGCAGCAGATGCCGTACACAAAGGAGCGTCTGCAGATATTTTTTCTGCGGCACTTGCCCTTGAGTGGACTCATACTTTCACGCTGGTTCACGATGATATTATGGACGGAGACTCACTGCGCCGCGGAAGACCGACGGTTCATGTGCAGTGGGATGAACCGACGGCAATTCTTGCAGGCGACGTGCTGTATGCAAGGGCGTTTGAGTATCTGTGTTCGGTGAAGAACGCAAGTCCTGAATCGAAGGGGGAAGCGGTGCGGATGCTGGCGCATGCCTGTTATGAGGTCTGTGAAGGTCAGCAAGAGGATGTTTCCTTTGAGACGCGGAACGATGTAACCATCGACGAGTACCTTGAGATGGTCAGAAAGAAGACAGGCGTTCTTTATGCAGCAGCAGCTGGTATCGGTGCCGCTCTTGCCGGAGGCAACATCAAACAAATCTCCGCTTTCTATATGCTCGGCCAGAGTACAGGCGTTGCCTTCCAGATTCAGGATGACATCATTGATCTGATGATGTCTTCAGAGGTTTCCGGAAAAGACCAGGCATCAGATCTTCGTAAAAACAAGCAGACGCTTCTCGTAATCACGGCACGCGGGATGGGTGTGGATCTGTCGGAGTACCACAAGGCGAATCTGTCCAAAGCGGAGATTGCAAAAGCCATTCGGCTGCTGGAAGACTCGGGAGTGCTTGGCAAGGTCCGCGGGATGTCAGAAACTCTGATTGCCGATGCAAAAACAGGTCTTGCGGCGGTTGTTCCGGATTCAGAGGAACGAAAGCTGATATTTGAGATGGTTGACTTCTTCATCACCCGAGGATATTAACCGATCCAGCAATTGCTGCACGCCTCTTATTAGAGGTTACGCCCGCCGGCACATCTGCGCAAGCAGCAAGCAGGGCTAAGCCCTGCGTCGTCAGCGGTGTGCACGTGTATTGCAGGGTGGTGGATTCCCTGCATCAAACGGCTACGGGGCAAATATCTTGCCAGAGCTGCAAGCGTTCCGCTTGCAGCGTTGTATGGCTGCCGAACAACATCAAAAAATTAAAACCAAGAATCGAGCGTCAGTTGGCCCTTCTTTGCGCCGAGTCGCGCAAGCCCTGCAGAAACTCTCTCCTCAGAAAATCCATGTTCCTCACAAAGAATCTCAAACACTTTTTCTTGCATCGGTGCCCTCTTCACAATCGTGTAATTCTTCTCAACCGGTGGGTTCAGGAAGTAACGGATCAACTCCTCTGGGTCCGCGGCATTCTCAGACTCCACAATGCGCTCGGCAAACTTTCCCTCGTGGACAAGCTTCACCGCGGTCTTCGGTCCGACACCTTTCACCCCACTGTTGTAGTCTGTGCCAATCAGAAGGGCGGCGGCAATCAGTTCGATCCGTGTCATCTCCTGTCCCGACAAAACTTCATCCAGAACCAACAGTTCCGGATGCGTCAGTACATACTTTCCATGAATGCGGCGCTTGCCAGAGATTGTGAGATTGCGGAGAAGTTTTGGTGTTCCAAACAGCAGGGAGTCGTAATCCTGCGATACCGCATAGGTAACATCCCCTGCAACAGCCATGTATGCAGACTGAGCTTCGCCTTCCTCAGGCGCCTGGATCCAAGGAATCCCCATAGCCGTCAGAATCTCCTTTGACGAGTCTTTCACAAAAGCATCAACACGCGACGATGCCATCGCATACTTTCGCGCGGCATCAACATCTCCCTCTTTTATGGAGCGGTCCCAAGACTCCTTCGCATTTTCACGGACAACCCATCGGGCAGCAAGAGTAGCCTCCTTAAATACCGGAGGCTTTCCGTCGAAGACATACACAGGCGTGATGTTTTTTTCCACCAGATTTGCTGTACGGAACAAAATGCCGCTTAAATGCGAGGTTATCCTTCCTGCACCATCCATCAGCGGTGTTCCGTCCGGCTGGCGGATCCCGCTTAAAAACTGATACAGGGCATTGTATGCATCGATGGCTGCAATACCGCCAAGCTCATCCCAAGAAAGGGATGTTTTATAATCCGCCAGAAGTGGCCGCAGCGCAACGCCCATAATTACCGGTACATTCTGCTTTTAATGCTCTCCACAATCTCAACGACTTTTTGCGACGTCGCATCCTGCTTCTGAACCAGCTGACGCCCGAGATCCTCAAGGTCAACGCGCATAATCCTCTCACGGTTCACACTCTGCGCCTCAAGACGGTGGAGATGGAAAGAAGCCCGCAGGAGCAGCGCACCTACAGAGAGAACCAACAGTTCGATACCGATAGCAATAAAGATGTCAGTCTGGCAGAGCTGGCGGATTGCAAGAAGACCAGAGACTGCCATGAGAATTACCAGTAGAATTTCCGGCAGGCATTTACAACGAATATTCATAATTTAACTAAGGAGACCGCTGAAATATTAAGTTACCTATACATGAACAATTGTATATGAACCTGCCGTGGAGCTGCAGCGATTTCTGCGTGCGGATCAACGATAGCAATAACGCAGTCGAAAATGAGGTGCTCGACAAATACTATGCCTAACTTTTAAAAAAATACCCTTACAGCCGGCATGGAAAAAACTGTCCATAAACCCCCAATCTTCGGATTAAGGCAACGGAACCGCACCTGCCTGCAGCAAGCAGGCGGGGCTGCAAATCCTTTGACTTTGCAGCTTATCCTCGGTTCGGCTCTGCAATGGTGTAATGTGCCGTGCGGATAATTGGGAAATTCCTGCGGGAACATTTAGATAAGTATGGCAAGAATTCGATGAGCCATGTGGGCAGCGTTTTCACCGCCGTCAACGGCCATGCATGCAACCGGAACACCTTTCGGCATCTGGACAATAGAGAGCAGAGAATCAAGTCCACCCCCAATCGTTCCCGAAACAGGAACACCTATCACCGGTTTTGCCGTACGTGCCGCGACCACTCCAGGAAGTGCCGCAGACATACCGGCAATGCAGATGAACACCCTTGCATCGCTTGCCTTCACATAGGTATCCAGCTTTTCTACATCGCGGTGTGCAGAGAGAATCTGCATGTCGTAGCTGATCTGATACTGCGCGAGAGTCTTGGTAACCTTGTCGATAATACCTTGATCTGATGCCGAACCGGCAATAACTGCAACATCTGCCATGAATAGAAGTATTGTCTCCTCACATATATGTACGAGCAGTTCCGATAGCCATGTACAAGGAAACGAGGAAACGCTTCTCTTGATGCCGGGACCGGTCCCGATGCCAGAGTCCATCAGAAATGCCATGACCAAACAAGCAAACAATCATCGGAGCCGCGAGTTCGGCGATTGTTACGCAGACATCATCCGCAGCTTGAAGCCGGTGTTCAGAACCAAAAATGACATGCTTGTCCTCTCCAGCTCGGGAACAGCAGGGCAGGTGGTTGCACCCGATTCCTTTGCAAAAGCCAAGATGGTCGCCCCCCTCGTAAATGAAAAGTTCGGCAAGTGGTTTGGTCAGATATCCGCAGGCCACGGTGAGTCCATCCGGATCGAGTCTGAATGGGGTTCTCCCTTAAACCATGAGGGATTCAAAGAGGCTCTGGAAAATGGTGCCGAGGTTGCGACTCTTGTTCATAACGAAACCCCCGCTGCAATCCATAATCCTGCAGAAAAAATTGGAAAGATTGCGTGCAAATATGATGCGCTCTTTATCCTCGAGGCCATCACCCCCATCGATGGCGACGTCATTGAGGCAGACAAGTAGGGCGCAGACGTTGCAAGCGTCGGTTCCCGAGGTACCTTGCCGCCCGGCAGGACTGGCTGCAGTCTCTGTTTCCCAGAGGGCATGGGATCACTCTCTCCGAGACCCGCCCGTTCTACCTTGATCTCAAGAAGGCAGAGAAGTCCGCATACCTGAACTCCATGAAGATGTGAGGCGTGCAGACAGCCTGAAGAGGAGAAAGGCTCGAAAACCGATCTCCACCCACCACAAAATAGTCTGCCACGGTCCGTGCCGCAGGCAAGGCATGGGGGCTTGAGCTTGTGCCGCAGGTGACGCCACACTGCACGGGCCATCGAACACTGTTACCGGGTATTCTCTATCTCACGGGTATTGAGGATGATATCCGCGGCGCATGCAAGAGGATGGGCATTGAGTTTGCCGGAGAACAGGACAAATAGTATTTATATATTACAACTAAAATCGATACATTCGTGATTTTTTGATCAATTTCTCCCAAATGACCCAATTGTTGTGTGCGGTAAGGGGACTTTTCCAGAGGGTCACAAATCCTTGTCGGGTCCTCTGCGGAAGGAGAGGCTCGAAAACCCAAATCACTTGAGCTACAGAGCCTCGTATTTGACCGCAGTTCCACACTTCAACTTGCAGCTCTGGCCGTTCTTCCACGAGTCGCACAGCTCTGCTTGTTCTCAGAACGCCCCCGCAAGGTTCCATTGCTTTGCTGGTAGCCAGTTGATGATGAGGGGGACGGAAGATGTACTGCCCTTTCTGTTGGTCACTGAACACGAAGAAGCCCCTGCATAGATGAAAATCAAGATGCAGAGAGCGATGATGAGCCGCTGTTCCCATATGGGGTACCGCGTTATACGCCGTATCGTCTGATGAGGATGGCAAGTGTTTCAAGGGCCCCGTCAAAAGACTTCACTTCAATGACCGGGGTCTGAATGTTGTTTTCGCGGACGCGTTTCATAACAGCGTCAAAGTCGATGTTTCCTCTGCCTATCGATGCATGGATGCCATATTTGCCGCTGTTGTCATGAAGATGAACATGGGCGAAGGGAAAAGAAAGGAACTGGTTGAGGCTGTCGCACTCGTTTGCGTGGCCGACATCAAGGCAGAGGGGGGCACTGCCAAGAAAGGGCATGTCCTTGGGTTCTTTGAGGAAGAAGTAGCCCCAATTGCCCATGTTTTCGATGAAGTAGGTGACACCGTATTGGAGGGATTCAGCACAGATTTGGGTGAGGGAGGTGTAGAGGTGCTGTTTGGCGAGGTCATACTCGTACTCCCACGCAAAGTATCCAGGGTGGATGACAACCGGTGCATCGACCTCAGCAGCAAGGGCAAAAGTGTCGGCGATTACTTCTACGGAGGCTCGGCGGATGGGTTCAAGGACGGATGCGAGGTTGACGCCACGGGATGGTGCATGGATACTGTAATGGAAATTGTAGGATTCAAGAAGGCTGGTATCGGTTAAGAGGTGTTGGCCGTCGCTCATGATCTCAACGTGTTCTGTATGGGGTACGAGCTTGTCAAGAGCTGCTGCAAGCGGCTCGGAGGGCAGGCAGTTGGTAGAGATTGAGTACATTGCGATAATTATTTTCGGAATGATACCATAACTAACTAAGATATACATCTTAGTTAGTTATGGTATCATTCCGTACCGAAATATGGTGATACAGCCCATAAATGCCTCTTTTTATCAGTGCCCATACGGATTCTTTCTCCGGTAGATCAGTTATCGGCCACCACAATGCGGACAGATGACACCATCAGGGTATCTAATTTTAATGAAGTACTCTATAGCAGATAGTTCCGATGGGAACAACTCCTCAAATTCTTTGTATAACATTCTCCATT
>JAITSY010000029.1 GCA_031287415.1 Candidatus Methanorbis basalitermitum | reverse complement strand
CACGGCCTGCATACCGCGACGCGCTGCAATTTCCCGATGGGGTTGCGGCTCGTGAAATCCGGCAGGTGCCGAATAATTGTTCTGCAAGGGATCTACTCCGCTCCGATGAGTGGAATATATCTATTTTATTATGGAGGTTGACACTAATATGGCTTTTGGTCAGATAAGACTTGAAACGGGCTGCACACCTCTATCAGGGGTGTGCAGCAGATCCAAATACCCAGACATTCTATCATGCAGTCCCTCGAATCCGGTCCCCCGGCAAACATTTTCACCCCGTTCACCCCGCTTAGGGGTCGCAGCTCTGCCAAGGCGAACTCCTTATGCCGGTCAACTGCTAATGTATATTTCTAGATGTTCCGTTTTGCAATTCTCGGCCACAAGGCCACAACTTCTCCTGACTTTTCTTTAAATGATATGCCGGGAGGTGCTGGAAGAATGGATGTTCTCTGCCGCTGCCTCAGCAGTTCCTTTTTCCTTAGCCATAATATCCGTCAGGGTATTGAGTGTTATCTGATCTTGGAGGGGGGCGACCCTCACAAGACACTGCGTTTCTCCAGTGACACCATACGGTCATTGAATCCCGATGAGCGGAGTGCAGGTGCACTCATTAAAAAGGGACTGGGTACCTCTGCAGAACTGGAGTTCAAAAAAGCTGCCGATGGCATTGCGGTACGTGCCGGAGGTCTGGCAGAATTGATCGCTGAGTTTCCCTTTGCGATTCTTGATGAGAATGGTGAAGACATAAAAACTGCAGCAGCCCTTCCGGAGAACTATGTATTAAGTGATCACCTGGATTTTACCGAAGAAGAAGATGCACTGCTCGCAGACCTCCCGCGGTACTCAGTCGGACCTAGGATACTGCATGCCGATCACACGATTACTATTATCCTGAATGAACTTGACCGGCGGCAGGTACTATGATGGATCTCCTGGAGAAAATCCACCAGACTCTTGAGTACGGCGGCATCTGCGATCATTGTCTCGGAAGATTGTTCGCAAAACGATCGTTCGGGCTGACGAATGAACAACGGGGACATGCACTGCGAGTTGTCCATGCACTTGCTTACAATATTCCATTTGCCTCATACGAGAGAGATACCTGCTGGGTCTGCAATGATTTGCTTGAGAGTATTTCAGGGTGGGCGCAAAGAGTGGCAGTTACTCTGAAGGATATTGAGTACAATACCTTTGTGATTGGAACTCGGACGCCGCCGATGATGACCGAGTCTGAGGAGATGATCTGGTCTGACCTGAGTCTCGAGCACCCCGAGCCGCTGAAATCAGAGATGAATCGCGAGGTCGGCAAAGCTGTCTCCGCCCTTACCGGAAAAAAAGGAGACCCAAAAAATCCCGAGATTGCCGCGGTTCTGAACATTGCCGATGATCGTGTTGAACTGCAGATAGCACCGATATATTTCTTCGGTTGGTATCTGAAGTACGAGCGGGGCATTCCGCAGACCCACTGGGACTGCCGCGCATGTCGGGGAAATGGCTGTGAGAAATGCAGTTTCACCGGAAAGCAGTACCCAACCTCAGTCGAAGAGCTGATTGCTGATGCGCCGAAGCGAATATTTGCAGCTGACTGCGGAATATTGCACGGAGCCGGTCGCGAGGACATCGACGCCCTGATGATTGGTACGGGAAGACCTTTTGTGATGGAAATGCAGAACCCGAAGATTCGAAATGTGAATCTGCAGGAACTGGAATCCGCAATCAATGCATCTGCCGCCCCCCGCGTTCAGGTAAAGCTGGAACGCTGGTCTAACAAAAAAACGGTAGAAATGCTTAAATCACACAAGGGGCATAAAACATACAGGATTCTGGTCGACATAGACAGCAGTGTCTCTCTTGAAACAGTCCGAAATGCAGTATCAAAGCTGAAAGGTGTTTTGATTCACCAGCGCACGCCTGAGCGTGTGGCCCACCGCAGAGTGGACCTGGTGCGGGAGCGGTATGTTGTTGATATCGAGTGTCTCGGAATGGAAAGCTCTCTCTATCGCATTGAGGTTACGGGGGAGGGTGGACTCTATATCAAAGAACTCGTGTCAGGGGATGGGGGCAGAACGACTCCGAGTCTCGCTGAACTTCTTGCCGTCTCAGCAAGGGTCGTCGCGTTAGATGTGGTGCAGGTCGACGGAATTGCTGGCAACCTGCCGTAGGCAGTTGCAAGCCCCGCAAGGCAGCGGAGTTTTCGCATTGATGGTGTGGCTCTGTGCCTCTGCTGGTAAATAATGGAGATGAGTAACAATGGCAAAACACAATGGTATTAAGAAACGGACACGATATAAGCTTCAGAAGGGTCTTCGCGAACGCGGACTGCCGAATGTAACTTCTGTCATCCAGCAGTTTGAGACGGGACAGAAAGTTCACATTGTCCTCGAACCAAGCGTGCAGAAGGGTATGCCACATCCGCGGTTCCATGGAAAGACAGGGACGGTCCTCGGCCAGCGTGGACGTGCGTGGCTCCTCGAGATCAAAGATGGCAGGGCAACCAAAGTAATTATTTCCCGCCCGCAGCACCTCAAGGCGCAGAAATATTAATCCCGATCATACTGAATTTACATGTACTTCTGGAGTCGCAGGCATGAAAGTGAAAAAGATTATCAGCGAAAAAATAATGTCTCTATCAGAACTTCGTGAAGTTCTGATAGCGATTCGTGATCTGCGTGCCGGCGGACACGACGGGACGGAAACGTCTGCGCGGACGCTGCCGTATGAGCTGCGCAAGAGCATTGATCATGCCGACAGTCTCAGAAAATGCGATCCTGCAACAGCAAAAATTCTTGTTGATGAATTGAATTGCTTGGAAAAGATCCGGCCAGAGATTGCTTACCGGATTGTCAACATCATGCCGGAAAGCCGTGATGAGCTTCGCGCCATCTATGCCAAAGAACGATACACTCTTCTTCCGGAAGATCTGGACCGTATCCTTGATATCCTCCGTCAGCATGTGTGAGAGAGGGGGAAACCATGCCTCCAAAAATCGAGAGAGCTGATAAAAAAGAAGTCGAGGCTATCGTTCTGGATTTTCTCCAGTGGGGATATGCTGATGATAAGCGCCCCCTAAGCCAGCGTGAACCGGTAATTCTTGCTGTCGGTACCGACCAATTTAAGCTGCTTGAGCTGATCTCAAAACGCAATTGTGCGATCAACCTGCATGACACCGTCTACATCGGCGACAATGAGCGGAAGGTTGTCGAGCGGGTGAAACGCCGGATCTCGTATGACGGGTTGACCAATACCGCAAAGGGCGAGCTGGAACCAGTGGTTGCAATGATCATTGTGGAAAATGAGCAGCGGTTCACCAAATTTTATAATGAGGCCGTGCCAATCAGCCTGAAACTGCACCTGCTGAACCTTCTCCCCGGATTTGGCAAAAAAACACTGACGGACACTCTGGCCGAACGGCAGAAAAGACCTTTTGAAAGCTTTGATGACATTCGCTCGCGGGTGAGAACACTGCAGAAGCCAGAGAAATTTATTCTTGAGCGGATTTTGCTGGAGCTGGAAAACCCGGAAGAAAAATATCATATTTTCACGTCAAGATGAAGGCGCCAATGGATCAACATTTTTTGGTTGATACATCTGCAGTAGCGCTGATTGCAGACACCGTACCGGTATCTGGCCGAAACGTCCTTGAGATCGGACCGGGTGGCGGGATTTTAACAGATGCTTTGCTTTCGCGTGGAGCGCTTGTCCGGACAGTGGAACTGGATAGAACACTGTTGCCAAATCTTGAACGAAGATTTGCGGCAGAGCTTGCCTCTGGCCAGCTTGAGATCATATGCGGTGATGCAGCAAAGGTGCGTCTGCCAGAGTTTGAGATAGTGGTGGCAAACCTTCCGTACTCAATCTCGTCAAAGATCACATTCCGGCTGCTGGAAACAGGCTTTGAATCGGCTGTACTGATGTATCAGCTAGAATTTGGAAGACGAATGATAGCATCCCCCAAAGATACCGAGTACGGCCGGCTTTCTGTAATGACGCAAACCTTCGCCGGTGTGGAGATGGTGATCGAACTTCCGCCCGCATCATTTTCACCGCCTCCCGAGGTCTGGTCAATCGTGGTAAAGATCACTCCGCACGAACCGCCAGTGCCGATTGCAGACCGCACAGTGCATGCCATCCTCGTAAGAGAACTGTTTTCCCATCGGAGGAAAACTATCCGCAACGGGCTTCGTGGAATGCGAAGCATCTATGGTGACGCAGCCGTGACAAATCTCATAACGACCCTGCCTGCAGAGATGCTTGACAAACGCCCAGAAATGCTGTCGATTGCGGATTTTATTGATCTTTCGAACTGTCTGTCTGCCCTGATAGCATGAAGATAGATACGTCGCAGATCTATTTTCCTGCAGAAGATACCCGTTTACTGATCCGTGCTGCGCTTCGCGAAGCAAAACTATCGGATCGGGTGCTGGAAGTGGGAACTGGATCCGGTGCGGTTGCAAAAGCCGTGATGGGTATTACTTCGCGAACAGTTGCAACTGAGATTAACCCCCATGCGGCAATGTACGCTGCAGGGGAGGGGGTCCCGGTTGTCCGTGGAAATCTTTTGGATCCACTCTGCGGAGAGTTTGATCTGATCCTGTTCAATGCACCGTACCTGCCGACACAGCCAGAGGAGCGGTTGGATGACTGGCTTGAGTGTGCTCTGGACGGTGGGGCTTCAGGCAGGGAGATAATCGAAAAATTCCTCCCGGCCGCAGCGGATCATCTGTCGAAGTCCGGGCGGATAGTACTTCTGGTATCCTCGATAACGGGACTGCCCGAACTACTTTCGCGGTGCAAACAGCGTGGAATGATCGGTATCATCGCAGATTCTGAACAGATGGAGGATGGGGAAATTCTGTATGTTCTGCGAATCTCACACGTTTGCCGTCATGCCGAAGCTGCACGCCTCTGATAGAGGTGTGCAGTGCAACTTGTGCAGTCGTTTGCTGCCATGCAACTTCCAACAAGTAATTATGCGAGTATGGTGACATGATAGAATAATGGCGCGGACACTTTCCGAACCTGATATTGCACTGTTGCGAAAGCTTGCACCGGAGTGCGAGACACTGATTTGCAAAGGATCAGAAAATACCTATCGATCCATTCTCCCCCCAGTAGCGAACCATTATGCAAAGGATGCGGACGACTTTTTATCACGGCTGAACAGATTGAGTGACGGAGAATTTGTAACCCTCACAGATCTTATTCGGGAAGGAAAGGAGAGTATCGGCTGCATTCCGGTAGAATGTGCCGAAATTTTGATTGAACAGACGTTTCGCCGTGCCGGACTCGAGGCGGGAAATGAACTGTACGCACTGTATGACGCAGGTTCCCAATGCCTTTGAGAGTTTGGGAGCAAAAAGTAGTACGGAATTATCTGTTTGAATAGGAACTATTCTTCAAGTCTGAAATATAACTGTCTATATCAACAGAGAACGATGAACTATTTATATGTCTCCATCAAAAACCGATAAGTCCGTTACTATGTAGTATTGGATATATGGCGGTTTACTTTAATACTATGCGTACGCAATAGTGCGTGGAGCCTACTGAGACCCCAACACCCGAGTCCTTGCTTGCGCTGCATGAAGCGGCATTTTTTCGGTGGTTGCTGTTGCCGATTCTTTTGCTTTGCATTTTTGGATGCCTGACTTGCAACCCAGCCTCCGCGGAGATGAACGGCGACCCTGTGAACCCAGAAGCCCCGATGATCTGCTCCCGAAAACCAGCAAGATAGGCAAAATTCCGTCTTACAACTGATTCTGCGGTTGTAACTGCTCAGGTTGCAAATTCCCACACAAGGGGGTTGCAGCAAATGCGCGAACGCCGGTAGATCCGATGCTGCATATCAGAGACGCAACCATGCAGATTTAATCCCTCCATAGTCCAAACTATTATCCCATGAGAGACGAGGAGATTGACTGGGCTCTCTACCATCTGCTGCCTGACGGGCAGCCAGTGATGATTGCAGAACTCGCAGAAAACTCCTGGTTTTCGCAGGATGCGGTAGATGCGTCTCTTGCCAGGCTGGAAAACAATTGTCTTATTGTCGTCAGAGATGGGGCTGTCAGCCGCCTGAGTCTGCTGGACATGCTGATGATGAACAAGATGATGCATGCTCCTGATATGCCGATCTATATGGAAAATGGAGTGATCAAGGCGAAAAAATAATGCTCAAACCAGAATCTTATATCCTGCGAATCGGCCATAGGCCGGAACGCGACCAGCGAATGACCACACACGTCGGTCTTAGTTCCCGCGCACTTGGCGCAAGCGGGATGTACCTTGCTGCCGATGATCAGAAAGTCGCAGACAGTATCGCCGATGTTGCCCGCCGGTTTGGTGGGACCTACTTCTGCGAGAACAATGTCAAATGGAAAAACTGCATCAGCAGTTTTAAGAATAACAGCGGAACGGTTGTCCACCTGACGATGTACGGGCTGCGGCTGCAGGACGTGATAGCAGACATCAGAGCCGAGGAGAAAATCCTCATTGTTGTGGGTGCGGAAAAAGTGCCCGGCGACACATACGAGCTTGCAGACTACAACGTGGCGGTTGCGAATCAGCCGCACTCGGAGATAGCGGCCCTCGCACTGTTTCTGGATAGCCTCTACGAGGGAAGGGAGCTGGAGCTCGCATTCCCAGGTGCAGAGCTGGAAGTGCTGCCGACCGCAGTCGGAAAGACGACCCTCAAGTACGACGAACATCGCGGTGACATCGCGTGAATCCTGCCGTGCTGGTTGCTGGATACACGACCCGTCACGTGGCCGCGTCCGCGGCCCTGGCGGGATATGAGGTGTATGCGGTGGATCATTTCTGCGATCAGGACCTGTTCTGGTGTACAAAGGATGCGCTTGCATTCGATGAGCTGGACGGACTGCCGTTTGCAATCGAAGAAATGCTTGCATGGCACGAAGTCGATTTTGTGGTGACGACTTCGGGGGCAGAACTTCTGGAGATTCCACAGCGGCTTGGGACCGATCCATCGGTTGCCGCACGATTCATGGACAAAGGAAAAACACAGGAATTTTTTGAATCCCTTGGCATCCCGGTTCCTCGCAGGCTTTCAGACGGCGAGTACCCAGCGATGATGAAAACACTGTCGGGAGCGGGAGGGTGGCGGAACGCTGTCGTCTGTAGTGACGAGGAACGCGCTATCTGGGAGGAATTCGTCAGACATGAGCCGTTTCTGATGCAGGAGGTAATCGTTGGTCTGCCGGCGAGCGTTTCCTGCATAGGTAATGGGACTGCGGCGCTGGCGATTGCAACCAACGAGCAGATTCTTCACGGCGGCGACATGGGTGCCTATGCGTTTTCGGGGTCGGTGACGCCCTGCATGCACCCTCTGTCGGAACGAATGAAGGAACTCGCAGAGCGGATTGTTGCTGCGAGCGGCTGCATTGGCTCGGTCGGTGTGGACTTTGTGCTGACGGATCGTGAGGTGTATGCGATTGAGATCAATCCACGATTTCAGGGGACCGTGGGGACGGTTGAAGCTGCAACCGGAGCAAGCCTGTTTCAAATGCACGTTGATGCGTGTCGTGGCATTTTGCCCACAGCAGGGCCTACGGCCCAGCAATTCTGTGTGCGGCGGATTTTAGCGGCTCCTGAGGATCTGACGCTCCACTCCGACATGCGGCTGTTTGCGCAGACGATCACTGATATTCCCTACCCCGGTACGACGTTTGAGGAAGGAGAAATGATGTTTTCGGTTCTTGGATGCGGTCCTTCGCGCGCCGAGGCGTTTGCTGCTTTGGATAAACATATTATCGATGCCGTCCAATATATACGGACATGACGGCAATAACTGAGAACGAGCTCAATAATCCCGCAATATTCCAGTATCTTCGCAAGCTTGTCGGCGAAGAGGGTGTTGAACTTCTCCGCCGCTGCCCCGATGAGGAGTTAAGCGATGAAGATATTGCAGCAAAGACAGCGATTAACTTAAACTCTGTTCGCCGTGTGCTGTACAACCTCTATGAACACCGGCTGGCTGAGTACCGCCGCATCAAGAACAATGAGACCGGCTGGCTGACCTATCTGTGGGTAATGCGGATGGACAACTTGAATACGGTTCTCTGGTCTGAGATTGATACTTCGGTCGGCAAGCTTTCGGCACGCTTGCACTACGATGCAACAAACGACTTCTATCAGTGCAAAAACTGTGGTCAGATGACAACCTTCAATAATGCCTGCACTACGGACTTTGCCTGTCAGAACTGCGGAAGGATGTTGGTTCATTTTGATGATGAGCAGCTGCTGATTGCTGCACTGAGAAACCGCGTTGGGAAGATGCGCGAGGTACTTGGGAATGTCTGAGGATTTTGTCAAAACTCTTTTTTTGGCCGGCTGCGATGAGGACGTGGTAAAACATTGCGCCGTGGTTGCAGAGACGGCATCCAGGTTTTTCGGTGATTCAGTGGACGTGGATCTGGTATATATGGGATCGATGATGCATGATATCGGTAGATCGGTGACGCATTCTCTATCTCATGCACAGGTTGGGGCACGGATCTGCCGCGAACGGGGAGAGGCAGATGCACTGGTGGAGATTGTGCTCCGGCATACGGGTGCTGGCCTCGATGCGGATGAATGTACCCTCCTTGGCCTTGCACCAATCGACTGTGTGCCGCGGACGCTTGAGGAGAAGATTGTGGCTCATGCGGACAATCTGGTGAAGGGGTCAACGGTGATCCCGATAGAGGAGAGGATGATGCGGATTGCACATCTGCCAAGGCGGTCGAAACAGCGGTTCTGGCGGCTTACGATGGATGTTGAGTTACTGTCGGACTGATTCCCAAAATCCATTCCTGACGAAAGAAATATACTTCGTCCTCTACAAAAAATACACACTTCTTGTGGACATGTAGCCAAGCCAGGATATGGCATCAGCCTCCTAAGCTGAAAATCCAGGGTTCGAATCCCTGCATGTCCGTGTTTTTCCGGAAAATCGCTATGGAATATCGACTGGTTACGGAAGGATCAACAACATTTGAGACACCGGTGCAGGACGAAAACACCCTGTTTCCGCCAGGAACAGCTCAGGTGTTCTACAATGCGAGAATGGAGTTCAACCGCGACATGACGGTGCTGTTGCTTGTGCAGCTGCGGCCCGGGCTGTATCTTGATGCGATGGCAGCGACCGGTGTTCGCGGCCTCCGCGTGGCGCACGAGACGGGAGTGTCGGTGGTGATCAATGATCATGATCCGGTAGCGGCGGCGATGATTACAGCAAACGCCAAAACCGTCGGTGGCAGCATTCGCGTGACCTGCGACGATGCGAATCGGTTGATGTGCGGGGAGCGGTTCGATGCGATTGATCTCGATCCATTCGGGACTCCCGTACCGTTTTTGGATGCGGCAGCGCGTTCAGCAAAGCGGTATCTGTTTGTGACGGCGACAGATACAGCGCCGTTGTGCGGGGCACATCTCAAAGCAGGCATCCGGCGCTATTTTGCAACACCGAGGAACACCGAGTATCATGCGGAGGTAGGGCTTCGGATGATGATGGGTGCAAGTGCCAGGGAACTGGTCAAGTATGACCGAGGCATGGAGCCAATGCTGAGCTTTGCGAAGAACCATTACTTCCGTTCCCACGTGCGGGTGCTTGGCCGCGTAAGCGCGGCTGATGCGACCATGGATCAGATCGGGTTTGTGATGCAGTGCAAAAACTGCCTCTACCGCGCCGAACAGAAGGGCTCGCTCCTGCCGGCGCCGCACTCCTGCCCCTGCTGCGGTGCAGAGACCGAGCCGATCGGTCCCATGTGGATGGGACCGTTGCAAGACAAGGCGATCCTCGCATCGCTTCTAGAGACGCTGCCGTCAATGCAGTTCGGCACGGCAAAACAGATGCACAAACTGCTCCGCCAGCTGCTCGCAGAGCCGGAGACCTGCAGCTTCTACGATTATCATGTCATCGCCAAAAACCTCCGCGTTTCACCCCCTGCGATGGATGAGATGCTGGCGGGATTAAATGATATCGGTTGTTCCGCTGTCAGAACACATTTTGCGGTGACCGGCATCAAAACAACTGCCCCGTTGCATGCAGTGGAAGACTGGATCCGCTGCTGGAATGAGAAACGGAATCTCAGGTAATACCACTCGGCAGCGAAACCTCGCCTGCCTGCGGGGAGGTCTGGACGTAGCCTCTCCCCGTGAGGGGCTGCAACAAATCCCCCTAAAGCTGTATCCAAGGAATCTACTGCCCGCGCTTATGCTGACTGGGTCATGATCTGACGGGCGGTCTAGCCAGAAGCCACCAGCCATGCAGGATCCACTTGCCCGCGCTGGAGAAATCCCGAGTGTGCAGAACAGGAAGACGCCATTTGAGACTATCACACTTGGATTACAGAAAAATACGATAGTTTTGGTGGTCAGTGCCACTCCAGCGGGAGGACATACACTCCTTCTTTACGTCCTGCATTGGCTTCGGCAGGATCGTACGGGATACACATCACATCTAAGCACACACATCGATCCAATAGCGTGGGCCGTGGAAGAGATGACATCGTTTTTGACCTTAGCAACAAGGTTACAATAACCAAACTGATTGACGTATTAATTGCTTGCTGATTGAATGCCGCAAAATCACGTCCTTTCCACATAGTGTGGCATGATGTGTAGGTGACCTTAAACAAGATTTTGTGCAGTCGGAATGGGAGGAGAACGATGCCCCAACAAAAATTTCCACCCTGATTAGAGGGGAAAATCATGTGGATAGGCCCTCTCTTAGTCTGCATAGTCCACTCGTGCGGGGTATGGGTGACACTATGACGCTAAATTCTTCCAACAGCAAGCAAGTTGGCGAGGAGGAGTTGGAAGAGTCTGGGATTGGTCCTGGTAATATATCTGGTACATCTGGGTTAATTGTAGTCTGAATTGTTGCTTTTGGCCATCTATCTGTCAGAGATGGTAATGACATAATTCCTGTTTTGATGCCAAAATAACTGCCAATTGGTATTTCGATGCCTTTCGTCTTCGCAACCTTACCATCTATCAATATAGATTAACCGTGAAATTGCTAAAAGCGCAAATATGGTTCATTTCGCAGTTATTAAAAATGTAATTTATTCTGGACTTATTTGTTTTAGTGGTAATATATACTTGTTTCGTAGTTCTCTATTGGTATAGACAGTTATATTTCCTGATTTGAAGGACTGTTTCTATTTAAACTGATAATCCCGTATAGTAATCCATAGAGAAAAAAGAGCAGGAGACTCAATTCTCCGCATGTTGGATGGACACCCACTCAACGTCGTCCTTCCATTACGTACACATCGATCCCGATGCTTGGATCACGAAAGATGTGCGTGCCATAGACGATCTTAAGGTCCATCCCCCCTCTCCATGCGTACTTAGACGTCCAGCTGGTCGTTGCGAACTGACCACATTCGCCGAAAAATTGAATCTTAGCTGGATTGCCGCTCTCCAAGTGCTTGATGACCCCGGCCCCGAACCGGTCCCGCCGCATACTCATGGGATTGCGACTTGGTGTACCAAATGCCGTACCTGTTCCAGCCAGAATCCCGCATCCCATGCGATGCAGTCATCTTTGTCGAATTCAGATAGACGATGAATACCTGGCGGCACCGCAGGCGATCAATGTGCATAGGGTTCACACCAACTCCATGTGCGCGGACCGCAGTCTGAAATGCTCAGTGGGAAAAAATGAAAAATTAGCGGCGATTGCCGTTGAAAATTGTAAAACTTGGTTGGGCCATCCACGGTGGCAAGGATCGCTGCGCAGATAGCAACTGCAGTAATATAATTGGTTTATGAATTTATCTGTTTGAATGGCAACCATTCTTCAAATCGGAAAATATAACTGTCTATATCAATAGAGAACTACGAAACGAGTATATATTACAATCAAAACCAACAAGTCCGGTACTTTATTCCACTTTCAAGATTTTGAGTGTTCAGAATTCAGCTGTTTTTGCAGTAGGCGTACAACTTCCTTGGTGTATGCCCTTATTCCAGGCATTTTGCCTGTATCATTTCCCAGTACAACTTGGGGAACTCACGTGATTGGATAGCCTGAGGGAGTCGATTGCGACAGGTTTGCTGGTGTTCGCGGTGGTTTTAAACCGTGCCATTTTCCAGACCTCATCGTCACCATAGGTACCGACGAATGTAGTGTGGTCCGGAACCAGCTCCCATCATGTTGTCGATCGTCATGCCGCCACCAAGGTGATTATAGCTTACAATTAGTATATCTTAGTAATCTATAATTCTTTTCGGAATTATCCGAATAAATACAAATA
Source organism: Candidatus Methanorbis basalitermitum (assembly GCA_031287415.1). GTDB lineage: Archaea > Halobacteriota > Methanomicrobia > Methanomicrobiales > Methanocorpusculaceae > Methanocorpusculum > Methanocorpusculum basalitermitum. The sequence goes on along the minus strand of JAITSY010000029.1, from coordinate 4,522 downwards.
TTAGCGTATGGATATACACTGCAAATAGAGGGGATATGGAAAAAACATGAAATCCGAAAAATTAGCACATCTATTATCAATGAAAATCGGAATCCCTGATCTCGGAGACCCCTACTGCAACGAGGAGGATTTGTTTGTGTGGAAATTCCGCACTGTAAAAATTATCTGTCGATAACAAAAAATGATGTTCTATAACAACGATAATAACTCTGAGCTCTCTACGTTGTCTATCCCAGCGTCAAATATCAACAATGTAAGCGACAATGAATGTTGTCAGTGTTGTCATAACGCGTCGTGTTGGTATTATCGGCTGACTTTCTATCTTGAGTACGGCGTGTCGGGGCATATGGAAATTATTGTGAGGTAAAACTGCAGGTAGATGAATTTATGGGGAAACCAATGACCTGACATTATGAAAATATTCTGAATCGAATAATGGGAAATAGAGGATTTTCGGTTTACAGGATCATTGATTGCTTCCAATATGGACGGAATTCTCTTTTTTCCATTCTTCGAGCCATTCTACTAAGATCTTACCATCTCTCAGGCACATTTCGACACCATCCATAATTTCTGGATCTTTTTGCTTAGGGGTATTGAAATTTTCGTCTATTTTTTGAATTTTCTTACAAATATTTCTTTTCTATTATTGACCATTGAAATAAATTTCTTATGTTCGTTATCATCACTAAATTCAAGTACAACACCAGATATTTCTTTTTGTGCCCTCATACCTTTGTCATTGTGAGTAGCGGGATTAGCATGCAAAATCTTGTTTATTGACCATTCAAAACTATCATGTGTAAACATAGACATATATTACTGGCCCTGTACCCACACTCCTGTGGGTATTTTGGGGGAGACTATATGTTTGTAATCATCATTGTATTCGTCGCTTATTTGCATTAAAGAACCTGTTTTAGCACCGGCCTTCTCAAAATTACCTTTATCCGCATCCACAATCGTACCCTTGTAAAGTACGGTGTCACCGTGTCGTAAATAACAATACTTGAAATCTATGTGATGATGTATTGAGATTCCAAACGCCGCATATGGGTCAAAGGATATCATATCTGACCCTGATATCAGTGGTACACGATCCTTCGAAAGTTCAGCTAATACAAGGGTATATTCCAGGTGATTCTTATGATAATACACTATTTCGTCATATCTGCCCCCGGACTTCTAACCCACATATCATGTTCTCTCAATAACATCCGACCAAATTCAATTGGACTTAAGAGTAGCCCAAATCTTTTTTCCAAAGTCGTTCTACCAGGTCTAAATCGGCAATGCCAGTTTTGGGAGTATTATGTATTCCCAATACGTGTGTAGATATGTCATCTATAATGCTTTTCATCCCGATCGTGATAATCCACGGAAAGATAGTATGGTGTTTCGGGAGTGTTTCTGATTATGAGTACATCAACACCACCATCGTCTAACTCAAGCTCATGGACCTTATTCTTATAGCTATATGAGTTACAACAGGTACGGTGACCGGAATAGAATTTGCTGTCCTGGCGGTATGGTGTATCCGCATTGCAGAGGGTGCCATCGCGGACGTTGCATGGCAGCGGAACGAAAGCGCATCTGGCGAGATGCTTGTTCCGTTGCCCTGCAACGCTGCACACCTCTATCAGAAACGTGCAACAAATCATTTGTTGACCCCAGGATGCGGTTCTCTGCTATTTGCGCCATGTTGAATCTCCCAGATGAATCTTTTTATTGTGCCAAGACTTACGCTATGTAAGTTACACTATGATAGATCAGGATTCACTAGCTCATCTTCTGGATATTCTTGGAAATCGGAACAGACGGCGGATAATTGATCTCCTCAGGCAAAAGCCCTGCTTTGTGACCGAGATTTCTGATCGTCTTATTATCAACCCCAAGGCGGTAATTGAACATCTGGCGATCATGCAGAAGGAAAATGTCATCTCCTTTTATCAGGATGAAAAACGGCGGAAGTACTATTATTTGGTGCGGGATTTTGAACTGTTGGTGCAAATGACAAAGCCCGATCAGCCGCCGCAGAACACTGAGGAAGCTACTGGTGGTGCAGAGAGCGAAGAGAGAACTGCCCCTCCTCTTATCGATAAGATACTGATGATCCGCCGTCTGCTGGATTCACGCGAGAAATTGATAGATAATCTTGAATCGGTGGAAAAGGACATTGACGAGCTGATGAACGACGTGATCGTAAGCGGCCGCAGTGTGTTCCAGAACAGTATCGAGTCAGAGATTTTTCTGGCACTCGTTTACGCACCGCTGACGCCGATAGAGCTTTCCGATACAATTTGCCACCCGATCCCCGAGGTGACCGGATCGCTTCGCATGCTTGCTGCAAAAGGATACGTGGAGTCGGAGGGAGGCCGCTACCGAATCAAGGGAACACAGAAGATGAAGCCCGTCATCCCGGAACCGGTGATTCCAATGAACCTCCGATGGGGGTAACTTCTATATTCCTCTACTGCAAAAAGAGATACATGTATGCGCGGTAATGGTCTAATGGTATGACAGGGGCTTCCCAAGCCTCTAATCCGGGTTCGATTCCCGGTTATCGCACTCATTTTTTATGGACGCCGATCACAATTATGCAATCAGCCTCGTTGCCGAAAATCAAGCGGGGGTATTGCGGGATATTGGTTTCATTTGTACAGAGCACAATGCAAACATTGTGCTGATCCATCAGGGGACGATTATTCATTGACCTAGTTCCGGCTATTCATGGATTGATTTAGAGATCGAGGCCTGCGAACATGTGACGGAGCTTGTGTTGGCTCTGCGGGAGATTTTCGGCATCCGCGAGGTGAATCTGCAAGACACGTTCATGACCATCTTTGGTAAGCGTGTGATTGTGATAGGTGGCGATGGGTGCGGTCAATGAGGCTGATCGGCACAATATTCGAGGAGAGCCGAATCTCGGTGGATACGATTCCCCTGGTCGGCAAAAAACACCTTGTGGTGGCGGTGAAAGCTGTGGCATGCCGGCCGCGCGCGTCTATGTGCGTCTATTTCTGGTGCTTGCCGGATCCATTATGGGAGGCGATATTACCAGGGCCATCAAAGTGGTACAGGCCGAGGGAGTCCCGGTCATTTGCCTAAAGATGGTTGGAAGTGCGTCTGCCTCAGCGGATCTTGTGGTTGCCGGTCCAACCCGGGCGGGAGTGATGGCAGTGATGCATATCAGCTCCATCGGCGTGTTCGACCCGAATCGTGTGATTGGTCGGGAATTTTGAGCAGAGAGGGGTACCGTTGTAAAGGCATACCTCTATCAGAGACGTGTAGCAATATATGAGAATACCACGAGGAACTAGTTATGGCAAAACTTATCAAGTCCAATGATGCCTGCTGCAGTTCCTGCAGCCATGAATTGGCCAGGCTAACACCGGTGATGGAGGCAACAGTCGAAAGAGTGGTCCGCCTCCTCTCCCGCGACGGGCTGGTTGTGTATCCGACCGAGACGGTTTATGGGCTTGGTGTGGATGCGTTGTCCGAAGCTGCGGTCCGTCGAGTTTACGACGCGAAACAACGACCGATGGGAAAACCGATCTCGGTTGCGGTTTCGGATATCGAAATGATTTACGGGATTGCGTATGTGGATGAGTTTGCCGAGCGGTTCATGCAAAGGTTTCTGCCTGGTCCGGTGACAGTGGTGTTGCCGGTGAGGCGCTGTCTGCCTCAGGATCTTTCCGGCGGGACCGGAACGATCGGTATCCGTTTTCCAGATCATGCGATTGCGCGGGCAGTTATCACGGGGCTTGATGGTCCGCTCACTTCGACGTCTGCAAATATTTCCGGCGAGGCCTCTCCGGTGACGGCGGATCAGGTGAATGTCCCGCATGATTATCTGATCGATGGCGGGAAGTTGGCTGGTATTCCAAGCACCGTCATTAATCTCGCCGTGAAAAAGATTGAGCGCCCCGGCGCTCTGCTTGAGGAAATTGCCGCATTCCTCAACGAGGCGTGCTAGGTACTTTTTTGTTGCCAGCCGGGGTCGTTTATCTCTCAAATACCTGAGGTGCGGCAGATCTGCACCTCTGGAGCGGTTCTGCTTTCAGGCATCTGGTATATGCAACCCGTATGCCACCCTCCCAATCGTGGATGTTTTTATTTAGAATGCGGCAACCGTTGTAGACAGTAATCCACGAACTGCGTTCGTCCTTCTTGGCTCTGTAGTTAGTATCCTGGATGATGTGGTACTTGTGTCCTGGCAAAATCTCGAAATAGTTGTTCCAACAGGTGTTTGATACACCATGAGTCACTGTCAATAGCCGAAGCTTAAGCGTAGTGTTAGCTTTAGTTTCTGCTTCGATGAGTGGGTCTATGCGCTACTTCCAGAGTTGCATGGCGGCGGAACCCGTTGTGCCCTGCAACACTGCAGACGTTCCGCTTGCAGCTTGTGCCGGTTCCTGTCTGATGTGATCCACCACCGATCAGAAGATTATAAATACTCGCCACGCGTAAATAATAAGGCTGTTTAAGTGGAGAACTGAACATGAACCGGTGTTTCCCCATT
>JAITSY010000026.1 GCA_031287415.1 Candidatus Methanorbis basalitermitum | reverse complement strand
TACGGTACTGTGATACGCGAGTTCACGGGAACTACCCAACGCTGCTATTCTCTTCCTTACTTTTGTGGAATGATTCCCACGTTTTTCTGCTATTGATATTATTGAAAAGAGTAGAGCTCAGGCGCCGCTGCATTGACTCGTCGAAAACGTTCCTACTTTGAGGACAGCTGGATCCTTATTGGATTTGGTGTTGGAACTATGGTTGTATGGTAGAACAGCTGAACGATGTCATCAGTATGGATATTGTCAGCACCTACGTTGCTGGAAATGCCGACGTCAATGACTCCTCCAGGAATCTTACTACGGATGCAGAGGGAAAGGTTGCTGTCGGGCCCCCGAAAACCATCCGAAGGGCAGGTCAGTGGGGAATTCGATGTGACTGGGGAACAGGAGTACCTTGCCAGCACCGGCAAATGCCACTGGCTATACACGATTGTAAATGGTCTGCGGATTACTGACGAGGAGAGGACAAATTCTGCTGGCTTTCATCCCCATGTTGGAGAGGAGACTGGATGAAACAAGGTGGGTGCTTACAAATGGCAGCCACGTCACCCTCGAGTTCAAAAACGGGATATTCCATGGCAAAATTCCGATGAATACCTACACCGGCAACTGGTACGTGACCTGTATGAATGCCATCAGCTTCGGGGAAGTTGCGATTACCTAAATGCCAGAGGGCTGGGGAACAAGTGAACGCGGAAACCGTATTCTTCACCAAGCCCGCAATGATTATCAGCTACACGATCCCGGGGCGAGTCGATCTTCACTAGGTATATGAAACTGGTCCTGATGCTGAGTCTTACTGACAAGAAGAGGAAAACCCTGCTGACGTTTACGCATGGATATTTTTTCACTTGAAACTATTTTGGCATATAAGAGGATACGTCCCTTTTCTTTTTTGCAACCTTGCTGAAAAACATTCCGAACCTGACAGTTAAGTCTCCTTACACTAGATACGACATGAGGATATGCGAATCCATGGAGACTATCCAACGCAGGGCCCTTCCGTACATAGTTGTATGGCAGTGGAACCCGCTGCCATGCAATGGTTACAAGCAAAATGCTTGCAGAATTAGCTCTCCCCGAAAATGATATTCCATTGATATGAAATTGTGGCAAAGATCAGCTATATGTTCCTGCAAAGTGATATCTTTCTAATTGGATGTATGCTGAAATATGGGAAGACACTCAGATATAGATTTTTACAAAGCGATACCCTTCCGTCATGTTTTTTTCCAGGTGACGTTCAGGTGATGGTCTTCTTAATGATCGTCAGGCCTGCAACAGTCAGATACCCGATAAAAAGAATTAATGCACTAATGTAGCCGTATGTTACGGGCATGACATTTGGCAAAACGAACAGCAAAATGCTGAACACTATCAGGGCTGAGACCCCGACAGCGATATCTAGAATTTTTTCTTTCATGATATATGAATTGGTGTGTGAGTTTTTATGAGTTTTGATAATGCAAGTGGCAGGCATATGGGGTTGTTGACTCTGAGATGCCGCGAGCAGTTGGGTGTTCAACCTGAGAGTGAATAGTAATTTCAACGGTTGGGTACCATCAGTTGCATGGCGGCCGGGAACCCGTTGCCCTGCAACGCTGCACACCTCTATCAGAGGTGTGCAGCCTTCATTTTTTGCAGTCATAAGACAACCTGCCAAAAAATCGGTTCATCATCTCCTTTTTAGAGGCAAAAAACCGCATCGGAAAAATAGTCTGCGGGGATAGCACTTATCCACTGCGGGCATGATAGTGTTCCGCAATGAACTCCCGAATCAGATGCGCCGCGACGATCGCTGTCTCCCCGGCATCGGTGGGAAGCACCTCAACATAATCGAATCCAACAACATTCTTTGCAATCCGTTTGATGACCGACTGAATATCTCTCGGTGTCAACCCGAATGGTTCTGGCGTTCCAAGTCCGGGCGTTATGCAGCAGTCAATGGCATCCGCATCGATTGAGAGATATACCGAATCATCCCCGATTAGACCTGCAATCTCATCAAGAATCTCTGTCATGCCGCGTTCAAAGACATCATCTGCTGTATAGAGCAGATATTTTTCGCGTGCCTCAGCAAATTCCTCGCGGATACCGCTGCGCGGACCGATGATGATGATTTTTTTCACGGTTTCTGCGACGCGTGCCGTGACACAATCATGATTAAAGGGTGAGCCGCGGAACTCATCCTTCAGATCGAGATGGGCATCGCAGACGATGTACCATCTGGGCCTGAGTGCCCGAACCGCACCAACCGTGATCGAGTGTTCACCCCCGATCATTACCGGAATTTTCTTGTCCTTTTGCAGAGATGAAACCACACTCTCCACCTGATCTGCCACAAGATTGGGCAGGACGTCGCAGTACATATCTCCCATATCATGGAAGGGAATGTCCAGCATATTGACATCATAATACGGCAGATAGGTCTCGAAATTGTAAGAGGCAGCACGGATTGCAACCGGTGCGTCGCGTGTTCCTGCCCTGAATGATGTTGTTCCGTCGAAAGGAGCGCCGAAAATGACATATGCTGCATCGCGATAGGGACTTTCGGCATCTGCAAAAAGGGTGTTTGAGAAAGATTGCACAGTCATCATTGTGGTCTCAGAGGTCAAGCTTGCGCTTTCCGAGGGATTCGATGTAGGGAACCTCCTGAGCCGGCTGGAAGGTTGCGGCGATGGCATCCTCAACAACGAGTTCGAAGTTGTTGAAATCCTTCATATCCATGAACGTAACAACGTTTCCTGCGATGGTCAGGATTTGTCCTGTCTTACGCTCGACGATAGGTGTATAAATGGTTGTGGAGGTTGGTGATACAACGGAACGTTTCTGGCCATCGAAAATACCAACAACGTCGATTCTTGCTTTTGCTGCTCCGTGCTTTCCCGGTTTGGAGATTGCGATGCTCTGGATTTTGCATGGCTCATCGTCAACGACAACGTAGCGGCCTTCCTTGAGCTTACCAACTTCTGTTTGTTCCTTCATGATAGTAACTCTGACTATTATATGAGGTGATTGTTTATGAGTGTTGTGACAGAGAGCATGATCGGTTGAGGTGTTTTCCCCTACCGCTGATTTCATGAGGGTCCTGCACTAATATAGATATTGGTTATGGTAACGCCGGTTCAGTTTCTTTCTGTGTGTGATGAGGTCGGTGTCCGCATGGCAAAGGAGCTTGCTCCAATGATCGGGACTGAGTACGGAGGCGAGGTGCTCTGTATTGGTGCAGACAACACGCCGACGGACCGCATCGATCGGGTTGCCGAGGATCTGGTACTATCGGTGTTTCAGGAACGGAAGATCTGTCGGTCGCTTCTTTCGGAGGAGACCGGGATGGTTGATATTGGCGGTGAGGTAGATATCGCCTATCTGGATCCGGTGGATGGGACGTTCAATGCGGTGTCGGGCATTCCCTTTTATGCTTTGTCGATTGCGTTATCCGATGGTGCAAAAGTGATCGCAGGATATGTGAAAAATATTGCCAACGGCGAAACATTTACCGCTGTCCGTGGGGAAGGGGCATTTTTGAATGGCAAACCAATTCGGGTGTCAACTGAGGCTATGCTGGACCACTCGGCGATGAGTGTGTATGCGAAGAAGTTTGATGTGACACGGGTGATGCAACTCGGCCACAAGATCCGGCGATGGCGTCTTCTGGGTGCATCCGCTCTTGAACTGTGCTACGTGGCTTGCGGGAGGTTGGACGGGTTTGTGGATATGCGCAGTACCCTCCGCGTAACGGATGCTGCGGCGGGTATTCTGATTTGTCAGGAGGCGAGAGGTCGTGTGTCATCTCCGGACGGGAGTCCAGTCGAATTTCCAGATAATGTTGTTTCCGGCCGATGTCTTGTCGCAACGAATCGAGTGATCCACCGAAAAGTGATTGAGTATCTGAGGTCCTGATGAAGATCTGTATTGTTTCCCGGGTGGATCTGAAAGATCCTATTGAGTTGGCGCAGTCGCTTGGCTGGATGCTGACTGATACGGGGCATGAGGTTGTTTATGAGAATTCAGTTGCTGCTGAGCTTGGGTATGATGGGGTCTCGTTGTCGTCGCTTTCGTTTTCTGCAGATCTGGTTGTGGTGTTTGGCGGTGACGGGAGTGTACTTCGTGCGGTGCGGATGCTTCTCCGGCAGATTCCAATTGTTGGGGTGAATCAGGGCAGGATAGGGTTTTTGACGGACTTGGAGCGGGAACACGCGGGTGATGTTTTGTCGCAGCTTGCACTGCCACTTGCAGTTGCACCGCGGATGCGGATATCAATCGAGCATGATGGAAATCCTCTCGGTTCGGCTCTGAATGAGGCGGTGATTGTGACGTCGCGTCCTGCAAAGATGCTGCAGTTTGAGACGTTCGTTGACGGTGAAAAGATGGGGGAGTTCCGTGCGGATGGTCTGATTATTGGAACGCCGACCGGTTCGACAGCCTATGCAATGAGTGCAGGCGGACCGATTGTGGATCCACTTATTGAGGCGTTTGTTTTGGTGCCGCTTGCTCCATTTATGCTGTCTTCGCGACCGCATCTGATTTCATCTCGAAGCGAGATTGAGGTGCAGCTGGTGAGCAGCAAGCCTGCCCAGCTGGTGCTTGATGGTCAGGTGCAGCATGAGATTGAGGAGGAGGTTTCACTGAGGGTGTGGAAATCGCGGGAACCTGCGCTGTTTTTGGATGTCGGTCGGAGTTTTTTTGAAAAAGTTGAGCAAAAACTCCGTCTTCTCTGACTTTTTTGCTGTTTTTGCTTAATAGTGATTGTTTCTGTCTGCCTGATTTCAAAACCAGTATGATGCCTCTAGATATCCGCATGTGGCTTATTTTTGGGGATGATTGCCTTCTGCACAGTATCACAAAAAAAGAAATGATTATATAATTGCATCCCCTATGTCCAAACATGGACGGACTGAGATCGGTCTCAAATTTTGCAAAAATTTCTGTTGTACTCGAAGATTATCTGGATCTTTCTGGATCACCCGTTGCGGTGAAGATAGCAACCTCGCCGGATCAGATCCCAACCGGCATTCCTGAGATTGGGGAGACTGTCCGCCACTGCAAGATGATCTCCCTCGCCCGTGAAGGAAGAGTGTTCTACGCAACTGATGCAAAGCATCAATGCAGCGGCGGTGCCTGGGCCCTTGGTCTTCGTGTGAAGGGTGCCACACTTGCGTCCGGCGAGCATTACTATAGACTGGGTAAGTACGAGTCTGTGGCTTCAAGTCGCCGGACGATGGAAAATGTGCCGAATCTTCCGCAGGAAACGTATGCAACCGTGTACGCTCCACTGGGGAAGGCGGAGTTCTCTCCGAGTGCCGTTTTGCTGTTTGCCAAACCGAAAGCGATGCTCAAGCTTGCCCAGACTACGCTTTATCGACTCGGTGGAAGTATTTACCCGCGGTTCTCCGGCGTTCAGTCGATGTGCTCGGATGCAACCGCCTATGTTGTTCTGAGCGGCAAACCAAACTTTTCCCTGGGTTGTGACGGCTCCCGAAAGTTCTCCGGTATTGCTGATGAAGAGATGGTTGCTGGTTTCCCGGCCGAAATGATCGGGGAGATTGCAGCCCATCTGCCGACGGTGGCAAACGCTGCGGGATCCAAAAAATGATGGGTTTAATCCTTACGGAGAGAACTGATCAAAAACGCACACGGCGAGGCCATGCTTAAGCACGCTATTTGGCCGGATTGGTGATAAGATATTTCATGGGATGGATCTCTTTATTCTGTAACTGGCTGAGCAGTGAACTCAGAGAGATGAAGCCGATGGCAACAGGGGCTACCCCCGTCACTCATACTGTTTCTCTGCCGCGTTCACAATGCCGCCCGCCGTCTTTTCGCCAACTCCCTTCACCTGCATCAGCTCCCCTGTCGATGCGGCAAACACCCGCCGCAGTGTACCAAACGCCGTAAGAATTTCTCGGGCAGTTTTCGGCCCGACCTCGGGAACGGCGGTCAGAATATACTCAAGTTTCTCTCTTCCAGATCTCGCCGACTTATGGTGGTGGAAGCCTCGTTCAGCTTTCGCCTCGCCCATTTCCCGACGTGCGAACGCATACAGTATGTCTGCTGTCTCCCCTGCATCCTTCGTAAATACCAGCGACACATCAAAATCTACCGCAATCGAGGCAAGCGCGTTGCGGATCGCATTCGGGTGGATGTTGCGCAGATCGTAGAGATCCGCAATCGATCCGCCCTCTACGATCAGTACAGGCCGCATTGCCGATTCCGCAAGCTCTCGAATCTGTCCGAAGAGGTCTCGGTCGACAAGAGTATCCATGAAATCTTGAACTGTCTTCCGTTCGACAAGAACCCGATCGCCGATTGCATAATCGCCGGTCGCCAGAGCCGTAAGTGTAATCTTTGCTCCGAGGTTGCTGAGATGCTCCGCAACCTTCGAGGACATCTCCCGGTTGTCGATGACAACGGCAGGCCGTTCCGCCGCACTATCTGAAAAAGCCGACGATGCGGCAGTGCAAATCACTGCGTCCGCAAGCGTCAGTTGAGGATTCACCGGATCCGGAGCAGTTTGCGGGACCCTGCCGTCCCGCATCGCCTTGACGCCTTTCTGCATCTGTTTTTCACGACTGGTGCTCACCCAGTGGAACGTCTCGTCGGTTGTTCCCTTTGTAATCAGCACAATGATCTTGCCCGATGAGTTCCTGCCGGTCCGGCCTTTCCGTTGAATGCTCCGCACTTCCGACGGCACCGCTTCATAAAAGATAACCAGATCGGTGGACGGAATATCCAGTCCTTCCTCCCCAACGGACGTCGCCACCAGGACCTGGAACTCGCCGTCGCGGAACTGGTGGATAGCTTCTATCTGCTCCTTCTGTGATAACCCCTTCTCCGCATCACGGGATGCCTGACCCACAAACCGGAGGGCAGGGATTCCTGCATCCGCCAGATGGTTCACGAGCATCGACACGCCATCGCGGTAGGTGGCAAACACAATGATCCGAGATTCGGGGTCTTCCCTTAGCTGGTCGCAGACGATCCGGACCACCTCTCCCGCCTTTGGATGAAGTTCTCTTTTCCAGGCATCTGCAAGGGACAACAACCGTTTGAACCGTTCGTCAGCATAGATGCGGCTGCTCGCCTTGCTTCCGGTGCCTGACGTTCCCTCAGTCTCTAGTCGGGTGAGATAGGATTTGAGGGTGGTTGTTCCCTGCGACTCGGCCATCGTGACCCCATGCTTGAGCTTCATCAGCTCAGCATGGACTGAAATGGCGGTGTAGGCGGTGCGGTCCCGCTGTTGCATCCTGCTCTGAATTTGTGCCAGCACGCCGTTGAGGGCTTTCATCGACAGTTTCCCGCGGTGTGGCACCCGATACCCAAGCTCGGCAAGAATTGTCAGTCGGTCCTCGATCATGCCATTTAACACGCTCAAGGCAAGCCAGAGATCTTCTGGAAGATCGACGGTCCGATACTCGATCTCCCGCTCGTGCACATAGGGCCTGACATCAGCATCGGTTTCGATGCGGCTCTCAACAATGCCGATGGAAAGATGCCCGCATATCTCGGCAACCATCTCTGGGTCGGAACCGGGCGATGCCGTCATGCCGAGAACGAGCGGATGGTCCGCGGTTGCGGTATAGCGTTCGGAGATGAACACATACGCATAATTACCGACCGTCCTGTGGCACTCGTCCACAATCAGAAGCGAAACATCGCGAAGCGAGTAGCGTTCGGCGATCAGATCGTTTTTGATGACCTCTGGTGTTGAGATGCAGAGACTTGCCTGTTTCCAGAGTCCGATACGCTTTGCCGGTGGATTGCTGCCGGTGAACATGACAACGCCGCCTTCATCGAGCCGCAGGTTTTTGGAAAAGTAGCGAAAGTGCTGTTCGACCAGCGGTTTGGTCGGGGCAAGCATCAGAATTTTTCCGGAGTCCTGCCGTTCGGCCGCCACTCGGAGGGCAACTGCCGTCTTTCCCATACCGGTTGGGAGCACGACAAGCGTGTTTCCCTCAAGGGCATGGCGGGAAATGCTGGTCTGATAGGTACGTTCTTCGATGGTGTTCGGTGGAATATTCGGGTGGCTGACGTAGAGCATGGGTTGTGATTAGAATATTGGCGGGTTGGGTAATGAAGGGTAGGGTCTGTCTGGAATGTGGATTATGCTGCAAAGCCAAGGGCTTTGCAGCCCGGCGAGGCAACGGAGTCGCCTGCCATTTAAGCCTGTCAGGGAAACACAAAGATCCGCAGGCGCTGCCCGATCGTCAAGGCAGCTACTTTCTGGAAACGTTGCAATTCTCCTTTTCCCCTATTTTCTCCAGAACCAGGCAGATCTGTTCCCGTCCGTTTTCTGAGGAGAAACGCTGCTTCATATCAGGGGGATGCATCTGAAGCGCACTGTAAATCGCATCCTCAAGCAGTTCTTTTGTCATGAGATCACCACGGATTAAAATCCCTGCCTGCATCTCTTCTATCTTTCTTGCGTTGTTCCACTGTTCTGGATGATAAGGATCAATGATCATGACAATAGGTTTTCCATAGAAAAGTGCTTCCTGCAGAGTGGTCAGCCCGCCGTGCAAAACTGCTGCCCTGGCTTTTGCCAGATATGGCAGAATATCCGGCACATATCCAAATGTCTGGAAATTCTCCGTGCTCTTGGGAAGACCCGGCGTTGTGGAGAAAACCTCAAACTGCCGGTCAGGCATAGTGTCTGCAATGTCGCGAAGCATGGTATAGATAGGAAGTTTGAACGACTCCCCGCCAAAACTTGTAAAAATCGTTTCCGACACTGTAGAGATGTCGGAAAGATCCCTGTCCAAGATAGGGCCGACAAAATGATAGTGTTTCATTTCCGCCGCGGAAATAGTAAAATTATAAATGCTTACTGTATCTGGTGGAGGGAAGTCCGGGACAAGCACTGCTTCAGGAACTGTTTGAAGATAGTGTTGTACTATCCTGTTGAGAATCTGCCAGTATACTGCGGTTGGATTTGCTGCTGGGGCAAACGTGTTCTGATTTGTTATGAATACTCCTGGAATTCCGAGGGATTTTGCTGCGAATCCTGCCGCATACATGGTGTCGGCAACCAGAATGTCAAAGCTGTTCTCTCGGAGAATTCGGCGAATGTCGCAGCACGAATGCAAAAGGGAAAAAAGGACTGTTTTTGAGAGCCACAGTGTTTTTGCCAGACTGAACAAACCGTTATTTCCGCCCAGAGTAACTTCGCGACTGATTGCAAATACTGGAAAATTTCCCTGTCTTTGAATAAAGTCGTACGCTTTTCCATAGGAGGCAAAGGAACAACTGTGGCCGTGCAGTTCAAGATATGCGGCGAGTTTCGCCGAACGTGATGCATGACCCAGCCCTTCTCCACAGACGGCAAAGAGTATCTTCATCTTATCCGCCGTCCTTCCCGCAATGTAATAATTCGCCGTTTACCCATCCACACACCATTTAATGATATGTCAACTAATTTTGAAATAGATATTCATTGGGATTTGTTGCACACCCCTAATAGAGATGTGCAGTGGTTGCACGTGTTCCACACGCAACGCTGCAAGCGTTCCGCTGCCATGCATCTATCTTATGTCTGCGTGATACGGGGTGTTAAAAATATCAGAAAACAGGAGCAGAACAATCACTTTTCCCTCAAAAAAGTACGCCAAAAAAAGAAAAAATCTCATTCTTCCTTCTCCGGGAGGGGCGTGCTTTCAATCTTCTTGAAACAGACTATCTCAAGAACACCATTGTGCAGATGCGTCTCGGTAAGCGACGGATCAATCTCTGCAACAGGAATTATCGCAGAATACTCGCGGCGTACTCCCGCGCTCAGCTGCAGTTTTCCATCCCTATATGCGATAAAGAAATCATCCGGACACTCCTGCGGCAACTCCGTCTGAATAATTATGGTTCCAGCGTCCTCAAACACCTCGATGGGAACCGTCCTTGGCTGAGGATTGATGGGGGCAAGATGGATCGTGCCTCCGTCGAGAACAAACTTTACTCCCATAATTGGTGAAAACTTCTCCTCAGCATCGCCGGAAGCGTGAGCTGTGATAATCTGGTGAATAATATCCATCAGATCCTTGTAGGCATCGTCTGGCAACTCCGGCATTACGTTTCACATCCAAAAAAACCCTGGCAAAAAATCCCTCTACCTCAGTTTTCTACATTTTTAATTATTTCTTTGATTACGCTAAAATCTTTCTGATGGCTCATCAGCAGCTTGTCAAGTTTGGCAAGCTTTTCCTTCACCCCTTCATTCTCATTGGACTTGTACTCGGCCATCTTCAGCGTGGTCAGCGCCTTGTTCAGAATAACCCTCTCCTCCTCGTTGAACCTGTACGGCCAGGAGTCCCGCTCTGCATTCCTGCGTCCTTCCCTGTCCAATGACGGGTGGATCCGCTTTAACGCCTCATTGAAATGGTGTTTGTAGATCTTCACGCTGCTGACCGCAAGCGAGATGTCCTGTGCTTCGCGGCCCGCCATTGCCCGCACAAACTCACGGATGGCAACCATCTTTGCCTCACGGACGAGAGCCTCGATGTCCGCACCCCCGAATCCATCGGTTTCGGCAACCATTTCGTCAACGTTCAGATCATCTGCAAGCATATCTCTGACACCTTTCAGGTATACCTCAAATATCTGTTTTCTGCCTTCCTCGTCAGATGGCGGCACAAAGATGTGCTGCTCCAGTCGTCCTGGTCTTAATAGTGCCGGATCAATCAAATCTGGACGATTCGTTGCACCAATGACCACGACGCTCTTCAACTCTTCAAGACCGTCAAGCTCGGTTAGGAACTGGCTGACTACGCTCTCGGTCACATGAGCCGAACCTTCATAGCTTCCTCTGCGGGGGACGACAGAATCGATCTCATCGAAGAAAATGATTGACGGGGATGCAAGCTTGGCTTTCCGGAAAATCTCCCGCACGCCCTTTTCAGACTCACCGACCCACTTCGACATCAGTTCTGGCCCCTTCACCGCAATGAAATTACATTCTGACTCGTTGGCAACCGCTTTTGCAAGCAGCGTCTTGCCGGTTCCTGGTGGACCGAACAACAGGAATCCCTTTGGAGATTTGGTGGCGAACTGTTTGTACACATCCGCATACTTCAATGGCCATTCAACCGCCTGTCGGAGCTCTTCTTTAACGTCGTCAAGACCGCCGATATCCGACCAGTGAATGTCCGGCACTTCGACAAGTACTTCCCGCATTGCGGATGGCTGCACCATCTTTAAGGCTGTCTCAAAGTCCTCGGCTGTGACCATCAGGCCTTCAAGTCTCTCTTTTGAGATGGCTTCATCAGGGTTCATGCCCGGAAACTCGCGGCGCAATGCATGCATTGCAGCCTCTTTGACCACCAGAGCAAGGTCAGCGCCCACAAATCCGTGGGTTGTGCTTGCGTACTTGTTGAGATCGGCGTTCTCGGAGAGCGGAACATTTCTGGAATGAATCTGGAGAATTTCCCTTCTCCCTTCTTTGTCCGGTACACCTATCTCGATTTCACGGTCGAACCTGCCACCGCGACGCAGAGCAGGATCAATGGAATCCGGTAGGTTGGTTGCCGCAATCACGATGACCTTGCCGCGGCTCTTTAAGCCGTCCATTAAGGACAGAAGCTGGGCAACAATTCGGCGTTCCATCTCTCCTTTGGACTCGTCTCGCTTCGGGGCGATGGAATCTATCTCGTCGATGAAGAGGATTGCTGGGGCATTTTCCTCAGCCTTCTGGAAGATGTCGCGGAGTTTTTCCTCGGAATCACCATAGTACTTCGACATAATCTCAGGACCTGAGATGGTGTCAAAGTATGCGCCAGCCTCATTGGCGACGGCTCTTGCTATCAGAGTCTTGCCAGTACCAGGCGGACCATAAAGGAGGACGCCTTTGGGCGGTTCAATGCCGAGTCTCTCAAATACCTCGGGGTGGCGGAGAGGATACTCAATCATCTCCCGAACTTGAGAGAGTTCACGACCGAGACCGCCGATGTCTTCGTAGTGAATGTTTCCGGCAGATTTTCCTTTCGGTGCATCGCCGCCTTTGTACACTGAGTCTTTATAGTGGACGGCGGTCTTCGATCCGACGATGGCAATGTCGCCAGGACTAATGTCGGAGACCACGAACGCATAATATTCGGTGCTGTAGCTGGCGAAACCGCCCCATCCGGAAAAGAACGGATCTTCGGATCGGGTCTGGGTCGCGAGAGGGATAGAGATGATCTGACCTTTGGCGATCGGCTTCCCGGCGTAGTGCTGCACTATGTACTGCTCCAGCCGGCGACTGTCGAGTTTGATGTTCTGGGCTGCGGGTTGAACGGTGATCTGGGTTGCGGTCTGAGGTTCGGTCTTCTCAATCGTCACGGTGTCACCGATGCCAGCGCCTGCAGCATGACGAGTGTCGCCGTCTATTGCAATGCCGCCCGAACCGCTTACACTGGAACGCATGACCTTAGCAACGCCCGGTCGCTTACCGGTGATCTTGACGAAGTCGCCAGAGTCAACGCCGAGCTTGGTCATGGTGTCGTTGTTGATTCTTGCGTATCCACGTCCTGCATCGCTGCGGTCTGCCTCCTGTACAATTAAGGAAAGAGTGACTGGATCGGTCATTTGGATATACCACCTATAATTCTTATTTACTATACGTAAGCATTATGTTTTATTTAAATAATTCGTTCAGACAAATATTCCTGTACGGAACTAATTTATAGAACTGCAATGTGTCAAAATCTTGGAAACCCGTGAGCGCAAATGGACCAAGAAGGTCAAAACGGTCAATAATTTCTGAAAGGCAGCTATGGGGCAGACAGCATGACCCCAGTTTTCCTCCGTTTATCACTTTTTACATTATTTCTTCAAACGGCCATTAGATACTCAAGCAACCATGGAATGCATCCTGAAAAAACCTTCAGACGCGAAAGCTTTGAATGTACCGCTGCGCTTCACTCAAGGAATGCGGTATCAAAAAAAAAACGGAATGCATCAGCAGTATCCCTGCCAATTTTTCAAAAAAACAGAGCAAAATACTCCTGCGGATAAGTATCACCTTTGTGCTCTTCCTCTGCATACTCCTTATTCAGCGGGCGGGTCTCATCGAAAACCAGAGTTCCCTCCTCGTCCTTTACCTCATAGCCTACACGATCATCGGCTGCGAGGTAGTTTTGCGGGCAAAAAACATCGTACAGGGAAATATCTTCGACGAAAACTTCCTAATGAGTATTGCCATCATCGGCGCTTTTTTCTTGGCGAGTACCCCGAAGCTGTAGCCGTTATGCTCTTCTACCTGGTTGAGGTATTTTGCCAAAGCTGCGCTGTCAGCAAATCCCGCAAATCCATTGCACAACTCACGAACATTCGGCCGGATCATGCCAACCTCGAACCGGGCGGCAGCCTCATTGAGATCGATTCAAATGAACTCAAAGCGGACGGTGAGATCATCATCAAACCCAGAAAACGCGTACCGTTTGATGGAATCATCATCGACGGTTCGTCTGAGCAGAACCCCGTTTCGCTTACCGGCGAGCCGCTGCCCCCTATCCCACTGGTTGAAGGGGACGAGGTTGTTAGCGGATGCATCAACCTCTTAGGTTTCCTCTGCGCCCGAGTCTTTCGAACCTACCGCGAGTCCATTGTCGCCCGTATTCTTGATCTCATCGAAAGCGCAGTCGCGAAAAAAGCAAATATCGATAATCTCATCACTACCTTTGCCAGATACTACACTCCGATCGTTGTGGATATCGCAGCAGCTATTGCTGTTTTTCCAACGATTATCTTCGGTGAACCCTTCACCGGACTGGGTTTGCCGTGCCCCCTCCTCCTCGCGGTTTCCTGCCCGTGTACTCTGGTCATTTCCGTTTCTTCAAGTTTCTGCGGAGGGATTGGTGGTGCATCCCGAAACAGCCTCCTCAACCAAAGGAAAAATTACCTCGAGGCTCTCGTACGGGAGGAAACAGTTGTGTTTGACAAAACTGGCACTTTCACCACGGGTACATTCTGCATAGAAGACATCCGACCTGAAAACGGGATCACCAGAGATCAGTTTTTTGAGTATGCTGCGGTCGTCGAAAGCATGAGTACTACACCCGCTTGCCCTCTCCATCTGCGAGGCCATACGGAAAACCAACCGTTCGTGACGGTATTTTAAACATGTGGTGGAAATAGCCGGCCAGGAAGTTTCCACTGATATCAGAGAGACGATTGTTTCTGCTGGAAACGCAAAATTGCTTACCGAGGCAGGTATTTCTGTTCCGGAAAGTGTCCCGGTCGAAACTGTAATCTATGTAGCGGGCGGCGGAAGCTACGCGGGCTGCATCATCTTTGCAGATACCCTCAGGCCCCATCCAATGGAGGCAGCGAAACAAGCATCTCGCCAGAGCTGCAAGCATTCCACTTACGTGGTGTGGTGGGTTCCGTTGCCATGCAGATCATCCTCGATATTTGCCATAATTTCGGAAATCCATGCCTTCACCCGGAATTGAACCGGGGACAACCAGATCTTCAGTCTGGCGCTCTCCCAACTGAGCTATAAAGGCATTAAATATTATTAACGTTAGTCTGAGAATTATATAAGGATATTTATTCATAATCCTGCTGTCTTATCTTGCTGGAGAGGCAATATAGTAACCAATGCATCTACATCTGCGAAATAAAACCGCTGAAAAAAAACAGAGTCTCCGGGAGAACATCCTCTCCAGGACGACGAACATCTTGCATTTAACACACAATGATCTGGATGCGGCAGGATCGGATGCTATCTGCCGAATGGTGTTTGGCGGGGAAATCTTTACGCTGTTTTCTTCGGTGAACCGGTTTGGCTGGTTTGTTGCACAAATTGGCAGCTGCAATGGAAAGGGAGATACGCTGATCATTTCGGATCTTGGATACCAGAACGGGATAGAAGATCAGATCCGCAAAGCAAATGCTGCCGGGTGGAGGATTTGGTGGTATGATCATCACGCGTGGACGGAGGAAGAGATGGCACGTATCCAGCCGTTTGTGCTGTCTTTAGTGGTTGATGTGAGTTGCTGTGCGGCGGCTGTCGTCTGCCGGGCAGTTGCGGTGGGAAACGCGGTAGCTGTCGAGGTTGCCCGCGTTATCTGCGACTATGATCTGTGGGAGCATAAGGATCCGCGATCTGCGGTTCTGGGGATAGTGACGTCGAAGCGGCAGAATCTTGAGCTGATCCGCGATAAGCTTGCACAGGGTTTTCTCATCGATGATGAGGTGTCGCAGATATTTGCAGAGATAGAGCGGGACAAGGATGTCTGCATACAAAAGAGCATCAGGCATGCAAAGCTCTTCTGCGGAAAATATATGCTTGCCGTCATGCCTGCTTACGGATATCCGAGCGAAACCGCGGCAGCAGCCCGCAGGGAACTTGGATGCGATATGGAGCTTTTAGTGTTTGATACCGGGAAATTCTCTCTGCGGAGTGTTGCTCCGGTGAGCCATCTGATTGCGCGACAGTTCAATGGTGGCGGCCATCCGCATGCGTCTGGCGGGAGCTTTTCGTACGGCTGGAAGGAAAGGTGGATGCTGAAGCTGTTCGGGCGTGTGGCATGCGCAAAGGCGTTTGCTGCGGCGGCCGATCGCGTCTGATTATTAGAATTTTTTGATAGTTGCATGGCAGCGGAATGCTTGCAGCGTTACACGTGTTCCCCGTGCAGCACTGCGCTTTAGCATACTGATCAACCGATACACTCTCCATTTTTGGATTACTACATGCATCGCCAAAGAGTTTGATCCTCGGCAATCTCCATAATTGTCGGGTCGTCAAGACCCGAAATCTGGCTGCAGACATCATCACCCCAATTAACAATCAGCATTAGATAGCACTGGTCTCTTGCCGAAATCACACTCTCTGACGCAAGCTGAATCTCCGCTATATTTTCGTGTTTGCTGCGGAGTGTCGTGCGGCTTGTGATCACATTCGTTGTATACTTGCGAGACTCTTTTACACAACCCGCAATTTGTTGATTTCAAGCATCACCCATGGCGATGTCAGATCCACAATTGCACCCGCAACACCAAGCTGCGGTGCGGCCTTGCATGTACCACTCACTTCAATCTGCGTCACATCAACCCCGGTATCCGCAAAGAACCTCTGACAGATGCCAGGAAATTCCGTTGCCACCCGCAGACCATTCAGATCCACAAGAGAACGAACCGGCGACTTCTCTGGAATCGCAAGAACAAGCCGCGTAGATCCGAACGTCTGATACTGCAGTACCTCCACACGTCTACATTGCGCTCCGCACAACCATATCATCACCGATAACCCAATGTCAGCAACATCCTTTGCCACGTTACTCGCGGATATCAATCAGTCTGACAAACAGCACCTCGATCTGCGGATCCACTGTCTTTGCTATCAGCAGGTTGGCTTACTCATCAGAAGCTGAATACCCGACTTGTGCATCAGATCATTGAAGGATCCAATCCGTCCCCTTGTTTGGGATGGCAAGCCGGATTTTGGATGAGTTAGGCCTGCTTTAGAAGGTCTTTAATTTGCCATCGATTACTTGGCGGGTGATGTCTGTGATGTTTTCGAGGTGATGGTTGACGATGTCCTCAACCTCAGACTGATACCCCCTGAAATCATAACCACGCTTGGTGACGCACTGCACACTTGCAATAAGGGGATAATCGATAGGATGGCCGATTTGAGACAGCAGGCGGACATACATCTCCTCAATGCCGTCAACTTTCTGGCAAGCCCCACGGGCAATCTCGGTTGCAAGCAGGTTGTAAATCTTGCCGATGTGATTGATCGGGTTCTTTCCGGATGTTGCCTCCATCGACATCGGACGATTCGGCGTGATCAGACCATTGCAACGGTTGCCGCGTCCCACGGATCCATCATCACCCATCTCGGCAGATGTTCCGTTCACTGTCAGGAATACCGAGTTCGTCTTCTTTCGGATGATATCTGCGGTGTTGATCGCAACTTTGACTTTACGGTCGGTGTACTTCTTGGCCACCTTTGTGAAGGACTCCTCCATCTTTTCCTTCATCTCAACGTAGTCAGAGATGCCAGAGCAGTGGCGATCAATTATTGCAGCTGCAACGGTTATCGTTATAGTGTTGATCTCGCGAAGACCCATCAGCTTGATGTCATAGCCGAGCATCGGATTCTTGGGGCGAAATTCCCGAGCGATGTAGTCGTCAAGACCAAGAACAACTTTCTCAACCTGGGAAAATGGTGCGTGACCGACGCCAAAGGAAGTATCATTTGCACGTGGAATCGCAGTGTGTCCTTTTTTCGTACTGAACACCTCACAGAGATCGGTGGAGCCGGAACCCATGCGGCAGTCGACGATGATGTCGCGGTCCATATTGATGGTCGGGATCGTGGTCTTGAGATACTCGCGCGCAGCGGTAATGGCGATTGCATCGGTTGCAAAGACCTTGTCTCCGAACGTGCGGGTTGCTCTTCCGGTCAGAAGGAAGTAGATCGGCTTAATGATCTTTCCGCCGCCGAAGGCCGGCGCGGATTCTCCTGCAACTACTTCGCCTTGATCTGTGTTATGATGGAGAACGCCGCCGTCACACTCTGCCCTATATTCCTTGCAGAGTGCGCGGGAAACTGCCTCTGCAACACCGTCTGCAAGACTGTCCGGATGGCCGATGCATTTACGTTCGACAAGTTCGACTTTCTGTTTTTCGATCGGGGTTTGGGAGAGATGCTTAACGCTGATATTTCTCTTCACTTTTTCACCACTTCCCAATCATCTGATGTTTAAGGATATAAACGTGTTTGCTGAAAATGATGATATTTTATTGTTGAGCCATTCCGGGATAAGGATTTTGGACAGTACAGGTTTTTTTCCAGCACATCAGTATTTCCTCATGTGGGTTTCGATCTTTTGCGGTTGATCTCAAAGGTGATTTCTGCGATCTGGTTTGCATAACCATGAAATATACTGCTACGGTTGCATGCCTCTGATAGAGGTTATGCCGGACACAGTTGGCGGCGTGCAGTAGGTTGCACGTGTTCCACGTGCAGCCATTGCAGGGCCGCGGGACAAACATCCCGCCAGATGCGCAATCGTCCCGCCACCATGCAACTTTGCAAAAGTCACAACTCCAAGCGAATTGCAGCAACAGATTTTTAGAAAAATAGAGATAATGCCGCAAAAAACTGCTACGGCAGTCGAAGTATCTCTTGTATGAGAGAACTCGAGTTTATCCGAAGAGTGCCCCGAGGCCTGCCATGGCGTTCTCTTCCTCTTCCTCCTTGCTCTCTTCCGGTGCTGCTACCTCCTCTACTGCAACGGTTACTGCCGGTGCCGATGCACCTGCTGCTGCAACTGCAATTGGGGCTACTGTTGCCTTGGAGATTGCCCCCTCGATGTCAACACCGTCAAGTGCTGCGATAAGGGCCTTTACCCGGAAGTCGTCAACTGCGATACCTGCGGCAGAGAGAACTGCCTTAACCGATTCTTCATCCACAGTCTTTCCTGCGGAGTGAACTAATAGAGCTGCATAAATATACTCCATGTTACCTTCACCTATTTTGTATGATAAAGTTGCATGGCAAACGCATGGTTTTACCGTGTGTTCGCCCTGCAACGCAACACAGCTTTGCTGTGCTGGCTTATGCCTTCAGGGCGTTTGCTTGTCTATATGCCTTGCTGATGATCATCTCGATGACACCCGGCTCGTAGATAGGAGTCTCCACGCCAAGGTTGCGTGCCTCACGGACGGCCTTTGCAATCTGAGCCTCAGTCACCTGCGGGCATGAGGTCGGAATTGCAGCATTGATTGCAAGGTTGAATCCCTGCAGGGCTGCAAGAATGATCTGTGCCTTGTATGCTTCTTCATCAACACCGAGGACGTCCGGTAGATAAATCTCGCCTTCGTAGCAGACGGCAAGAAGTGACAGACCAACTGGCATCGGCTTGATATCAAGTTTTGCCAGAACATTGGCCTGTTTCTTGTTGACAGCCTGATCTGCCTTTACAACCGTCTTGGTCTCCTTAATTTTGACCTTGCCACCGTCAATAGCTGCTGGGATGCCTGCCTGTTGCAGCTCTCCGACGATCGGGCCTGGCTTGAAAGACGTAGGTCCTGCGAGAACAACAATATCCTCGGGAGTGATCTCACCTGCCTTTGCAGCGCGCTTCGTTTTCGTCTGCTCAAGAGCCTTGAACAGCTTGAACGGATTGCCGTCGGCGAAGATAAGTGCAGAGTACTTACTCACGTGGCTGTTCAGATTTATGAAATAGCCGCCAAGCTCATTGAATGCATGCTCAACAAGCGTGTTTCTTGCAACTTTCACAATTGCACTGCCGTGCAGATTCCTGCGAATCTGTTGGAACTGTCTTGCGGGAATACCGTAGATATTAACCAGGCCGACAAGCTCATGCCTGCCTGCGTTCTCCACAATTCCTTCAACTTCTTCACGTTTCCACGCAGGAAGGTGGTGGGTATAAGTTGCCATGTCTACATCACCTTCACAGCGGGACCCATCGTAGTCTTGACATAGACGGAACGAATGTTTAGTTCGCCGTTTTCGAGTCTTCCGAGCACTCTCTTTAAGACCGCATCTATGTTTTCAGCAACTGCCTCCACAGCCATCGCCGTGGTGCCGATCTTGACAGACATGTTTAGTCTGTCCTTAGATCGCACCTTCACAGAGTTTTGAAGACGTTCAACGATCGGTGTAATGTTCTGGCCCATTGAAATCGGCTGTGGCATCTTACCGCGGGGACCGAGTCTTTGACCAAGCCAGCGACCAACAAGCGGCATGACCGCAGTCTCTGCAAGGAAGTAGTCATACTGACCTGCGAGTTTGCGTGCCTCACGCGGGGCACCTCCCAAGCGCTCAATTTCTTCAGGACCGATAATAATATCGACATCTGCGTTACGAGCCTGGGAAACAATATCTCCCTTACCCAAGACTGCGATCTTTTTGACGCCTATTGCCTGTGGCAGAAGAATCGTCTCATCAATACGGTTTTTGGGCTGCGCCATGTCCACATGCTTGAGGTTGATAGTAATATCGATACTCTCCCGGAACTTTCTTTTGGGCGCTTGCTCCATTGCTGCCGCAACAGCGCTGATAATTTGGGTCTTTTCAACCATTATGATGAAGCCTCCATAGTTTTCGACCGGTTTTTCCAAACAGATCTCCTATGGTTGTTCTCTACAACTGTACATTTTTCGCGGAGAATATTTCACTCCGCTGCCCGTTTGAAGCATCACACTGACTTTATGCAAGTTGTGCGTCGTACTCGCCCGCATTGACTGCGGCAATTGCGGCTTTTGCCGTCTTGCCGTCGATGGTTATACCAACAGAGACACAGGTGCCTATGACTTCCATGACCGCATTCTTGAGGTCGTAGGAAAGCATACTCCCCATCTTCATTTTTGCAATGCGAATGACAGCTTCAAGCGGCAGATTACCAACTGCCTGAGTATTCGGGGTGCCGGATCCCTTCTCAACACCCGCTTCTTTCATAACAAGTGCGGTTGTTGGAGGAATCCCGACTGTTAACGTGACGTTTTTCTTGTCATCGACTGTAACCGTAACCGGAACAGACATGCCATTGAACTCGGCAGTCTTTTTGTTTATGTCATCAACGACTGCCTTCACGTTGATCCCAAGGGGACCCAGGGCTGGACCAAGTGGTGGTCCTGCAGTTGCTCTGCCGCCGGGTATCAGTACCTCGACAGTTTCTGCCATTGTATCACCGTATGTCAGCGCAAAGTCAAAGACTCGCCTAACATTGGTTTAGTAACGTCGACGTATGACAACATAAATCTAATGGGCTTGGTTGTAACAATTCCAAAAAAAGAGGAGAATCACTCGTGGTTGCGCTCTATCACGCGCACATTGTCGCCGCGCACAGTAATCGGAATTGGCACAATTGATTCATACAGCTCAACGGTGACTTCTTCCTTCGTATGATCCACGCGCTTGACCACTGCTTTCTCACCCTTGAAAGGCCCTGCAATCAGCTCAACAATCGTACCTTCCTCAATACCCGAGACCGCAGGCTTTGGTACAAGGAAATGCTTGATCTCCTCCAATGACGTCTCGTTTTTTAAAACAACCCGTGCGTGCGCAATCGTCTCCACCAGCTCCTCAATACGTGCATGCTCCTCGGGACTTTCCACAAAAACATACCCCTTAATGTCCTCCGGCACCACTACTGCTGTTACGACAACGTCCACCATGTTATTCACAACAGCCTCGCGGATATTATCTGCAACTGTCCGCTCGTGCTTGGACGTCGTCTTGATTATGTAGTAGTTGTTACCAAACTCTGAATCAGTCATGGTCCCACTTATAGGAGAGATAGGAGTAGATAGTGGTACACCAGATATATGCCAAAACCGAGAATCCCGATGATTGCAATACCTGCTGCAGCAACCGCCGAGATCTTGAAAAATTCATCCTTTGATGGTCTGCGCGCAAGTTTTAACACACGCAAATATTTGTGGAAGAACTCAGAGATGCTCTGTTGGGAATCCCTCGGTATCTTTGCATTTATAGGCGAAAAAGCTGCCTTTTTTTTAGTATTTTTTTCATCTGCTGCCAATATATTCACCTCAGGAAGTCAATCTCGAACTTGGATTTCTGGACCAAATTTGATTGTTGCGCCATATATGTTTGCTCCTGTTTACCATAAATTTGTGGGGACTGCACACCCGTCACGATAAGCATCGTGCGCATGCGGCCTTCCATCTCCGGATCAACTTGAACTCCCCAGATAATCCGTGCGCCCGGGTCTATCCGCTGATAAACCTCCTGCACTACACCCTCGGCTTCAAACATCGTCATGTCGGGACCGCCAATAACATTGATGAGTGCTGCAGTCGCACCGGTGATATCAACATCCAGCAACGGGGAACGCAGGGCCTTCTTAATCGAATCAGTTGCCTTGTCCTCGCTGTCGGACTCGCCCATACCGATCATTGCAATCCCCCCCTGTTCCATGACAGTGCGGACATCCGCAAAGTCAAGGTTCACCAGACCCGGCAGGGTAATCAGTTCTGTGATGCCCTTCACCGCGCGCATGAGTACTTCATCAGCAACTTTGAATGCCTGGGAGAGTGGCAGACGAGGAACAACCTCCAATATCCGATCGTTTGGAATAACGATCACCGTATCCGCGACCTCGCGAAGCCGTTCAAGACCGATCTCCGCATTTTCCATGCGGGTAGCACTTTCACTGGTAAATGGGAGTGTAACAACTGCAATTGTCAGGGCACCGACCTCTTTTGCAATTTTTGCAACAATCGGTGCGCTGCCAGTTCCTGTACCGCCGCCAAGACCAGCCGTCACAAACACCATATTCGATCCGCCGATAGCCTGGCGGATCATGTCCTCGCTCTCCAGTGCGGCCTCCTCACCGCGTTGCGGCATTGCACCTGCACCAAGTCCCTTCGTCGTCTGGCGTCCGATCAGAATCCGCTTGCCAACACGGCCGCGGAGCATCGAGAGGTGCTGAGCATCGGTGTTCAGTGCGTAGATCTCCGCACCCTCAACACCTTCGTCAAAGATGCGGGCAACCGTGTTTGACCCTCCACCGCCGCAGCCGACGACGGTGATTTTCGTTTTCAGCGATTCAAGAATGTCATCAAATTCGCCATCGTCATCCATGTGATCTTGTGCCGGTGGTGTGTATTTGTACTGGCTGGAAAAATCGATTTTCTGTTTTGAGGCCGGAATAGCAACGCTGATCGACTCCGGGGTGTGTTCTGAATCTGCCTGTTCACTGCGGTGGGGGGTGAGTTCTACTTCATCCTCTGCGTCATATATGGCGGAGACTGCGTTGTTGTCGCGTGCAGTCTCTGCAAATCGCTTGCGTGATAGTGCTTCTTCTACGATTGATCTCATGAGTAATTCTCCAATCCCGGGATATGGATGGTGGACTGGACCGTTTTTGTCACCATCTCCGGTGTGACCGTTCTGCCGTCTGGAAGCGTCACAGATTCACCTGCGGCAAGTTTTCCAAACAACGGACCAGACAGGACGCCCTGCGTGCGTGCGAGTCGGGCATCAAACTGCCGACGGGTTATGATGATCCGATCACCTTCCACTGCGGCACCCTGTGTATATATTATTTGTTGGATTGATAAAGCTATTAAATCACCTGCTATCTCATGCCGCCTGTCAGACGTTGTCAGCAAGACCGGGAGAACCCTCCCATTCCTGTCGGTTGCATGAAATACCCCGCCGATCCGATCAAGTGCGACAAAAAGTTCTGCTTCGTTGCCGTCGAACGCCTCACAGAAGAGATCCTTGGGCAGAACTATTGAGGCAGGTTCACTCCCGCCAATCTTTCCGTGAGGAAACAGTTTTGCTGTAGGATCTATATCTTTGGCAAACGCAGCAAACGCGGTCCAAACGTTCCATGGTAGGGCCCCGATCCGGTGGAGATCCCCTTCTGTCACTTCAGAGATACCTAGTTCGCGCAGCACTCCCTCTATGTGTGTGGCTTCCAGCCTGGACATGGCCTTTTTATCGATGTGTGCGACAATGGCACCGCTTTTTTCGATCATCTGCCGGACCATACCCGCGTCCGCATCCCCGATGTTCCTGGTATGCATCATGTGGCCAAAGGCTCCTTGTGTTTCTAAAGCGATTGCGGTCTGCCTCACTGCATAATGGGTCCCGCCAAAGCTGATCAGGGGGATGATTTTGTCATTTCCCGGGTCGGCCATCAAAATACTTTTTGCTGCGGCGTGGGCTGCCTGTTCATTGCGCCATTCGATTTCCGTACTGCCGACTTCGACGAAGAAGTACGGGGCATGGATATTTGTGGGACCATGATGGGTAATCTCGTACGAAACGCGGAATCCCTCCGGAACATACTTCTGCTGATTGCGGAGAACCGCACGCATCCACAAAGGTGCGGCAGTGCCAAGTTCGCGAGGGTTTCCGCCCAAGTCTGCGGTAGCGAAGTTGCCCGCAGGATGCACCGTCAGCACTGGAACCGGATTGACGCTTGCATGACGAGCGAGGAAGATGATCAGCTCTGCATCAGGATCAGTGATGGCATCTGTTGCATTGATGATGCGATCCGGACATTCCCGAAAGGTCACGGTATTTTTAGTAAAAAGTGGCCATCCCCCCGTAGGGGGTGTTTGGATTAGGCTGTCCATGGCAGTACGGATGTTGGTCCCGGCAATATCGATGGTGGAATGGATTATCTCAATCTTCATATGTGATAGGTGATATTGGCATCAGCAGTTGATGTATATATTCCTTTGCCAATTTTCTTCGAGATATTAGCCCTTCCCCCGAAGAATGCATATTTCGGCAGATCCAATGCCAGCCGCAGGCAGCGTGCGGTACGTTGCCGAAGAAGCTGCTCTACGATGCCAGGCAGCGTCGCTGCAGGGTCCATCTTTCTTGAATGGCGGAGGTTCCAACGGGTCATCACGGATCCGAATCTTAGCGGTCCTGTTTTCAATAGCTACACGCCTCTGAAATTGGTGTACAGTGCATTCCAGGGCCGTGGGTTTCGCTGTCATGCAACTTCATTTCAAAAAATAGCTATAAAATGGACCCGAAGGGAGTCGAACCCTTGATCTCCGCCATGTCAAGGCGACGTCATAGCCTACTAGACCACGAGTCCCTGGGTGTTTTGCACTTATGTACTCTGATATATAAGCCATTCTCGAATATAAATATTGTCAACTAAATGCAACATGGCGAGAAGAGCGGTTCAGTGGCAGGAAATGCAGACGGCACCGGCAGGAAAAGGTATCATGTCTGCACCAGACAGATCTATTCATGGTACGGATAGCCGAGCGACATATGGATCTGGACGAACTCCCATGCATGGCCGGTGCCTCGGAGGACGGCGGTGAAACGGGAGGGTGTTTCATGCACCGCACCGCTGCCAGATGTACTTAGGAGGATGCATTCAGCTGAAATCCAGGCGACGATGCCATCGCCTTTGATCTCCGGTTCACCAAGCAGGATGCCGTCGATTTTGTAACGGGAGATATTTTTTGTCACCATGGTGATGAAGTTCTCGCGGCCTGAGATGAACTCGCCAGTGCGGCAGCCGTACATGATGATGTCTGTTGCAAGGTTTTTTGCGAGGGCTTCTGGGTCGTGACGGTTGTAGGCAGTCTGGTACGCAAGTAGGAGATTGGTAATCTGGGTTTTGGTCTGGGCTGAGAGCGGCATGGTACTATAACTGTTGACAGGGAGAGCAAATGGGTTTTCCGTGTGCGGGCTTTCAATGCTGTACCACACCGGCACAACATTCAGTGAGCACTCCGAATATCTCCCGCGAACTTAGGCCGTGAGAACGCGATGACCCCGGTCAATCTGGTGTGGTGGGGTAATAGGCAGCCGATTATTTCGTGTGCATGGCCCGAGGCATCCGCCAGGCAGCCGGCACAACCTCTTTTTTCGCCGAACCTGCCGATAAAACAGATGTGAATGGGTAAATGGTTCTCCATATACCGCTCCCACATACACATGGGAACATCACGGGTATCTTCACATACACATGGGAACATCACGGGTATCTTCACATAATCATGGTGTACTTAGTTGCCTTCTAAGACTTCTACGGCCGCAAGTCGGAGCTTGTTGATGCGAGACAGAAAATCAGTCGTCACATCAATAGAATCAGCGAGATGAAAAGGGTGGAGAGTCAGGGAGTTTGCTCCTCCAATCCATGTTCCCCCTCAAAGGTCTTCATTGCTGCTTTGAGCTGGGCATGGTGTCTTTGTAAAATAGGTGAGCCCATGGAATTCATTGCGCACCTGGATTTTATGGCTATTTCTGGGGAGGTGGTCTGATCGTCTCCGTCAATTTGGGTGAGGGCTTCGCGTGCAACATTATTGGTGCTGTTTTTCAGTTTAGCGTCACAATTGGGACACAGACACATGGAATCTCGGCTAGTTTCCCGGGTAGCCAGCTCTCCTAAGACAACGTGAGTATTTCACTGTCGGAGCAGCTAACGTGGTTTTTTCAAAACCTTTATGCCGGAGTCACGCCATATATATCGTTACGCCAGCAACGGTCTGTTACTTTTACCAACAGCGCCGCTGATGAGCGATGACGGATGGTCTTAAAACTGTCCCGAGTGAAGTGAGTCATTATGGCAAAGATTTACCAGATGTTTGAAATCCCAGAAGAACTTCAGAACAAAGCACTTGAAGCTCTTGAGCTTGCACGCGAAACAGGAAAGATTAAGAAAGGCGCCAACGAGGCAACAAAAGCTGTCGAGCACGGAACCGCAGCCCTTGTCCTCATTGGTGCTGATGTTACACCCGAAGAGATCGTTATGCACATCCCTGGACTTGCAGACGAAAAAAAGATCCCGTTCGTTTTTATCAATAAGCAGGCAGACATCGGCGCTGCGTGCGGCATTGATGTCGGCTGTACCGCGGTTGCAATTGTAAAAACAGGCAAGGGCAAGGAAATCGTGGAGACCCTTGTAAACCAGGTTAAAGCACTCAGAGGATAAATACATGCTTGATGATGCAACGCCAGCAGAAATCATTGAAGTCGTCAACCGTACTGGTATGCACGGAGAGGCAGCCCAGATCAAGTGCCGTGTACTTGATGGCCCGAACAAGGGGCGGATTATCACCCGCAACACCGTTGGTCCAATTCGCGAGGGTGACATTCTGATGCTCCTTGAAACAGAACGCGAAGCAAAGAAGCTCTCAAGACGGTGAATTTGAAATGGTCGAAATCTATACCTGCAGTTACTGTGGCAAACAGCTTGAACCCGGGACAGGCAAGCTGTTCGTCAGAAAGGATGGTGCAGTTTTTTACTTCTGTTCCTCCAAATGCCAGAGCGGCTACAAGCTCGGCCGTATCCCGCGCCGTGTTGCTTGGACAGCAGCCGGTCGCAAGGCACGCGGCAAGGAGTAAAGCCATGGAACGCACCTTTGTTATGATCAAGCCGGACGGCATCCAGCGGGGTCTTGCAGGCGGGATTCTTTCCCGTTTCGAGATGAAAGGCTTCAAGATCGTTGCAGCAAAGTTCGGTATCCTTCCGGAAGCAATTGTGGACAAGCACTATGAGGAACACCAGGCAAAGCCGTTTTTCCCAGGTATGAAGGCATACATCACCTCCGGTCCCGTTTTTCGATTCGTGCTTGAGGGCGAGAACGTCGTTGCCACCGTCCGCAAAATGAACGGCGCAACAAACCCCGCAGAGGCCGCACCCGGTACCGTCCGCGGGGACTACGCTCTTTCAATCGGCAAGAATGTCATCCACGCAGCAGACTCCCCCACAAGTGCAGATCGGGAAATCGGTATCCACTTTGCCAAAAGTGAGCTCGTCGCATACGAGAAGATTGACGAACCCCATATCTACGATTAACGTTCCGGACACTGCGTCCGGTACAGCCAGCAAAGCAACGAAACCATCGATGGCCAACACCGCAGATCGGGGTTGATGGGACGAATGATCCGGAAAACAGACCGGCCCATAAGAGTAATGTATAGGACGAAAGCAACGTATAGGATAGAGTCTCCCCTCTGAGGTTCAGCAGAGGACCCGGGAGCAGCAAGGTGAAACCGGTGAATGATGCACAATTCAGCGTACCTATTCTTTTTCTCATATTCAATCGACAAGATACTGCACAACAAGTCTTTGATCAAATAAAACAAAGAAAGCCTGCAAAATTATATGTGTCAGCTGATGGACCCCGCCCCGAACGGGTTGGGGAGGATATTCTGTGTCGGGAAACACGGGATATTGTGAAACAAATTGATTGGGAGTGTGAACTGCATACCCATTTTTTAGACAAAAATATAGGATGTGGAAAGGCCATATGCTCGGCGATTTCATGGATATTTGAAACAGAAGACGAGGCGATCATCCTTGAGGATGATTGCCTGCCCCATCCCGATTTTTTTGTATTTTGTAAAGAAATGTTACAAAAATATCGTAACAACACACCGGTTATGCTTATCTCTGGTGAAAGTTTAAATTCACGTGCAGACAGGTACAATGAGAGTTACCATTTTTCCCGCGGCGCATGGATTTGGGGGTGGGCAACGTGGAAACGGGCATGGGAATCGTTTGATATTGCAATATCCGATTGGCCGCAAAACTACTTCCATGTTTTGCATGATACATACTACGATGCAGTTCCCGAATACCGGGAATATATGATGTACAATTTAGATAGAGTCTATCAACTGGAAAAACCAGATGTATGGGCGATACAATGGACATATGCAGTGACAAAAAACGCCGGACTTTGCATCGTACCATCCACAAATCTCATATCTAACATAGGTCTTCTTGGAGTCCATAGTTTTGGAGATACAACGATATTATTTCGGGAAACAAAGGCACTAACCCCAAAAATATTGATACACCCAGACGCAATTGAACCCAATCATATCCTCGATAAACTGCATTTTCTTGAACATGTTCAATTCGGATCAAAATATTACTATGGTCTAAAAGTATCTGCGTGGCTAAGAAAACTTGGACTGTTTCCACGATTTAGGAAGTATCACCCACTTGCATTAGGATGGTGGTTAAAAACAAAAAAATATAAACAAGGACCAGAAAGATCCAAATGTATCCTGAAGGATGGATGGGAAAAAGAACCCTTATCATTGGATAAATAAAATGTAGGTGAGATATGTACACTATAATCCTTGCCGGAGGTTCTGGGACCCGCCTCTTTCCCCTTAGCAGAACCACCTATCCGAAACAATTTCTTCCATTATTTCATAAGGAGTCTCTTTTCCAGAAAACCATCAAACGTGCACTCATTTTTTCCCAACCAGAGGAAATTTACATCGTCACCAATGAGATCCAGCAGTATCTTGTTGTGGATCAGTTGAGCCAGATTGATGCTGGGGGTCATATTCTTTTAGAACCCTGCGAAAAAAACACGCTTCCTGCAATCACCTATGCGGTTACCTGCATTCGGAAAATAAACACAACTGCAAAAATACTCGTACTCCCATCCGATCAGCTGGTTAACGACCACGAGACCTACAAAAATGCAATTCAAGCAGCGAAAAACCTCGCGAAAGATCATCTGGTCGCATTCGGCGTACCCCCCCTGTCACCCCAGATAGGATATGGATATATTCTGCCAGGAACACCATGCGGGAATGGGTGCCTGATAGATACCTTTGCGGAAAAACCGAGTCTGTCTCTGGCAAAAAAATACGTAAGAGAAGGATATCTCTGGAACTCGGGGATGTACTGTTTTACAGCAGACATTTTCATGGAGGAACTGCAAAAATGCGCTCCAGATGTGGCAAAATCCTTCAGCCGCCCAATCCCGGAATCATACGAACAGACACCCAAAATCTCCATCGATTATGGCATCATGGAAAAAACGAAAAGAGCTGTCGTTGTCCCGTTAGCAGTAGAGTGGAACGACGTAGGTAACTTTGATGCGCTCTACTCAGTAAACGAAAAAGACAAATTGGGAAACGTTGTCCATGGAGAGTATCTTACCCTCGACGGACAAAATAATCTCATCATCTCTGATCGTCTTGTTGCAACAATCGGCCTGTCAGATACCGCAATCATTGACACTCCCGACTGCCTTTTGGTCTGCCCGAGAAATCAGTCCCAATATGTAGGAAAACTAACCTCTCTTCTTCAAAAAGCGGGAGACGAACGTGCAAACGCACACGCTGCTGTTCACCGGCCTTGGGGACAATATACGATTCTTCTGCGTGGGACAACCTACCTGATCAAGCGTCTCACCATCAACCCAAAAAGCCGTCTCTCACTGCAGTATCACCATCACAGAAATGAACATTGGGTGGTCGTAAGCGGAACAGCACAGGTTACAAATGAAGATGCTACCTTCTTTGTACGTAATGGAGAAAGTACCTTCATCCCACAAGGAATAAAGCATCGGTTATCAAACCCTGGATTAATCCCTCTGGAGGTAATCGAAATACAGGATGGAGAATATTTGACCGAAGACGACATCGTAAGAATTGACGATGACTTCGCACGAAAACACTAAACTACCGATTTTTTGCTGCAGCATACACGTTCAATGTGTCAGCACCGATTTTTTTCCAGCTGTAATGTTTTTCCACGAAATTTTTGCTCATCAAGCTTGATGAAACGCGGAACCCTGGATCGCGGACATACCGCAATACAGCCGAGGAGATATCCTGCACACTCGGCTGCTTTAGAAGAATGCCGCGCCCATCCGCAACAAACTTCGCGATTTCACCAACATCTGTCCCGATAACAGGTTTGCCCCGGATCATTGCATCCAGAATAGCAATGCAGAAACCCTCCTGATATGAGGGTTGAACGTAGATATCACAAGAATGATAGTATTTTTCCAATTCTTCACTGGTAACTTCACCAGTGATAATTACAGAACCTTCAATACCCAGCTCCTTTGCAGCTGAAATAATACGATCTCGATATCCCACTGAACGGATGGGACCTACGATATAATATTTGGCAGACGGGATCTCTGAAGCAATGTTCTTCATAGCATAGACCATATCCAGCTGCCCCTTATGTTCAATGACTCCGGCGACGGTTAGAATGTTTACCGTTCCAGTACCAAATGCCCTGTCATTTTCATACACATTTGACGGAACGGAGATGCCATTGCCCACAACATGGATTTTTTTGGAGTTGGCACCCATAAGAATAAGCTTACGCTTAGTATTTTCACTCACACAAATCAGAGAACAGTACTTACCAAATCTCACAGTCAGCCTTGCAAGTATACCTATCCCCGAAAAGTACACCCTCCGAATGACAGATGTTACGGTATCAGTGCCAAATGAGTGTCTGAAGGGATGTTCTTCAGGTGGAACATTATGTACTGTATATACAATAGGAACATCATCTACAGCAGCAAATCTCAATACCAGCGGCACAAAGTTACCGGTAGAGACATTCACAATATCAGGATGCAGCTGAGCAATATATGTTGGAAGTTCTTTTCGGATACGCCAAAGAAAGGAGATATCCTGTTTGTACTTGCCGTTGGTAGGGATACGATGCAGTGTATAACGCAGATGTGCGTCATGCTCTGCACCCTCATCGGTAATCGGGGCATCACCGCCTGCAGTAATCAGATGTACGTCTTTCCCCAACTCGGAAAGAGCTGTACAGAGATAATGTGTATGTGTAGGCGTCCCTCCTATCACAGGATAAAAATGGGCACTTACAATGAGGATGGTACTAATATTGTCAGCAGGCATTGATTCTCGCACTTTTCATAATGTGATACAGCATTACTCCGGCCATATCCCCCACCTCTCCCGCAGCTCCCGCACTGCCTCCCCATCAACCTCAGCACAGCACCCTCCCACAAACCCCCCTGCATCCGCCACAATCCTCCCCTCTGGATCGCAAACGACCCCGCGCCCCGAATACTCCGTCTCGGAGATGGAATCATATCCAAGGCATCCCGCTGCAACCACATACCCTCGATTCTCCAGTGCCCGTACGCGAAGTAGCAGCTCCCAGTCTGCAACCCGTGCCGCAGGCCATGCTGCCTGCACCAGCATACATTCACACCCTGATCGTAGGTAATCGCGGAACAGTTCTGGGAACAGCAGATCAAAACAGATCGCACATCCAAATGTCACACCCTTGTATGAAAAACTCACAGGCATATCGCCTGGTGTGTACCGCTTCTTCTCCCCGCCCGGGGCAAACAGATGGATCTTTGCATACTCGGTAATCACTTCGCCGTCCGGCCCTGCCACAAGCATAGCATTCTGCGGCAGGCCATGAGGCAGTTCTCGCATATACGAACCAACAACAGCAACTCCATGTTCACGGGCGAGGGAAAGCCACTGCTCCTTCACCTCTGTGCCCGTTACCTTTTCCGATATGCATCCATTAACCCTCCAGCCAGTTGCATACTGCTCCGAAAATACCACCAGCTCTGCATCAGCACTCACCGCGCGTAACACGGCCTCCTCGGCCAGTACAAATGCAGTCCTCACGTCATTCCACATTTGGGTAATTTGGGCGCAGCATATTCGCATATTAAAGTTAGGGAAACCAAACAAAAAAAAGGTTGTGATGCGCGGCCGCTAACCCATTTGGTGCACAACACCCGCAAAGCTGCTGACATTGTCGTCTACGCAGGACGCCAACTCCCTGGTTTTGGAAACAGGAAGGAGAGAGCATGGCAGGCGCCATGGGCAGACTGTGTACTGCTGGTAGCACGATCGCCCGCGAAGAAGATAATCCTTGCCAAGCCGGCCTCAGCTGCATCCCGTTCATCGTTCATCCTTCGTTTGGGCACAGGGATATAAGAGGCAGCTTCTCGTTTTTTGCGCACAACTATTTCCTTCAACGCGTCTGTACAGCGCAGTACAGTTGCACGTGCACGCCGCTGACGACGCAAGGCCAAGTGCCTCTTGCTTGCAGCTTGCGCAGATGTGCTGGTGTAATCCCTATCAGAGGCGTGCAGCTTTTGCATCTGCAGCGGTTTCTTTGTGTCCATGCAGGAGTTTCCTCTTCGTGTCGCTCTTGCTGGATTGCCCCTTCCGATTGTGTTCGTGTTTCTTTGTTGTAGTGGCTGCTTCTCTCTCAATTACCCTTGCAAGGGGTGCGTCACTTCGCGGCTTCATTTTGGCTGATTTCTTTCCGGCCATCCAGTCCGATTCTTCCTTTTCTGCAGATTTTCGGCCGGTACGCCGTTTTTCCTTGTCACGTTCCTCTCCGGAACATTCGATCTCGGCGATCAGTTCTAACGGATCATCCATCACCCGGACCAGCCGGTCGATTTCCAGCAGTTTTTCTATGCCGATGAACTGCTCGGCCATCACGTGGCCGAGAGGAGAAAGCTCAAGAACTCCACCGCTCTTGCGGATGAGCTTATGCCACAGAAGATCCGGCAGCGGATCCTCGCCGCAACCAACCATCATCGCACCGGTTTTCACAATGTCCGCCGCACTACCCCGGCAAATCACCGCGTTTGCAGCGAACTCTTCAGAGGTCTCCTCAATCTCATACATCGGAGCAACCTCCTCCACGTCACCCTTCAGCAGACGGATGGCAACCTCCTCCTCGGTAAGTTTTGTATCACGCGAATATGAGGCGCCTGGCTCAGCGAGGATTACCACACGGCCAAGATCATGGAAATCTGGGCGGCCGGCACGTCCCATCATCTGATGGAACTCCTGCACGGTTAGCCAGGTAATCCCCATCGCAAGAGCATCAAAGATCACCTGTGATGCCGGAAAATCAACACCTGCCGCAAGAGCCGCGGTCGTGACAACGCAGGCAAGTTTTCCCCCCTCAAACTGCTTCTCAACAGCCCGTCGCTCATGTGAGGTAAGACCCGCATGGTACGGCATTGCCTGTTTTCCAATCGCATCCGCCACGGTGTGGCAGCGGCTGCGAGCATTCGTGAAAATAATGCTCTGACCGCGATAGCCCTTCGATGAAATCTTGTTGTACTCCTCAAAGACCAGTTTTTTGATGTAGGGGACCTTCGCGTCCTTTTCCGTGAAGATGAGGTGCCGCTCAAGCGCAACGGGGCGATCCGCATACGAGACCAGCGTTGCCTCGAGTTTTTTGGCTAGTAGATGCGGTGACCCGATCGTTGCAGAGAGATAGAGGAACTGGGCTTTGGGGGCGATATACTTTAGTCTGGCGATGAGGCCATCAAGTCGATGGCCGCGTTCGGGATATTCGAGCATCTGCACCTCGTCGATGACAACAGTCCCGATGTTGTGCAGGCCCGTACCCTTTCGGAGAAGGTTGTCAACTCCTTCATACGTTCCTACTACAATACCGCCACTCGAACCCCGGTTGCCGACTGGCCGAGTTTCCGGCAGATTGACACGGGAAATCCCGGTCATTACCGAGGTTGTGGCAAGCCCTTCGTATTTCTTAGAAAAGCGATCATACTTCTGATTTGCCAGAGCAACGAGCGGTACCAAAAAGAACATGCGTCCCCGCTTTTCAAGATAGTTTTTGAGTCCTGCCATCTCACCGATGAAGGTCTTTCCGGATGCGGTTGCGGCAACCACGAGAAGATCTTTTCCGAACAGAAGTCCTGCTTCAACCGCACACTGCTGTGCAGGCATGAGAGTCTCAATTCCGCAGACATCGATGAATTCACGGGGAAGCGGCAGGTTTTCGAGTCGTTCCGTCGGTGTCTGCTCATGGGCATCGAGCCGGTCGAACATCGTTTTTTTGGTATCAAGTGACTCCGGCTGGAGAATCGCAAGCACCATGTCAAGGTCGCGGTACTCCTCAAGGAGGCCCTCGATGTGCATCTGGGTCCGCCTGCCGGGCCGTTTGATGTGGGCAAGTTCACGGCGGAGTTCGCGCTTTGCGCAGTCAAGACAGACATACTCTTGTCCGTACTTGATGCGGGTCACTTCGGTCATTGGAGTCAACCGGTCGTCAAACATACAGGTGCGGCAGAGGATAATCTTCTCCCACGAAATCTGCATGCTCCGCAGAAAATCCTGAAATGCCGGCAGTGTTTCGGTGAGCTGAACCACGCCGTTTGCCCGAAGCACCGTGATGAATTCTTTGGTCGGTGTCTTTTGTGCGTGGGAGGCCCCAGGCCTCCGGACGAAAAACTCCGAAGGCCGGATACCTTTGCTGGTCTCCTCAAGCTCAACGGTACCGACGTGTTTTATTCTGCCGCTCTTTGCATCATCACAAAAATAGACCTTGTACCCTTTTTTATAGGGTTGAACAACGGTTACCATTTATTGACCCACCAGTTCGTGTATTGTGTAGAGAGACCGGCTGTCTCAAGTCGTTTGAGGAAGTCGATGAACTCTTCGTCGACGATGAGAGTGAGGTAGCGCATATCGTGGAACACGGCCTCAATGGTGCCTTCCCGTGCACCAAATGAACAGTCAGGAGTGACACTGACCATTTTGCGTGCAAGGTATACCTCAAGGCTGATCGCACCAACAAAATTCGCTTCTTTTACCAATGGACGAAGGTTCTCTTCCGGGTTCAGTCTATATTCTCCGCATTCAATCTGCTGGTCTTTGGCCACATCAGTTTTGCCTTCGGTGTGGTCAATGATACTGGCAATCCTGGCAACACCCACGTCCCTGCCGGCATTTGTGCCCGTAATTAACCTTGTCCATCGCCGTCTGCGGCTTGCTGCTGGCATACAGTCACACGCCCTTCGTGTAAACGTCAATGGAATCGTCAGCTTTCAGATCGGAATTGGCAATTACTGCCCTGGTGGTAACCTGATGGATGATATCACGGCAAACATGCTGGGCATAGGTTTTGGGGACCCCGGCATTGTTAAGCACCCATTCAACCCCCTTATGGGTGACATAGTAGTGTCCCCGGCCTTCAGCACCGATGAAGCCCTCTTCGGCAAGATCGCGGACGTATTCTGAGATATCTTGGGGGATGACGCCACGTTTTTCGGCTATCTCCTGCAGGTGGATGGATGGCTGGTGCTCTGCGACTCTGACAAGGATCCGGATGCGTGTGGTCTCACGCTTGTTTCTAAGCATATTTGCTACGGGATTGGCGGGCATGGTCTTCTCCGGAGTTCTGATGCAGAAACCCTACACTTATATTGTCCGTGGTTCTATAATGGTTTTTAAGTGAGTAAATGTATTGCGGCAGAATCATTTTGCGCGGTGTTGTTCAGGGCGTGGGGTTCCGCCCGTTTGTATATGCAACAGCCGTGCAGTTCGGCGTACGCGGCACGGTGATCAACCATGGGAGCGAAGTGGAGATCACCGCCTGCGGTGACCGGTTTGATGAGTTCTGCGAGACGGTTTCCCAGGGGCCGAAGATGTCGATCATCGACGTGGTGACGGTCGAACCGCTGCCGGTGGGAACGATAATCCCGCAGAATTTTTCGATTCTACCAAGCGCAGATGGGGCACGAACCGGATTCATCCCGGCGGACATTGCAACCTGCGACAAATGTTTGGAGGATATTCTGGATCCAAAGAGCCGATATCACGGCTACTGGGCAACGTCATGTACCGACTGCGGCCCGCGGTACAGCATCATCCATGCGGTGCCCTACGATCGGGAGCGAATATCGATGAATGCATATCCTCCGTGCGAGGATTGTCTTGCAGATTACGGCAATCCAGGAAATCGGCGGCACCATGCCCAAACGATTTGCTGCGCAGCATGCGGACCGGAACTCTCTCTGATGACAGGGGCAGGGATTCTGGTAGAAACCCAGGATCCAATTGCAAAGACAGCAGAACTACTTGATGCGGGACATATTGTTGCGGTTCGCGGAGTTGGTGGCTTTCACCTCTGCTGTGTGGAGGAGCAGGCATCCCGCCTGAAA
This sequence comes from Candidatus Methanorbis basalitermitum, assembly GCA_031287415.1. Taxonomy (GTDB): domain Archaea; phylum Halobacteriota; class Methanomicrobia; order Methanomicrobiales; family Methanocorpusculaceae; genus Methanocorpusculum; species Methanocorpusculum basalitermitum. The sequence continues at coordinate 32,304 of JAITSY010000026.1, read as the reverse complement.
CAGTTGCTTGGACGGTTGCACCAGTCTCTTGCGGTAATGATAAAACCCGAGTCGCTTTCTGCATATGTGGTGCCGCTGACGGATGTGGAGCGGGAGATGCTCACTGGACCCGTGCATCCAATAATGGTTCTGGACAAGCTGGAGCCTGCGGCACATTTTGATCTCTCGGAGCTGCACAATCTGGGAGTGATGCTGCCGTACACGGGTCTGCATCACCTGCTGTTTGAACGGCTGGAGCATCCTCTGCTGGTGATGACGAGTGCGAATGCGTCCGGGATACCAATGATTACGGAAACTTCATATGTTGTCGAACGGATGGGTGGCACGGCGGAGTTTATTTTGTCACACGACCGCAAGATTGCTAACCGGTGTGATGACTCGGTTGTCCGTGATGGGTGTATTATTCGGCTGTCGCGCGGCCTTGCACCGCTTCGAACTGCAATGGACCTCGGAGCTGCACAGATCCTCGGGGTCGGTCCCGAGCTGAATGCAAATGCAACCATCTATAAGGGAGGGTTTGTGGTGACGTCGCCGCATATCGGTAATATCCGCAATCTTCCGACTGCTCTGTATCTGAAGGAGACGATTGCAAAGCTGACGGATCTTACCGGAGCTAAGCCAGATATTATTGCCCATGATCTCCATCCGCAGTTTTTCAGTACAAAAGTTGCCCGTGAATTAGCAGAAGATTATGGAGCGGCACTCTGCCCCGTGCAGCATCACCAGGCGCATATCGCTTCAGTGACGACGGAGGAGGTTGTGGGGATTGCGATTGACGGAGTGGGGTACGGAAGTGATGCGACGATCTGGGGCGGGGAAATTTTGACGGGGTCCCCGGAGGATGGTTACACCCGGACTGGACATCTGGAACAGGTGTTGATGCCGGGCGGCGACCTTGCGGCGCGGTTTCCAGAGCGAATGCTTTACGGCATTCTTCCCGATGACGCTACGCTGGAGCTGCTGAGAAGCCGCGGCTGGAATGAGGCGGCTCTGCGAATTCTCTCGCAACAGACCGCACAGAAGTTCAACTGCCCGGCGACAACCTCAATGGGACGGGCGCTGGATGCGGTGGCGGCACTCCTTGGCATCTGCTGCGAGCGGACGTATGATGGGGAACCGTCGATGGTTCTAGAGGCCCATGCGGCCCGTGGCACACCGCAGCCGATGGATGTGCGAATTTGCGCCGGGGAGGGCAGAGGAGATGTGCTTATGACATCCGAGCTTCTCAGAGAGGGGCGTGCGATGCTTGCGCGCGGCATGCGGAAAGAGGATGTAGCAGCGTCGGTGCAGACTGCTCTTTCCCAGGGTATTGCAGAACTGGCTATCCGTTCCTGCAATCAAATGGGTGTACCGAAAGCGGCACTTTCGGGCGGTGTTGCAATCAACCGTTCGATCCGAGAGACGATTTTTGCAGTGCTTGGGGATGCGGGAGTTCCCTGTCTGATTAATCCGCGGTATCCATTTGGTGATGGGTGCATCTCCTGTGGTCAGGTGGTAATGGCAGGTGCACGATCAAAGGCTGGGAAGTTGTAATGCGCGGACAAAAGACGTGCCCTGCCCCCAAAAAATTCAGGTGCTGCAGCCCCAAAATTATCGGATAGCAAACAGGGAGTTGCTGCATGCCCCTAATAGAGATTACGCTAACACAGCGGGTTTCGCTGCCATGCAACTTGTATTTTTCGCATGCTTTATGTTTCAATACCGGATATTATCCCGTCATCTTACTCACTCGGGAACGGAATCTCAATCATCACCAGATCTGCCGGTGCAATGACCTCACCGTTGAAGCACGCCTTCGCATCCTGTATATGGCCAGCCGCCGTCGTGTAGCGTGAACTGAAGTGCACCAATGCCAAAATCCTCGAATGAGCAGCAGCGGCAAGCATTCCCGCTTCGAGTGCCGTGGAGTGCCAAACCTCCTTTGCCCGGGCCTGCCCTTCGTCCTCAGCAAACGTTGCCTCGTGAATCAACAGGTCTGCTCCTTCCAGAAGATCATTTTTGTTCTTCACCGGACGAGTATCGCCGGTGTACACAATTTTTCTGCCACGACGGCGACTGCCCATCACCTGATCCGGCGTCACCCAAACCTCCTCTGCATCACCGCGGATGATCTGCACCGTTTCGCCTCGTTGCAGTCTGCCGAACAGTGGACCGGGAGGAACACCAAGCGCAAGTGCAGCATCCCGATTGAACCTACCAGGCCGCATATCCTCCTCCAGCACATAGCCCACACTGTCGATGCCGTGATACGTCTTAAATGCTACCACCGAGTAGCCGGCAAACAGCATCACATCCCTGTCGGCAACCTCTGTTGCATGCAGAACAAACGGAATTCTCGGGGTCAGCCGGTGAATTATCTCAACAAACCCGACAACACCAGGCGGGCCATAGATCGTCAACGGTTCGGTCCTTCCGCAGAACGTCATCGTCTCCACCAGACCGAAGATACCTAGATAATGATCTGCATGCCAGTGCGTCACAAAGATTGCGTTCACTGCAAACCCAGTTTTCGCCCGCATCATCTGCTGCTGTGCACCTTCTCCGCAGTCGAAGAGCAGTGTATCCGATCCCCGGCGGACCATAATGCAGGACGGATTCCTGTTTGGTGTCGGCAGTGCCCCGGCTGTCCCAAGGAAATATACAAACAGTGTTTCGCCGCCCACCATTCAAAACCACTCCTGAATCAGATGCAGACTGATCATCCCTTCCGCCGGGGTCCTCCCCTCAACCACCATGATATCTCCTTGATAGCCTGCCTTGATCTTCGGCATGATCTTCTTCCAGTCGATAGATCCATTTCCAAGTGGGAGATGCTCATCGTATTTGCCGTAGTTGTCATGGATGTGAAGATGGTCTGCCCGCGGCAGCACCACTCTGCAGAACACATCCAGATTGTCATTCGTGTGTGCATGCCCCACATCAAACGTTATGCTGATCTCCGGCACTTCGTCCGCAAATCCAGCCAGTTCATACGGATCGCGGCAGTAAAAATCCGCAAGATTCGGCATATTCTCTATCGCCACTATGACCCCGGCACGCTCTGCAGCTTCTCCAAGCCTGATCAACGCCTTTTTGTGATGGTTCCATGCCACAGACGTTACTTCCCGTCCGTTCGGCTCAAGGTACCCTGGATGCAATACAATGGTGTCCGCAAGTTCTGCTGCATGATCGATGCAGGCAGAAAGCTGGCTCACTGTGGTGTTCCAGATGTCCGCATTCAGTGATGCCGGATTCAGACCCGAAAACGGCAGATGCACTGACGACTCAAGTCCTGTCTCTTTGAGCATCTTCTTGATACTCGGAAACTGCCGCGGGATATCCCCAACGCCGTGGAACCAGCCATCCATGGATATCTCCCATCCATCAAATCCAGCATCCGCAATCCCTGCAACCCAGCTCTCTGGATTTTTGAGAGAACATCGTGATGACGCAAAATACACCTTCATACTCCCTCCGCAAAAAACCTTCTCACCGTTGCCTCATATGCCTCCAGTGTGGGCTCGTTCCCAAGATGCGTCTGTGCAAGAGCCATCGCCGTCGCAAGGCCGAACGAGTTTTCCCGCTCATCCCGTCTTATCAGGCCTTCGGCGGTGACCGTATCATCGCTTCTGCCTCGCGACTGCATTCTCCCAAGACGCACTGCAAAGGCAGCCTCAATTGCCACGAGCCGGAAGTCTGCAAACATCGACTGAAAGTAGCGGACTTCGGCATCGCCCCGGATACCATCGATCACTACTACATTCGCACCCTGCTTGCGAATCTCCTCTGCGGTCAGTATCGCAACCGCCTCCATACCAAATCTCTCACGGAGTCTGCGGGCTTCTGCTCCTGTATTCTCATCGGTGATGGCAAGGCCCGCGGCAGTCACCCGCCGCCGGATCAGATCTCCCATTACCACAACCGGAATGCCGAGTTTTTCGGCAATGTTGGAAAATTCACCCTTTCCACTTGCTGGATAACCGACAACACCGATTACCTTCATGTCTCTATTTTGTATGAGGGCCTGTTTCTTTAAAACCATTGTTTCAGCGGTTCAGTATCGTCCGCGCTTCCGCTGCGGTTCTGATGCACTCCATATACGACAGGCAGCGTGCGGGATCCGGCTCATTTTCTGCACGCGCGCAGAACTGCAGAATCAGAGCGTCAAACCGTGCATGAATCTCTCCGGAAACCGGGACCGTTGTCATGCGGGCAGCCGCATACTTCGGTGTGATCACCTGCAGGGTGTCTGGCAGCCCGTTCTTCCCATCAGCAGCAACCACCACTTTTTCCACCGGGCTTGCCGATGCTGATGATGCGGTACTTGCACCGCTTGGACGCTCCGCACAGACCACACACATGTGTTTACCCTGCACCTCAAACATCGGTGCCCTGCATGTTGGACATAGTTCTGCTAGCATCTTGGCACCGCCAAGAAGATACTCGGCCATAATCTCATCGGGTTTTCGTGCATCTTCATTCATGATACAATAGTAGTATTTCGCTCGGCACATATAGATGGCATCCTTTATCACTGTGGACACTCTAATCTAAAACATAGTTTTGGGGGTCGTTATCCTGTTCCGCAGGGTACCCCAGCTTCAGGAGGGATTTTTACCATGGCAAGCCCGGAAAATATGATTAAACAGTGTGTGATGATGCTTCAGGCAATCAGCGAGGACAATACAATTCCCCGCAACATCCGCCGCGTTGCAAATGAAACAAAAACATTACTTCTTGATGAAAGGAAGACCACCGGTCTTCGTGCGGCCGATGCCCTGTCATTGATAGATGAGATCAGCAACGATCCGAACATGCCAGTGTATGCCCGCACCCGCATATGGGAACTTGTTTCCGTTCTTGAAGCAGTCCCGCTTGACTGATTATTTTCAGTCCATGTCTTTTTTCCACGTCTCTTTGACAAGTGAAAAACATCGTATTCGCGCGGCTGACACAAAATCAGCGTTTCCTGGTGTGGCAAGCGTTCTGAGTGCATCCCTTGCTCTATCAGCCGAATCACAGATGACAAGGAGCTTTGCCTTTGCCAGATGCATTTTGTTTCCGCAGGCACAGGTTTTTGTCGCGTGCGCGAGATTGGTAACCTGCATCTGCCTGCATTTTGGGCAAGCGATCACTGCAAATCCGTATTTGGTCATTTGCATGAGAGATGGTGCCAGACAACTATGAATTTTTCTCCATGCATGTATTGATCAGGGCGCACGACAAAGCCCGTGCCTGGAAGTGCCGTGCGACTTCGTTGTCTCGCAGGGCTGCAAAGCCTTTTGTTTTGCAGCTTAAGAGATGACGGGTCACCGCAGACGGATTGTCAGTGTTTTTCCAGCCTGGATAGGGGATGCCAAAAGCGTGATTCCTGTCTGCCAGGGATTTCACTGGATAGTTTCTGAAAAAGGTGCAGAAGAAGAGTGCTCTGTCTCTTTCTCGGATCAGTACGCCCGCTGCCAGTAGCTTGGTGGGCCATGTCGAATCGCGCGTGGTGTTTGGAGTCTTAGTTGGAGGTGTAGAGGTGCCTGATGGGGTGGGCACGGGCTGCGCAGTCGGCACCGCTGATGCTTCGGGCGGTTTCACTGCAGGTTCTTTGGTCGCCATGGGAGCTGGTGTCACTGTTCCTCCCGGGATCCATTTGGCATGCAGGGGCATGTCTCCCCGAATAGGGTTGCCGAAGTTCCATGCCCTCGTGCAGAGGCCTTATCCGTATACCCGCCGCCAAAGCTGTATCCTGCTTTTACAGGGTCGGCGGGTTTCCTGACAGCGTCACCGCAGGCGCGATACACGTTACTACGGCCGTGACCGCAAGCAAAAGACCAAAATGGTATTTTTTCGTGATTTTTCTTCGTTTTTTGAGATGGGCGATCTTATTTTGGATGTTAAGGCATATGTATGGAATTATCGGTTTTAGTTACTCACTATCTCTTTATTTCTTTATTCTCTATTGATATTGACTGTTATATTTCAGATTTGAAGAACAGTTCCCATTCAAACTGATAATTTCAAAACTATATTCGAAAACGGAATGATAGAGATACCCGGTATCAGGCAGCCTGTTCCCGAGGGATGTATGCCAAAAACAACATGATACTGGAATGTCATCCCGCCTGCCTATCGACCTGCAGAAAATTGGCTTGATAAAAAATGAGAACCAGGGAAACTCAGTACTGCTGATTTCTCTGCCGTTCCAAAAACGCCGATCATATCGCCAGGTCCCAGATAACCGAAGTAAGCCCTTTTTTATGCGTAATATCACGCGAAGCGTCATGTTTATATCTGAAAACAGCATTGTTATTAGAGCAGTCATCCCGACTTAACTCAGATGGTAGAGTGCGCGGCTGTAGTAAGATTCATGTCTGCGGGCATACTGCGCGGCTACCGCGATGTCCCCGGTTCGAATCCGGGAGTCGGGATCATTTTCGTGACCGCAGTCAGAAATTTCTTGTGCTCAAGTAGTGTAGTGGCCTATCATGATGCCCTGTCACGGCATCGACTCGGATTCGAATTCCGACTTGAGCGTATCTTTTCGTACCTGTTTGGGGGAAATGTCTGTGTATTGCAGTATGGAAAAACGCGAAACTGGTGCGAAATTTGGCTGTGATGATGAAATCTTATCCATAGAACAGAAAAAATTATAAACCTATCGGTTTTAGTGGTAATATATAGATGTTTCTTCGTTCTCTATTGATATAGGCTGTTATATTTCAGATTTGAAGAACAATTCCCATTCAAACTGATAATTCCGAGAAATTATTGGGCAGCCTGTCCACCGCCTTGGATGGCGAGTGCATCCTGAATCTGTTTTTGCAGTTGGCTTGCTTTTGCAGTCATTGCCTTCTCCTGCTTGTCAAGAGAACCTACCCGAAGCTCCACCGAATCGATCCTCTCCTGAAGATCTGCTGCAACTGCACCCTTTTTTTTCTGGATCAGAATCGAACCTGCTGAAAAGAACACAGCCGTATCCTCTGCTGCGGTGCTGAGTTCCTCAAGGGCACGTTTGGTCTCGCGAAGCGTCATCTCATACTGCATCTTCTGGGAAGATACCTGCTGCTGTTGTTGCTGAATCTGCTGAAACATTGCCAGCTGCTGCTGAATTTGCGGGGAAATGCCCGCCTGTGGGTTTGCCATTTTTACAACTCCAATACTTCTTTGCACACATTTACCAGGCGTAGCCACATATTGAGCGATGCCCGGAGGGCTGCTGTGTCCTCAGCCTCTACAAACAGTGTCACAGAACACCTATCATGGGAGAGATGCACCCGCGACCTTTCTCTTGGATATGAGTCTGCCTCTGGCGCGAGCACTGCATACATCATCTCCGCATATGGGCACTCGAACCGGAACTCGGCTGCATGCGTTGCCGTCATACCATAACCTGCAGGATGTACTGCATCTTTTGTGTGCCGGAAAACACAATCGGGCCAAGCGCATCCACATCAAATATCACCGGAAAATGCGGCGACAGCACATCATATAACTCATGCTCCCGGATAACAAAACCGTGATGGAATGGCTCTGTCCGCCTGCTCGTTACTACGTTGGTAATCAGCATGGAAAAAACAATCTGACCTTTCACCGTCAGAGCAAATATCTGGCCACCGCGCTTTGCACTGGACAGAAAAATGATTACCGAATCTTCAGCATCCATCCTCCGAAGACCGGTTTTTCCCCGCTGAACATACGGGAGATCAAGCGCAAAGGCGATCTCCTTTGCGAGCTTGCGCACTTCCGGTGACGGTTTGCGCGACGAAGTTACGAGGGTCATCTGGCTTTTAACACTTTCGTTCCGGCCCCACGCACCTTAAAGAGAATACGGTGTCCACAGTAGGGACAACGGACATTTGCGTCAATTTCAACAGTTTGCTTACAACGGGCGCACTTGTAACTGACCATTTTGTTCCACTCCCTTGGTCTCAATGGAACGAAGAACGATTTTTAAGGCTGGGGTCTGCGGAACATATGCACCACCTGCATATTTATATCCACACTTCTTGCACTTCCAGATGCCGGTTCCGGCACGTTTGACTGCCACAGTGTCACACATCGGGCATAGGTGTTTTGCGCGGGAGATCTTCTCACTCTCATTTACCATTTTGCGATTGAAACGACCATATCGCGGACCAAATCGTCCGGAACTGCCGGTAACCCGTCCCTTTGCTGCGTGTTTACTCTTGGGTGCCATGAATCTTCCTCAGAAATATCTCTTATCTTTGGTTCTTAGGGGATTTAATCTTATTCTAAAATCTTGATCTGGGCATCGCCCTTTGCCACATGATTTGCCAGGCTGAAAAACTCCTCCTGCATTCCTGCGGGGATCTTGGCAACACAGATCCACGAACCGTCGTTCTGCCACTCGTTCTTTTCCACCGTAACATATGCCGCTCCGGAGACCGCCCCAAATGCCCTGGTGGCAAAATCCATCGGAAATCGCACGGCAATTTTGCGCTCCTCAAATCGAATCGGAAGGATAGGCCGCAGAGCCTTTACCGTTTCCTTTACCAGTTCGTCCACCGATCTGAACGGATCGAAGTTGATCCGCACCCCTTCAAGCGCCAACTTGATTCTTGCTGCTGGATGTGGAAATCCAGTCTGCGGATTTACTGCATTGCGGGAGATGAAGTTGATGACGCGGCGGCGCTTCTCCTCAGTTAAACTGCGGCGCTGTTCGGTCGTTAAGTGGATCTCTCCTTTGAGGATGAGCTGCTTTGCAATATCCTCAAAGTTTGTGGTTTTAAACGCCTTTAGTAGATCCTCCTCCGGTGATTTGTCACCGTGGGCAGCGTTTTCATATACATACTGTGTGGCAATGACATCTTCGATAGCAATGTTCTCGTCTCCTTGGCGCATCCTGTCAGCAAGTTCTGGGTCGACCAAAATCTCAAATTTCAGCCCGTGTGTCTCCAACCGTGCCGTTACAGCAGCATCGAGCGAAATCATGACTATCTTCACCCATCCAGCTTCGCACCCTTGGCATGTGCCTTGGAAAACTTTACGACAGCTGCTTTGACCTCCTCGTTGTTGAGTATTCTAAATGGCAGTAGTACCGTCTCGGGCCCGGCCGGAGGCTCAATCTTTTTGGATGTCCGTTTCTTGGCAACATAGGTGCCTGCAACGCCGATCTCAACCGTGTTCACATCGAACTTTCCTTCTGTTGCGGTGTGCAGTGCCTTCAGACCGAGATCAATCGTCTCTTCAGCAGTAAGATTGTCCCTGTACTCAGCCTCAAAGAGCTTCATAACCGCCGGTCTTCCTATGCCGATGCCAGTTGCCGTGTACTCAAGCAGTGTTCCTGATGGATCCGTCTCAAAAAGCCGGTAGCGCGTACCGTCTGCATCAGTCTCCACACCTGCAATCAGCAGTGCGGTTCCATACGGACGGGCGCCGCCGAACAACGTATAGGTCTGCATGTGGTCGCAGAGCTTCTTTGCAAGGGTTTCCACATCGATAGATTCGCCGTAGCTGACGCGGTTAATCTGTGCATCGATTCTCGCACGGTCAACCAGTGCCCGAGCATCGCCGACAAGACCCGAGGTGGCAACACCGATGTGTTCGTCAATTCTGAAAATTTTCTCGATGGACGAGGGTTCCAGAAGACGGGAACTGACACGTTTGTCGACGAGGAGGACGACCCCGATCCCACATTTGATGCCGACAGCAGTTGTTCCGCGTTTCACTGCTTCGCGAGCGTATTCTACCTGATATAAGCGCCCGTCGGGAGAAAACATCGTAATAGCACGATCGTAGCCTCCCATCTGATATTGTTGTGGCTGCATGATTATTCCTTATGTATATCATCTCGTGTGAGATATTTATGTGTGTTATTACCTGTGAGACTGTCAACCTTTCTGCCGGAGCACTGATAGCCTGGCAGGGCCTCCGTATCCCAACAGGTGATTTTAACATGAGTTTTTGCGCCATGCAGAGTTCCGGACACCGCCACTGTCCGAAACACTGCTGCCGCACCGCAGAACTTTGTGATTACCGCGATGGCTGCGATTGTCTCCTGTTCGCATCCTCTGCTGCACCGGATGATAGCATGTTCACCTTCCGACCAGGCAATCGCGATATGCATTTTTGCAGAACCCACGTCACCGAACAGATCTGCTGCGGCATCGCGGACTCTCTGATAGATCTCCTTTTGTGGCGGCATCTTGTCAAATTCCCCGGTGATTTTCACGAGGATATACCGACGGTTTTCCCGAAGGGTCGGTAGGAGCGACCTCATGGCTCCACGACGACAATGGTCACGGGCATCGATGGAGACAGTACTGCATCCAGACTGTTCTGGGCTGCATACACCTCGGCCCGCGTCATACCAAAGAGCGAGCAGAGTGCGATCGTTTCGGCAACGTTTTTGATGCCGAAGAGGTCCTCTGCTCCGCTTGCGATGACGAGCGGGAAATGGTACTTCCGCTGCAAAAGAAGAATCTCCGCATACCGCAAGAGGGCCGTCCGCCGACTTCTGGGATGGATAATGCAGGACAGATCCAGTACCACCCCAGTGATATGGTCAGCCGCCATCTTTGCAGTGACGTGGTCAAAGCCGCCTTTGGGGAGATCGGCAATGTTGGTTAAAAGATGCACGCCTTTGGTGCTGACTGCAATCCGGTTAAAACTGTTTTCTCCGGCACTTACCATAACAACGCATCCTTTTGGACTTGTTCTGACGGCGTCTGGAAATGTTCTGCTGTTTTGTTTGCCGATGATTTTTCCGCGAAGAGTGGTCACTCCCGCATATGATGCAGGAACGTCAGCAGCATTGCCGCAGAGAATCACGCGGGATATGCAGCAGGACTTCGCGGTAAGGACCAGGCGCCGCGGCGTGGCGGCCGAATCCTGGTTTGTAAACACACAGGCGTCGGTGATCATAATGAATAAAGACAGGTTTATTTTCCCTGGCTTTTATGCGAACGGATGCTTGGACGGCACTTTTCCGTGCCCCTCCCACGGCTGCGGAGTCCGCGTCCTTTTCTACCTGCGGAGGATTTTCCGCGGTAGACGCGACCTCGGGTGTTTGCAACCCAGGCCAGATTTTTGCAGGAAAGAACCTCGGGGCTGCTGCGGTCAACGAGAATGACCTCGAAGTATTTGTGTTTTCCATCCTGCCCAACCCAGTAGGAGTTTAAGACTTCCATGTTGGGGTAGCGGTCTGCAGCACGCTCTTCTGCAATGCTTTGCAGGTTCTTTCCGGGAGTAGCTTTGCGCATTCCCATGCGGTTGGTTCTGCGTCCGCGGATGTAACGCGGCTTTCTGCGGCCGCCGCGGCGGATGGAGGCGCGGACAATGATGATGCCCGGCTTCGCTTTGTAGCCGAGTGCGTGGGCCCGGTCAATGCGGGTCGGGTGCTCAAGGCGGACAACAGCTCCCTGACGGCGCCATATTTGCATTCTCTCCCAGAGGAGTTTCTTTACGCCGGAGTCTGCGGGTCTTTTCCACGCATCCCGAACGTATCCATACATTGATTTGGACATTCTTTATTCACCTCAGGTTCAGCAGTTTTCGTTTCAGAGTTTCTTTTGCAAACATTCTGCCACATTCCTGTGATCTGCTGCAAAGCCCTTGACTTTGCTGGTGTACGGCACTGCAACGGGCACAGTGCTTTAAACTCTATATTATTGGGTGTATAAGGTATATAGAAGTGTGGGTGATGCGGGCTTTGCAGCCCAGTGCAGCAGCGGCCAGTGGGGCCCCGCACAGCGAAGTAGCCTCGGCATACCGGATCGCGGCCGCTGCCCGCATCTGTCCCAAAGCTCCTCTGTATGCTCCCGCTCGGCGGCGTATTTCCACATTACAACACAAAAAATTACTTTGCCAGCAGATGATTGACTGCCTTAATAAACAAACATTCCCCAGTTCCCAGCTCGTAAAACGTATCCGCCTTCTTATCTATCATCGCATCCGCTCTCCAGAACTTACAGTCCTTACCCATACATCGTTTCTGCGTAATCGAGCAAATAACTCCCATGAAACCACCTTGTCTAACAATAGCGCATCACAAAAATAAATCACTTTCGTTAACAGCCCCGTTTTTTGGCTGCAATTTGGCGAAAAGATTAGAAATTGATCATCGAAGCCGTAATCATCATCCCCACACCCTCGTTTGTGAACAGCTCCAGAAGAAGATTGTGCTCAGCATTCCCATTCACCACATGAACACCCTCGACACCGTGGCGCACCGCATTCACACTCGCCTCAAGCTTCGGGGTCATCCCGCCCGAGATCGCACCGTCTGCCATCAGAGCGTCCACCTTCTTCAGCGTAAGGCGGTGAAACAGCTTTGTCTGTTCTTTGTTCATCACACCATCCACATCAGCCAGTGAGATCATTTTGAATGCCTTGAGGGGCCCCGCAATCTCACCGGCCATTGTGTCTGCGTTGATGTATCTCCACGTATTTTTCTGTCAGATCGCAGCCCCATGCAACCGCCTCTTTCCTGCCGAATTCAAGTGTAATGGTAAATACCATGTGCCTGCCGACCATCGCTGCCTTCGCCCCCACGAGGTCTGCAGTGTTCTCGCCTGTTTGCACAAGCAGAGTTTCGCTCCCGTTTTCACCGATCGAAAGAGATAGCTCATCAATCGCAAACTCAACACCCGAGCATCCGGCAGCACAGACAACTCTGCTCCAATTCGGATCTTCACCGTACTCTTTACAAGCGGTGATGTGATCACAGTACGTGCGCGATCTTTTCGGCGTCCTTCTCGCGGCACGCCCCTTTGACCCGTGTACCTCAAGCATCTTGGTTGTCCCCTCGCCGTCAGCTGCAGTCTGCATCGCAAGAGTTTGAACCGTGTGGTTGTGGACGGAGATGAAAGCACGAACGACTCGCTCTTCTGCACGGCTACTGGCAAAGCAGGTCGTGTGCCAAAAGATGAGTTTGCCACAGCTTTTGAGGAGGGCTGCGTCTCCCTGCTTCACTGCGGTCTTTAGTGCCTCATGGAGATGCTCTGCGGAGACCTCCACATCCGTATAGATGAAGGAAAGCATCGTGCCCATATTTGGGGCAATCATTCCCGAGCCGTTGCAGATGCCTGCAATGGTAAAACCTTCCCGTTGCACGAGGGCATGCTTCTGCACCATGTCAGCTGTCATGATTGCTCTTGCGGCGGATCAGATTAAGGTCAAGGTATCTGCCAATCACACCGGTGCTGGCAACGCCGGTTTCCTTCTCAGAAATACCAAGAACCTCCGAACCGATGGATGCCATAGTCTTGGCATCCTCATATCCGCGCTCACCGGTATAGGCGTTGGCGCATCCACCGTTTGCAATGATGCCTGCAAGCTTCCCGCGTTTGGTACGCTCCGCCATGAGATTAATAACCGGTGCACGGACTTTGTTGCTGGTAAAGACAGCCACCCCTGTTCCGGATGCTTTAATGAGTGCAAGGCCGTATTTTCCTTCTTTTACACCTCATGTGGTGACGCCTTTAACCCTTTAACAGTACAGATACTCTGCATATGGATATCAGCATGTATATAACTGTTTTATGTATCTTGAATGTTCCTATGGAAACATTCCTGGGACCTGCAGTCCATCGATTTCGGTGTATCCGCACATGATATTCATGTTCTGGATTGCCTGGCCTTCCACTCCTTTGATGAGGTTATCGATTGCGGAAATGGTGACAAACCGCATTCCATCTGCCCCGAGTTCGAAGTTGATGTCGCAGAAATTTGAGCCGTGAACACCGCCAAGTTTTGCGATCTGGAAACGGATGAAGGGTTCGTTTTTGTAGAAGGCGTCGTAACGGCGCCTGATTTCGTCAAAGGAGACATGTTCTTCAAAGAGGATGTGGGCAGTGGTGATAATTCCCCGGGTTACCGGAAGTAGATGAGGAGTGAAGTAGATGCTGGCTTTGGAGCCAAGACATGCTGCTTCCTGTTTCATCTCTGGTAGATGCCGGTGGGAGGTGATTTTGTACGGGGAGGCGTTTCCGGCAATGTTCGGATAATGGGTGGTTTCGGAGATGGAGTCACCCGTTCCGGAGATGCCACTCTTTGAGTCGTAGATGATAGTCGCAGCGATGTCAGCTACGGGTGCTGCAGCAAGGTTTGTTCCGCTTGGAAAATAGCCGGGATTTGCGACGAATTCCTCCCCACGGACTTCTTCTCGGTGCAGTTCGGAAATACCTTACGGGGCTTTGAAGTAGGCGGTGTGTCGCTGCCATGCAATGCACGCACACGCCGCCGACGACACAAGGCCATGCCTTACTTGCTGCCTGCGCAGATGTGTCGGCGTAACCTCTATCAGGGGCGTGCAACTGCTGCTGTGCTTTGAAAAAGCGTGGGGTTATTCGGGTTCCCAGCCGGCGTCGTAGATGCTCTCCGGACTTTTCGAGGGTTTTTGGTTGGGTGTTTCTGCTGCCGCGGGAATTTCAGGCTTTTTGGGGTCGATGAATTTTTCTGCGAGGGCTTCGAACTCGCCTCTTCGTTCGAGTTTGGCAAGGAGTTCCTGCGGGAGGGAGGAGATGCCGTAACGCGCGCCGGAGAATGCTCCGCAGAGGAGCGTGAGGGTGTCTGCATTGCCGCCACATGCTGCCGCGGAGGTGAGGAGTTCTTCTGGGACGCTGTAGCGTTTACAGAGGAATATTGCGAGGGGGAGGGTGTGATAGATTGAGGAAGAGTTGCCAATTGCAGCAAGGGCGTCAGTTATCTGCATACCGGTTCTTTCGATACGGACTGCGTTGTTGATGCGGGAAGCAAGATCGGGGTTCATATTTTGTGCGGCAGTGAGGAGGGCTAAATATGCGTCGTCGGTGTTGCCTGTTTCGATGAGGGTATTGAGCATGAGTGCGACACCTATGGCTGCAGCGCCGGTTCCGGTGTGGGTATGGGTGATATTGCAGGCTTCAAGGAGTTTGGGCGCCATCTCTCTGCGGTCTTTGTAAACAAGCGCAAAGGGTACAGCAAGGGAGACACATCCTGCACTGTCAGAAGAGACGCCTGACCCGGTGAGGTCACCAGTATTTTTCATGCGTTTGCATGCGGCGTAGATGGTTCCGTCAGGGTAGCGGAATTTGTTGAGGGTATATGTGCGGAGCAGTTCTTTTGCGTATGGTTCAGGACCCCAGTTTGCCTCAGCAAGGAGGCGGGAGGCGATGAGGATGAGTTGAGAGTCATCGGTGTATTGGCCCGGGAGGAGGTCATGGTTTGGGTGACCTTTGTATGCCCGTTTGAATCCGAGGGTGGCTCCGATGAACCGACTTACGGTGGTTTCACTGGGCATGCCAAGGGCGTCGCCAAGTACTGCGCCGAGGAGGCATCCCTTGTATTTATCCAGCATATATTCTTTTATTGGAGTGTGTGGGGATTAATTGTTATGGTGTTCACAGGGGATAGTTGCATGGCAGCGGTGCGTATGCAGGCTCTGGTGAGATGTTTGTCCCATTGCCCTGCATTGTGCGTGCATGCCGTTGACGACGCAAGGCCAAGCCTTGTTTGCTGCTTGCGCAGATGTGTCGGCGTAACCTCTACCAGAGAGTTGCAGCTTCGGCAGGTTTTTTGATCGGACTTTGCAGGATGGTTAAGGCGGTATTTTGGAAGGTGTAGCCTTTGTCTTCGGGCACATCCTGATCGATGGTGCTGGTGTGCCTAATCGCAGGAAAAAATCCGTCTTCACCCTCCCCTTATGCCGGATCCGTTTTTGCTGGAATTTCTTCCAAAAATAGTAAATATTACTCACGTTCGGCATAATCTCTACAACAGGATTTTTCCGAGTTCGTCAGGGTTGTGTACAGCAATAACGCGGGACGGGCAGCATCTCTGTTGTTCAAAAAAATTCCGGTCACCGTATGCAGCGTAGACTGCCGCAAGCCCGAGAGCCTTGGCAGGTTCAATGTCGCGGCGGATGGAGTCGCCGATGTACACGGTTTCATGCGGCCGGGTACCAAGCAAGTTCATGGCGTACTCGAAGGGTGCATGATGCGGTTTTTTGTAACCGGTTGAATCGTAGGTGACAACAACGTCGAAATAGGTTTCAAGGCCGGTATGTTTCAGGCGTTCGGCTGCTGCATACTCATAAGCATCGGTGACGATGCCAAGCCGATATCCTTTTTCCTGTAGGGATGCGAGAAGACTGGGGATACCCGGGTACGGAGCGAGGCAGGCAAACTTTGCCTCTTCGAATGCTCGAATGGCAGCAAGATAGTTGTCCACGGTGAACCGGTGATGATCTATCATAAAATCCTGCAGGTTTGCATGGTCTTCAATGTGGTACTTCCACCGGAGATAATAGGATAGCAGATGGTCTCCTGTTCCAACCCCTGCTGCTTCTGCTGCCGCCGCTGCTCCTCGTTTCATTGCGGCGATGAAATCGAAGAGTGTGTTGTCCATATCGAAAAGGACGGTGGAATAGGTTGGTTCGAAGAGACGTTTCTGCAAAATTTTCCCTGTGTTGGCCGGTACGGTAGCTGATGGGGTCAGGTCGGAAGATGTCTTCATAGATGTTGATCCATTCTTCCACTTAGGCAACTGATGGGGGAGATGCCGCATTGTTTAAACATGATGATCGATGGGAAGGCGGTTTTGTGGAGAGGTTCCATGAAAATTTTCTGCCTGCGGGTGGCGAACATTATATTTCTTACCATATAGAGACATAGTTTCATAATTTTTCGGAATTCTCAGTTTGAATGGGGACCGTTCTTCCAATCTGAAATATAACCGTCTATATCAATAGAGATATACGAACCCTTTATATATTATAACCAAAACCGATAAGTCCATTTTTGCATAAACACAATATCTTTTTAATGCACGTGTTCTTCCCTCATCCCTCATCTGAGCCTCTCCTCAACTCTATTAGGCACCAAAGACACTAAAGTTGCAACCCAGCAGAGCTGCCACGCAGCCTGCCTCCTGCTATCACAAAAAATTATTTTTCTGCAAGCTCTGATTTTTCGGAAACCTCTCTCGCCTCGGTAGCTGCCCGGACAAGCATGGCTTTTTCCAGTTTCTGCACCTTTGCCGAAAGCGACGGCACCGTCAGAACCGCAGTGTCGCGTTCGGCAGGCGGATTCATCCGTACCTCACGCTCGTAGACTGCCGCATCAGCCGCAACATCAGTCGGCAGATTCTCGACCATCTGCAGAATCTCCAGCATCTCATTACTGAAGTACGTATCAAGCACGATCTTTCTCTTGGTCATGTGGGACAGCTTACCGATGAACCGGCATATCTGATCCAACTCGAATGGCGTAATCTGGCGGGTGAACTCGTATTCCTCAATCCTCTTGAGCGTGCGGACAATGGCCTCGAGCGCCTCGGGGGTTACCACAAACACCGTACAGCGGTAGGATACATACACTAACTCGGTAAGCTTTGCCGCAATCGCATTCGGCACGACGAGATATGCCTCGCTGCGGACGCCGTCCTCCTTTGCTGCCTCGAATAATTCGGTTGCCATTTCTGCAACATGTTCTTCAAAGAAGGCAGCAGCATCCAGCGATGCAGGGACTGCCGTATTGAAAAAAACATAGCTGCTGTTGACCAGCACCGCAAAGTTCGGGTGCGACCTTCCCTTGTAGGTTGTCTCGGTTTTGAGATCAAGATTCAGATCAGCACAGACCTTTTCCAAAATCGCACCGACACGGTTGGGATGGTCTGCAAAGATCTCCACAAGATTCTGACGTGCAGAAAGCTCTGTTGCTTTCCTCTCCTCTTCAAGCTTTGCCGCAAGAGTGTTCAGGCGTTCAGCCTCGATTGCAAGAGCTGCGTACTTCACATCGCGTTCCTCAACATAACCATCAATTTCTACCTGCTGCGCAGCAATCTTCTTTATGGATGCATCGAGATCCTTGCGGAGGCCGTCGATCTCCAACTCACGGGAAAGATACTGATCGCGAAAGATTCTTGCCTGGTCATTGTCCGCAAGATGGGCACTGCGTTCTGCTGCAAGATCTACTGCAAGATTATCGCGTTCGGTACAAAGACTGACACGAATGGCGGACAGTTCCTTATACATGTCATGTACGGCGGCAAGCTCTGCTCGGCGTGCACCCTCTGCAGCCTTCCACTGCTCTGCGGAATTGGCATTGGCGGATGCAGTCTTTGTCATCTTGGAGAGCCTGTCCTCAAGAATCTGCCGGTCTTCGGAAAGGCTGTCCATATCGCCGTGAAGGTCATCGTTGCAGGATTTTGCCTCGGCAAGACGGGTGCTCAGGCTGCCAATCTCGGCTTCCCGGGAAGTGGCAAGGTTCTCTGTTTCGACAAGTTTCTGTTGTGTCACGGCAAGAGTCTCAGCTAGATCCGTATATGCCTCTTCGGCGGCAGCGGCTGCATCACAGATTTTTTTCCAGGAAAAAAGGCGTGCTCTCGCCCCGGCGCTCCGGATCTTTCCGAAGAAGGTACCAAGATTATCCGAATCGCTCATAATCTAATCAGAGAATTGTATGGGTGTCCTATCAGATAATACATGCGCATTCGTTGCAACCCCTGCATGGGAAGTGCTGCAGCCCCACGGTTTTGCTTCCAATTTGAGGAAAAGAACAGAGAGCAAAGAGTTACCTGGTCTGTGTCTTTTCGTAGATCACAAACTGGGCGATCATCCGGACCACTGCAATAATCTGCGACGGCGTGATAACCTGTACCGAGCAGACATGCGAGGCATACATGCTTTTGGTGATGTACATCATGCACTCGTCTGGCACAACAACAAATGCTTCCTTGCGGCAGTTGATCGATGCAACGGAGTTTGCCAGTTTCTTTGCAGCCTCGCGGACCATCGCATCAGCTCCTCTCAGCTCCTCATACGATGCAGGAGAAAATGCCACAAAGGCAACAGGATGACCGCTCACCAGGGCAAGGAATCCGTACTTCTCCTCGGCAGGAATAGTACCTGCCGCTTTGGCGATGCAGGCTTTTGTCCGGTCACCGTGCATTTTCCACTCCCTGATGATCTCATCGGTGATGGCAGAGTATGTGGAGAGTGTCTGCTGTTTTTCGGAGAGATCAGACTGAAGGGACTGCTTTGTCTGTTTGATCTGATTGATCTCTTTCACGAGTTTTGCCTGTTCCTCTTTGAGCTGCTCCTGTTTCTGCCGGTTTTCAGAGGCGGTCTGAATGGATACAAATCCCATTCGGTTGATCTCGGTGAGCATCTGCTTCTTGGTGTCCTTTAGGGCGTTCAGCTCCTGCGTCAAGCAAGCAATCTCCTTCCCGCTGGCATCGAGCATGGTCTTGAGACGATGAATCTCCATTAAATCGCATTCACGCTGATACTTTCCGGAGTCAACTGTCCGCGTAAGTTCATGGATAGTTGGCACAAACAGGCGGCTCCTCTCCTTGAACTCTGCATTGAGGCAGTTGATAGCTTCTTCGGAGGAGGCAAGACGGTCAAGGGCCTCATTCTTTTTGTGCAGGAGGGCAGTGTACTCGGCGGTGAGCGTGTCGTAGCATTCGGTCTTTTCCGATAACTCAGACTCCTTTTGTGTAAGACGGATTTCCAGCTTCGCACCCCTGCCGATTGCATCTGCAAGTTCCGCTTCAAGAGCCATTTGCTGTTTTTTGAGGGCGACAGCTTTGCACTCTGCATCCTCAGCCCAGTTTTTGCTATTGGTTTCGTAACTGTCCTTTAGGAGTTCATGCGCGGCGATTTCTTTGGCGAGTTTTTCGGTAAAATCGGCAATTTCGTATTTAAATCGTTCGATATTTTTATTGGCGGTAGATAGTGATCCCGCAATCTCCAGATATTCATTTTCCGCGAGAACTATCTCATACTGCACCTTATCCCAGGAAAACAGCCGTTTCAAGATGCCGATACCCGATAGCTTGCGATATCGGTTTGGACCTCCTGCACTATTATTGTCAGCCATGCCTCTGATACCTACTATATTTATATCATTATCAGATATGAAGATAAATGTTCGTTTGTTACAATCCTCAAGCTGGATGTGGTAGACTGCTGCTTGCCTCTTGTCGCTTTGTTTGGGGTCAGGACTTGCCGAAGGTACGCCTTTTTGCTGCTTCCATCCGCAGAAGATCCTTTTTGATCTGCAAATCGGGGGTAAATCCTCCAAGTGTTCCGTTAGAGGCGATGACCCGATGGCAGGGGACAATGAGGGCGGTTGGGTTTTTCGCCATGGCATTACCGACGACTCTTGGGTGCGTGCTGGCAGAAAGGGCGATCTCACGATACGTCCGCGTCTCACCGTAAGGAATCTGCGATACCGCTGCATAAATTCGGGTGTAGATTGAACTGCAGCAGTCCCCAAGTGGGAAGTGTTGCAACCCCGCTGGGTTACTGACTGCCATCTGCCTACTTGCTGCCGTGCTGCTTTCGGCAATCACCGCCGATATCAGAGGCAGGAAGCTGTTGGTCCTCCCTGCAAGAAATTTTGTGAACTGCATGGGCACCGGCCCTGCCTGGGCGGAACGGGCGAAATGCACCTGATACACAATGTTTCCCTCCCAAGAGATGGTCACCATCCACAACCCAAAACTGCACGCACCTGTCTGCATCACTCTTTCACTTCCATTTGGCAAGGATTCCGGCAAGTGTGTCAGCATCGCATTCCCGAAGTTCAGCTTTCATCCATGGCGGCAGGCCTGAGAAGATCTCGGGAGCCAAGAACCGTTCCTCGCCGAGAATGAGAACGCCCCGATCGGTCTCGGTGCGGAGAACGCGGCCAAGCGCTTGCATGGCTTTGTTCATTGCAGGGAGCGTATAGGCGATGAACTCTCCGTTATCACCGAACTTGCGGCAAAAGTAGCTGTTAACCATCCTCCGCACCCTGGTAAACGGGGCGAGAGGCAGACCGATCACCATAGCAGCGGTCAGTTGGTCTCCCCGGTAGTCTAAACCTTCACTCCACTTACCGCCGCAGACAGCAAACATAATGCCAGACTTCCGCTTTGCGGGTAACAGCACAAACTCCTTGAGGGCGGCATTCGCTTCCTCAGTCTCTCGTGGCTCGATGAACACCTGTTTGGTCCTGATTTTACCGTCGCAGAGTTTGGCAAATTGTGACTGGAGCTGGTACGACGGAAAGTAGATTGCAACGTTCCCTGGCAGTTTTGCAAACGCGAGGATGTAGGTGACGATAGCTTGCGTGTTCACTGTATTCTGCCGCCGCGAGAATGCGGTGGTGATGTCGTGGCTTGCGAGAATCAGCCGATTTTCTTTAGGGAAGGAGTTTGGCAGTGAAAGAGTTGCCACTGGCAACTCTCCAAAATAATAGCTCCGGTAAGCCTCGACTGGTGCAAGCGTTCCGCTGATAAGAACGGTTGCAGCATGCATCGTGACCATTTCCTGCAACCGATTGGCTGGGTCGATGTTTCTGACCTCAAGGATCACCAATTCGCCGTCCTTGACGTAGATGGTAAGAAATGCCGGATTGGAGGAGGATCGGTAGATGCGGAACAGAAATTCACACAGCCGCTCGATTGCTGTTTCCCGGTAGTCTGCTTTCTGAATGCTTGCCTCGCGAAGTGTCTCTTTAATCGATAGAAGATCATCGAGGATGCCATCGAATTTTTCGTAGAGTGAACCTTTGATGAGTAGTCGGTTGAAAATTGCCGGATCAAACCAGTCCTCTGCTTCGTTGGAGCGTTTGAGGCCATTCATGAACTCCGCAATCCGAGGCAGAACGTGCCGGACGGCATCTGCTCCACGAACTTTTCCTCGGGTGGAGGCAAGTTCATATGAGGCGCTTTCAATGTCATTCTCACTTAAACGGATGCTTTGGATGCCCTGCACGATATCACCGAGATTGTGGGCCTCGTCTAATAACAGCATGACATCGGCCGGTTCGCATTGGAGTGTCACGTATAATTGTTCGCGGATGTCGTCGCTGAAGAGATGATGGTAGTTGAGGATGACAACATCCGCACCGCGGGCAGCGGAGAGCATAAGATCGTACGGACAGACGTTTCCGGCAAACTCATGGAGATCACCTGGCATGACAACTCCCTTCTGTGCCTGCTCGGACTTCGTTCGCATCTCCTGCGAGGGAATCATCCGTCGACCGCCATCCTCGCTCTGCACGAAGACGCGGCTGCTGATGAAGTATGGGCAGAGCATTGGGTGGTCGCGATCCTGCCTGCGGATTTGCTCAAGAATCATTTTGTCCTTTGCTGGAATCATTGAGCCGCGGTCAGCACGCTCATGCATGAGAGCTGTTGAAAAGGCCTTGACACCCTGGCACCGGCGATAGACATCACCATAGCCTCCGAGTGGACACATGTTTCCTTTACCGATGAGATAGACGAACTTGAGATCTTTCTTTTTCTTCTGTCGGATGAGTTCGAGTTCCCGGATAAAGATTTGCAGCTGAGAGATGGTGCGGACAGCGACAAAGATCTTTTTGCCGTTTGCCTCGGCAAGGAGAGAAGCAATGACGCTTGACTTGCCGCTGCCGGTCGGAGCGTCTATCATCAGGATGCCTCCATCCCGAGCGGTTTTTGCCGCTGCCTCCAGCATTTCTTTCTGGTTTTTGCGGAAGGACTGGTACGGGAAATAGTCGGCGACGGATGCCATTAATGGAACTGTATTGGATCTGATGGGATAATGAAGTTGTGTTGTATCTTATTGATTGTATTGCGGCTCTACCTGTAGCCGGTTTGAGTTGTATGGCTGGCGGGGCAGTTGCTCCCGCATGGGGGTTAGCAACCCCGCAACTCAATTTTTCGGAATTATCAGTTTGAATGGAAATTGTTCTTCAAATCTGAAATATATCTGTCTATATCAATAGAGAACTGAAGCTTATTTATATATTTCCTCTAAAATCGACACGTCTAATCTTTTTTTGTCTTTCGCACGCGAACGGCGATGCCGCGGGAGGAACGGAGCATCTCATCTGCACTCATCTCTGCTCTGCCGGTCGCAGCATAACTGGGCCCGATCACATACACCTCGTCACCCTCCCGGATGTTTGGGTCGCAGTCGGCAACACCTGGGACAAGAATGTCACCCTGCGGAACAAATCCCCCGCAGATGGTGACGCGGTAGCCGGAAACAAACCGCCATCCGCCCATTGTTGGGCGCAACAGGCCGGTTGCAGCATCAATGGAGAAAAGCTGCTGTTTTTTTTCATAGATCTTCTGGTTTGGATATCGGCCTTTGGTGATCCAGCCTTTCGTATCGACAAGTTTGCCGAACTGCCAGGCAAATATCCCACGAATGGGATCTGATCTCTGTTTGCGGCAGTCCTTTAACGCATTATCCAAGATCAACAGTGAGTCGGGCGAGGAGGGACGGTCATCCATGCAGCTGAACTCAAGAGTGATGCCTGCATCTTCCGCAGCAGCAACAGCAACAGCTTTTGCCCCGCCTTCAAGATGGCAGATGACTCGCTTATACCGGTGCTTTGTTAGATATGCCGCCACATATTTGGCAAGAATTGCCGACTCCTCGCGGTTCCAGTAACCGATGACCGGCACATCATAGTGGCCCGCCGGGTAGATCAGCTCCAGTTCGCGGGGAACAACGCCTAATGGCGAGGTGATAATAACCTCGTGTGCCCGTCCTTCGATGACCTTCTGGAACCTCTGATGCGTTTTTGACAGGGAGTAGGGTTTTCGCGCTGCACAGGGCAGAAGAACACACACGTCGTTTCGCGAAGGAACAAAACGATTGATCACCCGATCCATGAAGAAGGCTATCTCTGGACGGGTCAGGGACTCGCCGGAGTTTGCCATGAATCGTGATGAACGGACGACAGGAAGTGCCGCAGCGGTGAATACGTATCGGTCAAGATGCCGCAGCAGACTGACCTGTTCAGCGTGCAGTCTGCACCGTTGCTCGAAAAGTTCCCGTACCTGGCCCATCTCGATCCATGTTTTGACGAGGGTGATTTCCCGATCAAGGGCGAACCGATTATGACTGAGCAGGTCTCCCATCCGGCAGCCTTCACAGCCGCAGATGCCTTTTTTCATATAAGAGGCGTTGAATTCTCCTTCTGGCATGCAGAACCTCCCTCTCATCGAGGCAAGATCAGCCGCGATGTAGTCAAAAAGATCAAAGCCGGTGGCAATCAGCATCGCAACATTTGATGGCAGGGCGCAGGCCGGGGCGTACCTGGCAGTGTCCGGTGGAGTACCTGCAAGGACAGCCGAAAGATATTCAGCATATTTGCGGGCGTCACCCAATGTCTGGTGCCAGCCAGAGATCAGGATTACTTCACCGGAAACTGCAGTACAGGCGGCCCGCGGATGAAATGCAACTGGTTCATGTCCCGGTACATAATAGGCGTCCACGTCGGGCAGTGAGGCTGAGGGCGGTAGATTGGTGAGTGGTCGGCAGAGAAGCGAGGGGAAAAGTTTTGTCGTCTCAGCAGCGGCAGGTGTGCGGATCTCTTCTTCGCCTACACGGAGCACCCCTATTCTTGCAAGACCGTCACGTATTCTCACATCGAAGATACTCATGTGATGACCTCGCAGTCTGGGAAGGCAGATTGGAACATCTGCTCCCAGCGGGAGGTTGTTGAGATGGTAACTTTGGTGCTGGTATTGGCTGCGAGAAGGGCGGCGAGGCCTTTGATGCCGCAGGCCACCATTGTCTCGTCCCATGAAGGAATCTCACAGGGACCGACCGGGAAGGTTTCGGATAGTTCATAGGGCACTGGACCGAACGGAGGCTTGAACTCGATTATCTCGGGAAAATGTGAGGGGATTGGGCCTCCAGCATCAATTAGCGCAGTTCCTGCCAATTTTACGCGGGGGATCATCTCATGATACCGGGTTACCTCCGTCCGGTCGCAGGATTCTGCACCCCGATAGAAAAATCGGCGTTTGGTGGCACGGTCAAGGTGTTTCAGTTCGAGGACACGTTCCAGCAAACGGTGGTAGCCGTCCAGCAGACGGGGATGGGCACGGCAGCGTTCGTCAACCAGTTCCCAGAGTGTTCCCTCCTGCACAGCGGCACGGACACGGGAGATCTCAGCCATGGTGATGGCGAGATTGTGGCAGGCGAGCAGTTTCTGGCGGTCGGGTGATTTGCGGAGCTCGTCTGCCGTATGCGACCGGCAGATCTGGCAGGCACACGGCAGTTCACTCATCTCGTCAAGCTTCAGCGTGCCGGACGGCGTAATGTAGCGGCCTTCTTTTGCATACAGAGCATAGGCTGCCGAGTCGAAGACGTCACAACCGAGGGCGACCGCAAGGGCAAACATCGACGGATGACCCGCACCAAACAGGTGCACGCAGGAGCCAGAATTAAGGCCCTTTTTTGCGGCAAGGATAACATTGACAAGTTCCCGGTACCGGTAGGCCTCCATTAAAGGAACAACCGCACCGATCGGGCAGTAGGCAAAGCCCATGCCGGAGACTCTACGGCCCGCTGACTCGCGGAGATCCTCGAAGATCGCACCCTGCACTGGCCCTGAAATCGGCGCGTCCGGGCCGAAGATAGTCCTTGCTTCCCGCATGCGGTCCATTGTGATATCCATCTGGGTGGCGACTTCGCCACGAGGGGCGTCAGGATGCGTCGGAATGTCTAAAGGAACCCAGATATCCGAGCCGATGTCCCGCTGGAAGGAGAGCGTCTGCTCATTTGTGATGTCCACACTGCCGTAAACTGACATCTGAAATGATCCCGAGTCGGTCATGATCAGTCCGTCGAAGTCCAGCAGATCGTGCAGACCACGTTCGAGCGCCTGGTGCCGAAATTCATCGCTTTTGGAGATGATGTAGGCATTCGTGATGATGCCCTCAATGCCCAGCTTTTTCATCTCTGCCGGATGGATTATCTGCAGATGCGGGTTGACGACTGGCAACAGTGCCGGTGTTTTGATAATTTTGCCGCCGACTTTCAGTTTGCCGAGGCGTCCGGCGATGTCTTTGTGGATTACTTCAAAATATATGCCCATCCCGGATATCTCCCCTGGAAAAAGATATTACTTATTTGATGAGAAGGGATATTAAACTCCTGTATCTCTCCTCCCCCAGATAATATCTGCCCCCGCACGGAAATGTTGCTTGCAGCTGCAGGCAGGTCATCTCTTCCTTCTCTTTTTCTCCGCAAATATTTGCCCTTCAAACAAAAAGATGCTACAGGAGTTTTCCCGCCATGCGGATGGCGAGATTCCCGCCTTGCTGCAGGTCTGGTTGAGAAATTCTGTCGGAGTCCAGCCGTACTCGGCTGCGACCTGCGGCAGGAGAAGTCCACTGTGGCTGCCGGCTTTTGCAATCAGTCCGTGGTGGCCAACCTTCACATGTTCGGGCCGTTTGGCTGGTTGGCAGATGAGGGCTTCGGGTTGGGTAAGTACCGTCACTTCAAGGGATATGTTAGGCAGTTCTGTGGGAGAGACCGGCCGAAATCTTGGGTCGCGGACCGCTGCTGAGACCGCTGCGTCTTCCAGCGCCTCGGACAGAAGCATCACCGGATAGGGAACCCCCATGCATCCCCGCAACACGCCAAACTTCGTCAGCGTGACAAATACGCCGCGTGGAACGGCAAATTCCGGAGGATAGATGATCTCTGCAGCAGGCTTTTGCTGCACCGCCACCTCAGTTAGCGCCCTCGCCCGGGCAAGGGCAAACTGTCCGTCTGTATCTGTCAGGAGATTCATGGTACTCTTTTATTGGAATACAGTGCTATTACCTGTTGCATAGGGGAGAACTGATCCTCACCAAACATTTCCTCAGCAGGAGAGATATTGGTACGATAAACTGGGACGTCCAGCGGGATGTTCCCAGGCGTCTGAATCCGTTTCTCCGGTTCAGAGTAGGTGAAGCTGCCGCCACCCTCTTTGGTCAAAACTGTCAGATAATCCGCAAACACCGCCGCATCCACCATCGACCCCTCAGAGGGATGTTTTCTGGCAAACATACCATAGCCTTCTGCGCCAGAGGCAACATAGCTGTTGGTAGCAAGCACGAGCTCTGTTGCCGTATCATTGCGATCCAGTCGCTCCCAGGGGAGAGAGCATCGATTGTTTCTGTTTCCCGACATCGATCCCTCGTGACACAATGGACAAAAGCCGGCCGTCAGCAGCTCAATAGAACCAATCCGGCTGCCAGGAGCTGTCTGAGGATACAGACTCATCTGCATACCTCTGATCTGAAGGAACCTGCCGTCAGCATCTGGCAGGAAACACTGTTCTCCAGAGCCTCATATAGCTCGGTTGGCGAAACGATCAGAAGAACAACCTTATGTGTTGAAGGGAAGCAGGGTGTAGGCATCGCCAAGTGTCAGTTTCCTGCCGCAAGACCTGCCCGTATACCGCCTCCATTGACCACTGCAACCACTGGCAGTTTTCCGCGTGCGGTTCCGGCCATGGTCTTTTCTGCATCCCAGTGCATGGAGTCTGTCACCAGATTCCCAAGCGGCGTCTCCTGCATGTGGGCAAGCCATGTCCCGTCGTCTGTGTTTGCTATAAGGTCGACCGTCAAGCTGCCGATTATGCGATCATACCCATATGAGGATAGGTCAGAACGGTTCTTATACAGTTCTACATATGCCGCATCAACGGTCCTGGTCTCTAACGTTTTTGCCGAAATCAGGGACGTTTCGATCACCGGTCCGTCACTGGTGAAGCTGACGTTTACCCTTCCAAGATTCTGCAGGAAGGCACCGGTCTGTACAATCGTCGTGTTGCCGACTTTGTCCTGAATGATTGTGTGGCTGTGGTCGTCGATGATCAGATCGATTTCGGGGACTGCCATTGCAAGATGATATGAAGTCGGTGAAGAGGAGGAGGCGTTGCCGATGTGCACCAGAGTAACAATCAGATCGACCCCCATCTCTTTAAGAAGGCGCGTCTGATTCTTTGCAGCTGCGATCTCATCGGTGCAGATGAACTTTGAGTACGGGACGTTCGTCTCCGTTGTAGTAATGCCGAAAAAGCCTATCCGTTTCCCGCCGCTCTCGAGAATCAGATTTCCACTGTTGTTCAAGCATGTGGTGCCGTTTAGATAGATGGTGTTTGCCGAAAAAACCGGAAAATCGGCAATATCGGCAAGTTTTGCTGCATGGGCTACTCCTTTTTCAAGTTCATGGTTGCCCAGCGTCATGACATCGTATCCTGCGGTGTTCATCAGCGTGATGATAGCTATGCCGTTGGTTGCGGTGGCAAGCAGTCCTCCATGCGTTGCGTCGCCAGCGTCCTCAAGCAGTGCGTTTGGTGTGGATGATTTGAGGGCGGCGACGTAGGCGAGGTCTGCAACATTTCCGTGCATGTCATTGGTATGGAAGATGGTAATGGTAACTGGATTGTCGGAGGGTGCGCCAAGCCCGAGGCAGAACACAGCAGCAAGAAGGACCGCCGCTGCGGCTGCGATAATTAGGAGATACTTTCCTTTATCTTTTGCATGATTAAGTCTCACCGAGAGTGTTTGGTAGGCGGATATTTAGCTGTTGTGTCAGTATCTTCATTATCCGCTGGTGGTAATATGTTCATGCGTGAGAGGGAGCATGCGGCCGACGGTGATCATTTCGGGATCGCTGAGGAAAGTCCTCCCACCATTCAGGTAGCGCAGCCGTGTGCAAGCACGGGTGGCGAGAGTCACGGCTCTGGAACAGAAACGACACGTCCTCTATGGAGCAATGAGACGGTACCTAACTCGTCGAGCGCTGATGTAGAGGGATCGATGGAACGGCGAATCCCTGCGGGTGCAAGTTGGAACAGGATCTTCGTGCGGCGCCTGAACGCCATGGTCCGGGTACGACGCTTAGCCGAATGCCGCAACGAACAGAAGGAGGCTTATTACTCCGACTCACGTTTTTTGAATCTGTTTTTTCAAATTGTGCGATGCAAGGCAGCAAAGCAGGCGAAGCCTGCCATCCTCTTTTTGGAAACTCACGGCCTCCCGACAGATACGTTAAGTATTTTACCAAGGCAGATGGTAGTACCAATCATGAGTACGTTTGCATGTACGCAGTGTTGTCTGTGCGGTCTGGGCATCGGCGAGATTGCGTGGATGGACCACCAGATATCCAGGTACGAATTTTATGTGAAAAATGAGGTCGTGGACGAGCCAAAGCTGTCCTTATCACCCCCGAATGCTGCGAACTCTTCGACACCGACCACTCGATTCGGGAAGAGCAGAAAGCCGCTTGCTTCTTTGTTCGGCGAAAACCCCGCGGCAAATGCGTCTGCACTATCAACCCAGGTTGTCTTTTCATCTGTGGGGACTACCACTGTTGCACCACGCGCACCAGCAGAAACGGTGAGGAGGTGGGACGCATCAAGGGCAAATTCTCCATTGTAACCTATGACGACACCCTAAAGGGCATCTGGCGGGAAGACGTCCAGAAACAGCCGGCCAAGTTCCGTGAAGAAATCATCGCGTTCCTCCGTTGCCAGGGGTACTCCATTCTGTTCTATGACCGTGAATGAGACCCTCGTAATGGACGGCAGACTCCGCTGCACGAATGGCCGGATAGTGACGCCCGAAACGTGCCGATTCTGCATGCATTCTCGCTACTTCATTATCAACGGTACCGCCTGTCGATCGCCTGCCCTTGCCTTCTGTCTGCGGGAGCGGGCAGGCAAAGAGGTTGAGGTTACCCGTGCAGCCGCTGTCGGCTGCGCAGAGGAGCGCGGCGACGGCTACGCTAGCATAGGGAATATCATCTCGTGATCGTTACAAGCCGAAGGGCGGAATGTCGCTCTCACCTTCGAAGTAGGGAACACGACCGAAATTGGCGTGTGAATGGTCGGAACGGCCGTGGGAAGTAGAGAGTACGGCTTTGCCGTGGCGTGCCTGCAATTGAACGGGGTACCTTTTTTATATTCGCCGCCGAATCCTGAGACTCGCCAGACCCCTCTCTCTTTTTCTCACAGAATATTTGCAAGAATCCGTCCTAACTTCGGCACGAAATCCTTTTTGCGGGAGACGACGCCCTCCAGATGCTGCGGCTCAGCATCCCAGTGCATCTTCAGCATCGTTGCCTCATCTGCGACAGCAAACATATCCGACCCCATCTCCGAAACACTGGTGTAGAGAGCAATGTAGATGTCAGGCGCATTTGGCTCTTTCATCTTCTCTCGGAGTGCTGAGTAAATATCATTGCAGGCAGTACGGGCGTACTCATAGGATGGCGTAAGAATTTGTGCAATGATTACTCGTTTGCCCGAAAGATTGCACTCCTTCATGTCGCGGGAGAGCAGTTCTTCTTGGGAAACGCCGGAAAGCGGCATGCCCTCCGCTATCAGTTCATGCGCGTAAGCAACCGGATCAACACCCGCAATTTTGGCAAGAAAGGCAACTGCCTCCTCATCCTGCTTCGTCGTCGTTGACATCTTTAGGCCAAGTGTATCAGAGAGAATCCCGGAAAGCAGTGCTCCGGCAACCCCCCTCTCTGGCTTTGTACTGGACACCATAAACCGGCGGGTCACGATCGTCGAGGTCGAGCCGACTGGCTCCATATCGAATCGGATCGGTCGGAGCGTCGCCATCGCTCCGAGCCGATGATGATCGATGATCTCAATGATGTCGGCGGTCTCAATGCCCTCGACCGCCTGGCTGTACTCATTGTGATCCAGGAGGATCACCGACTTTGCCACCCCCTCCATCAGCGAGTTGCGTGAGATCGTACTGATCAGTTTGCCCGCATCATCCACCACACATGCAGTCCGGTACTTCGAGTTGGAGATCAGCTGCTTTACGTACTCCAGTGTATCATTCGTGTGCACCGTCGGCACATCGGTCGCCATAATCATCTCAGCAGGCAGCGTTAAATGGATCATCTTTGCAACGCCGAATGCATCAACATCCGTTGAAAGTACCGTAACACCCTGCGCCCCCGCAACAGAAAGCAGCCTGTTGCCGACCGGTGCCGCATCTGCGATGATAAGTGCGGCAATACCCGCCGACACCAGTGCAAGCTGCGTCGGCTCGTCGTCACCGACAATTGCAATATCCTTTGCCGTGATGCGGGAGAGAATCACATGCAGGGCGTCAATGGAGATATACACCGAACCTTCGAGCATGTCGTGTTTTTTCACCCGGATGTCGGCCGCCAGAATCCTTGCCAGCGTGTTGACCGGCATTGGTGACATCGTCAAATTCTCCCGCTTGATGGTGCTTACATAGGCGCGGGCAAGACCATGTTCGCTCACGAGGCCAATCAGCTTGCCGCAGCTGTCTGTGATCGGCAGGTTCCGCAGATCATTTGCGTCCATTGCCTCGATTACATCGATCACCGGTGTGCTTTTCGTGGCGCTCTGCAGATAGGTGACTGGAATATCCGCAACGGACGGCTCGACGCTTAAGATGAGTTCGGGGGCTTCTGTACCGAACTTTTCCAGAGCATAACGGGATTCAGCATTCAGATCTCCGCAGCGGGCGGCGGTGTACTGGCCTGTCCCTTGGTTGTTAAGGTATGCGGCATACCCGATAACACTGCAGATACTGTCTGTATCAGGATGTCGGTGACCGATTACATAGGTGGATTTCACAACTGTCTCCTTAGTTGTTTTATACTATTTTGCCTGATATGAAGATAGGTATTGCTGCAAAGCCTTTGGCTTTACAGTTAAGTGAGGCAGATGCGGCGACCTCATCTAACGTCCGCATGCCCTGCCGGCAGCTCTGTGGTTGGATCAGACAAATACTTATGTTGTTATACCTCTTACTTTGTTAGCACGATGCATAAAGAAGAGCTTATCGAACTACACCAGATATTTATTGATATTAAAGAATACTTTGAATCGCTCAATCCAGATCTGAAATTCCCCCAATATACCGCATTAAAGATTCAGCCGGATCAGCCCAATAACAGCAAACTTGAGCACAAATATGCAATATTTATTCTTGGATCAGAACTTGCTGCTGCTATGAAAGAGTTTGAGACGATATCTTCCCGTAGCATTCCGCCGCGTATGAAAGAGCTTGCTGAAAAAACACTCAAAGAAATAGAGTCTGAACGCAAACACTAAACTATTTCTATCATATTTTTTCCAGATGCACGGGTACCATAAAATAGTGTGTTATCACTACATTTCGGTACATACTATCTGGGAAGATACCTGAACCCGCAATGTGGCGCAATCAACCAGCTTGAGGTATGAAACAAAAAATGCTGCGAGAGGGATCCGAACCCCCGACTTCCAGATTATGAGTCTGGCGCCCTAACCAGCTAGGCCACCGCAGCACAGAGTGTATTATATGAAGGACGTATCAAAATATATACATTACTGATCGGACTTACCCGTTTTGGTTGTAATCTATATATATATTTCGTACATCTCTATTGATATAGACTGTTATTATTCATATATGAAGAAGTGTCCCCATTCAAACTGATAATTCCATTATTGATTTCGGAATGATACCATAACTAACTAAGATGTATATCTTAGGTTAACCTACTTTCTCTCTCGGCCTACTTGAAAAAAGGGGCGAGGTAAATGTAAAAACATCAGAAGTGTTGGGAACAATGAG
>JAITSY010000004.1 GCA_031287415.1 Candidatus Methanorbis basalitermitum | reverse complement strand
AATCCGTATGGGCACTCATTAAGCGCGGATTATATGGCATGTATCATCACGTCTCCGTAAAATACCTTCAGAACTACATCAATGAATTCTGTTTCCGGCTCAATAACCGGAAAAACAAGAGGGTGTTTGATACATTGATAATACAGGCTATAACATACAACTCTAATGCAAAATGTGTTTTGTATCACGGAAACGGTATAGATTTTGTGGAATCTGTACCTGATAAGACTGTTATATTTCAGATGTGAAGAGCAGTTTCCATTCAAACTGATAATTCCGATTGTATCTTGCCGTTTTTCGGCTGGAGGCTGCACCTTTTCCATAACTATGGGTTTTTTTATTTATGATATGGTTTGCCGCGAAGAATCTGGAATCCCCGGTAGATCTGTTCAAACAGAAGCAGCCGGACCATGGCGTGTGGAAAGGTCAGCCGGGAAAAAGAGACCTTCCGGTCCGCTGCCAAAAGGACCTGGGGCGACAGACCCAGAGATCCGCCGATAATAAAACAGATATTTCGGCCGGCTAGCTTCGCCTCGCCAAACAAGACAGCGATACCCTCGCTTGCAATCAGCGGCGCACAGGGGTCCAGGGCAATCGTTATAAATCCTGGTTTCACTCCTGCTAAAATCCGCCAGCCATCCCGCTCCTTTACCTGCATCTTCTCTGATTGCCGCGCGTCCTCCGGCAGCCTCACTTCGGAGAGCTCGGTCACAAAAACAGCTGCATGGGGTTTCAGCCGCTTGGCAAATTCGGCGATTCCTTCGTTCAGATATCTGTCCTTAATCCTGCCGACACATAGAATTTGAATCTGCATTCTAATATTCCCCGGTTTCAGCATTTGCAAGATCCATGACCCTCGTGAAGCAGTCAACTGCCCCACGAAGATCGCCCGCTGCCTCAAGCGCACGCCCCTTCAGATGCCAGGCTGGCGTGTGGTTCGGGTGCTTCTCAAGGATCTGTTCTGCAGCAAGCACTGCGAGATTAAATCTGTTCTGCAGCAAGCAGATCAGACCGCGGCAGTAGAGCAGATCCAGGTCAGCAGCTCCCGCACGTTCGGCCCTTTCCAGCTGGGCAAGTGCTTCGACCGGCCTGTTGCACAGCATTTGCATGAATGCAAGACCTGAAAGAACATACGGGTTCTTCGGATCCACTATAAGAGCCGCTTCGCATTCCTCAAAGAACGATGGAATGCTGCCAAGCTTTACCAACATCAGCGCTTTCTGCAGATGGACTAGGCTGTTTTTCGGGCAAAGGCCGATCAGTTTGTCATAGCACCTTGCCGATTCCCGATACTTGCCGGCGCGGCAAAGCAGATCCGCAAGGGCAAACAGTGCCGCCGTATTGTTCGCGTTGGTTGCAACAAGGCGCGCAAACTCCTCAGCAGTCTCATCTGTCCTGCCAGCATTCGCAAGAGCCGATGCATACAGATAGCGGGAAAAATCGTCATTTGTCCGTTTATTCAGCAAATTTTCGTAGGCTGTAGCCGCTTCACTGTATCTGCCAAGATACCACAGCACCTCCGCACGTTGACGGACCGCCGTCAGATCCATGGGGTTTATCGCAAGCAGCATGTCATATCCGGCGAGAGCCTCGTCGTAGTTGCCTTTGATCAGATAGATTACCGAAAGTTTTCGGATCACGCCACTACTTGGTGCACCGCTCTGCAGGTACTTTCCATCTACCTCAAGGGCTTCGTCATACTCCTGCATCTGTTCAAGAACATCTGCAAGATCCAGCAGCGCTTTCGTATCGGTAGAGTCAACTTCGACCAGCTTTCGCAGTACGTCGGCAGCCTCATGGAGCTTGCCCAGCGCGATAAGTGCTGCTGCCTTATCACAGAGCGCTTTGATATTCCCCGGTTCCAGCTCCAAGGCCCTGTCCATGCCAGTCGACGCCTCACGGAAATCACCGTTGATTAGATGCAAATGGCCGATGCCTGCCCATGCATTTGCAGCACCGAGGAATGCCTGACTGCTGTCGGGTGATGCACGAATGATTTGCTCCTAGGCTTCTGCGGCCTCCTTGTAGCGGCCGATGCGCATCATTGAGGATGCATACAGCTCGTACGCTACAAGTGATTTCGAGTCTTTGGCAATTACCCGGGCCGCAACATCAGCCGCCTGTTGATAGCTGGAAAGTGCAGCGAGACATTTTCCGTGCAGAAGCTGCAGATACAGACGGTCAGGTGCCGTATCCAGTACTAGGAGTGCGGTTTTGTCGGCCTCCGTATACCGGCCGAGTGCTAAGAGCGCAAAGCTCTGCATCGCGGCAAGACCGACGTTAACCTCGCCGATTTCCGGCTTTGTCATTGCCGTCTTGTCCATCGAGGCAGGGCTGTAGAACAGCTGCATATCAGCATCCTCCTCCAGGAACCACTTCATCTTTGAAGGAACGCGGCTACTCTCGCCGCCCAGTTTGCCAATCCTCGCAAAGCTGTCGATGGCCTCCTTATATCTGCCGGAGAGATATTCGGCGCACCCTTTCATGTACCAGACTGAAATGTTCGACTGATTGAAGTGGCTCATCTCAAAAAACGCGCTGGATGCACGTTTCTTGTTGCCGGAGAGGAAGGAGACAATACCCAAGAGATACCACAGTTCCGCATTTGCGTAGCCTCGAGCAAGCACTTTCTCCAGCTGTAATGCGGATTCTTTTTCGTTTCCATCCCAGTAAAGGCACAGCGCCCGCCGAACCGTGACAGTGATATCTGTATCGGCAACAGACTGTTGCACCACGCTGTAGGAGTCAGCGGCATCCTTGTATTTTTCCATGCTCTCTAAAAGTCGGGCGCGGTGGTACCAGCCGACGGGATCATTCTCCGCAAGACCTGCGTACCTGGTAAGAGCACCATCGCGATCGCCGAGCATTTCACAGCAAAAGGCAGCTGAGGACCGGAACATTCCTCGGTCTTCGAGTGTGGTTGCGCCGAGTCGATCGAACATCGTCTTAGCCTCGGTGAAGTTTCTGGCACGCATGGTAAGCTCTGCTAGACGTATCCGCAGATGTTTGTCGTCAGAGCGGAGCGTTGCCAGATGGCCGCAAACTGCGGGGCAGCATCCGCATATCTGCCAATACGTTCCAACCACTCGCATTTCAGTTCCTGCAGGTACGGCTCGCTGTCTCCAAGAACCACATGATCGATGGCGGCAATGGCTTCATCAAACAGGTGGGTGTCGGCAAGAAGTGTTAAAAGCGTGATCCATGCATCCCTATTTTGGGGATCGAGTTCGGTTGCTTTCCTCAAGGGGTGGACCGCAGGTTCACGCTGGTCGGAGCGGTTCTGGGACACTCCGAGTCGGTACCAGAGGAAGCTGTTCTGTGGTTCGTGTTCTATGGCCCGAGTGAAATTCCTTATCGCATCCCCGTAGAGTCCTTTCTCGAATGACCGTTCGCCGTGGGAAATCCATGGATTCTGCCGATCATTCTTGCCAAGCAGGCAGCCGATATCAACCATGACGCATTCCTCAAATAAGTACTCTAATGGTTGGTTCAGCATAGTATACCATGTTTTGCCAAAATATCCGTGAATCTTGGCTTGATGGCTTCCGCGAGTGCCATATCGCTTGGGATTGCTGCACGCCTTTGATAGAGGTTACGCCGCCACAGTCGACGGGGCGCGTGCAGTTGTTGCACGTGGAACACGTGCAATGTTGCAAGCGGTTCCGCTGCCATGCAACTAAATAGGACAATCACCCATAGAGATAGTTATGGAACAGAGTGGCTCAACGCCGGTGCAGGATCTCCCCTACGATCCGGAGACGCTCCGGCGCATCAATGAACATCCCTGCTACAGTCCTGAAGCTCGGCATGCCTTCGGCCGCTGCCACGTAGCAGTTGCCCCCAAATGCAATATCCAGTGCAATTACTGCATCCGCGATTTTGACTGCGTCAACGAGTCACGACCTGGTGTAACGAGCATGATCCTGCAGCCGGAAGAAGCTTTGGAATGCATCGACGAGGTTGCTGAGAAAATGAGGCACATCAAGGTGGTCGGAATTGCAGGGCCTGGTGATCCGCTGGCAAATCCAGAGACGTTTGAGACACTGCGGCTTGTGCACGAGAAGTATCCGGACACGATTCTCTGTATCAGTACCAACGGTCTCTTGCTGCCGGACAAGATTGATCAGCTAGAGAAGCACGGCGTGAGAAATCTCACTGTCACTTTGAATGCTGTCGATCCGGCAGTTGGTGAGAAAATTTACTCGTTTGTTGAGTACGGCGGGAAATGGTATCATGGGCGAGAAGGTGCGGAGCTGTTGCTTTCCCATCAGCTTGCAGGTATTGAAGAGGCGGTCCGGCGAAAGATGCTGGTGAAGATCAATACAGTGTATATACCCAAAATAAATGGTGCACATATTCCTGAGATTGCAAAGAAGGTCGGGGCAATGGGTGTGTTCAACTTCAATATCATCCCGCTTATCCCCCAGTATAAGTTCAAGGATATAATCCCGCCGACTCCCGCAGAGAAAGCGCATATGCACGAGCTTTGTGCTCCCTATGTCCGCCAGATGCGCCATTGCCAGCGCTGCCGTGCGGATGCGGTCGGTCTTCTTGGAAGGGATGTGCAGAATGAGTTTGGCTTCTGCGGCAAGGGAGGCGGATCCAGCAAGGGATGTCGGTAACCTTTTTTTGGAATATCAACGAGATGGAATAGGCCGCGTCACCTGAGAAACCGCGGCTGCCCCCCCTCCTTGATGTCGGCTGCGGTATCCCCCCTTCCATGTGGCACCTGACAAATCACAGGTTCTCATACACAGCGATACCTGTACCAAACAGGCTATTCCGCATTCTGCAGAGCATTCTTATCGTACCGCGAAATCGTGGCATTTTTTTGATTCTGATACTTTGCATCCGGTTTTTTATCGTAAGGGCAGGCACAGCGTTTGGTGACATAGAATACAAGCTGGCCGATCAGCATTCCCGCATAGACGCGAACCGGGCGGCAGTTTACATTGCACATCTCAAGGGTGATTGTCCCCGAAAATCCTGCGTCTATCCAGCCACCAGTCTGGTGGAGTTCGATGCCGAGCCGCGCAACACTGCTTTTTCCCTCGATAGAGGAGACGATGTTGTCAGGCAGAGTGATAGTCTCAAATGTCTCAGCGAGTACAAACTGCCCAGGCATGATGTCAAAATAGGAACCTTTGCGCTCGCACGTGTGGGAGAGAATGGTCTCTTTTTTGTAGGGGTCTATCACATCACTGCACGACTCGTACCAGATAAAATGGTTACCGAGGCGGATGTCCAGAGAGTTCGGCTGTACAAGGGCAGGGTCGCATGGGTCCACGCCAATAAATCCCCGTTTTATGTGATCCGCAATCTCCCAGTCTACTAGAATCATACCTATCTGTAGGTATTTGGGGATGATAAGCGTGTATGAGGGAAAATTTATCCTCGAGCTTCCTGTTCACTCCTCCTCCTTTGCCGCAGCTGAGAGAGCTGCCGCATCAAAGTTGTAGTAGTAGTACTCGCCCGCTGCCTTTTGCCTCCGGTCTAGATACGACTCCGGTTTATTGATCCGCGGACGGCCCGTTTTGTCGCGGCGGAACGTAATTCCGAGAAGCCGCAAAAACCTATTCATCCCTTCCTGCATCTCAAACGGTCCTGCTGCAACACCATGGGTGCTTGGCACACCGTCGAAAACCAGCAGCCGTTCGCTGATCATATCGATCGTGTACATATCATGATCGATGACCATGATTCCTGCCTCCTTATCCTCCGCAGCACGCTTGATAACCTTCGTCGTCACCAGCCGCTGCTCCACATCGAGGTGGGCACTCGGCTCATCAAGGATGTAAAGGTCCGCATCCCGTGAAAGGCACAGAGCAATCGCCACCCTCTGCAGCTCACCACCCGACAAATGATTCACCTCTGACTGCAGCAGCGGCAGAAGTCCGAGTGGCTCCAGAATCTCGTGCTGATAATATGATGAATCAAACCGTTTCGTTGCCTGCCGCAGCAAAAACTCCACGGTATCTGACACCGCAGCCGTCACGTACTGCGGCTTATAAGAGACAGTGACCGTGTCAGACATCTTCCCGCCGTCCGCCGTCTCGACCCCGGCAAGCAGTTTTGCAAACGTCGATTTTCCGATGCCATTTGCTCCCACAATGCCGAGAACTTCGCCTCGTCGCACCTCACCTCCTGCGACCTTCAGCGTAAAACCCGGGAAGCTCTTGATAATCTCCGGAATCTCCATTAAGATATCGCGGTCCACGTCACTCGCATGGCTGCGGGTTTCAAACACCACCGGGTAGTCGCGAATACGGACGTTCTCCTCTGCAACAAACCCTTCCAGATACTGGTTCACGCCGATGCGGACACCCTTTGGGCGGGTAATAATACCAAATGCCGCAGGCTTGCCGTAGGCAATGTGTACGGTCTCGGCAACCATGTCCAGAATCGCAATATCATGCTCCACCAGAACAACCGGATGCGATTTTGCTAGCTCGCGGATAAGTCGTGCTGCAACCATTCTCTGATAAACATCAAGAAACGGCGTCACCTCGTCAAGGAAATAGAAGTCCGCCTTCTTGGAAAGCGCCACCGCCAGCGCCACCCGTTGCAGCTCTCCGCCGGACAGCGCTGCAAGGTCTTTGTCAAGAATCGTATCAAGCCCAAGCTCTTTCACAAAATAGCCGAGCTGTTTGCGCTCATCGTTTGCCCTTAACAGATCGGAGACCGCGCCCTGGAATACCTTTGGGATATAATCGATGTACTGCGGTTTCATGGATGCGCGGATCATTTTTTTTGCAACCTGCCGCAGATAGTCCAGAAGTTCCGTCCCGGCGTAAAACTTAAGAATCTCTTCCCATGAGACCTCACGCCCGAAGATGCTGAGGTTCGGTTTTAACTGTCCGGACAGAATTTTGACGGCGGTTGACTTTCCAATACCGTTCGGCCCGAGAACACCCGTCACTTTTCCTGCCACCGGTTGGGGCAGACCATAGAGCACGAACGCATTCGGTCCATAGCGATGAACAGGTGAGTCCAGCTCTTCGGGCAGCTGAATAATATCCAGCGCCGCAAATGGACACTTCTTGATGCAGATCCCACAGCCGACGCACAGCTCCTCGGAGATCTCTGCATGGCCGTGCTCGCCGATCTGGATAGTTTCATCACCGGTCCGCACCCGCGGACAGTAGGCGATACATTCCTGTCCGCATTTCCGTGAATGACACCGGTCTTTGTGGACGATGGCAATCCTCATGGTCTTGGCAGAAGTGACGTGGTCAGAATCATCGTCCAGGTAAGATACCACATCACAAAAGTCATGAACACTTGATAGAACCAGTCTTTCATGCCGATATTTTTGGTATCGATCCAGATTAGCCGGAAGATCGTCCGCTGTATAACAACTGCGACTAAAAGAATCAGAATGCCGATAAGGGGTGCTGCCTGCTCACCGAATTCTGCATCAGGAGTTCCCGCGAGGAAAAAAGAAGCAATCCCTGCAATCAGACCGAGAGTACAGGCGATGAGTGTTCGGACCACGCGCGCACTGTACTCGATCTTCTTGCTGGCGACCTTCTCCTCGGGAGTCTTCTTCCTGGGTGGGGCAATCTGCTTCGGCTCCTCCATTGATACGGCAACGGCTGCATCCGTTACTGTTTCAGCCGAAATTTCGGCAAAATCGATTGCAGCGGTCGTCTCATCCACCGGATCAGGGATAGTGATCATCTCAATTGCCTTCTCGGGGCATATGCGGACACATTTCCCACAGCCGTTGCAAAGCTCCTCGATGACGGTTGCCTTCTTATTTCTCCCAATGTAAATCACCGGTTTATCCTTGTGCGAAACGGGACAGACCCGGATGCAGCGGTTACAGTCAGCTGTGCTGCATCTCTCTCTTTTGACTCGTGCTACCTGCATATCTGGTATTCTCCGGAAGTGAAGAGCGGCAAGGCAGGCGGGGCCATGCCGCGTACACCTGCTGCGTTGCCACTTCCCACTTGGAGGTTGCAACATCTGCCGCCGCAAACTTCGTGCGGTATAGATACTTTACCTTTTTAGCTCTCAGGTCTTATCTATTCTTGGTATCATCAATGGCAACACTTGTGGGAATGAGCGGGGTGGATGTGATGGCAATGGCAGCAGAACTGTCCTCCCTTCTGCCGCTCTGGATTGGGAAAATATATCAGTATGATAATGCCACATTCGGAATCCGCCTCAACGGCGAGGACAAGGCACGCCACCTCCTCTATATTGTGAGAGGCGTCCGCGCCCATCTGGTAAGCTCGTTGCCCGGAGCACCAAAGAATCCATCTGGATTTTCAATGTATCTACGCAAATTCATCGATGGCGGACGTATTCTCTCAATTGAGCAAAAGACGATTGAACGCGTTCTCATCATCTCCATTGGCAAAGGACCGCGCGAGTACCGGCTAATCATTGAGCTGTTCGATGAGGGCAACCTCATCCTCACCGATGAAAATCACGTTATCCAAAACGCACTCGTTCAAAAGCGGTTCCGCGAACGGGAGATTGTCAGTGGTGCCGTTTACTTCATGGAGGGGCAGACCCCGGCATCTCTCCCCTACGAATCCTTTGCGGAGCAGATAACCGCAGACGGGGCGGATATAGTGCGGGCGCTTGCTATCCGGATGCGGCTTGGTGGGCTGGTTTCCGAGGAACTCTGTGGAATTGCAGGCGTGTCGAAGGCGATGCCAGCAAAGTTTGCAACCGGGGCACAGCTGCGTCCGATCTATGAGGCGATGATCGCCTACCTCGCACGCCTGAAGACTGCGCATAGTCCGGTGATTGATGGCAAGGGGGCGTTTCCGTTGCCGTCGGTCCTGAGAGAACCAACGGAACATTTCCCAACTTTTTCTGCGGCACTAGAGGCATTTTATCCAAAACCCGTTGCAGAAGTGGCGGTTGAGGCAAAGGTGAGGCTGTCTCGCGAGGGACGGATTCGGAAGCAGCAGGAAGAAGCTATCGTAACGTTTGAGAAGAGGAGTGCTGAGTCTGCAGAGTGTTCTGAGATCATCTACTCTCATTACGGTGATGTGCAGGAGACCATTGCTGTCCTCTCTGCGGCGAGTACGAAAATGTCGTGGCAGGATATTGCAGCGGCTCTCAAAGAATCTGCCGCGCCCGTAGCGAAGCGGATTGTGTTGGTGAATCCGGTGGATGCGTCAGTCATTCTCGATCTTGGCGAGAAGCACACGGTGACGATCTTTGTGCACGAGAGTCTTGAAGCGAATGTGGGCCGCTACTATGAGGCAGCAAAGAAGTTCCGCGTCAAGAAGACAGGAGCCATGCGGGCAATGGAGCTGGCGATTGTGCATCCCGAGAAACGCAAGACCGCATGCCGCGTGAAGATGAAAGCAAAGTGGTACCACCGGTTCCGATGGATGGAGACCTCAGACGGTGTGCTTGTTATCGGCGGAAGAAATGCCGATCAGAACGAGGAACTGGTAAAGAAGTACATGGAAGGCGGGGATATGTTCCTGCACGCGGATGTGTTCGGTGCGTCGGTGGTGATTCTCAAGGGAAAGACGGAAAGGATGGATGAGGTGGTGCAGTTTGCGGCATCCTACTCCCGTATGTGGGCATCGGGAGCGGTCGTAGGCGATGTAATTGCAGCTGCGCCTTCACAGGTGAGCAAGACCGCGGAGTCCGGTGAGTATGTGGCGCACGGTTCATTTGTGATCCGCGGCGAACGAACCTACTTCCGCAATGTGCCAATGAAGATTGCGATTGGCGTACAGATGGAACCATCGCTTGCGGTTCTTGGCGGCACACCGTCGGCAATTGAACCCCGCTGTAAGGTCTCAGTCCGCCTGCATCCCGGTACATTTGAGGGGAATGATGTTGCCAAGAAAGTGCTCCGCAGGTTCAAAGAGTCTCTCTCTGTGCAGGATCAGAAGATGCTGAGAGTGATTCTGAATACGGAGGCGATTGCCGGATTTGTGCCGCAGAATGGATCGGATCTGACGGAGTCATGAAGACAAGTCTTGTCGAGCCGTTGAAGTCCGATGGGTTTGGGGAGTACAAACTGATGCCGGAAAATCTGGACGATCTCTGGCATCTGTCACATCTTATCTCGGAGGGAAACACGGTGTTTGCGGTAACGCTCCGGACAGTGGACGGCCCGAGCGACAAGCTGCGTGCCGAAAAACTGGAGAAACGACCGGTGCGCATTGGCGTGAAGTGTGAAAAAGTGGAGTTTTCTCCGACGGTAAATCGGCTGCGGGTGCTCGGGGTGATTCTGTTTGGGCCTGATGTTGGCCAGCACCATACGCTGAACATCGATCCAGGGTATGAGATAAGTGTGGTCCGACGATGGCAGCGGGTGGATCTGGATCGGTTGGAGCGGTCCATTGCGGCTTCGGTGCATGGTGTTGTGCACATTGCGGCGGTCGAAGACGGGGAGGCGGAGCTGTACCGCATCCGCCAGTACGGGCCGGAACGGGTGACAACCCTCACCACCGGCAGCGGAAAAACCGTAGAGACAAATTCACGGCAGAATTTGTTCGAGGAGCTTTTGCGA
The DNA here is from genome assembly GCA_031287415.1 of Candidatus Methanorbis basalitermitum. Lineage (GTDB taxonomy): Archaea > Halobacteriota > Methanomicrobia > Methanomicrobiales > Methanocorpusculaceae > Methanocorpusculum > Methanocorpusculum basalitermitum. The sequence goes on along the minus strand of JAITSY010000004.1, from coordinate 9,746 downwards.
ATTCTTGAAAAGGTGGCTGGACCGATTGTGGTTGCGGGACCTGGTTTTGTCAAAGAGGATTTTGTGAAGTTTGCAAAAACCAAGGCATCGGATACCGCAGGCAGAATGTTGCTTGCCGATACCCGCCGTTCAGGTTGTGGGGCAGTGCAGGAGGTAATCGGAAACGGTGTGCTTAGCCGCATTACCGAGGATCTGCAGCTTGCCCGTGAAGTGCAGGTGATGGATGAGGTATTTCTTCGCATTGGCCAAAACGGCGCGGTTGCCTACGGGGCAACCGAGGTGCAGACCGCAATTGCCTATGGGGCTGCAGAGACAGTGATTGTTGCGGACACGGAGATTCGTGGCCCGCGCACGGCGAAGATGATCGAGACTGCGGAACGTCTGGGTGCAGTGGTAGTGGTACTGTCAACGGAGTTTGAGCCTGGGAAGCGGCTCGTGGGGCTGGGTGGGGCTGCAGCACTCCTGCGGTATACGATAGGTCAATGAGGTGCGTGCTCCTCCTTTTTCTGGATTTCGTCCGGTCGCATGTCCCTCGGGACGTGTTCCCTGCTTCACAGAAAAGCCGGACGGTGGTTGAAGAGGGGACAGCGGTCCCTCGATTCCGACGCGTATGGTAATCGCAATTGATGGCAACAGGGGAGATCGGGACGTGTAGCGGCTGCCGCTGTCAAACCCCTCGCCCTTATATTCTCTCTCGTTCGAGTAAGTATACGTCATGACACTGGAGATTGAGATCAAGGTAAAAGTTCCTGCGCTCGAACCCATACGGGATAATCTCAAAAAGAACGGTGCAAAACTCATTGCCGAACAGGACGAGTACGACGTCTACTACAACGCTCCCGACAAAGACTTCGCAAAAACCGACGAAGCACTCCGTGTCCGCTACACGAAAAACCAGACTAGCGGCAAAATTCTGCCGCCCAATGTCACCTACAAAGGCCCAAAAATCGGCCGGGATGGAATCAAAGTCCGCGAAGAGATCATCGTCGACATCTCCTCGGGCGAACAGATTGACATCATTTTTGACCGCCTCAACTTCAGAAAAACCGCCGAGGTCGTCAAGCACCGCGAGATCTATCAGTGTGAAAATGCCATCGTCACCCTTGATAACATCGCCGAAATCGGCACATTTTCTGAGATAGAAGCAGATTTCTCCCTCTCAAAAGAGGAGGCGGTTGCCGCAATTGAAAATGTTGTAAAAATGGTCGGCATCACCGGTGAGCGACTCACCAAATCCTACTTGGAACTTTGGCTCGATGCCCGGGCAGAAAAAAATTGTGAAGACCCTCCCACGCTGGAAATTCGCAAACTCTCTTATGTGTGAAGGCGCATGTAATAAGGAACTCGTATGGCTATTGAAAATGGCAACTATATTAAACTCAGCTACACAGGCTCCGTGAACGGTGTTCCCTTTGATGCGACGGGCGTCGACGAGGCAAAAAAGGCAGGAATCTTCCGCGAAAATGCGATGTACGGCCCTGTTGTGGTGAAGGTCGGTGTCGGCCGTGTTCTTCCTGGTGTAGACGAGGATCTTGTCGGAAAGGAGATTGGCCGGGAATATACGGTTGTTGTTCCGGCGGCAAAGGCGTTCGGCGAGCACAAAAAGGCTGATATGAAGGCAATTGACAAAAAAACACTGCCACAGAAGGTTTCCGTGCTTGACTGCGTGACCGTTGAGGGGCGCGAAGGTATCGTGGTAAACAAGGTTGGCGGCCGCTACCTTGTGGACTTTAACCACCCGCTTGCAGGTCAGGCAGTCAGCTATGTGTACAAGATTGAAGCCCTTGTTGAGGATCCGATCGAGATGCTCGCTGGAACGATCCGCCTGTTCACCGGCCGTGAGATGAAGGTCTGCAATGTCCCAAAGGACTTTGTTTCGATCGAGATCCCGCCTATGATGGCAATGTACAATCAAAACTGGACGATGACCGAATATTTGATCACTCAGGAAGCATTCGGCCTGTTCCCAGAGATTGCGGCGGTTAAGTTTGTTGAGACGTTCACCCGCCCACACCCCAAGATTGATGGGGAGGTTGAAGAAGGGGGCGCAGTGCCGGGATGAGTACAACGGCCTGCTCGGACTGAATGATTTTGCCGGAGAGAGTGTCCATCCTCCGTATATTAAACATACAAACAAGCAAATATACACATAAGTTGGCGGATCACATACCACATGGCAGCGGCATCATCGCCTGCTCGTAGTAGTGTAGGTTGGGCTGCAAAGCCAATGGCTTTGCAGAAGTTGCTGAGGAGTCGCCAAAGCTGGTTTTTATGTACAAATATCGTCTAAGCCATAAGGAAATCCCCATCTCTTTTGCAACACACCCACAATCCCACCGACTGGTGATCGTGGGGCACTGCGGCGTTTGAAACGGCAGGGTATGAAGATAAAGCTGATATTTCTGAGCATCGGCTACTCAACCCCCCTGGTGTCATGTGATGGAGATGGGATCGTTTGAGAATTCCGAAGTTGCAGCGGTGCTAAATGAGGGATCTGTTTCGATTAAGATGGACCATGAGGAACGACCGGACATTGATGCGGTTTATATGGCGATACTGTCGGGTGATGGCGGGTTCGGACAGCTGGCCGCTGACAATTCTGATGACGGCGGATCAGAAACCGTTTTATGCAGGGGCACGTCTGGTAAAATTACGATCCCTGATTCATGTGGTGAATCACTGGTTGTTTGGGATGATGGGTTTTGTCTTACATGAGAAGAATTTAATAATTGCCGGGTGACTTTAGGCTATAATTGACTAATACATCAGGGGAGTACTGTGATATTTCCACCTGAATTTCAATTGGCTATAAAAAAGATATTTGGGTGTGTTGTACCAGTATGTGCCGAGGGTCCGACTGAGATATCTATCATGGATCGTGGTAAGCCATAGTTAACATGCGCGGTGTAGGGTTGGAATACAACTTCCCAGACGGAATATGTTACTACTGACTGGATTTATCTCTTTCGTGCCAAGTTTTGTATTCCAGCTGAGATAACGAATGTAAAACTCACCCTTACTTACTGGCAGATGTGTGCTTATGTCTAGTTGCCTATATGGGAGGAGGACATTGATCTAACTGAATTTGTCTACAGTCAGCCGTCTATTACGGACGAGAATGGGAATACGAGAGTGGTATCTCACATTCTATTTGTTTAGGAGTCTGACGATGGGAAGGCGCACGCCGGGTTGCTCAAGATATCATGAAAAACCAGGGTTCGTATGCTCCTCGAACTTACAAGTTAATCCGCGAATCCGAGCTTTGAAACTGAAATGGGGGAAATTACCATGAAAAAACTCACGTGCGTTATTAAAATGGTATGTGCCCAGCTACTTTCATGCATTACACAAGTATGTGCAGAGGATTCGGTCGAGGTGTGGGTTTTGAATGGCTCTCGTTTTTGGATGAGATGCACGATGATTGGCTGGGATTCAACATCTCATGGGGTGTTTAACGAAATGAAGAAGACCAACGGGGCTGGTAGCGCGTTTGTTATTCCATCCAGCGTAACGACGGCGAAACCCATCATTGAGTATAGTGCGTGGAGGGGAGGTTATACTAAGGGTTGGGACGAGAACGTCGATCTAAAAAATTTGACCAAAGGTAACCGTTTGTTAGGGATAGGGATGGGCATAAACTGGTAATACGCTATTAGGCCTGGTCTTGGGGATCGGCAGAGGGAACCTCATGCTGGATTGTACAAGGAGATACTTATTCCAACTATGCATTCCAACTTAGGTTCTGAGCTGATCCGTGAGTTTAAGTTCACTGGTAGAGTATCATGAGAACTGTGTTCTAAATACTGAGTAATATATGAACACACAAGCACGTGTGCGTTTCCGTGTGATGATATAGTGAGATCAGTATTAGCGAATAAGCTAGTGTTTAGCTCATCTAAATTATTCAAACCAATTAAGGGATGGGACTATCAGGAACAAAGGTATTTTATATAATCTCTCCCGCCTAATATTAATGTAGACTGTTATATCACGAATTTTATGAGCTATTCTCCACTGAAGAAGATGCTATATCCTACTTCACCAATATCTGCTATCCCGACGGACTATTGTGCCCTCATTGCGGAGAGAATAAGTTGATATATCCCGAGAAAAATCATCCTAAGTTATACAGCTGCAAATGGTGCAATAACCATTTCTCTGTTCTCAAAGGTACTATCTTTGAGGACACTAAAGCAGACCTCAGGCAATGGTTCTTTGCGATCAATCAGATGATAGAAGACAGGAAAGGCATTTCTGCTCTGCAACTCCATCGACAGATCGGTGGGGGATATGAGAAGTCATGGCGGATGCTGAAGCTAATCCGCATGGCAATGGGGGATGAAGAGAATAAGGAACTGTTCGAGGCTATTGTGGGGTTGATGAGACGTATCATAGGTGGAAAGCCGAGAAAAGGATCAGATGAGGATGAGAAGAGGAAGCGGCACAGCAAAAACGCCTGTTGTAGGAGTGAAAGAGAGATCATCTGGGCATGTGAAAGCAATCGTGGCGAAACGAGACGGACAGAATAGGATGCTCACCGGCAGACAGCTTTTTGTGTTTATCAAGAACGTTGTAATTTACGAACTCGTCTGAAATAACCGTAGTTCCTTCCGTACACACTTCTATAATAAGAGTTAACATTTGTGTACCTATCAGTCGTCCATTCTGGTTATCCTGTTTCGTAACAACGGCGCGCACACTCCCCGCCCTTGCCTATTAGCGCCCGCACACCCGCGTCTATCATTGGCTTTGTCAACGCATTCATCCGTGCCGATGTCGTTGGGCCTGCCGCAACGATGACATTTTTTCCGTGTCCACAACCGGGCCGCAGTGATAGAGCACTGCACCGTTTGGATCAAAGGGAAAGCCTGCCTCACGGATTTTGAGGTGCGCTTCATCACGGGCCGTAAAAACAGTTCCGGACAAAAGTACCCGATCTCCGGCTGTCAGGTCCAGCACCTCTGGACCGATCGGAGTTGTCAGCCGGCTCACCGGCTCACCTCCCGGGTACAACGGCGGCAGCACCAACACTGAATATTCACTGCAACTGGCAACGATGCTGTGTGGCAGAATCTGCTCCTCACCTTCACCGCAAGAGCCGTTGTATCACCGCCCAGACCCCTCGGTCCGATCCCAAGGGCATTAATTGCATCGCACAGCTCCTGCTCGTAGGCCTCCATCGAATCGATAGGGTCAAGCAGTGCCTCCTTTGCAAGTGCTGCAGCCCCGTCGAACGTTCAGCCGATACCGACACCCACTACAATCGGTGGACACGGCCTGGCACCTGCGGCCATCACCACATCAATTACGAACTTTGGGATCTCCGCAACCTGCGAGGGTAACAGCATCTTTATCTGTGACATATTCTCCGACCCGGCACCCTTCGGGAGTACCGTCACGCGAAGTACATCACCCGGGATGAGGTGAACCAGCGGCAGGCCAACGCCCGTATTGTCGATAGAATTGCGCCGGGAAATCGGGTTCACCCCGTTTGACCGGAGCGGCACCGACTTCGTTGCCATGCGGATTCCCTCTTCCACCGCATGATGCAGATCTGCTGTCACCGGCATCGATGGTGGCATCGTCAGGTACACCACCGGAATGCCCGTATCCTGACAGATAGGCACCCGCAGACGTCTCGCCATCTCAACATTTGCAAAAATATTGGCAAACTCGCCTATCGCCACCGGATTCGTCTCTCTGGCAGCCGCAAGATGAAGCGCCGCCTCTACGTCGGGTGGTAGAACAATTTCTGCATCGCGGGTTACCGCTTCTATAGTCCGTGCCAGACGATCAAACAACAGTGGATCCATGAGAAGTACATTGCAGATGATGATCAAAACTGCCAATTAAATTGAAAAAAGCAGTAAGGCTGCCCGTTTCCCTGCAATCCCCACTTAGTAGGGGACTGCGGTCTTTGCAGAACTTAGCTCTCAACAACAACACGCGTCGGCGTGGGGAGCTTGTATCCGCTGTGCTGGAGTGCATCCTTTGCCTGGTTAATATACTGTCCCGTTGTCCAGACGGTAAAGAGGCGCTGCCTCGATGAGACACGGGCAGCAGTTCCGACTGCTTTGCCGAATGCAAGGCGCATGCCCTCAGATACACGGTCTGCACCGGCACCGGTTGCTTGCTTGTGCTCACGGATTACGTGGTGTGGATAGACTCGGATCTTTAAGTGGAAGTTTGCTCTGCCGACATCCTTCATCAGGCGTCTGTTCATGTTGATACGTGCCGCTTCCATTGCCGTGTGACGGATCTGGCAGGATTCAACTGCCTCAAGGTGAATCGCAACCGGGAACTCGGCTGAAAGATTACCCATATCAAACTGTACAACCTTCACACCAGGCACACCACCCATATATTCACGACGGCAGTATGCCTTCTTGGCAAGGTTGCGGTACATTCGTGCTGGTTTTCTGACCATGTTGAATACTTCCTCGCTCTCTAAACGTTCTAACCTAGTTTGGTGGACGCGATATTAAATGTTCTGACAGTCCGTTTCCAGTTCCTCAATTACCTGCAGGATATTTTTGCGGATCTGTGCAAACTCCATGCTCGTCCGATCCCGCGGGAAGGGGAGCGGAACATCGTAGATCTCGTGGACGCTTCCCGGACGGGGTGTCAGAATTACGATTTTATCCGAAAGATATACCGCCTCGTCAACGCTGTGCGTCACAAAGAGGATGGTTTTTTTCGTCTCCTGCCGGATGTGCAGGAGTTCATGCTGCATTTTGTTTCGCGTCTGGGCATCAAGAGCACCAAACGGCTCGTCCATCAGCATAACCGCAGGATCCGTGGCAAGAGCGCGCGCAACGGCGGCACGCTGGCGCATGCCGCCGGACAGCTCGTAAGGGTAGCTGTCCGAGAAGTTTTCAAGACCCACCAGCTTCAGCTGTTTTTCGACTTCGGCTTTTCGCTGATCGGGAGGGGTCCCGATCATCTCCAGGCCAAACCCGACATTCTGGGCAACTGTCCGCCAGGGGTAAAGCGAGTACTCCTGAAATACCATTGTCATCTTTGGCGAAGGGCCGTTCACCACCTTTCCGTCGATGGTGATCGTTCCTGATGTGGGTACATCAAGGCCGCCGATCATCCGGAGAAGCGTTGTCTTTCCGCAACCGGATGGGCCAAGCAGACTGACGAACTGCCCGTCATGCACCTCAAAGCTCACATTTTCCAGAGCGGTGACCATCTCCTTTCGGGTGGAAAACTGCCTGGCTACATTCTTAACCGTCACCCAGATTTTATCGAAGGCCGTCATTTATCAAGTGCCTCCCATCTGAACTTAGATCTCTGCACATACTGGAAGAACTGGTCCATTACAATACCGATGAGACCTATTGCAATCATGCCGGCAATCACAATTTGCTCCTGATTCCAGTTGTAGGCGAATAGAATAAGATAGCCTAAACCGGTGGTTGTTCCAGGTAACATCTCGGCTGCGACGACGCTCATCCAGGCAATACCAAACCCGATCCGAAGACCATTCCAGATGCCCGGGCCAGCCGCAGGCACAATTACCTTTGTCAGACATTGCAGCTCGTTTGCCTGATAGATGCGTGCCGTCTCGACCCAGCTTTTTTTGATGCGTTTGACCCCGTCAATGGTGTTTACCAGGATCGGGAAGAGACAACCGATAACGATGATGTACTCAATTGAGGCAGGTGCTGGATTACCTGGCTCTCCGAGACCAAACCACGCGAGTGACAACGGAACCCAGGCGATCGGGGGAATCGGCCGGAAAATTTGAATCAGGCCATCGGAAAATTCTTCAAGGACCTGATATCTACCAAGAAGAACACCGAGCGGCACTGCAATGATACATGCGATGATGAATCCAAGCGACACCCGATAGATACTGACAAGCGCGTTCTCCATCAGACTGCCATTACCGAAAAGATCAGTAAATGGTGTGGTAAAAACCACCAGCGTATCCCAGACCATGGGAAGAACAAATGGATTGTTTACCAAAATTGCTGCGATTTCCCATCCGGCAATAAACAGTGCAGGAAATATTAGCTTAAAGTACCCTTTCATTGATTTTGTATCACCGCCGCGGAATTTCTGCTATTACTATTGATACTTGACCAGTTATCAATTATGTGGGAATGGGAAAAAATTGCATGGCTGCGGAATCCACAGTCCTGCAACACTGCAGGTGTGACGCTTGCAGTTCTGGCGAGACCTTTGTCCCGTTGCCCTGCAATGCACGTGCACGCCGACGATGACGCAAGGTCAAACCTTGGCTGCTTGCGCAGATGTGTCGGCATAACCTCTATCAGGGGCGTGCAGCAAGAAAACTCAGATAGGATCCGCCAAGCTCTTCGCTTTTTGTATCGCACATCCTTTATTTGATTGCATCTCCAATGTAGTGGAATATGGATGCATATGAACTCGTCACCCGTAACACAGCAGAGATCGTCACGGAGGACGAACTCCGGCAATTGTTGAACAAACCAACAAAACGGGTCTATACCGGGTATGAACCTAGCGGCGAGATTCACCTTGGTCACCTGGTGACCATTAATAAACTGAGGGATATGCAAGAAGCAGGTTTTGATGTCGTGGTCCTGATCGCAAATCTGCACGCATATCTGAACCGGAAGGGAACGTTCGAACAGATCAAAGAGCTTGCCGAGTACAACAAGGCATGCATTGAGGCATGCGGTCTGAAAGGAGCCGAGTTTGTTCTTGGTACCGACGTGCAACTGACATCTGGGTATCAAACCGAGGTCCTGACACTCTGCCAGGAGATCACCCTGAACAGGGCAACTCGCAGCATGGACGAGGTCGGCCGGGCCATGGACAATCCAATGGTCTCGCAGATGATCTACCCGGTAATGCAGGTCGTTGACATGCCGACACTTGGTGTTGACGCCGCTGTTGGGGGCATCGACCAGCGGAAGATTCACATGCTCGCCCGCGAACATCTGCCCAGCCTTGGCTACAAACCACCGGTCTGCATCCATACACCAATCGTCAATGGACTTGACGGCCAGAAAATGTCCTCCTCGAAAGGTAACGTGGTTTCGATTGCCGATTCTCCTGAAGAAATCAAGAGGAAGATGAAAAAGGCCTTCTGTCCGCCGGAGGTTGAAGGGAACCAAATTCTACAGGTGTTCCGGTACAACATCTTCCCCCGTACTTCCGGGGTTGTTATCCGCCGGCCAGAGAAGTTCGGCGGCAGCTTGCCCGAGTACCAGAGCTATGCAGAACTGGAGGCAGCATATGCAGCAGGCAAGATACACCCCATGGACCTCAAGACGGCATGCGGCGATTCTCTTACAGAGATCCTCTCCGATGCGTATGCATATGTGCAGGACTACAAAAGCTGATACGGCAGGAGAAACTCCAATATCAATGATGATGACCCTGAAACCTGCACTCAAACACACCCCTGGCATCTCCTATCTGATCACTCTCTCCGCAATCATCGTGCCCCCTGCTCGCCATCGCTGTTACCGTGATCCTCATGGCCGCTGCATTTCTCCTGAACATCATGTCTGCGTGACGCGCGGGCTTGCATTGCTGGAGTTATCATTAACCGCGGAGAAGTCCAAAGGCAGCGCCCAAGTACCAGAGCTATGCAAACCCTGGAGACAGCATACCTCCCATATTCAAAAATGGAATGATACCATAACTAACTAAGATGTATATCTTAGGTTAACCTACTTTCTCTCTCGGCCTACTTGAAAAAAGGGGCGAGGTAAATGTAAAAACATCAGAAGTATTGGGAACAATGA
>JAITSY010000001.1 GCA_031287415.1 Candidatus Methanorbis basalitermitum | reverse complement strand
ATACCCTTCTTTTAATTAATGCCCATATAGATTCAATACCATTGGTGTGTGTTTCCTTGTGACCGCTGTACTGACCCAATGAATGGTTCATTCTCATATGGGCATACACCTTATGTTTAATACGGGCAAATAATTCTCTCGGGATATCGGATTTATGAGGTAATCTATGGCATCCTCTTCGGTTGGAAATAGTTCGTTAAATTTGGAGTATAACATTTTGCATTAATATAAGACGTCAAAGAATCTATCTCCACCCATTTTGTAGTATAAATCTGTAATATAATAGATATAATGCGGTACTCTCCGATATTTTTCCCAGCCAGGCTTCTCTTCATCTTGCTGCTTCATTTTGATCGCAGGTGTAGCTTTTGTACTGCATGCAGCTGTGGCTGACATGATATCACTGTCACGAATCTGCCTGAACGGTAGAATGCAATCTGCAATGCACCCAATGATGGTTCTGCCCGCATCCTCATAGTTGGCGCAGACATGGATATCCAGGGGTGGTTGCGGCTATTGATACGGGGAGGAATCTCATCCTCACGACATCCGAGAGCGCCGATCACACAATTTACTGGACGGGGGAGAGTACATCCCATAAGACCAGCAGGTTCACGGTTGCTGGTGGCAGGCTTATGATGCAGGCCGACGGCGGGTTCAGTCTCACACCGGACCGCGGCAGCAGTACCAACAACATCCCAAACTGTGTCGAGCTCTAAACCACAACCGAACCTTTTTTTCCCGCATCCGGCGAACACATCGCCGACAATGCAAGGCCAAAGCCTTTCTTACTGCTTGCGCATATGTGCCGGCGTAACCCCCATCAGAGGCGTGCAGCAATCATATCTCAGAAGGGAGGGGGGAGTCCCGGTTTTTACTTCGACCGCACGTGGAACTCGTGTGCTGCAGCCTTTGGATCGGTCGCCTCGTAGATGGCGCGGCCCACAATGAGACCGTCTACGTACATCTTCACGTCCTCTGGTCGTGCACCCTGTGTGCCAACGCCTGGCGAATAAATCTTCATCCCGCGGCCGATGATGCCGCGAAAAACTCCCACCCGCTCTGGACGTGTCGCCGGAGCAATGATGCCGTCAGCTCCCACAGCCTTTGCCATCTCCACCATCTTCTCCGCATTGCCTCCTGACAAAAAATCCAGTGCCCCTGGATGGCTCATCTCGCAGACCGCATAGCAGACGCCACCGTGATCATGTGCCGCATCCACACAGGTCGCAAGCGAATCGTGGCCGCAAAATGCGTGCGTGATGATGCCAGAACAGCCAGCGCCGAACACCTCCTCGCAAATCAGCGAGTTCGTGTTCGGGATATCGGCAACCTTGAAATCTGCGATGATGGGAATCTCTGCCTTGGCAAGGTCCTTCACAATGCCGAGACCGGCAGAAAGCACCAGCGGATAGCCGATCTTCATCGCATCCACTTCGCCCGCACAGGCATCAGCCACGCGGACGGCAGCGTTCCTTCCCTTCACATCCAAAGCAAGTAGGAGATCGGCCATTACTTCTGCTCCAGCCGCTCAAGCGTTGCTACTGCAAGGATCGGCAACGTGATCGTCGCGTCGCCGTACACTGTAACACCGACACCGCCCTCGCCGATCTTTCCCCACGACTTTGCCTCATCCAATGTCGCACCGGAAAGACCGCCGAGATCCGGTCGGTCGCCAGTCAGCTGGATCACCGAGGAAAAACCATTTTGCGTCATCAGCATGCTCTGCAGCGTAAAATTTTTCGGAACACCACCGCCAACAAGAACCGCTCCCGCCTTTTTCACCTCGTAAACCATATTGAGAAAAACGTGCATGTCACCTATCGCATCAAGAATGACCTTCTTGTGCAGCTGCGAAAACAGCCAGTACTGCAGACCCAGAATCGAGTCTTGAAACGCCGGACAGTACACCGGAATGTCGTGCTTTGCGGCAGTTGCAAGAATTCCCGACTCCAGTTGCTCACCGATCGTCCGCAAAAGACAGCTAATCGTAACCGGTTGCTCCGGAAGGCTGCAGTAGACATCCTGAATAAACTCCTCCAGATCTCCGAAGGCCTCGTTTGGCAGGAGCACGTCATAGATGCGGTTCACCTCCTCGCGGCGGAGGTCGACATCATCGCACTCTGCCGTACCATGATAATGATGGCAGCCAATTGCCTCGATCACATCATGCGTGAGGTTCGCGCCGGTTGACGTGAGCACATCGATGTGTCCCTTCTCCATCAGGGTACTAACGATGCCGCCCATGCCGGCAGGAACCATTGCACCGGCAAGTGCAAAAAACTTCGTCATCGCCGGATCGCGGAGCATCACCTCATAGACCTCCACAGCTTGGAACAGACTGCCACCGTTGTATGCCCCCGCATGCCCCATCTCGGAAACAAGTTCGTTCACCGTCATATTCGCGCGGGGAACAAACTGCTTTATTGGATCATTACAGTATTTGTGCATAATATTGTACCTGATATTAGAATAACAGCGGATTGTTGGGCGAAACACAGCAATAAAATATAGGATAAAAGGCACGGCTGTGGTGAGGGCAGCAGTGTCCACACTGCTTTGTACTCCACATCCCCCACCTAATTATATTATTATGCGTTAGCAGCTTTTAATCTTGCCGTCTCGCCCTTTGAGGAACCCCTGCTTACGGAGGTCACTTACAACACCCGCAAGGTAATCGGTGGACAGATCAAAGGAGATCACATCTCCCGTATCGCCGAGAGGAAATGCCGGTGCCTCGAGGGCCGCTAAAAGTCCTGCCTCAGTGGTAATGTCACCTGCGGCAAGTTCGTGAATCTTTGCAACCAGCGCCTGTTTAAAGAAAATTGCATCGGCAAATCTGCCCGCTTCATCGTCATCGACATCAAGGTTATCAAGGAACTCACTGATATCATCGATGTTCTGGGCGCGAACAATCTCTGTTCCGGTAGTGACAACATAACCGGTGCTCGAAGAAGTTCTGATGTGGCTTGTGATGCCGGAACCGTCGAGATCCTCGGGCAAAATGCCACCAAGATCAGCGTAGGCGTACATGACGCGCATTTCTTTCGGCTCTTTAATACCGGTGAGCGTGTATTGGGGGAGTTCTTCCGAACCATTCAGGAGTTCGTTGTCTTCAAGGGTCCCGAGAATCATCAGCGAGTTGACGAACTCTTCCGTTGCGGTTTTCTGCATGTTATCGTTGCCGTTTGCATCGATGTTCTCAAGTTGTGCCAGCAGATGGGCGGGTGCTGCGTCGGTCAGAACGTCGCCAACTTTGTGCGCGGCAAAAAATTCAGTGATAGATTTTTCGCGGTTGAGGAGATCGGCCTTGATCTCAAAAAGCTCTTTGTCCTCTTCTCTGGTGATTATCCTATCGATGAGGGCTTCAAATGCGACAATCGTTCCTTCCAAGTACGGCGTGCCTGAGAAGGTGTGCTCAACAGAAATGCGGGCAGAGCAATTCTTTTCCTTGAGATATTTCTGGAATTTTGTGGCGTCTTTTCGCGAATAAAATGTTATCTTCTCCTCCAGAGTCATTGTCATCATATCTCTTTGTTGTCGGATGTGTTATCTTTTTCGGCGGCAGCATCCCGCATCCGGATAATTGGCTTTGCAAGATGCCGTCGTGCACCTGGCGAGGCCTCATACCAGCCCTCGGTAATATCTCGCTCCAGCCACTCAGTCTCACGAATGCGGGCAGAGCAGCTGCGGCATTTGTATCCTTTTCCGCGGCCAGCAGAGGTCATACGACCGCCGCAAATCGGGCATTTCGGCGACACCCGGCGTTCCGCAACCGCAACAGCGTTGAGCCGGAACTTTTCCAGATGCAACACCCCTTTCTGGTAGCTGCCGCAAGCAGTGATCCGATCGCCAGGCAAAAGTTTGCGGACGGCGTGCCGGAGATCCTTCGTTGGCTCAAATGCAAACACCGGAATGTCCTGTCCGCTAGCATCCGTTCGGAGGACAAAACGCACATGGCCGCCTCGCCTGGTTTCCGGCACACTCGCGACGCTGCCATCAATCTGATATGACAGCCCCCCCACCAATTCTCCAGTGTAGGCGATGAGATGGGCATCTGTTCCCTGATTCGTCCGCCATATCTGTGAAAACGCCGATTTTTCAGATCGGAGCAGCGTCACGGATTGTGCCACCCACTCCGGGGACTCGCCGCGAATTCCATAGAGCACCGGGTCCTTCCCATGCGGTACGCAGACAACCGCGTGAGCAGCGGAATCAACGGTATCCCATGTATGGGGTGCAGTCGCCGCAGCCGATGCGAAGAAACTCTCCGGCTCGAACATCCGCGGTGTTCCCAACCTATCCGCAGACCGGTACGTGAGCAGCTCATACGTTGCATCCGGCAGTACAGACGAGACTGCCGCAAGAGCGCCGATGAGTCCCCTGCCGCATTTGTATCCGCGGTAGAGTGCCCTGATGTTATCCAGCTGCTCAATTGCCTCCTCAATTGTACAAAGCCTTTGCAGCGCCTGATAATACAATACCGGATCCGGTCGCTCATCAACGATGACAACACCAGGATTGGTTTTTTCGCAGTCGAACATCGCATACTTCTCTATCAGTTCGCATGCTATCTGGAATACCTCTTCTGGCTTGCCACCCGCAACCTCTATACAGACTGCCGCATTTCCCCGCGTCCTCCACACCACATTCGGATTCAACCGCACCAGCCGCAGTTCGCCAACTGCATATCCTGCGTGCCGCAGGATTTGCGCAAGCATTGCACCAAGATACGTGGTACACATCCCACCCGGGGAGTCGGTGTCATCCATTCCGATGAACATTCTATCGATACTCTTTTATTAAACTGCACTACTATTACCATTATATTATATTATGTCCAGCGATCGTCTGCTTCACATCGTGGTCAGCATCCTGATCATGGCAGGCTACGGCGTATCGGAACGCTGCGGAATACGGCCGCGGAGTTTCGATCTGATGACCTCCGACGGTGAACACCTGCTGGTCATCAAGGTCGTCTCCCAGATAGACAGTGTCAACGAGGACATTGCCTGGGATTTGGATAAAGTTGCCCGGCATCTTGGCGCTGTCCCCTTAATCATCGGCGAACGGGCCCGCGATGCCCCGCTGGAAAGAGGCGCCATCTATCTTCGTTGCGGCATCAGTGCCGTGTCGTCTGCAACCCTCTATGATTATCTCGCGAAAGGGGAGCGTCCGCTCGTGTACGCATCTCCCGGCGGTCTTTACGTCAACATTGACGCAGGCCGGCTACGTGCGTTCCGCGAGGAACGATCAATGTCGTTGGGCGATCTCGCCCATCATCTTGGTGTTTCCCGCAGGACCATCAGCAAGTACGAGGGCGGCATGGGGACTACGCTTGATATCGCGATGCAGCTTGAGGAGCTGCTCGACAATGATATTGTGACGCCGATCGATCTCCTCAGCTACACGTACACTATAGAAGCTGAAGCCCAGAGTCCGGCCTCGCTTTCCGCAGGTCCTGGGGCAGCTGCTGATACCCATCAGAAGACTGCCGATCGTCTGCGGTCGATCGGCATCAACATTCATGAACTTCGTCATGCCCCGTTTCACGCGTTTGCTGTCTTCGAGGGTGAGACCATTCTTACCTGCTACGGCATCGCACAGAAAACCGTACGTCGGGCGGAACTTGTCGGTAACATGTCACAGATATCTGGTACCCACTCGCTCTGCGTCGTCTCAGACTATCGCAAGGAAAAGAGGATTGGCAAAACCCTCGTCATCGGTGAGAGACGGTTGAAAGATGTGGAGGACGGAGCTGACCTGCTTGAGATGATGGCAGATTAAAGAAAATGATGAGCTTCCTTTCGCATGGTTGATCGTCGGGTGGAAAAAACTCCGTCTTGGAATGATCCAATCTTTTGCTGTACTCCTCTGATAGAGGTTACGCCGACACAATCGGTGAGGCGCAGCATTGTTGGGCAGCGGGTTCCCTACATTAGGCGCTGCCATGCAACTGTATCTGGCAAACCCGTCGGTGATAATCGCGGCTGCATGCCTTGCCTTGTCAGTCTCGTTTTGCTACAACCGCTTTAATCCTGACTGCCAAGTTGGATGGATATATCTTCCAGCATCTCCAAACTATTCTTCCAATGGAGTGTGTGCTGCTCGCAAGCGGAAGCAAGGGAAACAGCATCTACATCGGAAACGATGCAGATGCGGTGGTGATCGATGCCGGAATCGGGTATCTGAAGCAGACACTTGGGGAAATGGTACTTGACACTTCCCGCGTTCGGGCGCTCTGCGTTACGCACGAGCACACCGATCACATGCAGTCCGCAAAGGCGTTTGTCAAAGCCATGCAGATTCCGGTCTACGGAACCAGCGGAACACTGGATGCATCACTTCGCAGCGGGTTTCTCCCGCAAACGGCAAAATTGACCATTTGCCGCGCAAAAATTCCGGAGAATGCCGCAAGCCTTTCCATCATCGCATTCCACACGTATCATGATGCGGCCGAGCCTTCCGGCTTTGTCATCGATGACGGTGACGCCAGGGTCGGTGTCTGTCTCGATACCCATGAAGTAACGCCCGCAATGCATGACATTCTCCGCGGATGCGACGCAGTCATTCTTGAGAGCAACTACTGTTCCGCCGCCATGCAAACCGATCGGTTCCCCTGCTGCATTACATGTCGCAGCTGCGGAGCGCGGTGCTGCGGCAACCGGAAAGTGCCCCGCCTTTATCCGCGGTATCTCAAAGACCGCATTCGCGAAGACGGCCACCTATCCAACGAAAACTCCGCCGCTGCTCAACGGCAACTTGCAAAAAATGTTGGCATCATTGCCCTTGCACATCTGTCGGAGAACTACAACCGTCCAAACCTCGCCCGTGAATCAGCAGAAGATGCCGCAGGAGAATCTGGTACCGAAATCTATGTCAGCGATCAGCTTCCCGAATACCGAAAGCGGCGGCTTGTCCGTTTTAGTGTATAGGTGCGATATGCAGTTTCGTGAATTTGCAGAACTCTGCGACAGCTTGGAAAAAATATCCTCCCGGCTCGCAATGATAGATCTCCTCACTGGGCTGTATCCCTCCCTCTCCAGAGAAGAACTGCCGGTGTTCGTGCGGTTCATGCGTGGCAAAATCTTCCCTGACTGGTCGTCCAAAAAACTCGGGTTCGGCCCCGGGCTGCTGTGTGAGGCACTTGCCTACGTCATCGGCAAAAAGCGGCAGTTCGTCATTTCCGCAATCAACAGTTCGGGCGACATTGGCCGGGTCGTTGAAGAGCTTCTCGAAAAGCGGGAACAGACCCTGTTCTTCTCCGAAGACCTTACATTGCTTGACGTGTACTCGCGGTTTCTGCAGATGGCAAAAATATCTGGCCGCAAATCCCAGCAGGGACGCATGCGATCCGCTCAGTATCTTCTCTCCAATGCATCGCCGCTCGAAGGCCGTTACCTCGCTCGGCTGATGCTTGAAGAACTGCGCATCGGCGTTGGTGAAGGGGTCGTTCGGGAGTCTGTCACCAAAGGATTTGCCATTCCACAAGAGATAATCGAACACGCCCATCAAGCCTTAAACGATCTCGGCGAGGTGGCCCTTCTGGCAAAAACCGATCCGAATGCTCTGACAGAAGTGCACATAAAACCGTTCCGACCGGTTAAGATGATGCTTGCCCAGGCAGGATCGATTGCCAGCATGGTGGAAGCTCACGGATGTGTTGCCGCAGAAAACAAGTACGACGGCAGCCGGTTCCAGTTCCATATAGTAGGGGATAAAACTGCTATCTATTCCCGCAGACTTGAAGAGATGACCAAATCCCTTCCAGATGTCACAGCCCTTCTTGCAAATGCTACTGATCACGACGTCATCGTCGACGGCGAAGTCATCGCCATGCAGAACGGAAACCCGATGCCATTTCAGACCGTACTTCGGCGAATCCACAGAAAACATGACATCGCAGAAGCAGCTGACGCCATCAGCATGCAGCCGCGTGTCTTTGACATCCTTGTCTGTGATGGGGAAACCCTCATTGATCGGCCTTTTTCCGAACGCCGAGCAATCCTTGAAAGCGTCATGAAAGAGTTTGCCGCCCCGCAAATCGTAAGCAATTCTCCCGAAGAGATTGAGCATTACTACCATGCAGCCCTTGACGATGGCAACGAAGGCATCATGCTCAAAGTCTTGGACTCCCCGTATCTTCCTGGCAACCGTGGAAAATTCTGGATAAAAATCAAACCTGAGGCTGACACAATTGACCTCGCCGTCACCGGTGCCGAGTGGGGAGAAGGAAAGCGTGCCAGAATGTTTGGCTCCTTTTTGCTTGCATGCCAGGACGAAAACGGCGATCTTCTGGAGCTGAGCCGGGTGGCGACCGGCATCGATGATGCCATGCTTGCCGAACTCTATGAGCTTTTTCAGGACAAAATAATAGCCGAACATGGAAAAACCGTCGTGTTCAAACCCGATGTCGTCTTTGAGGTTGGGTATGCGGAACTGCAGAAGAGCACCAACTATGCCGCAGGCTACGCTCTCCGGTTCCCGCGTTTCATCCGCCTGCGCGATGACAAAGACCCAGATGAAATCGAGAGCGTCGCCTCTCTTGCCCACCGCTACTGCACGCAGATCAAAGCATGCCAATAATCTCCCGTTCCCCTATTTTTTGCAAAAGCTGCACACCTCTGATAGAGGTTCCGCCGACACATCCGCGCAAACAGCAAACAAGGCTTGGCCTTGCATCGGTGACGACGTGCACGTGCATTGCAGTCGTTCCGCTGCCATGCAACTCATCCTATCTGCAGTTTTTTGCAGTAAGGTAATCTTATGTAGCTTTAAAGAAGAAATATTACAGACGTTTTAGAGGATCCTTTTGTGATATCTCCACTTGAAAAAATCAACGAGTTTATCATCAAGCAGCCATTTTTGACCGGTTGCCTCCTGATATTTTTCCTTGCGCTTGCAGTCATCGGAGCAAGCACTATGTCAATGAACACGGAGACCCTGGGTGCAGACAAACAGACACACGATGCGTACATTTTTGAAACTTATAAGAATAACTTCCAGTCCGGCTCGATCCTGCTGATGGTGCAGGCTGATTCGACGATGGATATCAATGTGGTTGATCGCATCTATACATTACAGCAACAGATGGCTGGGGCCCACGGAGTCACATCAGTACAAAGCGTGTACGACGTGTTGGCTGCTTCTAGCGGCGGTGTGATTCCGCAGAATCAGGCAACGATCGATGCGATTGTCACACGGATTCCGGAAGAGATTCTTGCGTCCATCATGCCAAGCGGGCAACTCGCAATCATTCTGATCAAGACAGATACCGGAATTTCTGACAGCAAACAGCAGAGTATTCTGGACAACCTGCGCAGCATGGCGGCAGCATCCGATATTCCGCCAGGCGTCACCCTGATATTTACTGGCAACGCGGCAATGATGCAGGATATGGGCGGCGATCTGGGTTCGAACATGATTGTTCTGCTGGTTGCGGCAATCGTTCTCATGACCTTCGCCTGCAGGCTCCTGTTCAATCACGTGCGGTTCCCGCTGTTGTCAATTGTGAGTGTGTTCACCGGTCTTATCCTCACGTTTGGAATGATGGGGGCTGCCAGTCTGCCATTTTCGATGACAACTATTGGCGCAATGCCGATTCTCCTTGGTATCGGCGTTGACTATGCCATTCAATTCCACTCGCGTCTGGATGAGGAGGTGAGGCAGCATCCGCTTCCCGAAGCGATCAAACGTGCCGTTACCAAGACTGGTTCTGCGGTATTCTATGCAATGGTTGCCAGTGCCTGCGGTTTCATGGCGATGATGGTCTCTCCACTCCCGTCTGTTCGTCAGTTTGGCATCACCGCAATTTTTGGTATTGTCTGCTGTTATATTGCAGCACTGATTATCATCCCGCTTGCGGCGGTTATCACTGACTATACGCCAAAACCGCACAGGGTTCTCCCGAATGGCGAGGAGAA
The DNA here is from genome assembly GCA_031287415.1 of Candidatus Methanorbis basalitermitum. Taxonomy (GTDB): domain Archaea; phylum Halobacteriota; class Methanomicrobia; order Methanomicrobiales; family Methanocorpusculaceae; genus Methanocorpusculum; species Methanocorpusculum basalitermitum. The sequence goes on along the minus strand of JAITSY010000001.1, from coordinate 7,471 downwards.
ACAACCGTTCTCCCATACGTACAACGGGCTCCTGAAAAAACTTGCCACCAAAGTGACAAAGGTTGCGGTTCCTGCCATGCTCATTTTATGTGTCATTGGATTTGCAGGTCTGTATCTGGATGGGGAGGTGCCAGTAAGTACAGATATGAAATCGTATGTACCGGTGGATATGCCCGCCATCGTAAATATCAATACTGTAACCCGAGCGATGGGCGATACCGGCGGTCTCCAGGTATATCTGCAGGGCGGAGAGCTGACCAGTCCTGATGCGATAAAATGGATGTATACGTGGGGCAATAATGAACTGACGCAGTACACGCAGCTCACCAGTGTCTCCAGTATCGCGACAGTGATTGTGAATAAAAACGGCGGGGTTCTCCCAGAAATGCAGATGGAGATTGACACTATTCTCAACTCTATGAGTGAGGAGGACAAGACCCCATATCTGAAGGATGGATCGCAGGCGGTCATCAGTTTCGTGATGCAATCGGTGTCGGAGGCGCAACAACGCTCGCTTGTGGCGGAGGTTACGGCAGATGTGAAGTTCTTCGCCCCGCCACCGGGCATTGAAGCGGTGGTGACGGGCAGTGCGTACGCGTTTGTGGAGATCATGAAAGAGATCCGCGAAGGCAAGACGGAGATGACCCTTCTTGCGTTCGTGATCATCTTCGCGTTTCTGGCGTTGCTGTACCGCAGTGCAGGCAGGGCTGTCTGCCCGCTGGTACCGATCGTACTGATCATCGGCTGGAACGGGGCGGCAATGTATGTCTTTAGTATCGACTACACTATCCTGACAGCAACAATGGGGGCGATGACGATAGGGGTGGCTGCCGAATATTGTATCATAATGGTTGAGCGTATCTATGAGGAGATGGAGCATCAGAATACAATAACGGCGGTGCAGAATGGTACCGGCAAGATCGGTACGGCAATTTCTGTGTCCGGTTGTGCAACGATGTGCGGGTTTTCTGCACTGTTGTTCTCCAGCTTCCCGATCATTAGCGGGTTTGGTATGGTGACGGTGATTGCTATGGGGTTCACGCTGTTTGGTGCCGTGGTCGCAGTTCCGGCAACGGTTGCAATTGTACTGAAAAACCGAAAAAACGGCACGTTTGGGGAGGAATGGGGAAACTACCCGACTCTCTGAATTTTTTCTGTTCTATATTTGTATCCATTACCAGCGGGCAGCCCAGGGTGCTGCTGAAAGCAGGGACGCAATACTGCGTCATGAGCAAGATGTTCTCCAAATGCGTGCCTCCGATATCGGCAAACCGGCGCTGGAAGCGTATGCCTTTGAGATAGTGCCAGTCCTTGCAGAGATTGAAATCCTCGAAAAATCTCGGCATGGGGACAAAGCTGCAAATGGTCAAGACACCGCGCCTTCTCATCTCCACAAAGACCGAAGTGTAAACTGAACCCTACGGCCTGACTCTCATCATCGTTCCCTGGAACGATCTGTTCCACTTCCTTATGATGCTGCTTGCGGGAGCAGTCGTATGCGGCAACGTTGTTGCCGCAAAACCCTCGCGACGTGCACCGGAGACTATGCTGGGTCATCCTCTCCGAGGTTTTCCCCGATGCATGGGTCTCGATCTTTCCATAGGTCAGCCCGGATGAAAAATACAACTACATCTTGTTCACTAGCAGCATTGAGACCGACAGAAATATAGCAGAAGCAACTGTCAAAAAATCTGACGCCTATCAACACTCGAACTCGGTGGCAAGAATCCCTGCATTGTGGACGGGACTGCGGACCTTAACATGGCTACCCGCTGGATAGCCTGGGGATAATGCGCCAATGCCAGCAAGACCTGTGATGCCCTCGACTATCTGATCATGCATGACTCTATCGGTGACATTCTTGTGGAAAAATTGCATCAGAGACCGAATAGTCCTACGGAGAAAATCCAACCACCAGCCCCAACTATGAAAAAATCGTCACTTCGGAAGCATACGGCCGCCCGTTTGGCCACTGGACACCTGAAAAAACACTCAAACTGTGCGGCATCCACGATCCTGGTGATCGGCATCACGCACCTGGCCTGTTTGCCGCATCCTTCCGATCCTGTATCCCACGCCGATATCTTCGGCCCTGTGCTGCCAGTTGTAACCTGACGAACGAAGTCCTATCTTGCCGACGCCGTTTGCTCTCTATATCTTCACCTCCAATGCAGTAGTCGCCGAACAACTGGGGAGATCCCGCCATCCGTCAGGAGGTGCCTGTATCAACGATATCATGGTACAGGCGGCAAACGGTCATGCCCCCTTCGAAGGTGTCGGGACCAGCGGCATGGGCTGCTACCATGCCAGACACATCATAGACACTTTTTCCCGCAAATAAACAGTTATTTATCGAAAGATCCCGCTGGATCCAATGCTCCGCTATCCCCCGATATGGAAAATACCCTCGCAAAAATCAGAAAGTGACGGCACGAGCTGTTCTGATCCAATCCTCTTTTTATCGAATTTGTATCGTTACCGATACATTAATATACACATAACTAATAAATAAATTTAGAAAACTGGTATGTAATCAGCCAAACGCAACACAGCTTCGGGCAATTACAAGCAATTTTGCAATGTGGTACACAAAATGGCTGATTTAACTCTTCCGCTATCCAATAGCACAGAAAAACCGACGAACAAGAAAATTCTTGGCATTACCTCCTTGATAATGATCAATGTCGCTGCAGCCTTGAGTCTGCGTAACTTCCCGATCATGGCAATGGAAGGCTGGAATATGATCTTCTGGTATGGTCTCTTCACCACCTGTTTCCTGGTCCCGACAGCACTTGTCGCAGCAGAGCTTGCTTCAACCTGGCCAAGGTCAGGTGGTATCTACTCATGGGTAAAGGAAGCCTATCCGAATGACGGAAGTTTCATTGCGATATGGTGTGCCTGGCTCACCAACATTGTATGGCTCCCAACGATCCTCTCCTTCTTTGCCGCAACGGTCGCTTACCTCCTTCTTGCTCCGCAATTTTCCGGAAACCCAGTTTTCCTGGCAATTGTCATGCTCGCCTGTCTCTGGGGCGTTACGATCTTTAACTCCTTTGGGGCGAGGGCCTCAAAACTCATGGCAGGGATAGGAATTGCGTTTGGTTCCTTAATTCCGGTGAGTATTCTTGCGGTACTGATGATTGCCTGGATTTTCAAGGGAAATCCGAGTGCAATCGGTGAGTTTTCGTTTGACTGCCTCATCCCAAAATTCAATCTGAGTACCCTTCCCTTTGCGGCAAGTTTGGTTCTCATGTTTGCCGGTATAGAGATAGCAGGTTATTATGCCCGCGACACGAAAAATATGAGACGTGACTACCCGATTGCGCTGTTTTCAGCAGCAGCGATCATCTGCATCGTGTCAATTATCGGAACGCTTTCGGTGGCACTTGTTGTGCCTGCGGGGGAAATTTGTCTCGCCACCGGCGTGGTTCAGACATTTCAAACGGCTTTTGAGAACATTTCTCTTAAGTGGTTGATAATTCCAATCACGATTATGATTGCACTGGGTACCATTGCCCAGCTGTCGATGTGGATCAGCGGCCCTTCCAAAGGTCTAGTGCCTGCGGCGATGTCCGGGGATTTCCCGCCATTTTGCCGCAAACTAAACAAGTACGGCGTGCCTGTGGGTATTCTCTTCATCCAAGGGATTGTTTCATCTCTATTGACCCTTGCAATGGTTCTGGTACCGTCATTCAATGATGGATACTGGATCCTGACCTCAATCGCCTCGCTCATCACTGTGGTGATGTATATGTTCCTGTTTGCAGCATTCTTCAAACTGAGGCGGACAAAGGCAAATGTCATCCGTCCGTACAAGGTTCCGGGCGGAAAGATCGGCATGTGGCTGGTTACATGTGTTGCATCCGTAGTCTTATTCTTCGCGTTCTCTGTAGGTCTCTTCCCAATTGGAACCTCCTACACGATGACGGGGGCAATTGTCTATGCGATCAGTATGCTGACGGCAGTGCTGCTGATTATTCTTCTGCCGCCATATCTGCTAAAAAAGTGCAGAAAAGACTCATGGAAACCGACAAAAGAGGAGTACTGCGAATGGGACAGCGGGGAGCAGATCCACGAGACGGACACAACCCTCTCCAGTGAATGAGTAAATTGGATGGAAAAATTTCCTTTTTTCACGAGCTGCATGCCTCTGATAGAAGTTACGCCGACACATCTGTGCAAGCAACAGCAGGGCTTGGCCTTGCATTGTCGGCATAGTGCAGCATTGCATGGCAACGGAATCCACAGCCATGCAACTCTGATATATGTTTTCCCTTGAGGGATTATTCTACTAACCTTAAGATAGCAGCCGTGTTTGGATGGGAAAAGACTGCAAAGCCTTTGGTTTTGCAGTACTGGATTACGTGTCCGCCTCCTGCCAACGGAGAATAACAAAACAAATGTTGCAGGTACGGGAAAATCGCTCTTGAAACTGTGAAAAGATTAAAGTATAGTGTCCATAAGGATACCTGCATACCATGAACCGCTATTACTGGGTGTGCATTCCCCACCCCTGATTTTTCAAAAAATTCAGTTTATTCTTTCGCGGCGAGGTCAATGTCCTCTGCCTTGATGGTCTTACGGCCTGCATGCTGCGCGTACTCGTATGCTTTCTTTGCGATCTCTTCGATGTAGATTTCTGCCTTTGCCACGAGTGCATCAGCTGCATCTTCACCGACACGCTCTGCGCCTGCTTTCTTTGCCAGTCTGACAACTGCTGCTTTTGGTAAGTCTGTCATAAATATTACCAATAAAAAAATAGTTCAAGATTGCATATAAATATATCTCAATAAATGCGTGTTTTTAGCAGATTTCCAGCTTTGATGAACCGAATACGGTTTTGTACAAAAATTGGGACGGATATTTCAAATTGTCCTGTATTTGGCAACAAATTTGAAAATTAACAAAAAATTATTGTTTTTTTCTGAGTGCAAGCACTGCAGCGAGGCGTAACGATCCTTCGTATCCAGCTGATGCGCGCGAGCTGTCCACAAATACAGGAGAGATGTTGACGACAGGCGCACCGTGTCCTGCACCGTGGCCGAGGAAGGTGAGGGTTCGGAAGATGAGGTTGCCGGAGATGCCGTCGGGGGCGATGATGACGCCGCAGTCCTTGGCTGCATCCTCGATGAGGATTTCGCCATGTACGGCGCCAGTGAGCTTTGCAACTTCTTCTGCGTCGGCTATCGTTTTATCAACGATCGGGTGTCTGCCGAGGTCCCCGAGTCTACCGCCGGAGAGAACAGCCGTTTTTTCGGAAAGACCGAGGTTTCGGGCGAGTTTCCGGCCATCGCGGGCGAGGGAGACTTTTTCTTCAATGGTCCACCCCTCATCCACACCGACAGGGGCAAGGAAGAACTGCTGATGATCTGCAGTTTCGAGAAGGGCAATCCGTTCAAGCCGCAGGACCCCGCAGGATTTTTTGAGGCAGTGCAGGGTTTCGGTTGCGGGGAGCGTCCCGCGGACAGCGCCATCGATATTTCCTGCGAGAAGGTCGTCAACGAGCCGCTGAGAAGGAACGGGGCAGACGGCAAACTCAGTGTAGGGACCGGCGGAAAGACATTCTGCTGCACCCAGGAAGCAGTAGCAGCGAATGTGAAGGTCGGCACTTGCGACTCGGTCGGCACTCCGTATGACTTTTGCTGCCGCATCTACACCGCATCCAATCCCGATGGTAATCATATGTTGGTGATGCCCGCTGCGCAGAAGTCGAAAAGAACAGTCTCCTGGCAGCCTTTGACAAGAGCGAGCTGTTTTGTGCTGTTGACGGTACCAATGACCTGGGCTGCCATACCGACACTGCGGAATTTTTTGCAGACGGCATAGACCTGCGACTGGTGCGCAGTCATGATGAAGCCCATGCCGGGGTACATCCTTACCCACTGTTCGAAGCTGATGCCGAGGGCGTCAAGGGCGGGGTGGGGGATTGCGGTGAGATCAACGACGGCACCGACACCGCTTGCTTCGATGAGCATGCCAAGGGTGCCGATGACACCGGGATTGGAGATATCTTTTCCTGCGGTGAGGTGGTGGTGTTCGCCGAGGTCTTTCATAATGGCCACCTGGGTACGGAGAACTTCGGGTGCCTTCATGGTGACGGAGTCCCAGTTCAGGGGTGTCGATGGGTGTACACGGCCGTTGAGGTCGATTGCGGCGATGATGGCATCGCCCGGCTGGGCCGTGTTGCTGTAGATGATGTTTTCCAATTCGGCGACACCGAGGATGGCGACGTCGATGACGTTGTAGGGCGTATCGGGATGCAGGTGGCCGCCTACGACGGGGACGTCAAAGGCGGCGGCGGCGGCGTGCATGCCGCGGCTGACCTCGGTCATGAGTTCGTCGCTTGTGGCAGAGAGTACGTCAACCACGGCGACGGGGCGGCCTCCCATTGCGGCGATGTCGTGGACGTTGACGAGGATAGCGCAGTAACCTGCCCAGTAGGGGTCAGCTTCCATGAGTTTGTTCCAGATGCCGTCTGCGGCAAGCAGAAGGGCGGTGCGCCCATTCTGAATAACGGCGGCATCCTCGCCATATGAGGCGATGACGTCGGTGTTGTCGATGTGGAGCTCACGCACCAGACGACCGATTGTCTGCTTGCGTCTGACTCCATCGTATTTCCGGACGGCATCGGCAACCGATTCCGGAGTGTAATTCTCTGCGGTCATGTAGTATCTGCCACCACAGGGGCAACCTGCCCCATTGTTATTTATTGTATTCCCATTCAACGGTGATAAGATGCACGGATTAGCTGCAACCCTGCCCGGGGAACTGATTCTGGTGTGAAGGTACTAACGTCCTCCATATCTGTGCTTTTGCTCCTTTTTCTGGCAGGCAAAGCCCACCAGAAAAGCCGGACGGCAATATAATGGGTATTGTATCGAGATTACACCACAAAACGGGTAGATATGAGATATACATCAGCCTATCTCTTCTCGAAAATCGCTTGAAAAATAATGAATAATTCAAATAAATAATGATAAATTGAAAAATAAACACACCAAATAATTATATCATAACGACGTAACAAAAACATACATCGAGATTGTGTGGTCTAAAAGGGTAACCAAGGCAATCTCCATCAAAAATTTTACGATTTTCAAAGAAACGCGCATGGAGTTTTCTGATGGAATAACTGTCTTTATCAATGATACTGGCACTGGAAAAACTCATCTGCTAAAGATCCCTTATGCATTTTGTGAGAGCGAGACGGATGACAAGTTCGAAAAAAACTGAACAAATGCCTGATACCCCAATAGGCAAGTGATTCATTACACTATGATCAAAATTTTAAGGGCAGGTATTCCAGTGATTTAATTCGAAATTACCAGTTTGAATGGGAACAGTTCTTCAAATCTGAAATATAACAGTCTATTTCAATAGAGAACGACGAAACATTTATGGAATACACGTATGTGTACGTTCTTGAAATTGGACTTGACTATGAAATCGAGAAAACGTATCAGAAATGATT
>JAITSY010000021.1 GCA_031287415.1 Candidatus Methanorbis basalitermitum | reverse complement strand
ATGTTGATAAAGTAAGCTATGGCTGCATCGTCATTCGGGAAAAGTTCCTCAAATCCTTTGTAAAATATTATACATTACTATTAAACTCCTAAGATATTAGATATTACCCATATAGGGTACCGTTCTGGTCTTTTTTCGCGAGAAAGAGGATTAAAATCCCTCGTAAAGATGTCTCTGTTTTTAACCCTGCTGAACTTAATCGTTGTAGGCGTAACCTCTTCTTTAATGTATGTTTTTAGAATATTTGGTCTTTTTTTCATCGTCTTCTTGTTCGGCATCCCTTCCATGACAATCGAAGTGGATACTGCTGTACAAAACACATGGGGGTAGCTGATAGTCGTACCCAACAAGGCACGATGCGCGAAAAAACATTGATATTGGCATGACTGGATTATGTGAATCTGATTAATAAACTATATAATGATATACATACGCACCTTACAAAAAAGCATCTCCAAACCCTCAATACCGATCAACTCCCAGTACACAATTATAATGGACTCTAACTCGGGCCTGACGGTTTCTGATGAAGATAACCGGACAAAAGAGATCAACAAATATCAAAAATTCAAAAAAGTTGACGGCGCAACCTATCATAAGGTTAACCAGTTCCTCCGCAAACGCACATACATCACCGCACGGGAATGGGCAATCGCCAGGCTCTGTTCCGACTTCAAAACGCCGAACGGAGCAGAGATGACCTTCATCGGCCAGCATCTTCCGGAACTCTCTCCTTTCATGGAAGAGCCCTACAGCCCACAAGCCGTTAATCAGGCACGCAACGCCTTCAAGCAAAAGGTCAGAAAATCAGGAGCAACTTTCTTTTATGGGGCCATGTGCGGATTTTTTACACTCGACGAACTTGATGACATCCTCTTTGAATCGAGTGAGATTGCACGCTTTCTGCTGGAGATTGAAGGAACTTCACTCTCTGTTGACGACGAGCTTGACATTGAAGATAAAATCACGGAGATCATGCGAAAGCTTGGAGAATCTGCAAATATCCTTCTTAACGCCCGCAGAAATGCCGGGGCCGGGAAAGATGGCGATACAGATGAAGACAGCAACAATAAAAAATAACTCCATCTCTTTCATCGACATGTATAATCTTCAGTCTCGCCTATTACTTTATGGAAATTAGGTATGGAACTTGTAAAACTCGAAAAGCAGTACTTCGGCACCAATGGAGTCCGCGGTGTAATCGGCATCGACATGACCCCGCAGATTGCCTTAGAGATCGCAGAAGCCTTCGGAACCATGCTGGGTCCTGGGAAAACCGTCGGCCTTGGCCGCGACACCCGAATCTCTGGCCCCGCTCTTGCTGCAGCGATCCATGCTGGTTTCCTTTCCTGTGGGTGCAATGTCATCGACTTTGACATTGTTCCAACCCCCTGCCTCCAGTATCTCGTCCGCGATCATCACCTCGATGGTGGAGTCATGATAACTGCCTCCCACAATCCACCCGAGTACAATGGCATCAAAATCATTGAAGCCGATGGGACTGAGATGGGGGATGAACGGACCATTCGGCTCGAACAGACCATGATCCACAAAGAATTTTGCTGTGTTTCATGGGATAAACTCGGGAATGCAACTGCTGAACCCCATGCATGTGAGCGCTATATTTGTGCGATTGTTGCCAGGTTCCCAAAGGACTGCGGCCGAGGCATCACCGTTGTCGTTGATCCTGGTAATGGGCCGGCCATCGCAACCACGCCTGAAATCCTCAGACGGCTTGGCTGCATCGTCCATGTCATCAACGAACGTTTTGACGGTACCTTCCCTGGACGGCTTCCCGAACCAACTGCCGAAGGGCTCTGCGAACTTTCCGCAAAAGTTGTTGAGACCAATGCCGCATTCGGTGTCGCCCATGATGGCGACGCAGATCGCGCCATCTTCGTCGACGAACACGGACGATTCGTGGATGGAAACATCACCTTCGGTCTTGTCGCCTCCTATTTCTGCAGCAAGAATCCCGGTGGAGTCATCGTCACACCGGTCAGCACATCCAGAGTCGTCGAAGCCGTCGCCGCAGTTTACGGCTGTTCTGTCAACTACACCGTCGTCGGTAGCATCTATGCTGCCCGAACCATGCGAACCCTCATGGAAGAGGGAAAGCCGGTCATTATTGGCGGTGAAGGGAATGGCGGCATCATTTACCCGAATCATCAGTTCTGCCGCGATGGAGGAATGAATGCGGCAACCATGCTTGATCTTGTTGTCGAAAGAAACCAGCCGCTCTCAAACCTCATCGCCGAACTGCCGACCTTCACCATGTATCAGGAGAAAAGAAGAACTCGACGGGCAAAGGAGATCGTCGCCCACATGCAGGTCTATTTTGCCGGCTGCCCGACCGATACCCGCGATGGTATCCGTATTGCCCGTGGAGGAGCATGGGCGCTGATCCGACCGTCTGGTACCGAACCGTTGGTACGCGTGTATACTGAATCCAAGGATGCTGATGAGGCAAAACAGTTCATGGACGAAATACTTGGGCAAATCTCCGGATACCTCGAGTAATTTTTTCGCGACAACAGATACAAATATCCAAACGGCAAAAAACATAACCTTGAATAACAGGGGGTTTTCTGGCAAAGCTGCGCAATTCGCCGCAGTTCTTGCCATCTTTTGCTCTGCAACAATTCTTTCTACTGACCGTGTCGATGTCGTAAACCCAATACCCAATTGGGCTAGGGTCCGGGGAAATCTGATAATTCCGAAAGATTATGCTGTTTGAACAGCTTTCTTTGCCATGAATCCCGCTGAAATTGCAAGGATACCAAAGGTAGGCAGGAAGATACCGGTTATCTGCACAATGACATAGGCACCAACCAATGACGGCAATACAATGAACTGGATGCCAAGAATAATCCCATGGATGCCGGAAAATCCAACAAGGGCACCGTTTACTGGGCAACATTTGCTGGAGATAGCAAGAATCAGATCGGTAAATCTGTTGATGAGGGAAGTAGCTGCAATCAGGTACACAATGGAGATGGTCATTATTGCTGGGACTATAAATGTAGCAACACCCACGGTGATTGCAAAGATTCCAAGTACTATCACCCGCCAGGTGCGCTTATACTCTCCAAGGAATGTTGATCCGGAGGTGAGAAGATGGATGCCCATATTAATGAGTACAATACCAAGTAGATAATCAATTGCAAGGATTGCACAAAAGGTACATACCAGCATGGTAATACCAAGGGTTATCAGCAAAATGCCTTTTTTAAGAAGGGACTTGAAGATGTCTCCGCCAGTTGGGCTGCAGTTTTCCAGTCATACAATACAAAATGAACCCAAATCTTATTAAATCCGTGTATGAGGGTGGCTCATTTGGTTTGACAGATTTTTATAACAGCAAGTCAATAGGTAATGAATATATTATGTCCCCCATAGAGATGCATGAAGGCGAGGTTCGATACTATTCCTCACCGATCATGGTGAAAACCCAGCCGTACATAGGTACTCTAACCAGTGAACGGCTGATTATTGAAAATGGGTCTGCTCCCCGTGAATTTAAAATCACTAATATTGCAGCTGCAAATCCCGTCACCCTTCCGAGTGGCGAGCCTGGGCTGAAACTTGTTTTATCAACACCAACTGGTCAGAAAGAGATGATTTGGTCGTTTCCTGTCGGCGATACCTTCATGGCAGGCGAGCAACAGGCCTGGGTGAACCAAATACACAAAGCCGTTGGAGATAAACCCTTTGCAGTTCCTGCCGAATCGTCTTCCCCCATACGCGCTGCACCTGCCACAGCACCGCAGTCCCCGGTGTACTTTTCGGGGGAGATGGAGATTTTGAAGACTGCCGGGATGCGTATTAAACGTACCTATTATACGCTGTATCTGACAAACCTTCGCCTGATTCTTCAAAATAGTGCCGGACAGCTCGGCCGCGAGTTTGCGATTGCTGAGATGATGGATGCCGCACGGATGGAGAACGAGTCAGGCGAGCCTTCAATTGCCCTGACGATCGGATCCCGAACCGGTGCGAAGCAGATGATTCTCACCTTCCCATCCTTGGGTTCTCGCGAGGCATGGATGGTGCAGCTTTCAGAAAAGCTGCCGGTGCGTGCAGTTCCGCAGCTGCCGCAGGCTGTTCCTCCGCAGCCCGTGATGGGATATGCGGCGCCCCCAGCTTTTGCTCAAGTCCCGCAGATGTTTATCCTGCAGCAGGGAGAAAAGGCGTACATGTCTTCTCCTGGTATCAGGGTGAAGCGTGATGTGTTTACTGCGTATCTGACGAACACTCGTTTTATCTTGATGGGCAATGCAGGCGGCATACTTACGATCTCTGGGGAGTTTGCGGTGAATACCTTGCAAAAGGTTGTCCGTGTTGCAGGCGAGCTTGGCGATCCGGGGATTGGGCTGACAGTTGCATTTCGCGAGGGGGTAAAAACGATGCATCTGATATTTCCGTCGATGGATCTGCGGGAGATGTGGATTGGAAAGTTCGAGGAAATTATTCCGCTGGAGCAAACATCGGTGTACGGCAATGCGGTGGCAGCTTCCCAGTACTCAGTGACAACGGTTACGCCGCCGTCGCGTGGCAATGCATCGATGAAGTACTGTAAGATCTGCGGTGCACGGAATCATCCGGATGATCATTTTTGTGCGATGTGCGGCAGGTCTTTGGGGGAAACACGGGCCGACGTAGCGTCTGCAGCGATGACAGGGCCGTCGGTGCCGGATATCTTCGGCGGGAGCGGTGATGAGCCACGTCAGCGCAGAGGAAAGGTGAAGCAGGAGAAGAAATCCCGGAGAATGCCGAGTCTGATGAGTAGCGGGCGTGCTCCAATGCAACAAAAGATGAAAAAGCAGTACGATGGCAACATTGTCGGTTTCCTCCTTAGACCAGCGGATGCGTTTGAGTACTATGGCCGTGAAAGTCCGCGTGATGTTGTCGGACAGTTCCTGATTGTGGGTGTTTTCCAGTTGGTAATCTTGGTTATGCTGCTGACATATGTACTGCCGAAGATTCTGCCGATCACCACAGCGGAGTTCCCGATCATCGCGGTGCCTCAGAGTAACATCATAGCAATGGTTATGCTAATTGTGATTCTGCTTGTCCTGTGGATAGTGTTCATCCTGATTTTTGGTGTGTTCTCCTATGTCTTTGCCAAAATATTCGGCGCGGACGTAGGTGCAGGTGAGACGGTTGCTGTTGTGATGCGGAGCACGCTTCCGTATGCGGCGGTTGGCTGGATTCCCGGATTTGGCATTGTCATTGCCGTCATCTGGTCTCTCTTTGCAACCATCAAAGGATTCGGCGCTGCTCTTCATATGCGTGGCGCTGCTGCCGTTGGCTGTGGTATCTTCGGTCTTGTTGCGGCTGCTGCCATCTTCGCCGTGTTCGAAATGATCGGGGGGCAGTGAGATGCGAAAAATACTCATTTTGTTTCTGATATTCGGGCTGGTAATCGGGCTTGCGGGAACAGTGAGTGCAGCTGATAAGCCTACGTCCGTGACCCAGAACTCTTCTGATAATACCAAGCCTAAAATTCAGATTGAGGTTAGTCCAGACATAGGTAGTGCCCCACTGAAGGTAACTTTCACAGCAACTGTGATCGATTCCACCTCTATTGAACGATACTGGTGGGAGTTTGGTGATGGAAACTTAGCGACAGTTCAAAATACAACCCATATCTATGAAAAGGCTGGAACGTATACTGCAAACTTCACTGCAATCCGCAAGGATAGTCCTTCTGAGAAACAATCGGTGACTATAAGAGTAGATGCAGATACATCTGCGTACAAGGTTGTCATCAATGCAACACCGGTCCAAGGAACGGCGCCGCTGAAAGTGTCCTTCAAACTGAGTACGACAATTCCCGACGATGACATCGATATGGTAGAATGGAAATTTGGGGTAGATGCCAGCTCGCGCATTTCCAAAGATAATAATACTTGGAAGGCTCCTGCTTGGACATATGCTGATGATGGGACATATATCATAAGCCTCACGATAAAGACGCACTCTAAAAAGGAATTCCGGGCAGATCCTGTTACAATCACTGTCTCCAACCTGGTCGCATCTTTCATCGCATCCCAGGTGTCGGGTCCTCCCCCGCTTGTGGTGAAGCTCACCGATACGTCCAGAGGAGCCGCTTCGTGGGTCTGGACAATCTACAAAATGAACGATCAGAATACGCGTAATGCAATTGACACATTATGCATGCAGAACATTACCTACACGTTTGACAGTGAAGGCAAGTACGAGGTTGAACTCCTTGTAATGAAAGACTTCACATCCGTCATAACCTACAAAACCATCACCGTCAAAGCAAAAGCCACAACAGCTCCCACCACCACTGTAACAACGACCGCAATTCCGACTCCTGAACCGAAGACAAACAACCCGAATGCAGCAGGCAAACTTCTTCCTAATCCTATCCACGTCATCGATGAATTCATCCGTCTGCTACTTGCCATGTTGAATCCGGCGAAATACCGCATAACCATCTGAGATGAATACTATGAAGATATTTCATCTGCCACTTATTCATCCTGCTTGCGGCTGCCGCATTTGTGTTTCTCTCAGCGTATGCTATCGACGTCGCTGCCCAGTCCGCGGCCGATGATGAAGAAAGCAGCTCCAGTGGAACCCCCGGCAGAGGCATAAGCCCCCAGCCATCTCATTTGGAAGCATCCCCAACATGCTGGATCTCATTGCCGAGTACATTAAACTTGCCCATGTGATGAGCATTCCTGGCAACTACATTTTCTAAAAACACTTTCTGATTTATCTGTTTGGAATATAATATATATATATTTCGTTTTTCTCTTCTCTATTGATATAGACTATTATATTTCAGATTTGAAGGACTATTTCCATTCAAACTGATAATTTCGAACGCTTTTTGCTCGGTTCGGCTTTTGAAAAGTCTATCATCTGGGGAAAAGAAGGGAAATCAGTTCGTGATCTCCAACCAAAACCACGCCCATTTCCTCCTTCGCGTAAGTTGCACGTGTTCCACGTGCAACCACTACACACTTCTATCCGAAGCGTGCAGCCATTCCCCTGAGAAGTACTCGACGAATGCTGAGAATCCAACAAAGAAAAAATATTCAAAGTACTGCGCGGTAGTTCGGGGCCTCGTCGGTAATGAAAATGTCGTGCGGATGACTCTCTTTGAGACCTGCAGCGGTTATCCGCACAAACCGTGTGTTCTTCCGCATTGCTTCAATGTTCCTGCTGCCGGTATAGCCCATCGCAGATCTTAGGCCGCCAATCGTCTGATAGATAACATCCGTCACCGATCCGACGTACGGCGTTGCACCCTCGACACCCTCTGGTACATACTTCGTTGCACCAATGCACATTGTCTGGAAATATCGGTCGCTCGACTGACCGGAGGCCATCACGCCAAGCGATCCCATGCCGCGGTACTGCTTATATCTGCGGCCTTTCACGACAATGATCTTGCTCGGTGCCTCATCAGTCCCTGCAAACATGCTGCCCATCATCACCGAGGACGCGCCCGCGACAATTGCCTTTGCCACATCACCGCTGTACTTCACGCCTCCATCTGCAATCACCGGAATACCCGCAGGCTCTGCGATGTCACACACGTCTGCGATTGCCGTAATCTGCGGAATACCGATGCCTGCAACGATACGGGTTGTACATATAGATCCTGGACCGATACCAACCTTGATGCCGTCCACAAAATCGGCCAGTTTTTTTGCCGCGGAAGCTGTTGCAATATTTCCGGCAACCACATCGCAGGAAACCGATTCCTTGATATCCTTCGCTCCTTTCACCACATGCATGTTGTGACCGTGGGCGCAGTCCACTATAATTGCATCGATTCCTGCCTCGGCCAGGATCAGTGCTCGGTTCATATCAAACGGCCCAACGGCTGCCGCCACACGGAGGTTGTCGTTCTTGTCACGGTTTGCATTCGGGTACTGCTGTTTCTCCAAAAGATCCTGCATGGTAATAATGCCAGTAAGTTTGCCTTTGTTGTCCACAACCGGCAACCGCTCCACTTTCTTTGCATACATTGTATTGATAGCTTCATCAGCGGTGATGTCTTCCCTTACCGTAATGGGCTGCTTTGTCATAATCGTGTCGACCGTTCCTGCCCCCATCTTATAGATAACGCCACGCACATCCCGGCGGGAAACTATGCCGACCAGCTTTTCGTTCGGATCAACAACAGGCACACCACCAATACCATGCGTATCCATCAGGTTTGCCACAAATCCGATCGTTGTATCCGGCGTCACGTAACGAACATCACGCTCGATCACCTTCTCGGCGTTCTTCACCTGCTCAACAAAGGCAACCTCCTGTTCAGGAGTACAGTTTCTGTGCAAAACGCCGATGCCGCCTGCACGCGCCAAGGCAATCGCCATTGCAGATTCTGTAACCGTGTCCATTGCCGAACTCACGAGTGGTATTGACAGCGGGATGTTTTTGGAAAACCGTGACTTCACATCCACATCGCTTGGTTCGATCCAGGATTCCATTGGTTCAATCAGCACATCATCAAACGTTAATGCCGTTGGAATATTAAGTTTTTCACTGTACATGTCGCTTACCTGACGATCTGAATTGCTTTTGCTACCAGCTCTGCTTTGACCATTGCTGAACGATCACCACCGCAGACCATGCTGCGGACACCGATGATATCTGGATTGATCTCCCTTAAGACCGGAAGATCCTCAAACTTCAAGGAGCCGGCAATTGCGGTCCCAAGACCCAGGGATCTGTTCTGATCAGCGAATGCTTGCACAACCTCCTTGTTCATAAACTCAAATGTACTCTTGCCGTCCTTTTGGCCGGTGTCGATCATCGCAAAGTCTGCCCCGCATTCTGCTACGATCGGGGCCATGATATGTGGTGCAATTGTTCCAAGGCGCACATAGTCGGAGTATGCGGCAATGACCACGGTTTTTTCCGGGAACGGTTCCTTGACTGCACGAACCACACTTTCGATAACTTCGCGGGCAGCATTCTTGTCACTGAACCTCAGGCCGATCTTTACAAAATCCGCTCCGGCCCATGCGGCACCACAAGCGGCAAGAGCTGCGTTACCGGGAGTTGGCCCATAATCGCCAATTGCAGCGGAGATCGGTGTATTTCCTGCGCATTTTTTAATCTCGCGGATTACCCACGGAAAATTAGCACCCAGCGATCCCTCGGCGGGACGCTTCACATCGATAATGTCAGCATCGAGGCAAAATTTCGCCTCTTCTATAGAGCTTGGGCTGACTAAGAGTTTCATGGATAATATATGATCTTTACTCCTAATAAGGGCAGTCATTTTTTATCGATCGGGGGGACATATATGTCTTGAACACAATGGATGTTGTACTTGCAATGGATCTTAAAAACGGATATGTGGTGCATGGGTGTTCGGGCAACCGCAAGACCTATACTCCATTGACATGGGGGGTGTCTTTGTCAGCAGAACCAAAAGCGTACCTTTCGGTGGTGCGGCCGAAGTATCTGTATGCGGCTGATCTTGACCGGATTGGTATGTACGGCGATAATACCTGGCTAATTCTCCAGCTTGCAGAGATGGTTGCAGGCCTATGGGTGGATCGCGGCTGCCGCACTCCTGCGGAGTATCTGGTAAGTGCCAACACTCACAACATCGTGGGAACAGAGACGGCAGATGCTCCAATGGATGAATTTGATGGAGGATTTCTGAGTGTTGATGTGAAAGACAGCTGCGTAATTCCATCTGGTGCGTGTCCGGAGGAGGTTCTCCGAAGAGCAAACGCGACAAACTTTGATGGTTGCATTCTTTTGAATATTTCCTCGGTTGGGACCTCCTGCGGTATCGAGCCAGAGTATGCAGAAAATATGCGAAGCTGTTCGGATAAAGCGCTTTTCTATGGCGGGGGTGTGCGGTCCGTTGCTGACCTGGAAACACTTGTTGATGCAGGATTTGACGGGGTGATTGTTGCAACCGCGGTGCACAAAGGAACCATTCCACTGAAGATTATTCAGGAGGGCTCTTTTTGCTGATCACGCTGGAGGGTATTGACGGGTCTGGCAAGTCAACGTTGTGTGAGGGATTAAAGAGCCGTCTTACCGATTTGAATCCTCTGTTTACCCGTGAGCCAGGAAGTCCTCACCTCGGTGATGCGATCCGCCTCGCTATTGCTGCGAACGGCGATCCGTTGGTGGAAGCAACGCTGTTTGTGGCGGATCATGCGGTGCATCTTTCTGATGTTGTTCGTCCAGCCCTTGCCGAACGGTGCCTTGTTATCTCTGATCGGTACTCTGACTCGCGGTTTGCATATCAGGAGGTGTCGCTTGCGAGGGTACATCCAAATCCCCGAGGATGGCTTACGGCAGTTCACGCCGGCTGGTCGATCCGTCCTGATCTAACGATCCTTCTTGTGCTGCCGGTTGCCGTTGCGATGTCTCGACTTTCGTCTCGAACTTGTCGGGAGCATTTCGAATGCCTGACATTTTTAGAGGACGTTCAGAAAAATTTTCTGGCGTGTGCTGCAGAAGATCCAGAACGGTTTTTGCTGGTGGAAGCGGACCGTGACGCTGATACGATTCTGGATTTCGTGGAAAAGAGCATCCGTGCCCGCATTTTGCGGTAACTTGATTTTATCCGATTTTCACAACACGAGGACCACCGAAAAAAGCACAAAAATGTTCCTGAACAGATGCTGCACGCCTCTGATAGAGGTGTGCCGTGCATTGCCGGGCAGCAGCCCAAACATCTCGCCAGATACACAGTCGTCATCAAAAAATCCGGCACCCGGATGAGAAGCTATTTTACTTATATACACTTACATACTCGTAAGTTGCTATGTCAGAAACACCGGACATTGTCTCCTCAAGACCTGAGGAACAGAATACCGTTGATTCAATCAACGATACAACCCAGCTGCCGGCGGAGAGCGAACATGTGGTTCTGCGAAAAGCAAACATCGTTCTCGAAAACAGAAATTACGAGCTCCGCGAACAGGTCCGTCAACTCCTGCTGCAAAACACGGCCGTGGAAATTCAACGGGACCAGTACAAGCGTAAAATAAAGAAGCTGCAAGACGGCCTCAACGACTACCGCAGCCCCCCGTTGGTCTTGGGAACGATCGATTCGATCATTGATGAAAAGCATGTAGTCGTCAGAAGCACCACTGGACCGCAGTTTCTCTCCCGTGTCAGCGAACACCTCGACCCGGCAGGCATCGTCCCTGGAACCCGTTGTGCTATGCACCTGCAGTCCTTTATTGTAGTAGACCTCCTCCCGCCAAAATATGACATTCGGGTTGCGGCAATGGAAGTCATGGATCCTCCGCCCGTTACCTACGCAGATGTCGGGGGTCTGGAAGAACAAAAGCAGCTCCTCCGCGAGTCAGTCGAACTACCGCTCATATCTCCGGAAATTTTTGAAACTGTCGGCATTGAGCCTCCCAAAGGCGTCCTCCTGTACGGGCCGCCTGGAACAGGTAAAACCTTTCTTGCAAAAGCAGTCGCTCACCACACCAAAGCATCCTTCATCCACGCGGTCGGATCCGAACTCGTCCAGAAGTATATTGGCGAGGGAGCACGGCTCGTCCGTGAACTGTTCCAGATGGCACGGGAACGGGCACCAGCCATCATCTTCATCGATGAGCTCGATGCGATCGGCGCAGCTCGTGAAAGCGGCATCTACTCTGCAGGAGATCACGAGATTAACAGAACACTTATGCAGCTACTCGCAGAGCTTGACGGCTTTGACACGCGGGGAGATGTCAAGGTCATCGGCGCGACCAATCGCCTCGACATCCTGGACAAAGCGCTCCTCAGACCCGGACGGTTTGACCGCATCATTGAGTTCCCGTTACCAGATGAAAAGGGACGGCAGATAATTCTTGAGGTTCACACAAAAAAAATGAATCTGAGAAAAACCGTTTTACTTGCGGAGATCGCAGCAGAGACCGAAGGAATGAACGGCTCAGAGTTGATGGCAGTCTGCGTTGAGGCGGGAATGAATGCTATCCGCAAACAGCGGACGATGATCGATCGCGAGGACTTTGCAAAAGCACTTGAAACCGTCAAAACCGGACGACCCCTCATTGCCGTCCAGCAGCCTAACGCAATGTATTCCTAATTTTTCGGAATTATGTCTTTTAAATCGACAGGCTGAAAGCGGCCCTCGT
The DNA here is from genome assembly GCA_031287415.1 of Candidatus Methanorbis basalitermitum. GTDB lineage: Archaea > Halobacteriota > Methanomicrobia > Methanomicrobiales > Methanocorpusculaceae > Methanocorpusculum > Methanocorpusculum basalitermitum. Next base: position 97,919 of record JAITSY010000021.1, on the reverse strand, counting down.
CATGGAGCATATCTCCTATCAGTCAAGTGTGGAGCTGCTTCATTTTTTTGATACCTGTTATCAGATTTTGTTCAGGAATCTATGGGATATCACGGAACAAATACGGATGTCACCTGCGGAAGTGGCACCAACAGAAATAATATTTCGAGTAATGATGTCCTCTTCCGTTTCTTGATGTCACGCCCCACCGCAAAAAACAACTCTTCAATAGCTTAGAAGAGTAATATACATCCCAAGTATGGTACCGCCGAAGAAGCTAACTCCTGCAATGGAACAGTTCAGGATGTTCAAGGAGCAGTACCCAGACTGCATCCTTTTTATGCGGATGGGCGATTTTTACGAGACCTTCTGGAAAGATGCCGAGATATGCGCCCGCGAACTCGATATCGTCCAGACCTCGCGGTCCAAAGATCCGGACGGAAACGCAATTCCCCTAGCAGGCATCCCTTATCACGCCCTCGATCTCTACTTGTCGAGGATGGTTCGCAAAGGTTACAAAGTTGCCATCTGCGAGCAGATTGAGGACCCGAAGACAGCCAAAGGCTGCGTCAAGCGTGATGTCATTCGCGTCGTGACTCCGGGAACCGCGATCGACACCGGCATCGTGGACACAAATGCTGCACATTATTTAATGGCGCTCTTGGTGGACGCAAAAAAAAACCGGGCTGGTCTTGCATTTCTTGATATTACGACCGGAGAGTTCTTTGTTGAGGAGATTTCCTACGAAGAAAACAATGCCTCGCTTGCAACTGAGATTGAACGCTATACGCCGGTAGAGATTCTCGTTCCGCAGCAAATCCCTGCTGATATCATCACCTTCCTTACTAGTTGTGGCTGCGTCCTCACGCCTGGACGAACAGGCATTTTCTCTGATGGAGAAGTAGTACTCTGCAACGCCTTCGGAGTCGCTTCGCTGGACGGATATGATTGTGCCGATTCCGCACTCTGCATCAACGCGGCAGCCGCAGCGTTGCGGTACGCAAAAGAGACGCAGAGGACCGCTCTTCCCCACATCAACGGATTTTCCCGCAGACATGCAGGTGATGCCATGGTTCTTGACGCAATCACCCTGCACAACCTTGAGATTCTTTCGCCACTTCGCGGTGATCGCAGCGATACCACCCTCTTTGGATTCTTGAACCAAACACAGACACCAATGGGCAGCAGAACTCTTCGCAGCATCGTGACTGCTCCCCTGATCGACCCTGCAGAGATTAACCGGCGGCTGGATGCAGTCTGCTTCTTCATAAACAACCCAGTGCTCTGCAGATCCCTTGGCAGTATTCTTGCAAAAGTCGCCGACATCGAACGAATTGCTGGACGTATCGCCTACGGCAACGCGTCTCCCCGTGACCTGCTGTCACTTTCTGCAAGCCTCGCTTCCTGCCCCGAGATTGGAAAAGAGATCGGAGAGACATCTGGTCTCCTTGCTGAGCAACTTGCGCACATCCCCGATTTTTCAGGCGTTTCAGACCTCCTCACTTCCGCAATCATCGACGACCCGCCGATCGCCTACCGCAACGGTAGCGTTATCAAAGCAGGCTACAATACCGACCTCGATCAGCTCCGTGAAGTGATCGCGACCGGTCGCGGCTGGATCGCCGAGTTCCAACAGAACGAACGCGAGCGGACCGGCATCAAATCACTGAAAATTACCTACAACAACATCTTCGGCTATTTCATTGAGGTCACCAAGGCAAACCTCGATAAAGTGCCGCCCGAATACGAACGCAAGCAAACCACCGTCAACGGTGAACGGTTTACTCATCCGGCTCTGCACGAACGCGAGGCGCTGATGGCACAGACCGACGACCGGATTCTCGCACTCGAGATTGCCCTTTACGAATCCCTCATTGCAAGACTTCGCGACTACGTCCCAGACCTCAAAAAAGCCGCCAAAGGCATCGGCACTATTGATATGTTTGTTTCCTTTGCCGAACTCGCCGTTAAAAACCGCTATGTGCGGCCGGAGTTCTCTGCTGGCGAAGAACTCTTCATCCGCGACGGTCGTCATCCGATTGTGGAAAACTCTGTTCCCGGCGGCTATGTCCCAAATGACACTGAAATGAACGCCTCAGGAGATCAGATCCTGATTCTCACCGGCGCGAACATGGCCGGTAAATCCACCTATATGCGAAGTGCCTCTCTCATCTGCATCATGGCCCAAATCGGTTGTTTTGTACCCGCCCGTTATGCGAGGATTGGCATCGTGGATAGAATTTTCACGCGGGTCGGTGCATCCGACGATCTTGCAGGCGGTCAGAGCACCTTCATGGTCGAAATGATTGAGTTAGCCAACATTCTCCATAATGCGACCGAAAAGAGCCTCATCCTCCTTGACGAGATAGGGCGGGGCACAAGCACCGTGGATGGCTACTCCATCGCCAGGGCGGTACTTGAGCATCTGCATGGCAAAGGAGCGGCTGGTCCCAGGACGCTGTTTGCCACGCACTTTCATCAACTGATCGGCATGGAGCAGGAGTTCCGCCGGATGAAAAACTATCACTTCGCTGTCAAAGAAGATCAGTATGACATCACGTTTCTGAGAAAACTCATCCCGGGTGCGACCGACCGGAGTTATGGTATTCACGTCGCCAGAATTGCCGGTGTTCCCCAGAAAATCCTCACCCGTGCGGAAAACCTCCTCAATCAGGCGCTCCGCGAGAACGCAGGTTCGGGAGGCCCGAAGTACTATACGCAGATGCTTCTGGTGGATACAGACGACCAGCAGCTGATCCCGGCAGTTTCGGCGGTTGAGAAGCGGATCCGCGAGGCGAATGTGAACGAGATGACCCCTATGCAGGCGCTGCTGTTCATCACCGAACTCAAATCGATACTGGAGTGTAAGTAATGGGTGTCATTACTCTCCTTGATAAGGCGACGATCAGTCATATTGCCGCAGGCGAGGTGGTGGAACGTGCGGCATCGGTCATCAAAGAATTGGTGGAAAACGCCATCGATGCGGATGCTCGCCGGATCTGCATCGATCTTTCTGTGGATAAAATGTCCGTGACCCGCATTGCGGTCACGGATGATGGCGTCGGCATGAGCAAAGAGGATGCCCTGCTTGCATTTTGCCAGCATGCGACCAGCAAAATTTCCCAGTCCTCAGATCTTGCGGCGATTAGAACCCTTGGATTCCGGGGAGAGGCAATGGCAAGTATTGCCGCAGTCTCACAGGTGACGCTCGTTACTAAAGAGCGGGGATGTAGCAGCCCAGCGGCCGCCCGCGTCGTGATTCATGGTGGGGAAGTGGTCGAGCAGACAGCAGCAGGCGCACCGGAAGGAACGCGCGTTGTTGTGGAGGGGCTTTTTTACAACACACCCGCTCGGCGGAAATTCCAGAAAACGGTAGCAACAGAACTTGCCCACATTTATGACATGACGGAGCGCCTCGCTCTTGCCCACCGTGATGTTTCGTTTGTACTGCTGTGTCAGGGAAAAGAACAGCTCTGTACCTCTGGAAACGGTAGCTATGAGGATGTGATCTCCGCAGTGTTCGGTGTAGCATTTGATAAAGAGCTGGTGCCAGTTGCGGGAACCTACGGAGTTACAAAGATCTCGGGTTTTGTCACACGACCCCAGGCTGGGATGAAGAGCAGTCCGAATAGGTTCTATTTTTCGATTAATCGGCGGCAGGTAGTCTCGCGGTCTGTTCAGTGGGCAGTTCGCGAGGGGTACGGAACGCTGCTGCCGAAGGGAATGCATCCGGCGGCGTTTCTGGATCTGGAGATAGATCCCCGTGAAGTGGATGTGAATGTGCATCCGACAAAAAGGGAGGTGCGGCTTTCCCGCGAGAGGGAGGTGCAGAACGGTGTGCGTGACGCGGTCTACTGTGCCCTACACGGCACCCAGGTCTTTGCTGCGCAGGAAGCTTCGCAGATGCCGTGGCAGCCAGTAGCCAGTACTGCTGCAAGAGCGGCAACGCTGCCTCTGTCAGTCCTCGGTGAGGCGATCGTTCCGTATGAGTGGGGGATAGGGCTGTCAAGACCAGAGACGACAGTAACGCAACAGCTGAAAACCGTGGCTATCCGGCAGACGGACAAACAGCTGCGGAGAACAGAACGGTTTGAACCACAGGAGACAACGGAGTTCGTGCCTATGGTTCTCGGCCAGATTGCAGGAACCTACATTATTGCGAAAAACGAGGTCGGCGATCTGGTGGTGATCGATCAGCATGCCGCCCACGAACGGGTGATGTACGACCTCCTGCTCACCCAGCAGGAAAAGGAATCGGTAGGTCAGGAATTGCTTGTGCCGATTCAGCTGCAGCTCACGAAAAAGGAGACTGCAGCAATTCAGGACCTCCTCGACGTGCTAGCGGCAGCCGGCTACATGCTGGAGCCGTTCGGCAGGGACACGTGGATAGTGCGGACAGTTCCTGTGGTTTCTGATGTCCTCGGCAGCCCTGCGGTCATTCATGAGATCATTGCGGATGCTCTGGACAAGACGGCATATAGTGGTGGAGAGGGTCTGCTGGATCGAGTGCTGAAAACCACGGCCTGCCGGGCGGTTGTTAAAGGGGCAACGCCGATGACTGACGAACAGATGCAGCGTCTGCTTCGTCAGCTGATGGCTACGCAGGCACCGTATACCTGCCCTCACGGCAGGCCAACCACCATTGTTTTGTCCAAGGAACGGCTTGCGGCGATGTTTCTTCGGACCTGAAACCAGCAAGGCACCGAAACCTCGTCTGCCGGTAGCAGGCAGACGGGGCAGCGGTCTATGGCTTTGCAGCAGTAAGCAAGGTTTGGCCTTGCGTCGTCGGCGGTGTGCACGTTCTTCTCTCTCTTCCAACACATCTAAAACGAGGCAATGAAAATGGAAGAAAGATGTTAAGGAGCTCACTCATAATAGAAAGATTGCCCCATCTCCGTGTAGTCGAAACCCTCATAACCTCCCGCACAAAATTATTTAGACAACGGGAGGGAGATATGGCGGCAGAACTGGAAATCATCGATCGATCTGAAGAATGGGCGATGTTTTTGAAAAAAAAATACAAAACCGAACTAAACAAACTCGCCCGCGAATATCCGCACACCAAATCTCTCACCATCGGCTACGACATCCTTGAAGGCTACGGCAAAACAGGAACAATCCTTGCAGATGAATTGCTGGAACGCCCGGGAAAAACCCTCGAAGACATCCGCGATGCCATCCGGACGTCACACCTCATCACCCGCAAAGACCGCGAAGGAACCGACATCTCTGAAGGTGTCATCAGCGACATCAACATCCGATTTGCTCATCTTCCCCGCAAAACCCAGATCCGCGACATCCGTGCTGAGCACATCAACAAATTCGTCAGCGTTGACGGTATCATCCGCCGCGTCACTGAAGTCAGACCGCGCCTCGTCAACGGCGCCTTCCGTTGCGCCGCAGGCCACTTCACCTATAAAGCCCAGGACTATGGTACTTACTCGGAACCTGACGTCTGCGGCAACGCCGAGTGCACCCAAAAAAAGCTCGAACTCGTCCAGAACAAATCCAGTTTCATCGATTCCCAGAAGGTCCGCATTCAGGAAACTCCCGAAGGACTCCGCGGAGGTGAACAACCGCAGAACATCGACATCGATGCTGTCGATGACCTCTGTGGCATAGTCTCTCCTGGAGATCGTGTTATCATCAACGGTATTCTCAGAAGCATGCAAAGGATCACCGGGGGCCAGAAAAGCACTGTCTTTGACCTCTTCATCGAGTGTAACTCCATCGAAATCTCTATCAAAGAGTTTGAGGAGGTCAACATCAGCGAAGAGGATGAAGAGATCATCAAAGAGATGGCGACTGACCCTGGTGTTTACGGAAAAATCACCCGATCCATCGCCCCGACCATCTATGGAAACGACGAGGTAAAAGAGGCAATCGCTCTGCAGATGTTTGGCGGCATCGCCAAAGAAATGCCCGACGGCAGCAATCTTCGCGGTGACATTCACGTCCTCCTCATCGGAGACCCAGGTATTGCCAAATCACAGCTCCTTCGCTACGTCATCAAACTTGCCCCCCGTGGCATCTACACCTCCGGCAAATCCACATCCTCTGCGGGTCTCACCGCTGCCGCCGTCAAGGATGACCTTGGCGACGGCCGCTGGACGCTCGAGGCAGGTGCACTTGTCCTCGCGGACAAAGGAATCGCCGCAGTTGATGAGATGGACAAGATGCAGAAGGACGACCGCTCCTCACTCCATGAAGCAATGGAACAGCAGTCCATCTCGGTTGCAAAGGCTGGCATCAACGCGACACTCCGCACCCGTTGCTCCCTTCTCGGGGCGGCCAACCCGAAGCTCGGCCGGTTTGATGAATTTTCCAACATCTCCGAGCAGGTCAACATGCCGCCGTCGCTACTCTCGCGGTTTGACCTCATCTTCATCATGAAGGACAAACCCGATGCTGTTCGCGATTTACACATCGCCACCCACATCTTAAAGTCTCACATGGCCGGCGAGAAGCTCGTGCACCACAAAAATCACCCGATACCCGGAGCCGACGACGAGTACTTCAAGCGTGAACTTGCCCCGGTCACCCCGGAGATCGATGCCATGCTCCTGCGAAAGTATCTCGCCTACGCCAAGCGGAACTGTTTTCCGATGCTGACCGAGGAGGCAAAGGAGATTCTAGTTCAGTACTATCAAAATCTCAGAAGTGTTGCAATCAATTCCGATAAGCCAGTGCCGGTGACGGCACGCCAACTGGAGGCCCTTGTCCGGCTTGCTGAAGCAAGCGCCCGCGTCCGGCTTGCCGATGATATCGATGCCGACGACGCAAAACGTGTGGTCAAGATCGTGGACACTTGCTTAAAGCAGGTTGCCTATGACCCGACAACGGGCCAGATAGACATCGACAAAGTTGCGACTGGTATCACCAAATCAAGCCGTGACATGACTCGTGTTCTCCGCGAGACTATTCGGGTCTTTGCCGAAGGCGGTGGATTGGCCAAGCTGGACATGGTGATCGATACAATGGTCAGCCAGCACCATTACAATAAAGACGAGGTCGAAAAACTTCTGGACAAACTGAAGCGATCCGGTGACATCATCGCGCCCCGCAATGATACTGTAAAGCTCCTTTGAGGTAACATCAATGGCAACTGACAGAGAAAATGCAGTGTTTGAAGCAGCGATTAAACTTGGCGCTCTATATCACCAGTTTGTGGGAACACCAATCAGCAGATCAACGGCCGGCACTGTTGAGGCGGCAATCGAGAGCGCCGTCTCACTGCAGCCGTACGTGACGTACATCGAGGTTCATCTCGACCGCTCCCCGATGAACGAAAATCCATTCGGCTACTCCGAACTGACTGGAGCAATGTACCATGTGATCATCGAAACAAAATTCGTGGACGCAATCTGCCGTGCCCAGCTGAAGTTTGAAGATGGTTATCCAATGATGAAGATTCTTGAGTAAGATGCATGACTCTTTCCCGATTTTAGACGATCACTTCCACATCAATCACCGGACGGGCGTAGGAGCCACCGTGGTGCGGGAGTTTATGCGATCAGGCGGGACGCATATTGTTCTGGTGTCACTTCCCTCCTGGTCGCATGATATCTATCCGAGCAAATCGGAGGATTTTCGGCCGGTGTTCGATGAGTTGTTCAAAACCGCCGCAGTGGTCCGCGCAGAAGGTTGTGGGTGTTATCCCCTCTGCGGTGTGCATCCGACGGAGATAGGAAAGTTTTGCAGCCGTATGAGCTTGGCCAATGCCGAGGGGCTCATGTGCGGGGCGCTGGATGTTGCAGCAGGGTATGTTGCCGAGGGAAAAGCCATTGGCCTTAAGTCAGGCCGCCCTCATTATCCGGTGGAGCAGGAGGTCTGGGATGCCTCAAACCGTGTTCTTTCGCACGGTTTGGTGTTAGCCAAAGAACTGGGATGCGCCTTACAGATTCATGCGGAGAGCGGGGCGTGTGGAGATGTGTCGGATTTTGCGAAAGCTGCCGGAATGGACCCTGCTCGGGTTGTCAAGCATTTTGCAACCTGTGAGACGCCGCTTCATCCATCGGTCACCGTCCGCGAGCCGTTCCTTGCGGAGTGGTTTGCAAAGAAGCGGGAGTTTACGCTTGAAAGCGACTATATGGACGATCTCTCCAGGCCCGGAGCGGTAAACGGCCCACGGTCGGTTCCCCGCCGGATGCAGTGGATGATGAAAGAGGGAGCGGTTACGGCAGAGGACATGTGGCGGGTGCACTCTGCCGTGCCCGAGAAGATCTACGGGGTCGAGTTTGCGATTTGAGGCAGTGTTCCCTCTTGTCGGGGCCGCTGCAATGGTGCAAAACACAACAAAGTATTTGACAGTGGAGAGTTAACCAGAGTTTCGTGGAGCTATAGTTTTGTGGAACTGAATCTATGAGAGGAATTGTGCGGCATGTGCAGGAGGGAATCTCATGACTAATCCGATTACAGGGGATTGGGAGAAGACAGTTTTGTTTGCAGGAAGGATGCACTGCATCTCTCTTCCGAACCACACCGGTATTGCCACTGGCAAGGTGCTTGAATATGATATCAACGAGCTGTTCACCTGGAAAAAAAGAAAATGGGATCTACCATATCTGCGCCCACGACTACGAACACGATATCCGGCTGATCGGTGACTGACTCGAAACCGAGTTCTGCGGACATACTCTCAATATGACCAGAGTGAGATACAAAACATGATTTTTCAAAGCGGGCCTAAAGGGATTTGAACCCCTGGCCTACGGATTAAGAGTCCGTCGCTATACCTGACTAAGCTATAGGCCCGTTCGTGGTTTATGCCCGTTGACTTTAGCATGTTAGTTATTTAAGTATTTATAGATTTCTTTATGATGGACTCAGACATTCCCGGGATCTCTATGTTTAATATTCGAACAGCACGAATATAGTACTATGGCTAAGAGTGATGGGAATCTGCCGAACAACAATCAGACCCCTAAAATAAAATATATCATCCTTGGCTGCGGCAGCATTGGTTACAACATCCTCGGCGAACTCAAAGAAAGCGATGAGAACATTCTCGTTGTTGACGAGAATGAAAAACGTGTAGAGGACCTGCGTGACCACCGTCATCAGGCAATCGTTGGTGATATCACCGACCCAGCTCTTGTTGCAAAGATTCCGGAGCCCGAAGTGGTCTTCGTTCTTGCGGCCGATAAGGATGTGAATCTTGTAGCCGTTCAGAACATCAAAAATGCCTTCCCGCAGGTACATGTCATCGCCCGTGCGATGGATCCGTTCTCTGCCGATCTTCTGGCGGATCATGGCGCGGATGTTGTTTTGTATCCGCAACAGGTCGTTGCAAAGTCTGCGGTTAGCCACATGAACAATCTGATTGCATCAAGAAACGCCCAGAAACTTTTTTCGCACCTGAGTTCCTGGACCGGAACTCTCGGCATCATTACCCACAAAAACCCTGATCCTGATGCAATATCAAGTTCCATGGCGCTCGCGGCAATTGCCAACAGTGCATCCGGTGGTAAACTCACCCCCCGCATTCTTTATGAAGGAAACATCGGCCATCAGGAAAATCGTGCGTTCGTCAATCTCCTTGAGATCAAGATGGAAAAACTGACGCCGGAGATTTTAAAGGGGTGTAACTACCTCGCGTTAATGGACTGCGTGGCTCCTGGCATGAACAACGATCTCCCGCTGGATACACCAATCAACATTATCATCGACCATCATAGTACCGAGGGCGTTACCCGTCTTCACAACCCGGATCTCCTCGATTTCCGCCAGAACGTTGGTGCGACAGCCTCGATCATGACGCAGTACCTGCAGGAATTGTATCTACCAATCGACAAGAAGGTTGCAACCGCGCTGTTTTATGGTATTCGTGCGGACACTAAAGAGTTCCAGCGCAATATCTCTCCGCAGGATCTGCACAATGCTGCCTATCTCCTCCCACTATCCGATCAGTCTCTGCTTGAGGTTATCATGGCGCCGTCGGTATCCCAAGAGACGCTGGATGTGCTCGGTAATGCAATTGTTAATCGTGAGATCAAGCATGGCTATCTGTTCTCGAATGCCGGCTATGTCAGAAACCGCGATGCGATTCCTCAGGCAGCCGACATGCTGGTGAATCTGGAAGGGGTAACCACCGCAATGGTCTATGGTATCACCGATAACAACATCACGCTCTCGGCCCGCAACAAGGATATCCGCCTGCATGTAGGTGACGTGATGAAGGAGGCCTTTTCTCCGATTCCCGGGGCATCCGCAGGCGGTCATGCGACCATGGCGGCGCTTTCCATCCCGCTTAATGCCTTTTCCCTGGTGAAAAACAAAGAGGAGTTGCTTGGGATGGTTATCGATCCGATTCTGTCCAACTTCATGAAGCTTGTCGGCATCTCCGAGGTTGAGGGGGATGAAAGCTGAGGAATGGGAACCCTACTACACCGAGATCCTTGACTATTTTGGTTTGTCGCGTGAAAACGACGAAGACGCGGCACGGATACTTGCGACGCTTCTTCTGCGTGACGACACTGATCTTCTGCAAAAGACGATCAACGACCGCGACTGCATCGTCTGCGGTAACGCGCCGTCGCTGGTACAAGAGATTAAAACAACTGACTTTTCCGGCAAAACCGTAATTGCCGCTGATGCTGCGGCAAGCGTACTCTATCGTGCGGGCATCCGGCCTGGTGTGATTTTCTCTGACATTGACGGCATGGACGATGATTTTCTGGAGATGAACGATGCCGGAACTATTTTGGTACTGCATGCCCACGGCGACAACATTCCTTTGCTGTGTTCCTGGGTACCGAAGATTAGAGGGCGGATCGTCGGGACCACGCAGAGTACACCACTTTCTCATGTCCACAACTTCGGCGGCTTCTCTGATGGCGACCGTTGCGTGCTCTGTGCCCATGAGCTTGGTGCTGCGTCTGTTGCACTGATAGGGTTTGATTTAGATGATACATCGGTGGATCCGGTAAAACACGGTAAACTGATGATAGCACGAAAACTGCTGAAGCTTCTCGGTCATGACATCTGATGTGGAAGAACCACATCACTTATAGGCGGGGGCTCAATCGATCTCAGCTGCCTGCCACGCGGAGGTGCAAAAGCGATTCGCAGGGGCAGTATCTGGATGGTTCCAATGCTTCGCGGAGAATCAGCAGCGGCGCGTGGTTCGTATCTTTCCGGCAGCGAATAGGAAAAGTGCCTGCCTGTATGCAGATTTGACCCACGGGCTGTTCCGGGAGTAAACATGCTATCTGTCAGCAGCCGTTGCGACATGTTGGCTGGAAATGGCAAGAAGCTGTTTTCCATGCAGTATCCAGCGGTTGCCCCTCTGCACCGAGTTGGTTTAGGTGGCTGCGGGTGCAGTTCACTGGGATGGTATTCTGGAATATATGCCTTGCTGGAGAGACCGCAGAGACATTCTCATTGCATGCGACATTGTTGGATGAAAATACTCGGATGTGCGCTCTTTTTGAGAAAATCCGATTTTTTGTAGAATGTGATGGCCGGTATGTTTGTCTCCGCAACCACTAGGTGCATAACCTCAATACCCCGCTGCATCATCTTGGCAAGCAGCTTCCTTGTAAACATTGTTCCACACTCCATCCACTGATACTTTGGTGCAACAGCGATGCGGAGCAGTTTTCCGGTTGCTGTCTCGTCAGGATGAATTCCCCCCCGGGAATATAGCCAGCGATTCCGTCTGTGTCGTTTTTTGCAACAAAGAAGAAGGGAGGGAATAGTTCGTCGATGTGGCATAATAGTACCCTCCCATTCCCACAAACAGTCTGGTGTCCAGTTCGCAGACTCACCCATAATCTGTGGAGATATGGTTGAAGGTCGAACTTGAAAGACTTCCATAAATCTGTATATATCTCTGTGGTTTTGAGATATTGAATCCACTTCCTTCTTTGGGAGAGGATATGCAAAATTACTTATAGCTACGGAAGTACACTTTTCAAAAGTATGATGAAGTGGCAGATCTCGGATCTCTTTGGCATGAACGTCTATTCCGACAAGGCTATTTTCCTCGGGAAAGTTGAGGATGTCGTGTTGGACGTTACGAATAAAAAAATAAGCTGTCTTGCGCTGACCAATGTAAACCAGAATGTGCTTGACATTAAAAACTATCAAGGAGCTCTCATCCCGTACCGCATCGTAAAAGAGGTAGGAGACATTATTCTTGTCCGCCACATTCCCGGCGCCTTTAAGGTGTCCGAGCTGTTCTTTGGGGAATAATTGCTATAAATAATGAAGGATCGTGAAATTTTTTCTGGCCTCATCACCACTGTGCCTTTTGTTCTGCGGTTGGATGGGAGATCCTTCCATCATTATTCCCGTGATGCGGGGTTTGTAAAGCCCTATGATCCCCAATTTTCAAAGGCTATCGCAGAAACTGCACGGGTTCTGATCGAGGAGAGCGGTCTTGTTCCTTCCTTTGCCTATACGTTTTCCGATGAGATCAGTCTCTATATCGCAACGCCAATTTTTGATTGCCGCGTTGAAAAACTTGTTTCGGTTGCCGCAGGTTTTGCATCAGCGGCATTCACTCTTTTTACTGGAGCGGCAACTCCTCTTGCATTTGACTGCCGGGTTATCCCGCTTTCCGAGAGGCAGCTTCCCGCCTATCTTGCTTGGCGGCAGGCAGAGGCCTGGCGGAACCACATCAACGGGTATGCGCACAAGCTTCTCGTGGATACCGGCTTGTCTGCAACCGCGGCGCAGCGGAAACTTGACGGGATGAGATCTTCTGATCTGCATGAACTTGCCTTTTCTTTTGGGGTGAACCTTGCGGAGACACCGGCCTGGCAGAGGCGCGGTACTGCGGTGTACCGCATGGCCGTGGAAAAGGATGGCTACAACCCGATAACAAACGAAAAAATGTGCACACTTCGCCATATCTCCGTCATCGATGGAAATCTTCCGCTTTTCAAAACACCGGAGGGAACGGCATGGCTTGCAGAACGTCTTTCCTTTGACGATGCTAAGGCGTGATCTTCATGTTTTTGTACAGCACATGTCATAATGAAACGACGATCGCACTTACGAAACTTCATGGCAACGGGAATAATTTCATTCTGATTGATGAAGTGGCGGGTACTGTTATTCTTGAGGATATGAAGGCCCAATTTGCGGCAAGCTACTGTGATCGCCGGTTCGGCATCGGGCGGAGACGGTGCGTTGTTCATCTCACCATTAGACAAAATGGACATGCAGATGCGCCTGTTCCAGCCGGATGCAAACGGGGCGGAAATGTGCGACAAAGGCATCCGGTGTCTGGCAAAATATGCATGTGACAACGGCTACGCAAAAACCAAGTCGTTTTCAGTGGAGACGCTGGCGGGTGTTCTCACCATTCGTTCCGAATATGACAGCAATGGTGGCTTCTTCGCAGTGATTGACATGGGTGTTTCCGTCTATGACTCAACTGCGATTCCTGCGGTAGAAGCCCGAGACTTTGTCAGTGAAATAGAGGGAATGATGGTCTATGCGGTAAATACGGGTGTTCCACATGCGGGTGTTTTTGTGGCTGAGGTGGAGTCGGTCGATATTGATGTGACTGCGCCAAAAATTCGCCACAATGGTTTGTTTCCGAAGGGAACAAATGTGAACTTTGTACAGGTAACGGCCCCCTCCACCATTATGATCCAGACGTTTGAGCGCAGTGTGGAGAGTAAGACACTTTCATGTGGTACAGGTTCAAAAGTGTCCGGTGATGTGATTCACGTTGATACGGCAGGTGGACCGCTGGATATTGAGGTCGGCGGACGTGCGATGATGACAGAGGCCGCTGAAATGGTGTTTGTCGGCAAGCTTCCATTTTAATCCAAGGCCGTGCGGCGGATAATCCATCTATCCTCGGAAAGGCAGGGTTAACTTCAACAGCGGGTCTGCACTTTACAGAGAGTAGAAAGGTAGAACTGATGTTAAAATGAATCGGAATGATACCATAACTAACTAAGATGTATATCTTAGTTAGTTATGGTATCATTCCATTCGGAATTATCAGTTTGAATAGGAACTGTTCTTCAAATCTGAAATATACCTGTTGATATCAATAGAGAATGACGAAGCAATTATACATTATCACTAAAACCGATAAGTCCTAAAGGAATACAACTGCTGCAAAGCCTTTGGCTTTGCAGCAAGTGATTTGCAATGCAGTCCGGCAGGACAGCTGTTGTGTGTTTTCAAAAGAAAACATCGATGCCCGGGCGTACGCGCACAATAAATTTCCTGTCAAATATCATCTCAAACTCCGCCGCCTCTGATGCAAGGATCTTCAGTTTGGGCGTGAGAACCGCATGTTCCGTAGACACCATATTCAGACATACATCCCCCCCGTTTTTGCAAGAGTAGAATACATCTGCAACTGCTCGATTCAAAATTTCTGCTGTTCGCAGAAACATTATCAGAACTCGCACGAGGTCTCGGTCTGTCGGGAGATTGAGTTTTCCGCCGTCAAAATCCATCATGGATGGCAGGTTTTTGTGATGATAGCGGACAATTTTCGCCAATATTAATGCCTCCCGAGGGTCAAGTTCAATCTGTTCCTGGTTCAGGATAATGTACTCTCCATGTCTGGGATGATCTCTCATCGACAGAAACTCTCCGACATCGTGCAGCCACGCAGCTTCGGCAAACAGGTCTCATTCCCATGTCCCGTAATTGTGCAGGCCGCACTCCTTTGCCGAATCGAACAATGCCAAGCTCATCCTGCTGATATCTCGGGCATGTTTCTCCTCCAGATGCCAGTAACGGCCTAATTGCAGAATATCCTCCCATTTAACCGGCATCTGCTCGAACTGCGGTGTTCCTGGCATCTCTGCAAGATAATCCATTAGCATACCATAGAGAAGATCACGGTCATTTATCTCAATTTCCAGAATTTTTAGTGTTCGCATCACCACAAGAAGAATCGCCGATCCGGCAAGGATAATTTCGGCGCGGTCCCGGTTTAATCCCAGGATCTTTCGCCGCTTTTTAAGCGTCAGAGAGCACATATATGGATAGAGCTTTTCGAGGTCTGCAAGTAATAAGACCTGCCTCTTCCAACTGCCATCGGGCAGACCCCGCGTTTCCTCCGCATGATACAGCCGTGTACAAACCTCTGCAAGATTGGTTACCGTGCCCGAGCTGCCGATGGATCGGGTGAATGAATATGCAGACACGCGCGTTATTGATGGGCTTGCTACCTCCATGATGTGGGTCATCATCTTCACCTGCCACTTCTGCGAGACCGCTCTGGTATATCTTGGCGCTAAAAACTGGTTTGTCACGCGAATAGCGCCAAGTTGCATGCTCTCGAGAATCGCATAGGTGTACTGGTCGCCAACAATCAGTTCCGTTGACCCGCCGCCAATATCTATGAACAGCGCCTGATCATTCCCAAGGTTGATATCTGTCGAAACCCCCCGATGAATCAGCCGCGCTTCCTCCATGCCGCTGATAATCCGAATAGTCAGATCGCACTCTGCAGAAATGCAGTCCATGATCTCTTGAGCATTGCCCGCATCCCGCATCGCCGACGTTGCCACCGCCCGAACTTCCGATGCGCCAAGATTGCGGCAGATTTCCATAAACTGCTTCAGAATCCGCATCAACCGCTTAATTGCTCTGTACTGAATTCTGCCTGCCGCATACTCTCCTTCGCCCAGCCGGGTCCTTTCCTTTGTCTTGGTCCGCAGATGATACGCACCATTTTCGTCGATGGAGGCGACCAATAGCCTGGCTGAGTTCGTTCCAATATCGATGAACGCAACAACTCTCTCTTCGTTCATGTCTCTGATTGTGCGGTGGTTGTTGACACAGTATTAGGCATCACAGCCTTTGGTTGTTCTCTACTGTGTGCTGATGCAGTCTCGTCAGAACTCAGGCCCACGACAAACAGTGCAGGGATCTCTTTTTGTTTTTCGAGGGATTTTAGCGTTTCCTCAAGATCATACGGAACGTGGATGTGGTAGAGAGTGAATGGGTCCCGAGTTGTCAGAAGATACGAGGCATGCAGGTCACCTCCGCCGGATCGTCCGGTGTTTGCGCTCCACACTCCCTGGATTTTTTTCGCAA
Source organism: Candidatus Methanorbis basalitermitum (assembly GCA_031287415.1). Lineage (GTDB taxonomy): Archaea > Halobacteriota > Methanomicrobia > Methanomicrobiales > Methanocorpusculaceae > Methanocorpusculum > Methanocorpusculum basalitermitum. The sequence continues at coordinate 81,917 of JAITSY010000021.1, read as the reverse complement.
ATGACCAGCGGGCACGGCCACAGATGATCACATCTGCGTCCACCTCTGTGCACAGACGTTTCAACCCATCGTCCGGTGTTTCGGGGCAGGTGTTTTCTAGCTCCACTGGCTGATGCATCGCCACAATGCGGAGGCAGCCCCAGACAAACCGGATCTCGGCAGGCATTGCCAGCAGTGCCGCTCGTGCATTGGCCGAGAGCTTTTTCCAGGTCTTGCGATGACAGGCGTAGTGTTTCTCTTCCATGTCCACGGGGCACTCCTTTGATGTGCCTGCATGCAGAAACGTTGTGCAGCCCCGGTCCTTCGCATTCGCAATGATTACTTCAAGTGCCGGAAGGTTTGCATGAACATTCGCAAAAAAGGTAATAGAGGAGACCGAGTTTGGTATTGAGAGTGTTCTCATCCGGAGATTTTCAAATGGTTTTACCAAGTTCCTTTCAAGCTGATCCAACACCCCTTCATTCTTCTTCCAGAACACGTTTGCATCGGTGTGTAACGCCGCACGCTTCGCTTTCCGATCCTCTTCAAATGCGGCAATACCTGGCCGGACCATCGCCATGAAGCCGGTGTTGCCGAAGTAGGCGACGCTCTTTTCCGCTTCGTCCATGAGGAACCGCGGCAGAAATTCCATCCACACATCACAGTCATGCATATCCCCCAGGTAGTCCTGCAGCTCTTTTACCATCTTAATCGAAGGTACAAGCCCGTCATCGTAGAGGTCGCGGTAGGTTTCCATAGTGTAACGAAGCTTTTTTGCGGCAATCCGCATCTCGTGATGCGCAGTTATCCGTTCCGGATCGGCAAGCGCCTTTGCGTACAGCATCATCTTTTCGCGACAGAGGCTAATATGGCAGTAAGCCGTTTGATAAGAAGCGGGAGTTTTGGTCTCAATTTTCTGCAGCTTGCCTCGAATGATGATCTCCATGCAGGCGTCCTGGAGCGACGAGAGGGTCTTGGACTTCTCAAACTGTTCAACTGCTTTGATGACTTCTGGCTGCAGAGCCGTCCGCTCCTGCATCAGTCGGAGTGTCAGGCACTCAATCCCTGACCGAAGCTCTTCTGTCGCCGCTTCCTTTGACGGCAACACCTCAGGTTTTGCGGGGGTGGTCTGCTGCCTCCGGTGTTTCCCTGAAAAAAACCGTTTTAGGCGGGTAAAGAACCAGGGAATTGCGATGGGTGTCTGCGGTTGTTTTCCAGGCGGCAGTGTGGCGATCGTTTCTACTGCTTTCTGCATCGATATCAGGAGTTTTTCGGGAAGGAACCGTGGCACTCCGACGGAAAACGCCGTTTGCGGCAGGATATTCAGATAGGCTCTCAGAAATGCTATCTGCACATCAAGGTCACGGGCATGGCCGAGCGACCGCATGATCTGTTTGATCTCATTTTCCCAGCACTTGTGCTCCTTTTTCGGGAAACAATCGGCAAACAACGGCAGTGCCACCCGCAACCTGCGGGATGCAACCCGCATTCGGTGGATGTACTCGATGTCGATTCCTGCTTTTACTCCAGCGCTCTCACTAACCATGTTCGCCGCAAACTGCATGAGAATGCCTGCCCCGTACAGCCGATATCCCTCATCCAAGTTAGTAATCATGCCAAATTCCGCAATGCTCCATCATCCACTTCTGGGAATCCAGTGGCTCCTCGCCTTCCGCAGGCAGAACCTTCTCGTAGCTTCCGTCGCTGTGGAGAAGCTGCGCCTGTACTGTATCCTTGATGTGTGTCTCCAAAATCGTGTGGATTATCATGTTGCGCAGATACGGGTTTTCCACCGGAAACAGAATTTCCACGCGTCGCGAGAGGTTTCTCGTCATCAGATCCGCACTGCCGAGCAGCACCTCTTCGTCTCCGCCATTTCTGAAGTAGTAGACGCGGGTGTGTTCGAGGAATCGACCGACGATGGAGATGACACGGATGTTTTCGGAGACACCCGGAACTTCAGGGCGCAGACAGCAGACGCCGCGGACGACGAGGTCAATCTTGACACCCGCCTGGCTTGCCCGGTAGAGGGCGATTATACACTCTGTGTCAACAAGGGCATTGAGTTTGAAAGCGAGGTATCCGTCGCCGTGGATCTTCTGCCGTTCAATTTCACGGTTGATTTTTGCAATCAGATCCTCTCTCATCATACCCATCGTACCATAGGAGACGAGCAGCTTGCGGTAACTGATTTTTTTCGAGTAGCCGGTAAGAGCGTTGAAGAGATCCGCAATATCCGCACCGATATCTGGATCGCAGGTGAACATGGAAAGGTCAGCGTAGATGCAGGCCGTTGCCGCATTATAGTTGCCGGTGCCCATGTGCGTATAGATTCTCAGCTTGTTTCGTTCGCGGCGAACCACCATGCACATCTTTGCATGCACCTTCAACCCGGCGACACCATAGATGACGTGAGCGCCTGCCCGTTCCAGCACCCTCGCCCACTCTATGTTGTTTACCTCGTCAAATCGTGCCTTCAGTTCTATAAGAACCGTAACCGATTTTCCTTCTTCACATGCCTCTATCAGTGCATGGACAATCGGCGAGTTTTTTCCAGAACGGTACAGCGTCTGCTTGATTGCAAGTACATTCGGGTCGTGCGCCGCCTGTTGGACGAACTCAACCACTGTCCCGAAGCTGTCGTATGGATGGTAAAGGAGGAGGTCATTGCTGGAAATAGCCGCAGGCAGAGAATCCTTCGCAAGACACGCTGGCACCGATACCCTAAACGGTACATTTTTCAGGTCTGGTCGGTCGATATCTATCAATTCCATCAGATCATTCATACCGATGAGGCCGCTTGGGGAGATGTAAATCTGCGTCGGCATGAGCCGGAGTTTAGTTGAGAGGAGGTCGCGGATCCATTCCGGCATTGCGGCAGTGACCTCAATACGTGAGGGGGTGCCTATCCGCCGTTGTCCAACGCGTGACTCAATCGCTGTTAGCAGATCGGCTGCTTCGTCCTCTTCTATCTCTATGTCCGCATCACGGGTCACGCGGAAGACGTAGGTCCCTTTGATTTCCATGCCCGGGAACAGCATCTCGATGTTGGAGGCAATGACATCCTCCAAAGTGACGTAGTGGTGCTCAGGATTTTTTGCAAGTGGAATCATCAGGTCATTCGGGATGCGGATGAATCGCGCAAGCGTCCCCGTCGGCACCTTTACTCTGGAGAAAACCTGGCCGCGGGTTGGGTGGTTGATCACCACTGCAAGGTTGAGCGAAAGATTTGAGATGAATGGGAACGGATGTGCTCCGTCAAAGGTCAATGGCGTGAGGATGGGGAATGTCTGTTTCTCAAAGTACTTCCGCAGATATTCTTGTAGTCCAGGCTCGACGTCCTTGCACTTATGGATGAAAATTCCCTCTTTTTCCAGGGCTGGTTTTAAATCCATACCCCAACACTGGCAAGCCTCTGCCTGCAGCGGAATGATAGCCTCTAAGATTTTCTGTATCTGTTCCGTTGGCGTCAGACCGTCAGGGGGCCGCTCAAGTACGCCATCGTAGATCTGGCGGAGCAAACCTGAAACTCGGATCATCATGAATTCGTCGACGTTGCTTACAAAGATGGAGAGAAACTTGACTCGTTCGAGAAGGGGATGAGAAAGGTTTGTTGCCTCTTCCAGTACACGACGATTGAACTGGATGAGAGAGAATTCTCTGTTGATATAAAGGGTTTTGTCTTTTAGGTTGAGAGGGTTGCTAGGATGCTGATTATTTGCGAGGTTCATTTGTATATGATTCTCCAGAAAAATAGTACTATGTATATCTGTCTCCCATGTGTATCAGTCTTTTCCACGGAAACAGAAACAATATATCTATTTCGGCACCCAATTCTGAAAAGTATTACGGAATTATCAGTTATTGCATAAAAATATTCAACAATATTTTATAACGGAATGATACCATAACTAACTAAGATGTATATCTTAGGTTAACCTACTTTCTCTCTCGGCCTACTTGAAAAAAGAGGTGAGATAAATGTGAAAAAATCCAAAAAATTAAGCACAAATCATAAGAGAGGATGGATATTTAAAGTGAAGACCCCTTTATCATTAATCCGTAATTCAGCTTCGAAACACGGACGCAGAGATTCCAGCGCTCTGATAGCAAAAATCATTTGTTGCCTTGGTTTCATGATCGGTTCATAATACTGCCACTGTTTCAGATTCAATTCAATAAGCGACCACTGTCTCATGGACTGTTTCTTCAGATATTCTCTGGATGAGTTTGCTCCATATCCCCTTCACTCCATAATTATCATCTCTCTTTCGTAATGAGATAGCTTGCGCTTGCAACATGGAAGTTTTTAATGCATTCAAAAACAGAAATGCAATTGTAACATTTCATCTCTATTTTTTGAGTTGCATTATTACAGTAGGTTATACTGATTCTAATATATAACCATCAATATAATTGGTAGAATTAGTTTGATAGTTGTACCATCTACAAAACACACTGCCCTATCAACGGATCAAATATTCTCTCATTTTTCCAGTTATTAAGCCGAAAACAGAACTCATCAATGTACTCCTGCATGTATTTCACCGAAATATGGTGGTACATCTCGTATACCCCTCTCTTAATTAATGCCCATACTGATTCTATACCATTGGTGTATGTACCTTTGTGGTCGCTATACTGTCCTACTGAATGGTTCACCCACAGACGGACATACTCCTTATGCTTATCAAGGACATTATAACTCACGGACTCGTCTGAAATAACCGTTGTTCCTTCATAACACACATCCCTGATGATGTTTAGCATTCGTATACCTATCAATCGGCTATTCTGATCGTCAGGTTTTGTAAGCACCGCACGCACGCTGCCCGAAAAACGTTCTTTAGCGCCAACAACGGGCGTTTTAGATGTACCTCTTCCTCGCTGCCCATTGCCGTTCTTATCTATCTCAGCATGCGCCACGAGGTCTTATACAATCAACCGATATGCCGCTGCTGTTGCATTGCGGAAATCCCCTTCTTATCACTCACCATTTGGTTCATATCAAAAAACCAATTCCGTATGTCGGAATGTGTTCTCTCCATAATGGTTCCAGAAAACACCGAAAAGCTGTTAAAACACTTTTTACAGTTGAAGAAGCGAGGATAGCCGGAACTATGATATACCTTAGTTTCGGCTCCACAATGCGGGCAAATAATTCCATCAGGATACCGAATTTTAATGAAGTACTGTATAGCAGATAGTTCCGTTGGGAACAACGCCTCAAATTTTTTGTATAACATTCTCCATTAATATTGGACGTGATAAAAGATAGATCGTCTTGTTAAAAGGGATAATTCCGAAATAATATAAGATGGAATTCTACGTTCAACAGCATTAATAATCTCTCGAGACCAACATGAGATTAACTTATAGATATTGGGGTGAAATAACACCAATGCAACATATTCTGAGAAAAAACAACCAGGAAATCGTGTATCTGGCGATCAGAAACTGGCAAGCATCCGAGATAATCGACCTTTACCGCGCAGGCGGATGGTGGGATATGGGCTGGAATCCTGCGAGCATTGCACCACTCATCCATGACAGCTTCCTCTTCGTTATCGCCCTTGACACCCTCACCGACCATGCTATTGGCATGGGCAGAATCATTGCCGACGGCTCATCTGACGGTTATGTACAGGATATTGCCGTCCTGCACACCTACCGGGAGCGCGGTATTGGTACAACCATCGCCGTACTCCTGCGCAGCCTCGGTGTAGCACTGGGTCTTTCTTGGCTTGGCCTCATCTCAGCTCCGGGGAAAGAAAATCTCTACAAACGTGCAGGTTTCTTCCCCATGGAAAACTATACACCCATGAATCTCGACGAAGAACGATCCCATGGATATCATGACGCTCAGTGAAACCGATTATCGCCCCGTGACCCTCAAAGATAAACCAATCTTCGATAAGATATTCAAAAAATATCAGCAAGTTAACTCCGAATGCTCGTTCGTGACCATGATCTGTTATGAGCATTATGTGCAGCATTCCTTTACCATCCAAAACGGCAGGCTCCTGCTTGCCTATATGGTTGATGACGAGACCACCTACAACGCGCCGATCGGAGAGCCGGATCCTGAACTCTTTGAGGAAGTGTTCGCGCTTGCACAGAGCTGCGGCGGAAAAATCGCGATGAACTTTTTTGATGAAGCAGATGTCCGGTACATGAAAAACGCCCACCCAGAAACCCCTGTCTATGTCGCGAGGGGACTTTCAGACTATTACTACCGTACAGAGGAACTCGCCGAACTTCATGGGAGAAAATACCTCAGCATTCGCAACGAAATAAACCGATTCAACGCAGAGTACTCCTATACAACCGAGAGACTTACGCATGCAATTACCCCAGAGGTGCGGTTGATGATCGAGGAATGGAGGATATCCAAACACTACGAGGCAAACCCCACCTTGAAAGAGGAAGTTAATGCCATGCTCTTTGCCCTTGATCACTGGGAAGAACTTGGGTGCGAGGGGCTTGTAATACGCATCCTACCAGAGAACACTATCGGAGCAGTCGCTGTCTGGGAGGAGCTGAATAGTGTCACTGCGCTGATCCACATTGAGAAGGCGGTCGTGCGCTATAGGGGCATCTACAAGATCATTAATCAGGAGACGGCAAAGGAACTGCGTGGGAGGTATGACTGGATCAACCGTGAGGGCGATGTGGATGTGCTGGGTCTTCGCGAGGCGAAACTCCGCTACCACCCGGCATATTGTGCGATGGCGTGGTATATTAAGAGAGAAGAGATGGTATTCTAATGGGTACCACATGCTATTATGTAAGTTTACGGCGTATCTATAGAGTGGATGCGCCTGCTGTTTGAACTCTCCGGAGAGAATCCGGCTCTGGCTGTTGCCGAGGTTGGCTGTGTAGGCACGGTTACCCGTATAGGGACGGGTATTGCCATTGCCGAGGTTGCTGATCCGGAGACAACGACTCGGCTCTCGCAAACCCATGTGATCCTGGAGCTGATGGGAGAATGCGATGGAACAAGCGCTGCTCTTGCAGAACTTTTGGTGCAGATTGATATTACTGCGGATCGCCCGTTCGCCTGCAGAATCCGACGGATTCATCCTGCTACCGTTGATGCATCCCAGACGAAACTGGAGTGTATGATGGGGGGAAGCATTCGCGGGAAGGTTTCCCTCACCTGCCCCGAGGTGGAGTACCGTGCGCTCTTCACCGATAACCACTGTTTCCTCGGTCGGGTCCTGTACACCATTGATCGCGGATCCTATGCGTACCGAAATCCACAGTGTCGGGTTTTTTTTCACCCGGGTGTGATGATGCCGTTAATGGCCCGGACGATAGTGAACCTGACGCATGTGCGGCCCGGGGAGCTGCTCTGCGATCCGTTCTGCGGTACGGGTGGTATACTGCTTGAGACGGAGCTGATGGGCGTGCGTTCCGTCGGAAATGATTATGATCCCAAAATGCTTGCCGGGTGCCGGAGGAATCTGCCGGATGCTGCGTGTGTTCGGGCGGATGTGGCGAGGATGCCCTACTCTGACGGTTGTTTTGATGCGATTGCGACGGATTTTCCGTATGGTCAATCGACGACGATCCGGGCAGCTTCTCTTAATACTCTGTATGCAGAGTCTCTTGCGGAGATACGTCGTGTTCTGAAGAGAGGGAGACGGGCTGTTGTGGTGACGCACTGCGATATCCGATATCTGGCAGAGAGTTTATTTGAAATTTCCGGATATTATGAGCAGCGGGTGCACAAAAGTCTGACGCGGCGGATTCTTGTGCTCTGCTGAGGATAGCATAGACATTTTCGTATGAAGTTAGTGCAGAAGGGGCAGTGATGCTCCAGTGGATTACCGAACAATTTACCCGTTATCACCCTGATCGAGCGGTGGCGGTGCGGGCGATGCGGCATATGCGGCCAACGGAGCGAAGGAATCTGTTTTCAGAGGATATTATGTTGATGCGGACGGCTGAGGGGTACTGGTTCGAGTCCCTGATTTATGAGCAGTTGCTCAAGATTGCGTCGCAGACAAATACGATCAAGAAAATTGTACGAAAAGGTGCGGATGTGCCCAAGCATAAGACGAAGGTGATGTTGGGGACGAACGGGTTGTATTCGGCGGAAAAAGGAGATATCCGGGTTCGCGGGAACGGGCAGGATCTGGCGGAGGTGGATCTTTTGCTGTTTGATAGTAAGAACCGGGTGGTGTTCTGCGAAGTTGTGACGTCTCCTGCAGATCTAAAGGACTTGGAGGCAGAGATCATTTATAAGAAGCATTTGTTCAGCTATCTGTTTCAGCAGAAGCATGTGGGTTTCATTTTGTTTTCGGCGGTGGATATCTCGAATACGCAGGTGGTGCGGCGTCTGGTTGGGGACCCGGATAATGCTTATGTGGGGACGAGAGCGTGCGAGGTGATGAAGTCTGTGTTAAAGCCGTTACGGCTGACGACGCTGCCAATGATGCCAGTAAATAATCCAAATCTGGTATCTTGCAAGTCGCTGCGGACGCAGGGATTCGATTATAAGATGCTGCATGATGAGGCGTTGTGCCGGTTGTATTTTGCGATGGATCATCATTTCTCAGCAGAGCAGTACTTTGCAGATCCGTGCGTGTCACCTCTTGTGAAGAAGGTAATTTGCGGGGGGTTGCATCCGGCGACGTTGAGGGATTTTATTGCGGAGTATGGTCTGCGCGTGAAATCGGAGGTTTTGGATTATGCGATGCTGTCGCAGAATTACTCGAAAGTGGTGATGGCAGTGGATTTTCCGGCGATGTCACCAGTGATTTATCTGAAGCCGTACAAGCAACGGACGTATTTTAAGATGGTGCCACTGAAGGCTGGCGGGTTTAAGTATGAGCGGCCGACGCCGTCGCGGGTGGGATTTTATTTGTGGCTGGAGACGATTAAACCGACGCTGGGAATTGAGCGGACGCGGGATATTCTGCAGTACTGCGAGGATGCGATGTAGCAGGATTTGGAGAAACTGTGGATAAGATCGACGATGTTTTTTCGCTGAGTTGGGGGGTAATTGGAGTACCTACAGATCACATGCCTCTTCGTATCTTGTTTATCACTTCGCGACAGTATACGAAAAAGACGAAAGGAGATTGCGTGAGAGGCCATAATAGTTTCCAATCCACGTGACCTGCGTAAATCCCTCCGTGATGAATCTGCTGGGGGTACACGCTGTTCCCGTAGGAAAGGGGTTGTTTTATCCATCATGCTGTCCAAAAACCAGGGTCAGAGATACTCTTGGTTCTGCATATACGGATGCAGCACCCTCGGGATCTCCACCTGCCCATCCTCCGTTTGATAATTCTCCAGAATGCAGCGCAGCGCACGTGACGTCGCAATCGCCGTCGAATTCAGCGTGTGCAGATACAGCTTCGACCCGAAATCATGCGCATCGCGTACGCGAATATTCAAGCGGCATGCCTGATACGCTGTACAGTTCGAGCAGGACACCACCTCGCGGTACTCATTGTCCCGCGGCATCCACGCCTCCAGGTCATACTTTTTCGCCGCAACAGTACCAATATCGCCCGTACAAATGTTCACCACCCGATACGGCAGGCCAAGCCTCGTGAACAACGTCTCCGAGTTTGCCAAAAGCTCCTCATGCATCTCCCATGACTTCTCCGGCATACAGTAAATAAACTGTTCAACCTTCGTAAACTGGTGCACACGGAACAGACCACGTGAATCCAGCCCATGCGCCCCGATCTCGCGGCGGAAGCACGGTGAAATGCCCACCATCTTCAGTGGCAGATCCTTCTCCTCAAAAATTTCATCCAGATACATTGCCGCCATCGGATGCTCTGCTGTTGCGATCAGATACTCATCGTCGCTGTCTATCTTGTACATCACTTTCTCAAAATCCGCAAGATCTGTCACATCCTCATAGGATTTTCGGTTCAGTATATACGGCGGAATAATCGGCGTATAGCCCTTTGCAACCAGTGTGTCAACCGCAAACTGCTGCAACGCCATATCCAGCAGCGCAAGATTGCCCTTCAGAAAATAAAAGCCAGCACCCGACGTCTTTGTTGCACGCTCAAAGTCCGCCCAGCCATTCCGGACACAAAGCTCCCCGTGATTCACCACCTCAAAATCAAACTTCCGCGGCGTGCCGACCGTTTTAATCACCACACTCTCGGTATCATTCTTTCCGTAGGGAACCGATTCATGCAGAATATTCGGCAGCCGCATCAGATAGTAACGAATCTGCTCGGTTGCCCTCTCCATAATCTCGTCGTTTTCCTTAATCCGCCGTGGCAGATCCTTTGCCTCGGCAACCAGCAGCGCAGGATCTCCACCTGCCTTCTTCACTGCATTGATCTCCTTTGCAATCGAATTCCTGCGTGCCCGCAACTCGTTATTCTTTACCGTCAGTTCCCGGAACAATTTATCCTGCTCAAGAACGATATCAACCCACACAAACATCTTGGTCTCGTGCCGCTTCTCCAAATCTGCGCGAACAACCTCCGGGTACGCCCGGACGAACTTAATATCCAGCATAATTGGCAGTACTATCTGTGTTTAGAGATGAAGAGGATTTGTGTTCTGATTCAGGTGATGTTGTGTTGTCCGCACAAAAGCCACACAGATCACGAAAAATATGCTTGCACAACAACAAAAAGGTCCCATTACTGCTCTGCTTCCCATCTGGGTGCCGCAGCGGAACCGCTTCATCCATCATTAACGGCTTCCCCATCAGCAGGTCCTGACCACACAGGGCTGCAAAATCAAAGATCTTGTAGCATCTGACACATAAAAGCAGCAGACAAACAAAAAGAGGTATGGAGGTAGAATTGGGGCGGGAGTAAACCCATCCGTGAACCCTCCTTGCCTCAACGACACACTTTACTGCGACAACATATGCTGCCTGGCGCATGTTGAGGTTGTATTTCTTGGATACAGCCTGCACTGCATGGTAGGACACGGTCATTGCAGAGTCAAGCTTTGTGTAGACACCACCCACTGTCCAGTAGTACATGTTCTGGACCATCTCATAGTAGGACATGGTCACACCACCTATGTTGCACAGGAAGTCAGGGATAACATGGGCACCATTCTTGTGGAGGATTGCATCTCCTTGTGGAGTGGTCATACCGTTTGCAAGCTCACAGATGATCTTTGCTTTCACGGTCGGTGCAACTAGCTCATTGATTGCTCCCTCATCCGGTGCTGTTGCGATGATAACATCAACCGGCAGTGCCAGGACTTCGTCGTTGGTCAAGGTCTTTAATCCCTTGTATCCGGTCACGGACTTGTCTGTCTACTTGCGTGCAATAACTGCCTCGATATCGAGTCCGTTCGCATCATAGATACTGCCTTTCGAGTCGGCAACTGCAACAACAGTGGACCCAACCATCTCTTTGGAAATCGCTGCAGCGTACATGCCTGCATTACCAAAGCTGAGGACTGCAATCTTTGCTTTGGAGAGATCAATGTTGAACTCCTTTGTTGCCTCATTCAGGGTGTACTGTCCCTCTTGCGCGGCAGAATCGTTGCGGCTATAAGAGAGTTGCCGACAACCAACGGCTTGCCGGTCAGGAGATCGAACTGGTTCTTGCCCTGAATCGTGGAGTACTCATCCATCTGGCCGTTGGTGTATACATCCAGTGCTGGAACATCCGTATCAGGATCGATGATTTTTCCATACTGTGCGAATATACCCGCGACTCAGACGCTCACGCTCACCCTTGGAAAGTTCTTTCGGGTTGCAGATGATACCGTCCTTACCTCCGCCGAACAGCAGACTAAGAACGGAGCACTTCCATGTCATCCACGCAGATAATGCCCGAACGATGTCAATGGTCTCTTCCGGGTGGTAGCGGATACCTCCCTTGTATGAACCGAGCGCATTGTTGTACTGCAAACGGAACCCCCTGGAAAACCCCAGTCGTTCCATCATCCATCTTCACCGGGATTGAAACCTAAATTTTCCTCTGCAGCTGCTCGGGCTGTCGACAACGCCAAGGTCAAGCTTGAGGCTGTTTGCACAGTCCAAAAGCTACCGTTGGGCCATTTCAAACGAATTTACCTTCGACATGTGTTTTGCTTCCGGTCATGCTGTAGCTTGTCATCAAATCCTATTTTTGCCACCTTTTAGCATTAATCAAATTTAACTGTATCGATCTATATGGTTGTCATATCAATGGAGATTTTTGCGTGAATTATTCGATATTTTCCTCTCCACTATCATTTCTCTCACCCTTTTCACTATGCGGCTGTCTGGTCCAAATCTCAGGGTCCTCGTTTCAATCCTCGCATCCGCTATCCGGTGGTCTGAAATGTCCAACACCCAGGGTGCATTCGCAGAAGTTTCCCTGCCCCGCGTTCGTTTGAAACTGTGGCATACTGCAGCGAGAGGCTGGGCCGATGATTATCTTCACCTCAGGGAATGGGCGCGGATTTTGCGAAGGGGTTATGAAAAAAGGGTGGGACAAAACCCCATATCTCCTTTAGACCCGAGAGGGTCTCAATGTGTTCAGCATTCCCTGATCGCCGTCATAACCAGTAGAGGCGCATCGTTATCTTGCAGGGCTGCGAAGCCTTTGGCTTTGCAGCATGTGCTACTTTGCAAACCAGCGGACATCGATCAGCGACAGATAGGAATATTTTCTGAGAAATACCCCCAGGACCCGGCGGTTTCCCATCACCATAGTACGTAGCTGTCACTCCGCGGGCCGACGAAGAGTCCACACCGATGACAGCAAAGGGCCGCTCCCCGCATTTTGCGATGAGGCGGCGGACATCCTCTTCGAGGCAGTCCAGCAGTGCCGCAAACTCAGGGGTATTCGGCCGGTCAGGAAACGAGCCTGGGCTGCAGGGGACATCAAGATAGAGTGTCTCCGGACACGGCAGCGGCACCATCCCAATATTGAGCTCCCGCTGCGTGCAGTGGCCGCAATCCACGCGGCCCGATCTGCCTCCAGGGTGATTCCTTCGGCACGGAGGCTTTCGTTCAGAACGCAGGGTGAGACAAGAACGTATACTGATAGTCTATTTATGTTTTGGAACAGGATATATCGGCGACAAACCATTCTGATATATGTACCAGGAAATTTCGAAATCTGGGAAAGTTCATGGAAAATGGAGTCCATGATGATCCTCGTGTTCTTTGAGCTTTCTGTGGTTTTTTCCGCGATCAGAGATATCCAAATACCAAAATATCTTCGCAGACCAATATTATATTAATCAGCAATGACAGAGAACACGCGGACGAAAAAAATCGTGCTAATTGCATACCGCGACAACTCCTGCGATCCGAAAAGATGTACCATGAAAAAGCTGGAGCGGTTCGGCATGCTGCGAGTTGTCACCCACATCCAGCAGATACCAAAAAGTACACTTCTCCTTGATCCTGCCGCAGAGTTTGTACTCTCTCCTGCAGATCGTCCCTGGGTGCAGTCGGTCACCGCCCTCGACTGTTCCTGGGAGGTAATTGATGCGATAAATCTCACCGCATGGAATGGGAGAAGGGCACTGCCATTCCTTGCCGCCGCAAATCCGGTCAATTTTGGCAAACCCTTTACCCTCATGTCAGTCGAGGCTATCGCCGCAGCGCTCTATATCCTCGGCGATGCAGAGCAAGCAGAAAGACTCCTCGCAAAATTCCACTGGGGCTTAAACTTTCTCGCCTTAAACGCCGAACCGCTTGCCGAGTATGCAGCGGCAAAGGACAGTGCTGCGGTACTGAAGATCCAAAGCGAGTACCTCGACGAATAAACTCTGCACCCGTACTCTGAAAATCATTGGTGCCGCTTGCGCGCAGACGTGCTGTCATCTCGATCGCAGAGTTCATCACAGGGTTCCAAATGAATTTTCACTGACATCCGGTCAAGCTCCGCATGGATCGTAATCTCAATCTGCCTTAGTACTGCATGGGCATCCCTCGGCGGTGTCATGGGCGGCATCACCAAATAGAACTCAACAAACCGATCCGGCCGCATTTTTGTGTCGGTAGACGTTGTCCTTAATCTGCATAATCTCACCCTGATCCAGGCGTTTGTCCGTCAGATCTGAAAGACTCTGGTTGATCAGCGAGTCCTCCTTCCGCAGAACAAGCAATACCACAATGATCACAATTATCGCGTCCAAAAACACCAGATACGTGATCTGAACCAACACAAGACCCACAAACGCCTCGACCGACGTCAATACATCGATCCGCAGATGCCATGCATCGCTCTCCAAAGCATTAGATTCGGTTTCCTCGGCAATTTTTATCAGCCCCTACAACACAAAAAGGTTCATTACCGCAGATATGCCCATCACCGCCATGCCCGCGCACAGCAGGCTGGATGACGCCAGTGCTCCTCTAAGAGCAGCTTGTATCATGCTTCCCAGATGGATAAGACCAGTCACAAAAACTATCAGCTGCGCCTCGACAAATCCAGACATATCCTCGTACTTCCCATGACCGAATTCATGATCCACGTAGGGAAGTGTGGAGGACTGCCGCAGAGGAAAGTACGCAATGCAAGATGCAAGAAGATCTATCTCTGAATGAATGCCTTCCGATACAATACCAACCGAACCTGTCAAAAGACCGGTCGCAATCTATGCAGCCGTCAGAAACAGATTCGAGAATACGGACAGCCTGGCAACATTCTGCTTTTTTTCGGAATTACCTGTTTGAATGGGAATAGTTCTTCAAATTTGAAATAGAACTGTCTATATCAGTAGAAAACAACAATACATTTTATATGTTTGTATTAAAACTGATAAATCTGTTTTTAGTGTCTATTTCCATGTCTATACAGATCACATTACGAAGAAATATAGGGAACAGATATATTAATTATTTAAGTGAATCGGCATTTTGATAAAATCTCTTCCGACACAGGGTCGAATAAGGCGGGCAGTCGAACACTTGTTGCACGTCTCTGATAGATGGTTACACCACTGAGTCGTCGGCGTGCACGTTTCTCCACAGCTCGGATGCCCTGTTTGGCGGGATCCAACGTAAAAATCCGCCGACAACTACTGCGATGCATGCGATTTCGTCACGTAACATGGAACAACGCTGAGGTGCGTACACGGCGTTGTCGCCATGCCGCGTTGCAAGTCTTCGACTTGCAACTCTTCAAACGTACCGTAAATCATATCGTCCTCACGGGAGATAACTATTTATCAAATCGTCGATCCATCTATGGATGGATATATATCATGCAGTATTTTATCTACGGGGAAGACGAGATTACCTTCCTCAAAAAACGCGATCCTATCCTCGGAACTGCCATTGACCGTCTTGGTCTCCCCGATTGCCAGGTGATCCCTGATCTCTTCACGGCTCTTGTCAACAGCGTAGTTGCCCAGCAGATTTCAACCAAGGCAACGGAGACCGTCTGGGGTCGCATGCTTGATTGCTATGGCGGAGATATCACGGCAGACCGGATTTCCCGCAGCACTCAAGAGGAGGTGCAAAAATTCGGCATGTCGCGGAGAAAAGCTGGATATATCAAAGGCATTGCCGACGCTATTGCCTCGGGACGGCTTGATGTTAGCGCTCTTGCAAAAAAGAGCGATGATCAGATCATCAAAGAGCTCATCACTCTTCCAGGTATAGGTGTATGGACCGCCGAGATGGCACTCCTCCATTCGCTGGAACGGCCTGACGTTCTTAGCTGGAACGACCACGGCATCCGTAGAGGAATCATGCGGCTCTACCATATGGACACACTTTCGAAGAACGAGTTTGCAGAACTGCGCCGCCGCTACACGCCGTACGGAAGCATTGCTTCTATCTATATTTGGGCAGTGGCGCATGCTGCTTCTTGGTGACTTTTGCAAAACCTGTGGGACGTATATGGAAGATCCCATCCCAATTTGCAGGTCAGAAGGCCAGAGAGAGTCTTGAAACCGGGATAACCCAGGGCCCTTACATCGCCTTTATAGGATTGCAAGACCGACAGTACTATAGAGATTATTTATGTTTTTGATTGGTGAAGCACTTGTTGGTGATGGAGCAGAACTTGCCCACATTGATCTTATGATTGGTGACAAGATAGGACCGGTTGGAACCGCATTTGCAAACGGAATGACCCAGCTTTCTGCGGGACATACCCCGCTCCTCGGTGTGATTCGTCCGAACCTTCTCTCCAAACCGGCGATTTTGATCGTCCCGAAGGTTACCCTCAAGCACACGGAGCAGGTAACGCAGATCTTCGGCCCTGCCCAGGCAGCAGTCTCCAAAGCAGTTGCCGATGCACTTGAGGATGGTGTCTTTACCAGCATGGATGTTGATGAGATCGTTCTTGTTGCAAGCGTCTTCATCTCCCCCGAGGCGAAGGACTTCAACAAGCTCTACCGTTTCAACTACGGAGCAACCCGCTTGGCAATTTCCCGTGCACTTGACAAGTTCCCAGACCCCGCAACCATTCTCAAAGAGAAGGACCGGGCAGCGCATGGTGTTATGGGATTCAAGGTGCAGAGACTATGGAACCCGCCGTACCTGCAGGTTGCCATGGACCTTGTTGATATGAAACAGGTGGAGCGTGTGCTGCGTGAGGTTCCACAGAACGACCACGTCATATTCGAGGCAGGGACGCCGCTTATCAAACAGTTCGGCCTAAGCGTCATTGAAGATATGCGTAAAATTCGCCCGAATTGTTTCATTGTTGCCGATTTAAAGACCCTTGACACTGGTAACCTGGAGGCCCGCATGGTCTCCAACGTAGGAGGCGATGCAGCAGTGGTCTCCGGTCTTGCACCGATCGAGACGATCGCCACATTTATTAAGGAAGCAAAGAAGTGTGGAATCTATGCCATCGTCGATATGCTGAGTGTCGCAGAGCCGACAAAACTGATTGATAGTCTCGCAAAAGCAGGGGGCACAGCTCTTCTTCCGCAATATGTGGAGATGCATCGTGCAATCGACAAGGAGGCAGGTGGCGAGTACAACTGGGGCGACATCAAGAAGATCAAGGCAGTTGCCGCACAGAACAATGCAAAAATTCTGGTAGCAACTGCAGGCGGCATCCGTGTGCCGGTTGTTTCGAAAGCAATCGCCGCAGGTGCGGATGTTGTCGTTGTCGGCCGTGCAATTACCGCAAGCAAAGACATCAAGAACGCGGCAGAGGCCTTCCTTGCAGAGCTTGACTCCGAAGAAATCGACCAGTTCCGGGTGATGACTGATTTCTAAAGTTGCATGGCAGTGGGGAACGACTGCGCATCTGGCGGGATGTGTCCCGCTGCCATGCAATGCACGGCACACCTCTATCAGAGACATGCTGCATCGGACACCTCTTTGAGATGAGGTCAATATATCCTTTATTATAAAAATCTACCTCCAGTACCAGCAAGGCAACGAAATTTCGCGGAAGCACGGATAGACCGGACGTGCGACTCCATTGCATCGCTGGGCTGTAAAGTCTTCTGTTTTGCAGCCTTTCACTGCCATCTTCTTTTCAGGCGAGGAGTCCACAATAATGGCTCTCCCGAAGATGAGGGGAGTGTACCGTAAACATCTTGAACGGGAGTAATTTTGACTGCAACGGGAATAGTCAAAGTCAGCTTCTACAGCAGAGACAGATCCTTCTCATCATTGATTTTATTCCAAGGAGGCCAAAGCTGCTGATGAGTTTCGGTTTTGTGAGAAGTTTGCGCAGAAGCACTGACGGGTGATCCATGTCTCCGGTCCGGATGATGAGCTCCAAAATATCCGGATGGTTCAACGCGTCAATTGTAGCATCGATTTCACTCTGATTGAGACTGCGCCGAAGGCTGAGGGCTTTGAGACCGAGGTCCAGCTCTTGGCCAAAGTCTGCACGCCATAGTCTTTCATACGTGGCAAGTGAAGCGTCGGAGACGTCGCCGCATTCAGCGGCGGCGATAGCGGTTACAGCTGCGTGGCGTGCAGAACGGATGCCGGTATATACACCGCCGCCGGAGATTGGTTTGGGAAAGCCTGCGGCGTCTCCTGCGATCAGGCAACCAGAACCATAGGTGCGGTTTCGAACGCCGAGTGGAATGGTCCCCGTCATTTCATGAACACGGGACGGGCCGAACTGTTCTGCAAATGCTGCGAAGTGTTCGGGAGCATGATGCATGCTGCACAGTCCGATGCGAGCGCGGGTTGAGGAAAGAGGGATCATCCACGCAAAAAAATCAGGCGAAGCATTGGGATGCAATTCAACGAGATCTTGGCATCCGTCCCAGGAAACTTCGGCCTGAATTCCTGCATAGACGTAACGAGGGGGAGCGATTGCCAAGCCACGGGCAATGACACTACGCGGACCATCTGCTGCGATGAGAATATTATATGACAGCTCTGTTCTGCCGCGGACGCCAGTCAGAAAAAGCGTTTTTTTCTGGGGATTTATCTGCGTGATGCAGGTCTTGAGAGAATACTCCGCGCCGCAACAGGCTGCCCGCTCTGCCATCTCAGGATCCAGCCGTCCGCGATCTACAACAAAAGCTTTGGCTACTCCTGCATCAAAGGAGAATTCGTGACCAGGAGACCCACATATCCTGGCCCCGCGAACCGTATGGTAAACGGAAGCACCCGAAACCTCACATTCGGCAAACGCAGAGTTGGAGAGCAGACCGGCGCACTGGACAGGATAGCCAATTGTGGCATGTTCTTCAATAACCAGCGTGGAAAGACCTGCTTCAGCACAAAGACGTGCAGCGGTGGAACCCGTTGGCCCTGCCCCGGCTATGATGACGTCGTACCTGGGAATGATAACTAGAAATATTGTCTGTCGGAGATGATAAAGAAACGGAATGCTGATATGGGGATTCGAACCCCAGTCGTCGGCGTGAGAGGCCGACATGATTGGCCACTACACTATATCAGCAAGTTATTTTGTATAATTTAATTTGCCGTATGACATATTTATAGATAACGATGTGAATGCAGGAGTACCCTGCGAGGCTACGAAGTCCTCGTCGGTTTCGTTCATGAAGAGTATGCTTTTTTCGAACAGTTTTATCTATGCGAGAGATGGGATTCGAACCCATGAACTCCTTGAGACAGGGTCCTAAGCCCTGCGCCGTTAACCTGGCTTGGCGACCCTCGCACTTCGTTTATTTCTTTTATTAATGTGGTAAGAATACGAGATGAACTTTCTCCCTAAACCGCTGCAGCATCTGATTTGCGAATGGGCGCTTTCGACAGACGAAGCTGTTTTGAACACTAAATTTATCCGTTTTGGCGGAAATATTACTAATATGGTAGTTGAACACATCTGCGGTTTCAAAAAAGAGATCTACTGCCGCGAGTGCGGAACCGAACTCATCCAAAATTCACACGGCCAGCTCCTCTGCCCTAAGTGCAGCCGCCGTCCGGCAATCCTCTGCCCTAGCTGTGGCAAACTTTGGTAATGTTTTATGGAATTATCAATTTGAATGGGAACAGTTCTTCAAATCTGAAATATAACTGTCTATATTAATAGAGTACTATGAATAATTTATATGTTACAACTAAAACGGATATGTTTGTATATCTATTATAGGTTGCACGCGTTCCACGTGCAATCACTGCACACCTCTATTAGAGGCGTGCAGTGATTGCACCTATACACTGAAACGATTTCGGTATCGATTACTACTTATACTGTCGCCACCGATATTTTTATTACCGAAAATTCCGGCGACAAAATCATAGATTTGCGGGATACTCATGATTACCTTAACCCCAAAACAGGTGAAAGAGCGGTTTGGACCGTTGTTCTGCCATCACCTGTTGGTGATGATCGATGAAAAAAAGGAATTGTTGAGCTTTAAGAGCAGTGCCTCGCTCGCTAGCCCATCGATGGGGATCACAAGAACCGCTATTGTGCAGGGGGCGCTCTCATCTCCGTAAAGACCGAAGGTACCTCGCCATGACCCTGACAGCAAAGATAGGATCATACGCAATCTGGTTTGGCCCAATGGATACCGAGCTCGGCGGTCAGGTGCTGGAGGCGATTGCCGTCAATGGAAACGAGGTTGCTGCCAGCTTGGCAAGTGCTGCCGGTGTTGGCATCGCCGCATGCTTTGTCCAAGCACCGGGAGTCATCAGGATCGGGTACAATTCTGACGAGGACCTCCATGTTGGAGGAGCGTACATCTGCCGAAGCACCATCGTCCTTCCGAAGTATGAACTGATCAGATTCGGCATTGATGACACCGACACCAAAAAAAGTGGAGTAACCTGGGTGCTTGCCATGACGTGTGGAGATGCATGCATCATCGAGGGGACGATCTTTCTGGACCAGAGGGTCGTCCAGCTTAATCCGAAAGTCCTGGAAAAAACCACCAACTGTACAGGATCCATCCTCATTTTTGCTGTAAAACCGGAGAAAAAGGAGGAGCTTATTCGTTTCATCAAAATTTTCATCGAAGAGCATTCCTCAAGCCCTGCCACCGGCATCTGCTGCTGGTCCGGCATCAAACTACCGACATCATCATCTGCAAGACGGATCAAGACCGAGCTTCTGACAAAAGCCGATGTGGAGGTTGAAGCAGAGTTCCTTGGCGTATCCTTCATAGACGCGACAAACGGCAAAGAACGAATAGGGGCCCTTGGTGCACTCTTGTAGACAAATGGAGGTGTGGAAATTGCAGGATTATATGGCGAGTCTCCGTGATCCCTATCAGGCAGCGTATCAGGAGATCATTGCTGTCGCATCCGAAGACGGCAAGCAAATAGAACTCATCGAATGCTTCGACTGTATCGGCGGCGGCATGTGGGTAGCAAAGCATTATGCCAAAAGCCCACTTGTAACATGCGTTAGAGTTGTTGGGGCTTCTATCCGCTATCATGTAACCCCTGGCTCGGTTGACCTCTCGCTCGCCGGATCAACGTTCCCCGCAGGAATTTCGGGAGTCGCTGTTTCCGAAACCGAGATTTCGATCTCCTATCTCGGTATCGGCGGCGGCGGTGTTGGTGCATCCATCTGCCGGGCTGGGGCAAAAGGCGTGCTTCGGGCAGAGACTACCCCCTGTGGTGGCGGAAAGCTTGCCGGCTCAACTCTGCATTTGCGGAGACGTGAGCGGGTCCTCATCGGCATCGACGATACCGACACCCCAGAGGCAGGGGCAACATGGGCCCTGACCCACAACATCTCTCGCGAGGTGGAGAACGATGCCTCCCGCTACCTCTCCCATACCATCACCCAGCTCTTCCCCGTTGCCAGGCGGACAAAGAATTGTGTTGCCGTTGCAATTGAGTTTGCCACGACCGAACCGGAGGTACTTATCAATAATGTCCAGAAACTTGTCAAGAAGTACACCCTTTCCGATAAAACCGGCATGGTGGTCTTCCGCGGATTCGATCCCTCACCTCTGGAAGAGTATGCGTGGATGGCCAAACGCGGAGAGATCACGCTTGGTGACATGGATGATATCAAAAAGTACATTGACATCAGAATCCCTGGCAGCGGCATCATTGGTGCTGCCGCTGCAATTCCATTTTACACCAAATTTGACGAGGCGCTTCAGCTATGTGGGAATCCCTAAAAGCACAGTTACTTGAGATAGGCACGGCCAAACTAACCGATGCCGACACATCTCTGTACAGATCAACGTCCACCGCAGGACCCGGTGCAGGAGGCAGGGGGTCGGTCTTCTTCAACTACGAAGGACATCGCATCCGCTTTGCCATTGCTGGAGACTCGCCTATCACTCTCCGTCACATCGGAGAAGGAACTGCGATGCTGACCTACGGCTGCATCGAGGTTCTTGGGAAACTCGAAGAGCCGGGTAGCCACTGTCCCGGCCAGGCCTACATTACTATCAGCGGCTCGTGTATTTTTCACTGCAGGTACTGTCCGGTACCGCAGAATGCTGCTTCGACCAAGTCCACTGCGGATATTGTTTCCCTTGTGAGGGGGGCGGGTGACATTCAGGCAATCTCACTTACGAGCGGAGTTGCCGGTAGCATTGAGGAGGGGGAACAGCGGACGCTTGATGCTGTCAAAGCCCTGCTGCAGTTCAGTCTTCCCATCGGTGTTTCAATCTATCCGCTCCCTGGAACAGCCCATCGTCTGCATGAGGCAGGAGTTGCCGAGGTCAAGTTCAATCTTGAGACCGCAACGCCGGAACTCTTCGCCGAAATGTGTCCCGACCTGGACCGTGATGTAATCAATACCGAGCTTGATGCGGCAGTTGCACTCTTCGGAAAAAACCATGTGTTCACGAACCTCATCTTCGGCCTCGGCGAATCCGATGCTCAGATGGAGGCCGCAATCGATAACGTGTGCCGCCGCGGCATCATCCCGGCGATGCGACCATTTTCACCGGCAGCCGAACTAAAGGATAGGTCGAGGCCTGGCTTCAAGCGGTTCATGAACCTCTATGCACACCATCGTGCAGCACTTGCCACAAACAATCTCATCACCCGGGAGGCAAAAACCATGTGCATCGCCTGTGCTGGCTGTGACATGGTGCCTGGTCGCGACTGACCTTTGGCAATCGGATTCAACTTACAGCATAACAATAAGTAAGTCTCTCCATGATTTTTCCAGCAGAGTGCAAATACATCGGCAGTGCGGCAACAAAACCGCACGGCGATAGGGTGTACTTCCTGACGAAGTATCTGATCTATCCTGTACCAGAGGGTTTTGAGATTCTAGAGGTGGAGCACGAGGGAGAGAGTGGTTACTTGCGGCCGGTGAAGTCCGTTCGCTGTCTGGTGGGACCCCGGGACATTGCGGTATGGGATGGCCCTATCACACCCCATGATAGGACCGGCCTCATCAAAAAGGCCCTGTCCACTGGGAAGCGATGCACTATTTTCGGGGCAAACGATGAACACTGGACGTTTGTGCTGGATCCTGATCTTGCAGGAGTTGAGACGGTGCATGTCTATGACATTAAGCCGCCCCGTCCAAACCTGTCGGAGACTATCAGAAATTTGGAAGAGCTCGGATTTTTTGGAACCCAGAACGTGATGTTCGAATACCATGTCCGCGACATCTCCAAAATTGCAGCGGACGTCTATCCCTGCAGGGCGGGAGGTTTTGACAGAACTCTGGACCGCGACCATCTGCACGGCGGTGAGCGTGTCGCCTGCTGTCTGACTGGTCGGCATATCTGTAGTGAGCGGTACGGCGACGATTTTGTGTTTGAGGAAATCTGTCCTTTGTCGCAGGTTGCTGAAGAACCGTTCATCACCCGGTGCTGCAGGGCGGATCGAAGCGGTGTCGGCATCTACAACGGAATGTTTGGTGCAGTCGTCCACTGGGGGTCGTCGCCCCGGGTGATGCTTGAAGCCGTTGACGAAATGATTGGCACATGGAAAAAGGGAAATCAGGAAGATGGGCATCATGGTTAAGCTTGGATGTCATGTCTCCATTGCCGGATCGTTTGTGAATGCGGTAGAGCGGGCACAGGCACTCGGCTGCGATACCTTTCAGATGTTTACCCGAAGTCCACGAATGTGGGCAACAAAGCCGATCGAACAACCAGCGGCGGATACATTCCGCGCGGCTCTCGTGGTGTCGGATATTGGTCCGGTTATTGACCACATGCCCTACTTGCCAAATCTTGCTGCAGAAAAATCGGATCTCTACGATCGATCGGTCGCAACGCTTAGCGATGAACTGAACCGGTGCGGCATGCTGAAGATCCCTTATCTGGTGACGCACCTCGGTCACCACGGTCTTTGGGGTCGCAAAAAAGGACTGGAAAATGTCATCGCTGCAATCGGCCATGCCCTCGACAACTCCGAAGGTGACACGATGATTCTTCTTGAAAATACGTCAAACGAGAAAAACACCGTCGGTGGCAGGTTCACAGACATTGGTGCAGTTGTCGACGGACTCGGATGCAATCTGAGGATTGGTTTCTGTTTTGACACCTGCCATGCTGCAGCCGCAGGGTATGATTTGAATGGCCATGGGGCGGAAACGGTTTTCGACCGGTTTGCGAATGAGGCTGGCGTTCTCTCCCGCCTGAGGGTCGTCCACTTAAACGATATGAAGGGCAGTGTCGGATCGCATCTCGATCGGCACGAACACATTGGCCTTGGTACACTTGGTGAGGACACAATCCTTGGCATCTTGACCCTCTCGAAAATTTCCCACTGCGCATTCATTATGGAAACGCCGTCCAACAAGGTCCGGAATGATGCGGGAAACATGGCGGTCGCCCGCAGACTCGCTGGAGATGGGGAAGGAAAAACCTGAGCGGTAAAATCCATTGGAAAAAAGCCGTTTCCTCTTTTTCCCTTATATTATTTCATCTGTGCCATGCATAGTTATACTGGATATCCCAGCAGAGACGTGGAACCTCACCTGCCCGAAGTAGGCAGGTGGGGCAATTGCCCAAAGTCTTTGGCTTTGCAGCATCAGTCCGAGGGTACCCGAATCTCTCTCATACCACATTTGAAATGTTCGGAAAATCAGCAAGGCTACTGCTCTGATTAAACCCAAGAAGATTACCGTCGGTTAGGATCTGTATTTTGATAACCACACCGCTTCACTACATCTTTCCTTCATCCAACTGACGGGAGCGCTCCCTATTTTTATGGTACCCATTACCTAGGGACCCACATCAGTATCAGCCCCACTGCATTATTATACTGTGCCAATCTGCCAAAATACTCTTTTTGTCCCCTGCCATCTAATTACTCGCAAAGAACCCGTGTCTTCAGACTGGCTTTGATGTCCTGGAAGATTGCTCCCGAGTATGGAAGAATTGCTTTCGATGCCCTTAAACGCCAAAAATAGCGGAAAGTTGCATGGCAGCGGAACCCGCCTCCCTGCCGATGTTGCACGCCACCTGCGGCGCAAGGCAAAGCCTTGCTTGCTATTTGCGCAGATGTGTCGGCGTACTTCTATCAGGGGCGTGCAGCTGTACCTTCATTTTTGTATAGTTCCACTCTTTTTTAGCTAATACAACAATCCTGAAGAACACTGCTCTCTTAGAGGAAGAAATGTAGGGGAGGATGCAGCGGTAAACGCGAGCAACCGCAGCCTACCGCTCCGAAATCCCATCTCTCGTAATTACAAAATCCCAGAATTCCCCCTCGGGTCTTGAGCGATGTTTCGCCACCATTGCACGACGGAATCCTTCCCGTTTTTCCACCCGCACAATTGCTTTCGAAATATGCGCAAGCGCCGTTCCACCAAGACCATTCAAACGATGCCGATCCACATCCATAAATACCTGATTGGTAATCAGTGCTGGAATATCAAACCGCTTCGAAAGTGCAAGTAAAACCATCATTTGGTGTGAAAGCAGCGACAACGCATCCTTCGTTTCCGTCTGCTCCACACGGTACAGCGCCGTCGCCGAATCCACCACAATCAGCTGTACTTTTTCCGTCCGTAAAAGCACTTCGCATCCTGCAATCATCGCTCCCTGTTCTGCAAACGTCATCGGTTCCTCAATATAAATTCGCCGCGCCAGCTCCTCCGTATCAGTCCCCGCAATCTGGAAAAATCGCTCAGCCGAAAATCCCTCCGAATCAATATATACGACCCTGCCGCCCTGCCGCAGCATCGACACCGCCGCAACCAGACACAACGTACTCTTTCCCGACCCAGCCTCCCCCACAAACTGCGTAATTACTCGTGGCTCAAGCCCCCCTCCCAGTAGTCGGTCAAATCCAGAAACACCTGTCGAAACTTTCCGTACTATTCCCTTTTCCATGCCTCCTCCTCGACCACACGCTTCATATCCCGCACCGAAACCCCCGCAGCATTCGCAGCATCCCTCACCTGATCAAACTCTGCTTTCCGTGAGTACGGGTTCCCGTCCAAAAACGCCGTTTTTACCTCAACCGTAAATGCTTCCCCATTCACCATCACCGTCTCTGCACAAACCTGCCGGTCCGCCACAAACCGATGCACCATCGGCACACAGCGAACCCCAAGACTCCCCGTCTCGCGGGCAAGCAGTCTGGCCAGCCGCTCCGAATCCTCCGGGAGCGAAACCACCCGCATCAGATATCCGGGTCGCCCCTTCTTCATCACAGCCGGCACAAGACACGCATCCCGCGCCCCCGCATCCATCAGCATTGAAACAGCCGACGACAATACTTCCCCGGGCAAATCATCCACATTCGTCTCCAAAACATCAACAGTCGGACCAAAAAACGAAGCTGCTGATTCCATCACCATCACCCGCAGTACATTAGGATGATCCGCTGGATCGCAGAATCCAGCCCCGCACCCGATAGAAACAACACGGCCTGCATGCTCCTCAGTCCCAAACGACGCTAAAAACTCTGCAAGAAGTGCGGCCCCTGTCGGCGTACACAGCTCTCCTCCCCCTCCCCCCATCAAAACCGTCAGATCCGATCGCCGCAGAATTTCCGCAGTAGCCGGTGTTGGAACCGGCATCGTCCCGTGAGCGCACATCACCGTTCCCGATCCCACACGGACTGGCAGGACACACACCGCATCGACTCTAAGCATCACAAACGCCGTACACGCCCCAAGCACATCTGCAATCGCATCATCTGCCCCAACCTCATGGAAATGCCCATGAGGATGCCCGTGTACCTGCTCCTCAGCCTCCGCAATCCGGGAAAATACCCGTTTTGCAAGAGAAATCGCAGCTACCGGAGCATCCGCCAAACGAACCGTGTCCAGCACCTCCGCAAGGGTTCGGCACGTCGGTCCTGCATGTGTCTGCACAAAAAGCGCCGACATCCCACATCGGACCACTGGCGAAACCGATGGCTCAGCAGTCACTGACCGCATCGCCCGCATAACTGCATCACAGTCCGCACCAGCTGACAGAAGAGCTCCAGTAACCATATCTCCCGCAGCCCCAAATCCTGGATCAATCACGAGCAGACGCATACAAGTATTCCCGAATAGTACTCTCACGCCTGCAGGATAAAACCTATTGGTTTTGGGCTGTGTCTGCACACTTCAGAATATTATTAATCATCTTCGTAACATGTACTGATCACCATGCCAGAACTATCACTCAAAGTCGACAGCGCCTACCCCGAAGATCAGGGAACGGGAAAAGCGCGCCTTGACCCTGACACCATGCAGCAGCTTGGCATAGTCCCCGGTCAGCTTGTCGTCATCGAAGGCAAAACCGAAACCATCGCAAAAGTTTGGCGTGCCATGACCGCCGACTGGAAGCAGGGCAAAATACGCATCGATAAATTCACGCGGATCAACGCGGGTGTCAACCCAGGTGACCGTGTGGCCGTCCGCCCGGTCGAAAACCAGATTGAAGCTGACCATGTTCTCCTCATCCCACCGGCTCATACGCCCGCAAACTTCGACACTAATCCTGAAGAAATAACCGCCTCATTAATCAACTTCCCCATAACTGTAGGAGATATCCTCCCGATCACCACCAACCACCCAAACGCCCATCTCGAATTCAAAATAGCCGCAATCGAACCCGAAGGTGCCTGCATCATCTCCCGCGGTACTGACATTGACATCTCTGAAGAAGGCACCCTCGAAGGATTCAGAGGCACAAAACAGATCAGCTATGAGGACATCGGCGGCCTCAAAGGTGAACTCCGTCGTGTCCGTGAAATGATCGAACTCCCTATCCGCCACCCCGAGCTTTTCGAAACCATGGGCATCGACCCTCCCAAAGGCGTCCTCCTCTACGGTCCTCCCGGGACAGGGAAAACTCTCATCGCAAAGGCAGTCGCAAATGAAAGCGGAGCCCACTTCATTTCCATCGCAGGCCCAGAAATTATCTCTAAATACTACGGGGAATCCGAACAGCGGCTTCGCGAAGTCTTCGAAGAAGCTGAGGCAAACGCGCCTGCAATCATCTTCATCGACGAACTCGACTCCATCGCTCCACGCCGTGCAGATGTCTCCGGTGAAGTTGAACGGCGGGTCGTCGCCCAGCTCCTCACCATGATGGACGGCATCACCGATCGTGGACAGGTCGTTGTCGTCGGTGCAACCAACCGACCTGACGCAATTGACCCTGCACTCAGGCGGCCCGGGCGCTTTGACCGGGAAATCGAAATAGGTGTACCCTCCGAAGTCGACCGGCGGGAAATCCTCCAGATCCACACGCGTGGCATGCCCTTTGAAGGCGCAGCAGCTATCAAAGAATTAAAACTCCACGGTCCGGAAAAGAAAATCGATGCAGTAGAAGAAGAATACAACCGCAACCGAGAGAAACTCCTTGCACGCTTGGCCTCACTCTCCCGGGGATTCGTCGGCGCAGATCTCGCCGCCCTCGCACGTGAAGCAGCGATTCGGGCACTCCGTCGTCAGATGCACATTATCGATCTCGACACTGAACGCATTCCTGATGAAGTGCTTCGCGTCATGGAGGTTACCGCAAAAGACTTCACAGCAGCATCCCGCGAAATCATGCCGTCTGCCATGCGCGAAATCTCCATTGAACCTGTAGATACCCGCTGGGCTGACGTCGGAGGATGCGCAGACGCCTTAACCGAAGTCCGTGAGGTGGTCGAGTACCCATTCACTCGTAAAGATTCCTTTGACTTGCTCGGCATCCGGCCGCCCAAAGGCATACTTCTCTACGGTCCTCCCGGAACTGGAAAAACCCTCATTGCAAAAGCAGTCGCAAATGAAAGCGGCGCAAATTTCATCGCCATCAAAGGCCCGCAGCTCCTTTCCAAATGG
The DNA here is from genome assembly GCA_031287415.1 of Candidatus Methanorbis basalitermitum. Lineage (GTDB taxonomy): Archaea > Halobacteriota > Methanomicrobia > Methanomicrobiales > Methanocorpusculaceae > Methanocorpusculum > Methanocorpusculum basalitermitum. Next base: position 53,427 of record JAITSY010000021.1, on the reverse strand, counting down.
GTTGGCGAATCCGAGCGCGCCGTTCGGGAAATTTTTCGCAAAGCTCGGCAGGTCGCACCGGCCATCGTCTTTTTCGACGAAATCGACTCCCTCACTCCTGTTCGTGGGGGCGAAGGCAATCAGGCACTCGAAAACGTTCTCAACCAGATCCTTACCGAGATGGACGGTATCGAACCCTTAAATGACGTAGTAGTCCTCGCATCATCCAATCGTCCTGACATCATCGATCCGGCACTGCTTCGTTCCGGCAGATTCGACCGCCTCGTTTACATCGCCGAGCCAAAATTCGCGGACCGTGAAGCAATTCTTGCGGTGCACATGCGGAATATGCCGCTTGAACACTCAAGCCTCGACTCCGCAGTAGCAGCACTCGCGGGTTGCAATGAAGAAGCAATTGCCGCACTAGCAGAGCAATTCACCGGAAAAACCGTAACCCTCAATCAGATCCAAACTGCGGCAAAAAAACTTGCAAAAGAAGAAAACTGCCCAACAATTCCCCAACTCCGTCGAGTGCTTGCGGATGCACTTGCTGCATGTGGCGCAGTTCTTGCGGACCCGGATAGAACTGTATTCATCGCAAAAATCGCCGCAGAAACCGAGGGCTACGTAGGTTCCGACCTCGACAACCTCTGCCGCGAGGCTGCTATGGAAGCATTGCGCCGCAACGCCTCCGTCGTTACAAAAGCAGATTTTTGCGCAGCAAAACTCCGTATTCACCCGACTATGAATGATCGGGTCCGCGAATACTACGAAGCAATCCACCAGCGGTTCAAAGGCGGGCTGCCAAAGCAGATCCAAAATCTGGTAGAATATCAATAACTTTTTTCATGAGCTGCACGCCTCTGATAGAGGTTACGCCAATACAGCAGGCGGCCGTGCAGCTACCCCCTAGCGTGCACGGACATCAATGAGTTTTGCTTCACTGACTGAACAATCAGAAGCACGAGACTCACTGTTAGATGGGACACGCGGCACAGTCACACATCTGCGACCCGTATCCGTAGTTCTGCAAGACCCTCCCAGTACCCCTGTTGCTCCGCCTCAGGTGCCGTTCCTGCAAGCAAGATCTCCTCCGGATCGAACAGGCGGCAGATTTCGATGAGCGTTTTTGCATCTGGGTCTGTGACATACACCTGCCGGATGGTGTAGCTGTTGGCAAGTTCTGCTATATGCGGCACCGCTTCGGCGGAGAGGATCAGGTCCTGTTGCACCTCCAGTACATTTTCGAGGAATGCATCCGGCACGTACCGAAGAAACCGCTTTCCTAAAAAGTACTCGAGATCCATGGACCCAGGATCATCGTCATATATCAGTACATGCCCGGCGGCCCCCGCATCTCGCATGAGGCGGCAGATCCTGGTCATTGCATCTGCCAGAGCTTCAGCTGCTTCATCATCATCATCGAAGTATGCGTCTGCAAGGTGCAATGTCTGCGGTGCCGGAACCGCCCACCAGCATCCCCGAACAATTTTTCCCGCTGCTCTACAGTCGGCAAGGATATCCTCCGTCCGCAGATCAAACTCATCTGAAATATGCCCGTTTGCAACATTCGAAAATGCTGCCGTGATGCGGTCACCGTAGAACACCCCGCCTGCCGCCGGAATTGTGGCTGCTGGAACCTGCGGTTTGAGTGTCTCCTCCACCTCCCAGGTGATCAGATCCGTTGCCTGTCCTTTATGGAGACGAACCCACTCCCCGAGATCAGTTACCGTGGGGGAGACAGGCTTTGCCGACCCGAGGCTTCTTACTGGAAACGATACTTCACGCATGAGAAGTCACGTATCACCAAATGCACCCTGCAACTATTTAATGTTACTTCAAAAGTCCACGTTTGCTGAAATGGCAGGTTCTGTTCACCAAGCCAAAATTCATTCATAGAGCAGGGCTCGATTCAGTTCTTCGCAGGCGGCTTTTGATTGATAACTGCAGTCTCAGTTTTGCTGATAGTCACTCGGCAGTACACACCGACCCTCACACCCACACATGCGCTGGCACCTACTCCTGTTGGAAGGGGAGACGACAAGCATGGACAATGCCGGTTCCGGGTGATCGGGATGGCCACCTGGCTACTTGCGGCAGGAGTACTTGATCCAGAGATGAGACTTAGCACTCTTTCTCGGTACTTTTTTGAGAGACTATCCGGTGAACCTCCTACGAGGGGCCGATAGGAATAACACTTGATCTGTGTCGCAGGTGTACGTGTCGCGGAGGATAGTCGCAACAGGAAAAGCCGCACACCTCTGATAGAGGTGTGCCGTGCATTGCAGGGCAACGGGTTCCCTGCATCAGGTGGCAGCGGGATAAGGATCTCGCCAGAGCCGAAAGCGCTCCGCTGCCATGCAACTTATAAATGCCCGCCTGACCTCTCCATCCTCCATGACCGGATGACTAATATTCGGTCGAGAGTACATAGATTACGGAATTATCCGTTTGAATGGGAACAGTTCTTCAAATCTGAAATATAACTGTCTATATCAATAGAGAACGAAGAATCCATTATATATTCTCATCAATATCGATAAGTCCGAGATATTTTATCTCAATCTGACAAAAAAGGCGTCTGCAGATGCTGCAAGGCAAAAGGCTTTGTCGCCCACGAAATATTGCCTCCTTGCTGGTTTATCCAATTATCTGCATTTCTGGGATACGCATCTTCGGCGCGATCGCGCCGTCAAAGGTCTTGGTCTCTGCACTGATGCCGCCAAGATTTTTCAGTATATCAAAGACGTTTCCGGCAATCATCGCTTTTTTCACTGGCGTTACAAACTCTCCATCCTCCATCAGGAAAGCATTTGCAACCTCCACCGAAAACTCTCCGGTAAGTGGATTTGTCGTGCCGGCACCGATTACTTCACGGACGAAGACACACGGATCTTCAGTGACACCGGTAACGTCACCGGAAAGCCGGAGACAGTGCGGGGAGATGCAGGTCTCGCCTCTGGCGTTGCGAAGCGCGTGACCGGTGGATGTTGCCCCTGCCTGACCTGCGGTTTTGCAGTCGTAGAGGTATGAGGACAAAACACCGTCCCCAATAATCTCGCAGTGAGTCGATGGGGTTCCCTCGGTATCAAACCGGCGCATACTGTTGCCTGCCGGATCCATCGGCACGTCCGCAATGGAGAGCGATGCATCAGCAACTGCCTCGTCAAGCTTATCTGAATAGATCGATTTGCCGGTCATAACATTTCTTCCATTCACCGCTTTGGCGAAGAGATCAAGAATCAGCGAGTCAACTACATGTTCGGAGAGAACAACAGCGCGCCGCTCTGTCGGAACAGCAACACCGTTTCGCGATGCGGTCGCCCAGAATGTCGTTCTCTCGCCTATCATCACGGGATCGATCCGGTCAAGGAATGGCGCGGTATCGTACTCGTAGCCGGTTGAGCTGTCTGCAATAGCATCAAGGCTGAGGGAGATGCTGGTCATCCTCCGCTCATACCGGATGCCGTGACTATTGGCAAGAACCGAAGAACCCTTCGAGAGGGAAACACCCCCTGTTACCACACGTGCCTCTGAATGTACAGACGCGCCCTCGTTCATTTGCGCAAGAAGCGATGCTGCGGTGTCCGGATCGATGGAAAGATTTGGATCGAACGGCTCACTCACGGCAGGCAGGTCTGCCGGACCCGGAAGACCACGCCATCCCACAATCGGCTCAGTAAGTTTTCCAGCGGCGGTCGAGGCAGCAAGACAATTTTTCCAGCGAGTTGGATCCGATGTCGTGGACACCCCAACCTTGCCGTCGGTGACGGTTCTAATGTAGATCGATGTTCCCGCATATTCGGAGACTGCTGCGATTGCCATCTCCCGCTGTTCAAGTAAAAGATCCTCAAAGACGATGACAAGAACCTCGATCTCATCGACGAATTTTTCGCCGGTACGAAGAATTGTATCAATATCTACCTCAGGCATTGCCACAACCTCCTACCATCGCCTCGGTAAGATACACATGCGGTGCGCCATCGCCGACTGGAACAAGCTGTCCTCCTTTGCCGCACACACCGCCGGACATCTTCCGTTCGTTTCCACAGAGAGTGGTATTGTGCAGGACGGATAAAATGTCTCCGGAGAGAGAAACGTCGCGGATCATCGCGGTGGTCTCGCCGTTTTCAATTCGGTAGCCGTACTTTGCATTGAACACGAACGCACCGCGGCCAGGATCCACCTCACCACCGCGGGAGCCGATAAGGAGAACTCCATTTCTGCACTCGGCAATGATCTCGTCGTATTCAGCGTCGCCTTCCTTGATGTAGGTGTTGCTCATCCGGACCAGCGGTTGCATCCCTGACTCAGCGCGGGCATGGCCGGCGTCGCCGGTTTCGGTACCAACAGTAGCAAGAGTTTCGCGCGAGTGTATATAGGCGTTCATGATGCCACCCTTGACCAGCTCGATCGGACCGCATGCAATACATTCCGCGTCAAACGGCTCGTAACCATAACCGTGCATCGAGGGGTCGTCAATAATGGTGACCTGAGGTGATCCCACCCGCATCCCCAATTTTCCTGCGAGGACGGAGATGCCATCGCGGACCGCGTCGCCCTCACTTGCGTGGCCGACTGCTTCATGAGCGAAGACGCCACCGATAGCAGGATCAAGGACAACAGGCATTCTGCCACCGGAGATGGCAGAGGCGTCCAGCAATTCTGCGGCACGCCTTGCACATTTCTCTCCGTAACCAAGATACCCCGAAAGATTCAGCGGACCGACGACCGCCTCCTGTTCATAGTTCATTTGCATATTTCCGCTACGGGCAGCGACCGCGCAGATGGTAAAAAGCGTACGGCAGATCGAAGAGGCTGCGTTATAATCGTTGCAGTCCTCAAACCAGACGTCCTGATACAGCTCCGAGTACTGTGCCGAAGTGCTGCAGATATCGGGGGTTTTTGCGCCGCTCTCCATTCGGAGGAGGAGATCAGCCTTTTCTTCGATAGGAATGGCCGCCTGTTCCGCTGCAGAGCATGACCAGCTGCGGGGATTACCATAGGGGACATCGGCGATCTCTGCAGGAACATTTGCAAGTTTGGCGGCCCGAGCGGCACGGCTGATGTATTCCTGTTTGGCGGTACGATCCTCGGGATCAAATGGCGAGGCGCAGTAGCAACCCCAGCCGCGATCACCAAGAACGCGAATGAGTGCTTTGCCGAAAAAATTTGAACCTGCCGACTCCACATTGCCGTTCTCCACCGTAATCGCCGTGGAGGTTCCACTGACGTACCGGATATCATAGTAGCGTATCGGATCCATTACCACATGTGATGTGGGCGGTGACTGGATAACTAACTTTGGAAAAGATAAATATCAGGCCTCAACCTCTTTAGAGACATCAGACATTTTTGGGATTTCCATGTGTTTACCGATCAAGGACAGTTTCTCCTCGAACGCTTCTTTGTCTTCTGGTACAAGTGCGTATCGCAGAACTTCCTCGATTCTTGTCACCGGAATGATCCCAACCAGCTGGCGGTAGCGTTCCTCGATTAGCACATCATCTACATTCGATCGTGGAATGATGACCGTGTGGATGCCTGCCTTTGCAGCTGCCTCGATCTTATAGGTTACGCCGCCGATAGGAAGAACATCACCGCGAACTGAAAGCGAACCCGTCATCGCCACGTCCTGACGGACGGGAATGTCCTCAAGTGCGCTGATGACAGCGGTCGCCACCGTGATCGATGCCGAGTCACCCTCAACACCGTTGTAGGTTCCGATGAATTGCACATGAATGTCCACCTTGCGGATGTCCGTTCCGGAGAATTTTTTGATCAGAGCGCTGACGTTTTTGATTGATTCCTGCGCGATCTCTTTTAAGAGACCGGTTGCAATCACCGCTCCTGCACCCTGTGACGGCGTTACCTCCGCACTAATCGGCAGAATCGATCCTGCATCACTGCCGACAACCGCAAGACCGTTCACGCGGCCGACAAGTGTACCGTTCACGATTGTCAGATCATAGTCGCGGGTTCTCTTGATGTACTCGTCCGATATCTGATCCTCTACCGAGCGTGCGATCTGCTTTGCGTCAACCACATGTTTCATGGTGGTTGCGGGATCTCCTGCCTGCCTGGCAAGATCTCCTGCAACACGCACGAGACCGCCAAGGCCACGGAGCTTTAAGGTGAGGTGTCCCTTGCGCCCGGATCGGCGTCGCGCCTCACGGAGAATTTCGGTAACGGCAGATGGATCGAAGTGAGGTATCTTGCCGTCGTTTTGTACCTCCTGTGCAATGAAGCGGACAAGACGAGCGCGGTTGTCCTGCGTGTCGTCCATCGTCTCACTCATGTAGACTTCGTAGCCATAGCCCCGGATGCGGCTGCGAAGCGCCGGATGCATGCTCTGCATTGCATCAAGATTTCCTGCCGCGATCATTATAAATCGGCAGGGTACCGGCTCTGTTCGGACCATCACACCCGACGAGCGCTCACTCTGACCGGTAATCGGGAATTCGCCCTCCTGCAGTGCGGTTAGAAGACTCTGCTGCGAAGAAAGTTCAAGCGTATTGATCTCATCAATGAAGAGCACACCTCGGTTGGCGCGGTGAATCGCTCCCGCCTCCACACGGTCGTGCGCGGGCGTCTCAAGGCCTCCCGACTGGAATGGGTCGTGGCGGACATCGCCAAGCAAGGCTCCTGCATGCGAACCGGTACCATCAACAAATGGCGCTTTGGAGTCTGGTTTGTTGGAGACGATGAGCTTTGGTACCAGCGCCTCGTCACGCGGCATCATCGTCCGGAACGCCATAAAGAGCAGGATCACGATGAACAGTCCCATCAAAATCTGTCCGGAGAAATATGCAAACACGAGAATGAAAAGGACAAGGCTCATCAGAATCATGTTCCGCAAAGACACCCGTTTGCGCGTCGCAAGTCTATGGGCAGCAACAATCTCCCTGCCGCGCCCTGCCGGAACCCCGCGGATAATCGGATTGTTGTTGTCCTCAATGTTCGGATAGGTCAGGACATCCTGCATCTCCTCCATTGGCAGAAGTTCAGCCATTGCCTTTGCAAGCATTGATTTGCCAGTACCGGGGCTGCCAATCATCATCACATGGCGGCGCTGGGTCGCCACTTTTTTGATTACTTCAACCGCATGTTCCTGGCCGATGACCTGATCAATTAAAGACGGCGGAATCACAATGTCAGCGGTCGTATCAAACCGCACCCCGCCAAAGAGCTCCGGATCGATGTGATCTGATGCGTATGTTCTCGGCACGGCGGACTCTTGCTGCGAAGAAGCTTCGGGTTCCTGATCTCCAAGACTGACAACAGGCTCAGTTCCCCTATCAGAACGGTCAAACTGCCCCGTTGTGGTATGTATTTCCTCCATAGTGTATTTATCCCTGACTCACCTAACTCGAGAGTGCTAAAGTACTAATATTGTGCTTGATGATGGTTTAAGTAGTTTCAGTAAAAGATAGAAAACGGAGAGTATTGATGAAAGTTATCTATGCAGAAACAAGTCAGCTGCTGGCAACACGAGTGGCTTATTGCCTCGGATGCAGGATAGCCGAGGTCAAATACAATACCTTCCCTGATGGAGAACAGTACGTGCGAGTAATGAATTTCGATGACGACATGGTTATCGTTGCAAGTACAGTGGATTCTCGGTCGATTTTGCAGGTACTTTTGATGCTTGATGCCTGTGAGGGAAAAAACACAACACTGGTCCTCCCGTATATGGGCTACGCCCGCCAGGACAAGCGGTTCAATGAGGGTGAGCCAATTAGTGCCAGGGTGCTGGCGCGTGTCCTTTCCGAAGGAGCGTCACGCATCTTTACAGTAAATATTCATACCCCTTCTGTCCTCGGATATTTCAAATGCCCGGCTGAAAATCTGACGATTGCGCCCAAGATCGGCGAGCACATCCAAACCCTGAAACTTGCCGACCCGCTAGTGCTTGCGCCCGATGATGGGGCATGGGAATTTGCCAAAAGCGTTGCTACGATCGGTGACTGGGACTGCGACCACTTTGACAAAACACGTCTGTCTGGCTCCGAAGTGAAGATGGCACCAAAGCATCTGGATGCAAACGGCCGCGACTGCATTCTGGTGGATGACATCATTGCGACCGGCGGCTCGATGACAACCGCTGCCGGCATGCTCAAAAAACTGGGGGCAACATCTGTTCGCGCGGCAGGTGTGCACGGACTATTTGCAAACGGCGGGTACGTGAAATTGATGCAGGCCGGCTTCGCGGACATTGTATCCTCCGATACCATCGAGCGTGAATGCAGCAGAGTCACCGCATCTACCGTAGTTGCAGACGCGATCCGGCGATAACTTTCATGCATTATATTTTAGATGCATCGTTTTTTTTCGGAGAGTTCCCATTTTCCGGAGAGTTCGCAACAACACCGGGGGTGATCGCAGAACTCAAAAACCTGACATCGAAGATGCGGCTTGAGGTGATGCGGGAGCGAGGACTCATCATCAGTGATCCAGATCCGGCTTCGATTGCCCGCGTGCATGAAGCAGCAGCACTGTCTGGAGATGCCAAAGCGCTGTCTGCAACCGACATCTCGGTGATTGCACTTGGCCTTTTCCTTGCAGGGATGGTGGTGTCGGATGATTTTGCTGTGCAAAATGTCTGCCGGCATCTGAAAATTCCTGTCCAAAATATGATGCAGAAGAAAGCAAAACGCCGCGTGTGGCGTTTCATCTGCAGCGGGTGCGGTGCCGAAATTTTCTCAGGATATGAGGAATGCCCAATCTGCGGATCTCCCGGGGTTAAGCGTTGGACAAAAAAGAATCATACAAAAGCGCGGAATCACTAGTCCATCCATTTTTGAAGGAATCATTTGGGCTGTTCGTGTTTCAAAACACGATGAGAACATCCGAAAGTTAAATAAATACACAAATTTAAATAACTTAATACATTTTTTCTTTGAAGGGCTTCTGGCAAAAAGCAAAGGATATTCTGGCGGACGGCTATTCAGCTGGTCAGATAGTCGATGAACTGAGTTTGTCTGTGGATACGATCACCTGACTGCTGATGCAGAGCAAGATGACCTGGCTATCCCAAAAGATGTGCAGATCGACTGGATGCCGGGCGGTTCGGATGCAACGTTTCTTGTTGGCATGGCCTCAGTGCTGTCCGTACGCTTTGATGCAGCGCCTGGTGCGATCCTCGTCGTCTTTGATAAGCGCGGCATGACGGAATTCGATGATGTTCCTGTTTATTCGCTGTTCTCTATCCTGCTTATTGGCTGAGGGGAGACATCAATACACCTAATTTATATAGAAGTTCAATTCCATTTTTGATCACACGATTTACCAGGAGTACGAGAATTTATGTTAAGCAATTCAGGACAACCTGTCGTTATTTTACGAGACAACGTTGAACGCGTGCCGGGACAGGAGGCACTCCGCTCCAATATCATGGCAGCGAAGGTTCTTGGAAACACCGTTCGGACCACGCTTGGTCCCCGCGGTATGGACAAAATGCTGGTAACACAGGGAAGCGACGACATTGTTGTCACCAACGACGGTGCAACGATTCTTCACCAGATTCACGTCCAGCATCCAGGTGCAAAACTTGTCGTTGAGGTCGCCGAGACCCAGGACGACGAATGTGGCGACGGAACCACGACTGCTGTCATGCTTGTTGGCTCTCTTATGGAACAAGCTGAAATCCTCATTGATGCAGGTGTCCACCCATCAATTATCACAAAAGGCTACAAACTGAGTATGATGAAGGCACTTGAGATCCTTGACAGCCTTGCAATCGCGGTTACGCCAAAGGATAAGGCGATGCTCAGGCAGATCGCAAAGACGGCAATGACTGGAAAGTCTATTGAGACGATCATGGACAAGGCCTGCGATGTTGTGATCGATGCGGTCAGCAACGTTGCAACAACCTCCGATAAGCAGACTGTCGTCAACGAAGATGACATTCTTGTCAAGACCAAGCGCAGCGAGACGATGGATGCCGAACTGATCAAGGGTGTTTTAATCGACAAGACCCGGCTTGACGCACTGATGCCGAAAAAGATCAAAGGGGTACGGGCTGCATTCATTGCAAACCCGCTTGAGATCACCAAGACCCAGACGAAGTCGAAGATTAAGATCACCTCTCACCAACAACTAGAGGCATTTTCTGTTGCAGAACGCGAGACTCTTCGTGCAATGGCAGAGATATTTGTCAAGAATGGTGTGAACGTGGTGCTCTGCCAGAAGGGCATTGCAGACCCAGTTCAGTACTATCTCGCAGAGAATGGGATCTATGCACTTGAATTCGTTGCAGAAAAGGATCTGAAGTATGCAGCAAGGGCACTCGGCGGCCAGATTGTGAACAAGCCGGAGGATCTCTCCCCCGACCTTATCGGTACGGCAGGCAGTTTAGATATGTTGGAAGACATTGAGATGACCAAGCTGTCCGGTTGTAAAAATCCGCAGGCAGTTACTATTTTGCTGCGCGGGTCCTCCCAACATCTGGTTGACGAGCTGGAGCGTGCAATAGAGGATGCAAACCGGGTTGTGCAGGATGTCGTTGAAGACGGCACCTATCTGATCGGCGGTGGGTCGGTTGAGATCGAACTCGCACTTCAGCTCCGCGAGTACGCGGCAACCGAAGGAGGTCGGGTGCAGCTTGCAATTGAGGGATACGCAAAGGCATTCGAGATCATCCCGAAGACTCTTGCAGAAAATTCCGGGTTTGATACTATGGACAAGGTCATTGCCCTCCGGCAGGCCCACGCGACCGGCCGAAAGCATGCAGGCCTGAATGTGTTCACCGGTGAGATCGTTGACATGAAGTCTGAGGGGGTTGTCGAACCGAAACGCGTTAAACGCCAGGCAATCCAGAGTGCATCCGAAACGGCGATGCTTCTGGTCCGTGTGGACGACATGATGATCAGTAAAGGCGCCTCTGGCAAGGCATAACGCGGCCGGTAGCAGAATCCCACTATCTTTTTTAGATCACAGGTCGGCGGGTATAGACAGGTAGTGCAGAAGCAGTGGGATTGTCATCAGATTTTGTCAGCTCTGTCTGGCCGCGCATATACATTGTTAATAGCAGTGGATGTGCCGAGGTAGTCTAGTCCGGCAGGGCGGTGGCCTCGAAAGCCTCTGGTAGCAATACCTCGGGAGTTCAAATCTCCCCCTCGGCGTCTTTAATTTTACGAAATAGTTGAAATCATCTCTGATGGTTCGACTGGTATACATTCGCCCTCGGACTGCAGGAAATACGGTAGGTTGCGTTGCAAGGTATCTGCAGAGGGGTGCATGGCCGTGGAACCAGCTGCCCCCTGCAACGCACGTGTACGCCGACGCAAGATAAGCCTTGTTTGCTGTTTGTGCAGATGTGCTGGCGCAACCTCTATTAGAGGCGTGCATCTACAGCGCGGTTTCCAATGGAGAAATAAGGTCTTTTTCGGTAGGTGTGTTTGTTTTCGTTCTTCAGATCGGAGTTTGCAGTCTGTTGAGGAGAGAATCGGGGGTAACCAGGGACAAAAAAGACCGGGGAAATCATGATCTATTCTACTGCCCACTGGGACCCCCATACATACCTGTCGTCGTGAAAAATGACATTGGCCATAGCCCGAAATGTAGTTGTATTTATATATTTCTATTTTGTCTCTCTGGAGGGAGGACGTCTGCCCGTGGGCAGAATTCCTTCTCAGCATAGTGTCTCAAACACACCAATAAATTATACTTTAAGTTAGTTTGAACTGTGATATCATTCCAATGATAGTAATAAATCCCAGCATATCAGAAAAAAATACTTATTTACCAACAGCCCCAATAGGAAAGGGATGACCCTCCAAAACACTCCCATACAATCTCTCACTGTCCTCCCCGGGACCAACCGCATCGGAGATCCTGAAAATTTCAACGAAATCAGCATACACCCAGGCGACACCATATCTATCGTCGGACCGACCGGCTCTGGAAAAACCGCATTCATCAACGACATCGAGGTCTTTGCTCAGGGTGACACCGTCACCAGACGAAAAATTCTCGTCAACGGATCAGAACCCTCTGAAGATCTCATCCGCGACCCTGCAAAAAAACCCATTGCTATGATCACCCAGAGCACCAAATGCCTTGCCGATCTCACCGTCGAGAAATTTCTCTCCATGCATCTTCGCGCCCGCAAACTGGAGAACAACGGTATCCTTGATGCAGCAATCGATCTCACGAACCAGTTCACCGGAGAAAAAATATCCGGTTGTATGCGGATGAGTTCACTTTCCGGTGGGCAGACTCGATCCCTTTTTGTCGCTGACGCAGTCATCATCTCTGATGCACCCATTATTCTTCTTGATGAAGTTGAAAACGCCGGGATCTTCAAAAACCGCGTTATCGAAACACTGCGGGAAAAAAAGAAGGCCATCATCTTCGTGACCCATGACCCCTATGTCGCACTCCTCACCGAAAAACGAATCGTCATGAAAGGAGGCGCCGTAGAAAAAATTCTCACACCTGGCGGTGAAGAACAGACTGCTCTTGCGCAGATAGCAAAAATGGATGCTGACATGATGGTACTTCGCGAACGCATCCGGTCTGGGGAGCTCCTTTCCGCTGTCACAGGAGCTGGGATATGAACGTCCGGCTCATCGCCATCGCAGGGCCACCGAGTGCCGGTAAGACCGCCGTCGTCAAACAGATCATTCACAACCTCGGTACTGCAAAAGTCGCCTACCTCAAGATAGATGTCGTGCAGGCATGGGAGGACGAAGAACTTGCCACAGAGTTTGGCATCCCCACCAAAAAAGTGTACTCGGGTGACATGTGCCCCGATCACATGGGCATCATGGTGATCCGTGACGCTCTCCTCTGGGCCGAAGAACTCGGTGCCGAATATCTGCTCTACGAAAGTGCCGGACTCTGTCTCCGATGCACGCCTTACACTACCAACTCGCTTGGCCTCTGCGTATTGTCTGCCGTCTCCGGAACCCATGCGCCCCTGAAGATGGCTCCCTTGATAGCTCTTGCTGATGTTGCTGTTGTCACAAAAATCGATCTTGTATCCCAAGCGGAAAAAGAGGTCTTCCGCGAGGGAATCCATCAGAGTGCTCCGGGCATCGACATCATCGAGACCAACGCCGTACAGGGCACCAGCATGCGGTACCTGATGCAGATCATCAAACAGATGAAACCGGCAGAGAGCGAAAAAGACACACTTCGCGGGGTTCCGCCGCTTGGCGTCTGTACCGTCTGCATCGGGAAAAAGGAGACCGGATGGCAGGAGCATTTCGGTGTCATCCGGCCGCTTGCTGTGCCCGACAATCTATACCGGGGTGAATAAATGGCCTGGGAGCCGCCTGGAAAAGACTGCGGTGTCTGCGGAATGGAAAGCTGCAAGGCATTCTCCGTGGCACTTGCCGTAGATCTAAAAGATGTGGGTGAGTGCCCATATTATACCAAACCGCAGAAAACAGCTGCTTCCTGTGGTGGCGGACGCCCGCTTGTCGTTACCTATACCGGCACTGACGTGATTGGAGCCCCGTACGATTTTGTCATCACTGCATTTTTGGGAGAGCCGTCCGCCAGAAAAATTGTACTCCCGTTTCGGCCGGAGCTTGTGGAAACATTTGACATCAGCACTGGCGACGTCATCACAGGCAGGCCGACCGGGGCAGGCTGCCCCGTTCAGCATGTGATCAGAGTCCTTGAAGCCGATCCGATCTCAGGACTCATCACAGGCCACGTCGTCGGTCCGGCCTTTGCTCGGGAAAATGCTGATGCAATCGATCTCAAGCACTATCACATGATAGGGTTTGAGGGCGTGGCAAAAATCATCCGAAGGGCGCCCGAGTTCGGCTTCCGGATGCCATTTCTTCCGGGAGTTTGCATGATGCATCGGACCCATACCGGCCTGGTCAACATGGTCCTGCACAAATCCTATGGAATTCATGTGAGAGTTGAAGGGATTGCTATCTTATGAAATCAATAGAAGATATCAACAGAAAAATTGCTGAAAAGACCGCTGCTGTCTGGACTGTGTCTGAGTTCAAGAAGCATATCCGAGCGAGCGATGCTGTCACTCCCGAGGATGTGGATGTCGTTACCTGCGGCACGTTCGGCGTCATGTCAGGGACTGCCGCAGTTCTTGCCTTTCAGGCTGCTGATGCCGGATCGTTTACCCATGCAACAAAGCTGACACTGAACGGTGTCCCGGCGCACATCGGTCCGTGCCCAAACGAGAACAACGGTCATGTGGATGCGATCGTGTACGGAACAACGGGTTCCAACCGACCTGGCTACGGCGGCGGCCATCTGTTTGCGGATCTCGTCGCTGGAAACTTCGTCGAAGCACAGATTGACACTGATACGGGAACCACCACAAAATCTGTACGTCTTTCCGATATGTCGGCAGCAAAGATGATCGTCACCCGCGGTGCGTTCAGAAACTATATGGCCTTCGTCAATCCATCGGAAAAAGAGGTCAAGACGATCTTTTCCGTCCTGCCGATGAAAGGAAACATGATCCAGGCGACCTTCTCTGGCTGCGGTGAGATCAATCCGCTTGAAAACGATCCCACACTCCGCTTCCACACGCCCGGAACTGCGGCTCTTGTCAATGGGGCCCGGGGTATTATCCTTGGTAGCGGCACACGGGCTTCGGCCGCCAAACCGAACTTGTCTCTTGCTGTGGACATGCATCGAATGGATCCCAATCTGATGGGTGGATTCAAAATGATGGCCGGCTGTGAATGCCTCACCTCAGTCGCGACTGCAATTCCTGTAACGGACGATGCAGCACTTGCTGCCCTGTCCATTCTGGATGAAAATATATCCCTGCCGGTTGCCAATGTGATGAACCGTACGGCATTTGATGCGGCAATCTATGCTGATGCATGGAAGGGTGATCGCCGCATCCGTACCGATCCCGCAAAATGTAAAACTTCGGACTGCAGTCGCTGCCGTGATCTCTGTCCACGGGAAGCAATTCGGCCGGATCTTACGATCACGAAAGCTTGCATGGGGTGCCTGACCTGCATATCTGTCTGTCCCGATGGCGTGTACTCGGCAAAGACCGGTGTGCTTCATACCCGGGCCGGGGATGTTCCAATCGTTCTCCGGCAGTCAGATCGTTTGCGGGGTGAACGTATCGCCCTGCTGCTTCGTGATGAAATCCGATCTGGTAACTGGAGGCTAGGAGGAATCTAATGGGCGAGTACCTTCTCCGGTGTGTTGCCGGAGGCGAGGTTCTACCGGAGCATTACACGCTTTCCTGTAAGGAGCATTCTGGTCTGATCCGAACAGAGTATGCAGTCCAGCAGCTGACAGTCCGGCAAGAACTTCCAGGCATGTTCCGGTACCTTGATTGGTTGCCGGTTCGTGGAACACTGTCTACCCGGACACGGCCGATGACGTTTCAGAGTAAGGAACTCTGCCGTGAGCTCGGTCTGCCAAATCTCTGGGTTACATTTACCGGCTATTATCCCGAACGGGAGTGTTTTGTACCAACTGGGTCGTTTAAGGAGCTTGAGGCGCTGCCGACCGTTGTACGGCTTGCTGAGAACGGCGGCGGTGTGCTGGTCGTTGCGTCAGCTGGAAATACCGGCCGGGCCTTTGCCCACATGGCCGCAGAGTTTGGAACGCCGGTCATCATTGTGGTGCCGGAGTCGTCTGCAAAGAGTCTCTGGACCGTGATAGAACCAATAGATCCGGATGCGATCAAACTGATCACGATTAGGGGAGATTACGCCGATGCAATTGCAGCCGCAGATCGTATCGCAGCAAGTCCTGGTTATCTGTCGGAGGGTGGTGCGAAGAATGTTGCACGCCGCGACGGCATGGGGACAGTGCTGTTGGATGCGGCGGTGACGATTGGACGAATGCCGGATCATTATTTCCAAGCGATTGGGTCCGGTACCGGCGGCATTGCGGCATGGGAGGCTGCAATGCGCCTTGCTGCAGACGGTAGGTTCGGTTTTGAAGTGCCCCGACTGCATCTTGCCCAGAATCTGCCGTTTGTTCCGATGGTGAATGCTTGGAAAGAACGGCGGGACCTGCTGCTTGATCGGGACATGCCGAATGCTGTGGAGGCAGTTTCAGTGGTTTCTGCGCCGGTTTTGACGAACCGCTCCCCGCCCTATAGTGTGCCTGGGGGGGTGTTTGAGGCGATGATGTTCTGCGGCGGCGATATGTGGGCTATTGACAATGCAGCAGCAAAGGAGGCAGGCAGACTGTTCTCGGGTGTGGAGAACGGCATCGATCTGGATCCTGCGGCGGCCGTTGCAACGGCGGCACTGATCTCTGCGATCGAAACTGGTGCCATTGCTCCGCAGGATACAATCACGCTGAATATTACTGGCGGTGGATATGCACGGGTCAGGGAGGATCTTGGCATCATCCCGGTTCCGGTCACGGCAGCAGTGACTGCGAATGGGATCCCGAGATTATGAATGAAGAAACGGTGCTCCAGACGCTGCACGAGCAAAATATCGATTTGGTTGTTTCGCTTCCGTGCGATAAAAGCAAGCGGCTGACTGCTCTGCTGCCAGTTGAGTTTCAGGTGATTGATCTTGTCCATGAGGAGGACGGGGTTGGGATCTGTGCGGGGGCCTATCTCGGTGGTCGGCGGCCTGCCATGTCGGTCCAGAGTTCCGGAATCGGTAATATGCTGAATGCATTGATGTCGCTTTCTAGGGTATACGCTCTGCCATTGCCGATTCTTGCAAGCTGGCGTGGTGTGGGTAATGAGGCGATTTGTGCGCAAATTCCATTCAATGAGCCTCTGCCAAAACTATTGGATGTGTATCACATCCCGTACCGGATCTTTTTGAATGGTGCGGATTTGGAGCATCTTGATGAGGTGATCGAAGGGGCGTATGCAGGGAAGACGCCATTCGTTGCGTTGATCCTGCCGCCCTGCTGGGAACCGCAGGAGCCGGCGATGATTTCTTATCCGCGGCGAAATATCCCGCAAAAGATGTTGTCTCTTCCTGGATATGCCGATCCGCAGATGCTGCGTCTGGATGCGATACGGGCTGTTGTGGATTTTGTGGATGATGATACGATCATCGTTTCGAATATCGGTGTTCCGTCTAAAGAGTTGTATGCATCAAGAGATCGTTCTGGAAACTTTTATATGCTGGGGAGTTATACGCAAGCCTCGGCCATTGGATTAGGGTGTGCTCTTGCATGTCCGAAGAGGAGGGTGATCGTGCTCGATGGCGATGGAAGTCTTCTTGGGTCTGCAGTTCTGCCGGCTGTGGCAGCGGCAGGACTGCCGAATCTGACGATTGTGGCTCTTGACAACGGGACGTTCGGGAGTACGGGAAATCAGATCAGTCCTGCGTATGCGACTGCGGATCTTGGCTTCCTTGCCTTTGCCGCAGGAATGACGTTGATTGAGCGTGCGTGTTCTGCTGAGGAGCTTCAGTCCGCTCTCAGACGGGAAATTCCATTTGTGCATGTGCCATTGCGGCCGGGAAATGCCGTGTCGTCGAATGTCCCGCTGCTGCCCACGGAAATTCGGGATCGGTTTATGGCGTTCTGCCACGGGCAGGATATCTGAATTAAGTTGCATGGCAGCGGAATCCGCAGACCTGCAAGGTACGGCACACCTCTATCAGAGGCGTGCATCTTTTTGGGATAGATCTATTTCAGGAGAAATCCTGAGCAGCACACACCCTTTTTGTTTTGCGCATTGGGTTTCCTGTGGAGTACGAGTTGTGCAGCCCTTTATTTTTGTTCTGGAGTTTGGAGAGATCGCTGAGTCCGCCGGGGAAGATGTACTTGTTAATCCCTGCCTCAATGGCTATCTCCTCAAGATGATTGATTCTGTTGAAGTACACCCTGAACTGGTCGCCTACCTCGGGAATATTCTTGAGTACGTGCTCAATCTGGGACGGGAACACATTGATGCTGCTGGCAGTCAGCATGTCGCCGCTTCTGCCGGGCAGCCTGGCAATTTTCTGGCCGCTGCCGCAGGCACAGTAATCCTCCATCAGCATAGTGATGTCGCTAGTGCGGTAGCGGAAAAGCGGCAATGCCTCTTTAACGAGCGACGTTATCACCATCTTACCCTTCTCCTCCAGGCCGAGGATCTCGCCAGTATTGGGATCGATGATCTCCATGATGGAGCAGTCGTGTCAGATGTGCATGCCGTTCTGTTCGAGACATCCGAACGCCACACCCGGATAGAACCGCTCGCTCATGCCATAATTGTCGTGGGCTTTGATGTTTAAGCGGTTCTCAAGGTTGCGGTGCATGTTCTTTGACCATGCCTCCGCACCGAACGCGTCAATCCGGAGTGAGTCCTGGTTTGCATGCATATCTTCAGAGCGACTTCGGCGAGGTGCATCGCGTAGCCTGGTGTGCAGTGAATCGCACTCATGCAGAAGTCCTGAATCATCTCGATCTGACGCTTGGTGTTGCCGATGCCTGCTGACACAACCGCACAGCCTATCTTCTCCGCACCATAATGAAAGCTGAGGTCGTCGGTCACCCACGAGTGGTTGGAGGCATTCTGGAACACGCCGCCTTCGCGAAGTCCAACCATGGTGAGGTTGCGAGCGATCAATTTCGACCAGTTGTTCAGATCATTTTTCGTATAGGCAACAACCGCCGGTTTGCTGGTCGTTCAGGATGTCGTATGAATCCGTTTGATCTGATTCATCGGAACTGCAAAGAATTCAAATGGATATCCTCCGCGAAGATCAGCTTTCCTGGCGAAGGGAAGCTCTGGCAGGTCATCGAGCGTTTTAATGTCTCCCGAGCGAATGCCTGCTTCTGCAAACATTCTCTGATAGAATTCGATGTTCTGCATTCTGGCAACCGTTCCCTTCAGCCGTTTCAGCTGAAATGCCCGCAGCTCTTTTCCCCGCAGGGTCCCCTCTTTTTCATTCCAAAACATTAGGGAGGTCTTTCCAAATCCTGTAGCAGTGCTCTTCCGTCGCTATGCAAGGTGGTTACTCTGCACGCTTGCCCTGCCAGCATATCACGACAGTCTGTATCATGCCAAGGCAAAGCATCTCATTATGTATGTTTCCTGCAAACATAAGAATTATCATCTGATTGATGCTATACCTTTATTTCATGTGAGTTGTAAATGGAGATATTGCTGATGCCATGTGATGATATACAAACGAGTCATATCAATGCACGAACTTCGATGCTGTTTCCTGCTAGCAGAGGCGCTTTATACTCTCAAGAGGAATAAATAAATAATGTTTGAAGGGCTGAAGAAAAAACTCAGCGGTATCACCAAAAAGCTTGGTCACAGTGTCGAATCCTCATCGATGACAACCGAAATCAAAGCCGAAGTGCCCATGCTGGAAGCATCTGCCTCCCCAGATGCCCCCAATATTTCAGAAATGCCGAATCCGGAGATCTCCCATGTTCAGCCTTCCGTAGCTCCTGCGCCAAAGACACCAGGATTTTTCGGCAAGCTGAAAATGCTTGTCATTGAGCGAGAATTTGTTCTTTCAGAAAAAGGTATCGATGAAGCGCTGCTTGAACTGCAGATGGTGCTTCTTGAATCCGATGTTGCATTTCCGGTTGCGGAAGCCATCACGAATCATATGAAAAAAGAGCTGGTCGGAACCCACAGAAAGATCCGCGAATCTCCGGAGGGAATTGTCACCAACGCCCTGAAGCATGCTATTGAAGAGGTCCTTGGTGATGGGTTCGACCTGGCCGGTTACATCAAATCCCATGAAAAACCTGTCAAAATTCTCCTCACAGGTGTCAATGGCACGGGCAAAACCACCTCGATTGCAAAGATTGCCTACTATCTGCAGAATCAGGGCACGTCTGTCGTTGTCGGTGCGGGTGATACGTTCCGGGCGGGAGCAATCGAACAGATTCGCGTACACTGCGATCGTCTTGGTGTCAAACTGATTGCTCATCAAGAAGGGGCCGATCCGTCTGCAGTTCTCTACGATACGGTTGAGTATGCCAAGGCTCACAATACTGATGTCGTCCTCGCAGACTCTGCCGGACGGTTTCATAATCGCGTGAACCTCATGAACCAGTTGGAAAAGATCAAACGGGTGATGAAGCCGGATCTAATCTTCTATGTGGACGAGGCGGCTGCCGGAAACGATGCGGTGATCCGCGCGGAAGAGTTTGAAAAGACTATATCAACAGACGGTGTGATTCTGACCAAGGTCGATATGGACCAGAAAGGAGGCGCTGCAATCTCCATCGCATATACTATCGGGAAGCCGCTGGTGTTTCTAGGCGTCGGCCAGGGGTACCCGGATATGAAGCCGTTTACGCCCTCGCTCATCATCGATGCGATCTTCGGAGGTGAGGAGTAATGGGACTTGACACTTTGTCCAATTCGCTGAAGGATGCGATGAAGAAACTTGCCGGAAAGACGGTCATCGACCGTGCAGCGGTTGATGAACTGATCCGCGATCTCCAGCGGGCACTGCTCTCGGCAGACGTCAATGTGAAGCTTGTCATGCAGCTGTCGCAGTCGATCAAAACACGGGCACTAGATGAGGCTCTGCCTAAAGGCATGAACGTCCGCGAGCATGTGTTGCGGATGGTGTACCTGGAGCTGATCAAGCTCGTTGGCAAGGAGGCGGCGTTTTCTCTTCGTCCGCAGAAGATTCTGATGGCAGGTCTCCAAGGATCAGGTAAGACAACAACCACCGGAAAACTGGGACGCTACTTCCAGCGAAAAGGTCTGAAAGTGGGCGCAATCGGTGCAGACAACTTCCGACCAGGCGCATATGCTCAGCTGGAGACGCTGTGCGGGATGATCAATATCCCCTGTTATGGCGATCCGCAGGAGACGGATGCGATCAAGATAACCCGCGACGGTCTTGCAGCGCTGAAGGACGTTGAGGTCATCATTGTTGATACCGCAGGTCGCCATGCACTTGAGGAGGATCTGATCGAGGAGATTATGCAGATCAATGATCTGCTCAAACCGGATCACCGCTGGCTCGTTATCGATGCGGCACTTGGTCAGGCGGCACACGATCAGGCGAAACGATTCCATGAGGCAATCGGCATTGACGGCGTTATAGTTACTAAAATGGACGGAACGGCCAAGGGAGGTGGTGCAATGTCTGCAGTCTCTGAGACCGAGTCCGGCATTGTGTTCATCGGGAATGGAGAGACGATCGAGGATCTGGAGCGGTTCGATGCAAATGGTTTCATTTCCCGCCTGCTTGGCATGGGCGATCTGAAGGCGCTCGCCGAAAAAGCCGAAGAGGCCGTTAAGCAGGAGGATGTGGACGTCAACGCGATGCTTCGGGGCAAATTTACCTTGAATGATATGTACAAGCAGCTTGAGGCAGTACAGAAGATGGGGCCGTTAAAGCAGATACTCTCGATGCTGCCGCTAGGCGGGATGAATGTTCCTTCTGATGCCCTCGACGGAACAGCGGACCGAATGAAGAAGTTTCGCATTATTATGGACTCGATGACGCCTCAGGAGCTTGACAAGCCATCGCTGATCAATACGTCGCGGATGGCGCGGGCTGCCATGGGTTCGGGGGCCACCATTGATGAAGTCCGTGAGCTGCTGAAGTACTACAAGATAATGCAAAAGACACTCAAAGGGTTCCGCGGCAATCGCATGGCAATGAACCGGATGATGAAGCAGATGGGCAAAGGCGGCGGCATTGGTCCGATGTGACAGCGCATTCCCCGATGTATAATGCCTTATGTTATTTGCCCAGATAATGGATGCACGACTCGACGCCGACGGATTCGGTCGCGGTGCATCTGTAGTCTCTCCCTCTCTCTTGCCAAAGGGACGCCGCGTCCACCAGCTCGAAGTCTTTTACAGTTACGCCAAATCCCTTTTTTTCTGCGAATGTTGTCCCAATGGCGAGTTTTGATACAACAAACTCCTGCTGCAGTTTGGGGTCTGCGTTCAGTTCCATGAGGTAATTTTTTACTGACATTCTTTTCACCAATACTCTACTTTATACTTTCTGGTATGGATAATCCCTTCCCTGCCAAGTACGGCTGCAAAAGACCAACCCCGCCCTGTGGCAACCTTGTTGCGTTGTCACGCCAACTTGGGGTTACAACTCTGCCTCTAACCACAAAACAGTCTATTTTTTGGTTCTGCTGCTCCATCAACTCCTTCATCTGTGAGTGGTTCATTCCCAAAAAATCCCAGAGATATGGAGCTGATACGCCGGTTTTTCTGGCAATTCACAAGGTGTGGTCGTGACGATCCCCCTGACATGGTATGTATACGACCAGTGATCACCGATGAGAAAGTCAAACCCTTTCATCGATTCATCTTTTTTCACTTCTTACACCCTCTCCGTCATTGCACGGGGTATTCTGAGGTACCTGCCCATGCGTGGAATGCTGCGTCATAGACCCGAATTCACCGTGCAAAACCAGCAACAATTTAAACAAGTACCAAATGGGGAAAATCTTCCTGTCTTGGGCCTATTTTTGTTTAGGGGAGCTTATACACCAGAACGGTACACTTTTCTGGCAGAATCTGGAAAACTACCGAAATTGCCTGGATTATCCTCAGAATCCACCTACGCCAAAAGAACTTCCCAACTATGACATCATAGGTTTGTATGACACTTGCTTCGTCATAGAAATTAATAGTACCTGGGACAAACACCTATGATGAATTATTTGGATATCACATTATATAATGAATATCTTCTCTGTGAAAAAATAGGACAAATCTTTTACGGAAATATATCTTCATATGAGATCATATAAATACACTTCATTATTGAGACAGATCTTGGCAATTCTCTATGTATTAAGCTGCTTCTTTGAGATTTTTCCGTTGCATGCAATCCATGTCTCAGCAGATGCGCATGCCTCCTCAATCAGCCGCACAAGATCCAGTTTCTCCTCTTCGGCTGCAATCAGATCCGTGGAGGATCTGGTCGCAGGTTTCTTCGGAACCGCACGGCACCCCGAATCTCCCGGACTCTCATGAAATGTCCCGATCCTCCTTGCGATTGCAATCGTCTCTTCCTTATCATAGGTGAGGATAGGCCGGAGAATTGGTCGCTCCTCCGATGCAGTAATAACGCGCATATTCTGTATTGTCTGAGATGCAACCTGCCCGAGATTCTCTCCCGACGCAATCGCATCATACTTCCCCTGTTCGGCCAGGGCACCAGCAGTCCGCATCATAAACCGCTTGCAGAATATACAGGTATAGTGACGGTCGCACGTTTCCGTCATAGCTGTAAAAAACGGCTCCATATTCACCACTCGGACGGTAAAATCTCTGCCTGGACACCAAGTGGATAGAATCCGTGCATTGTCAAGCGCAAGATCCTTCGTTGCCGGACCCGCCCACCTGCCCCCGTCCATGAACACACCCGAAACCACTACACCGCGTCGCATCATCAGCCAGGCAGCAACCGGCGAATCAATACCTGCCGAGAGAAGAATCATCGCGCGCCCTGATGTTCCCAGAGGTAGCCCCCCTTGTCCAACAATCCGGTCGTCGTACACAAGACCACCGTACTCGCGTGCCTCCACAAAAATTTCATACTCCGGATTATCAAGGTCCACAACAAAATCTGGAATTCTCTCCCAAATTGCATCTGCTACAGTGCGGGCCAGTTCCTGACTCGTAAAACCCTTCACATGCTGACGGCGTGCCCGCACCGCAAACCGCATGCCAGAAGACAGTTTCCGCCCCACAAGACAAACCGCTGTTGCT
The DNA here is from genome assembly GCA_031287415.1 of Candidatus Methanorbis basalitermitum. GTDB lineage: Archaea > Halobacteriota > Methanomicrobia > Methanomicrobiales > Methanocorpusculaceae > Methanocorpusculum > Methanocorpusculum basalitermitum. Next base: position 29,852 of record JAITSY010000021.1, on the reverse strand, counting down.
GCAATCTCTTCTTGGCTGTTCCCGCAGGTTTTGCAGATGCTCGCATCAACAACACCGAATATCCGCGAAGCAATGGCTGCGATCCTTTCCACATCCCCGTAGATTAGAATACGGCCGCGGTATTCTTCCAATTTGTAATCAAGATTTTTTGCATCAAGCGCCGCACGGATATTGCGCATCAGCACCGTCATAAACTGTTTCTTCACCGGCTCGCTCTTCAACCAAAGCTCGCCTATTCTCACCATTACTGCTGTATCTGTTTCCATCGCTCCACACCTCCTACAGCATATTCTGCTACACAGACATTGGAATAACCAAGACCCTCCAGCTCGGAAAGGAGACCGGCAGCTTTCTGCATCTCCCATTCCTCAACCTCCACGACCGTCTCATCCGCAACTAGCCGCACCCGCAATATTCCAGCAATCCCTCGAGTCCGCAGAAACGTCTCTGCACCCGCAATTTTTTTTAGATTCTCCTTCATAAGCATCACCCCAAACGGAATGCGGGTTGCAAGGCATGATGAAGGCGGAATCTTCGGAATACCCAGTTGCTTGGCAAGTGAAAGAATATCTGCCTTGCCCATCCCTGCAACAGCAAACGGACTGCAGATACCAAGCTCCCGAAGGACTGCATAACCCGGACGCTCTGTCGGCGAATCGTCTGCATGCGTCCCGTCACAAACCGTGCTTCCAAGCTCCTGTGCCAGCGCAACAAGCGACCGCATAATCTGCCGCTTGCAGAGATAGCAGCGATTCACCGGATTTGACCGTATCGCTGCATCATCAAGCAGCCGATGCTCGATCGGAGACCAGGAAATCTCCATTTCCCTGCAAAATCTCGCCGCCCGCTCCGTCTCCTCCGAAGCTGTAAACTCCGAGACAATCGTTGCAGCTGCCGCTGGAACACGAAAAGCCTTCGCTGCAGCAAGCAAAACGAGACTGTCCTGCCCTCCCGAAAGGGCTATCAGTATCGGAGAATTCTCTTGCAAAACCGCTCGCAGTTTTTCCGGGATCCTCGCGGATCTGGAATTCACTTTGTGAACAATCATGTAGTAGTCTGTGTTTGATCTGAACAGATAAATATGTGACGCCTATCATAAAGGATTCCCGAACGAAACAGCCGCGGACAGAAAATACCACAACATCTATAAGAATCTGGACAGAACTATTTACGGTAAGATATGGTTGCAAAAAAATCCTTCAAAAAAGTGACTGACCCACAGGTTCCGGCAAAGTTGTACTATATCTTTTATAACCAGGAACGCTGGAACAACTGGCTGAACGCTCTTGCTGAAGCAGATTTTTCCGGGGACGAGGATAGTGACGAGATGCCAGAGGGCTATCGCATCCTTGACGAATTTTCAGATGACATCACCCTGGCAGTACTCAAGATCATTCGTCTTTATCAGAATGACAGAATCACCTTGGAAGAGGCAAGAACCAAATCCCACGGTGTTGAAGAGATTATAATGGAGGAACCACCGGACTCAGACATTGCCGATATCGTCAGATCCATGCAGGATTCCATGATAGTGTTGTTTGCAGCCGGACAGAAATATCTGGAGGGCGCCTACCCTCCAAAAGAGGAGATCAAAAACCTCGTAAAGGAGGGACGCAGTGTATTCCTCAAGGATCCGGAGAAAGCATTCGACATGGCTTCTTCTATCGGTGCGGCCGTTATCAACGGGGCATCCTGTTGCGGCAAATACATCACGGATGCAGATGACCCTACCCAGTTTGATGAATGGCTTGCCGAAATAGAACGTGCCGCAGACGCCATGAAATCCTTAAAGAATTTCGACGAGGTAGTCGGAGATGCCCAGTGATCGCAAGCCGTGCCCGGTTCCACTACATTAAAAAACTCCAGCGGGCGGCAGGATATCGGCTGCCGGATGGAGCATTTCATCCGGCAAACATGGAGATGATAGCAGGCTCGATGGATATTGACAGTCTCGATCCTGGTACACGGGATCAGATCCTCCATTTTTACAAAGATTTTCTGGAATGCAACTGCCGCGATTCGCCGCTCTGCGGCTGTGCGGAACGGAAATTTATAGTTGTTGTTCTGGATCTTCGGGAAGCTGGATTAAACCCCAAGGAAATTCACAGCCAGCTACTGGACGATTATGGGATTGATCTCTTCCCCGCAGACATCCTCAACTTCCTTGAAGACTCTGTCCATCTGCTTGAAGCTGTCAGGAGTGTCGCAGATCTAGCAGGCCAAAAAGAACTGGCCGAGCGGTCTGATGAGCACATTCGCCAGATAGCACGATAGATCCCTGCTATTCTCAGCTTTTTAGCAAAAAATTATTTTGATGAATTATTTTCTCCAATAATCCATCCTTCTCTAAAAGCAGGAGCAGTTCCTCAGAGGAGTGACAGCCAGATATGCTTCTGTAAATTCACGCCGAAACAGATGTTCAGAACAAATGGGCTCCCTCCGTTCTTTTCTACCTAGGGAACTACACTTGTTTTTTCTGGGTTGCCCATCTCTTACCCTCCCCCAAGGCAACTACTATTATGTATGGTGGCCCCTCTTCCCAAATCACTATTTATCATTCCAACCAATGTATACAGACACAATTGAGGGAAGAATACCGTGAAAGAAACCACCGAAAACTACGTTCCTGCAAATGTAGAATCTAATGTCCGCAAATACTGGGACGAACACAATACCTATCGAAAAACCAGGGCGCTCCGCTCCGCAGGCCGTCCTTGGCTGTTCGTCGACGGGCCGCCCTACACCACCGGCTATATCCACTTGGGCACCGCCTGGAACAAAATTCTAAAAGACAGCCTCCTTCGCTACCACTCTATGACCGGCAAAAATATCATTGAGCGCGCTGGTTATGACATGCACGGCCTCCCGATCGAGGTCAAAGTCGAAGAAAAACTCGGATTTCACAACAAAACCGACATCGAAAAACACGGCGTTGCCAACTTCGTCGAGGAGTGCCGCACGTTTGCCCTCACTCACAAAGACCTGATGTCTGAGCAGTTCAAAAATCTCGGCATCTGGATGGACTTCGACGATCCCTACCAGACGGTTGACACGGGCTACATCGAAGCCGCCTGGTGTACCCTCAAAGCCTGCGACGAGAAACACATGCTCGAACGCGGCAACCGGGTAGTGAACTGGTGTCCCCGCTGCGGCACCGCCATCGCCGATGCCGAGGTCGAGTACTGGGACGAGACCGACCCTTCCATTTTCGTCAAATTTCCGGTCGTCGGTACAGACAATGAATTCCTCGTCATCTGGACCACCACTCCCTGGACCCTCCCTGCAAATGTCGCCGTTGCAGTCGGCAAAAGTTATGTCTATGCCAAAGTCCGGGCCATCAAGGACGGCAAAACCGAAGACCTCTGGATCGCAAAAGACCTCGCCAAGCAGATCCTCGGATATGGAAAATATCAGGACTATTCGGTCATTGATACCAAAACCGGCGCCGAACTTGTCGGCACTCAATACCTCTCCCCACTTGCGGAGCAGGTCCCCATCCAGCAACAGATCGATCACCGCGTCGTACTTGCAGACTATGTCGCGATGGAAAACACCGGCATTGTCCATCTCGCACCAGGTCACGGTTGGGATGACTACCTCGTGGGTTTAAAAGAGAATCTGCCAGTCATCTGCCCAGTGGACGGTAACGGCTGTTTCACTCATGACGCCGGCATCTTTGCCGGTCGCTACGTCAAGGACGAAGAGACCAACAACGCCGTAATCGCGGCCCTCGGCCCCACAATGCTTGCAAAACGCAAAATTACTCACCGTTACGGTCACTGCTGGCGATGCAGGACTCCGATCATCTATCGGGCAACATCCCAGTGGTTCCTCAAGGCAAAAGACGTCCGCGGGAAAATGCTTGATGAGATCGCACACGAGGTCACCTGGTATCCTGACTGGGCAGGTTCTGCACGGTTTCATGACTGGATCACAGAGGCCCGCGACTGGTGCATCTCCCGGCAGAGGTACTGGGGCATTCCAATTCCAGTTTGGGTCTGTCCGGCCTGCAGCAGGTATCATGTCATCGGCCGCTATACTGAGCTTGAAGAGTGCTCCGGTCAGAAAATGCCAGATCCGCATCGACCGTATGTGGACGGCATCACCATCCCTTGTGCATGCGGCGGCGTGATGCGGCGGGTGCCGGATATTTTTGATGTCTGGTATGATTCCGGCGTTGCTTCCTGGGCAACGCTGAGGTTCCCCCAGCAAACCGAGGCGTTTTCACAGAACTGGCCTGCCGAATTCATCCTCGAAGGTCAGGATCAGACCCGCGGCTGGTTTTACTCGCAACTGGCTCTGTCCACTATTGCATTCGGCAAAGCCCCATACAAGTCGGTGCTGATGCATGGGTTTGCGCTGGATGCGAATGGGAAGAAGATGAGCAAGAGTCTGGGCAACGTTATTACTCCGGAAGATGTGATCGAAAAGTTCGGTGTCGACGTGCTCCGTCAGTATCTCCTCTCAGCAAGTGCCCCGTGGGATGATCTTCGATTCTCGATGGAGGGTGTGAAAACGACGCACCGGATGTTTAACGTGCTTTGGAACGTCTATAAGTTCCCGTTGCCGTATATGCAGTTGGATGGATACATCCCTGCTGTCGCGTCAGGCGGGGAGTGGGATCCGTCGGTGGTTGAAGATCATATTGCGGAGTTCGGTTCTGAGGATCGCTGGCTGATCAGCTGTGTGCACTCGCTTGCTGCACAGGTGACGAGGGAGATGGAGGTCTGCAGTCTTTATCGGGCAACCCGACCAATTGCCACGTTTGTCCTTGATGAGTTGTCCCGCTGGTATGTGCAGCTGGTTCGGCCAAGAATGTGGCTGGAAGAAGATTCTGTTTCGAAGATGAATGCGTATGATACGCTGTATTATGTGTTGCGGCGGCTTCTCGTGATTCTCGCTCCGTTTGCACCGCACATCACGGAAGAGATGTATCAGAATCTGAAGTGTGTGGGCGACCCAGAGTCGGTGCACATGCAGGACTGGTTTGGTGGGAATCCGGTAATGATCGATGCAGCCCTTGAGGAGAAGATGACGATTGTGCAGAAATTTGACGAGGCGGTGGCAAATGCCCGGCAAGGCGGGAAGCGGAAGGGCCGCTGGCCTGTGGGTGAGGTTGTGGTGGCAACGGAGTCGCAGGCGGTGGCTGATGTGGTTGCGGTGATGAATGATATGTGCTGCAGCCGAGCGAATGCCTGTTCCGTGAAAACGGTTTCTGGTGTTTGGGAGCGGATTGGGTGGACTGCCGTTCCGGTAATGAAAGCCATTGGGGAACAGTTCGGTCGAGACGGGCCGAAAGTGAAGGCATTTATCGTGGAGTCGGATGGAACGGCCCTGAAGGCAGCTCTTGCTAGGGATGGCAAGGTTGTGATGGAAAAAGACGGCTTTTCGGCGAACTTGACGGCTGAGCATATGACGTTTGCGGAACGGATGCCGGAGAATGTGTTCTCTTCACCGCTTGCGGATGGAGGTTGGGTGTATGTGGATGTGACGCTGACGCCGGAGCTTGCATCTGAGGGGTATGCCAGAGAAGTTATCCGCCGGATTCAGGAAATGCGCAAACGTGCTGGGCTTGCGGTGGATGCGAAGATCTCTTGCGACGTTGTGGTGGCTGATGAACTGGTTGCCGAGCTGGTTGACCTTCGCCGCGATCTGATTGCTGGTGAGGTGCGGGCGGCATATCTTGCGATTCGTTCACCTGCAGAAAAGCCGTGTTTCTGTGGCGAAGCCCCGTGCGTCTCCCTGCTTTCCACCGAATGGATGATTGATGAGCTGAAGATTCTGATCAGTATTGCGAAGGCAGACTGATTTTTTCGGAAGGGGATCTCGGGGAGAGAGGAGATATTTGCAATGATCCCACCTCTTCCCTCAGTGGAGATGAACAGGAAATATAGTGATTGATACTAGGGTACACCCAGTCAATAAGTTAAAATATGAACTGTTCATATAGATTACTGGTCAAGTATACCTTCTTCAGACACACGTTTCTTCACAACAGAACCGGGAAATTCCGTACTCAAGAGATTCAATTGTTTAACAAAAGATGTCAAATATTTTGACTGTATTGTTGGGTATTTTTATGCAAGTGGTTTCTTTTTTTGTCAGGATCACTGGAAAACACTGAACGAATAACCTATTTTAATTGGTCTTTCAACAGATAGAGAAACGTATAGTCTGATTCAATCCGCTGCAGGGTCCGATTCGGGTAATCTCAAAATGGAATTATACAGATACACTGTAATATTATATCGGATGGTAACGTAAAGCACCTGCATGGATGTAGGTGCGTTTATCCGCGACCAGTGGAATGATGATGTCGAAATACAGTCAAAACACGCCTTTTGGCGAGATTTAACGGAAGCCTTGTATTCGGTCTATCTTTTCAAAACAAAATACAGGATACTCGATTTTTTACAGAATTATCAGTTTGAATGTGAACCAGTCTTCAAATCTGAAATATAACTGTCTATATCAATAGAAATTTATGAAACAATTATATATTACCACTAAAACCGATAAGCCAGAAAAAATATCAGTTTCAATTATCTTCACAGCTCAATAACATGGAAAACAAGAGGGTGTTTGATCCACTCCTGAAACACTGTGTAACCCTATCTGTGTGAACTACCACTCTCCGTTTTTATCCGTCTTATCCATTTTAGTTCTTTAAAACCACAGTTCTTGTAAAATGTGAGGCTATCCGGTTTTGATTCGACAATTAAATAAGCATATGCAACCAATGCCAACGCTCTGTTTGATATAATTATTATATCAGATATTAAGGACGTTTCAATTCCTGTCTCTTTATGCCCATCAGCAGCGAACTTTCCTATGAGCACATATGCCATAGAATGGATTAAAATTAATGCAAAAGATAGTCTAGTTCTTTTATTCATTCCCCCTTGCCATTCTAATCAGTTTCAGCATTTTCCAAGCACATCTATGTGTAACGCCGATCTCTCTCTTCTCTCTACATTTTTCGCCAAAAAATGTCTTTCTTACCGTTTAACAAGGCATTGATGGCATAAAATCACATCTTCGTGCTGGTTGATGAGTTCTCGAAAATCGTCCCTCTCATCACTGAAAGATGATTATTACACCGTTTGCAAGCATAATGTTTGGGTTTATTCTTTTCTTGATAAAGTGGGTACTTTTCCCCACAATGTGGGTACACCATATCATCGGGATATCGGATGTTGATGAAATAAGCTATGGCCGCATCGTCATTCGGGACAAGTTTCTCAAATCCTTTGTAAAATATTATACATTACTATTAAACTCCTAAGATATTAAATATTACCTATCATTGGTATCATTTCATGAAAGAATATATGGTTACAAAAGGAATAATACATGTAGAACATGATTCCTGGGATGTAGGTGGAGCACAATTGAGAGCATTACTCATTGGATTCGGTGGAGCAGGCTGCCGCATCGTCGACACACTAAACCAGCATGACGAGCGAAGCGGGGTCCGGAGTGTACGTTCTTTTGTGTTTGATGCCGACCAGAAAACCATCTCCAAAATGCAAAGTATTCCTCAGGAAAACCGGTTTGTTCTCACTCCAAGCGATCTGGTCAAAGAGAACAATACCAGGGGAACCGACTTTGAAGTGGGCAACCTTGCAAGCTGTTTTCAGTGTGACAGTATTGAAGAGATTGATGCTGTCTTTGTCTGCGCAGGTCTTGGGGGGAGGATGGCCGAACTGGTGCCTGCGATCGTCTCACAACTCAATGATACGTTTCCTGATCCAATATTCACCATCCTGACGCTTCCTGGACGAAACGAAGGTGTTAAAATATCCGCACGGGCATCCAGGACACTGGCTGAGATCCGCAAAGTTGCCCAAGCAACGATCCTCTTCGACAACGAAACATGGTTCAAACGGACCGAGGATGAAGACCGCATCAAAAATGAGAGGGAAGCAAAACACAAGGCAACTATCTACGAAATGTATCCGGTGCTCAACGAACTGCTTGCTCGCCGGGTGGGTCTCCTCCTTCGTGCTGGAGAATTCAATCGTAATGGGGTTGAAGCAGCAGAGGTCGTGCTGGATGCAGGCGAGGTCCTGAACACTCTCAAAGAAATCGACCTTGTGGCAATCGGTTATGCAACTGAGAAACTTCCCGCTACCTGGACCCACAATGTGCTAAAGCGGATTCGTGTGGAAAAATATCTGCTAAAAGAAAATCAGGCCAGAACCTCACGAATTGTAGAACTGGCAAAACAGGCAGTATACCAGGAAGTCTCCGTCCCTTGCGATCTGACCTCCTCGGAAAAAGCTCTGGTGCTGATTGCAGGGCCTTCTGGTGAGCTATCGATGAAAGGATTTCAGACAGTCCGCAAATGGATTGACCGCAGCATCCGAGGCTTGGAGATGCGGGCAGGCGACTATCCGGTAAAGTCAACCCGGTATGTCGGCGTGATCATTGTACTTGCTGGACTGGGCAATGTGCCGCGGGTGAAGGAGTTGGACGAAATTCGAACCATTTACGAGAGCGAACAGTGCAAAGAGCACGAAGAGGAAAATAATGCAGAAAAAATTCCTGCCGTTCAGATTACGAATGATGAGGTTCTGTTTGAGGACCGGATGATAATGCCGGTTGGAGTCGGCAGCAGCCAGGTTCTGGAGGAGGCCGGGAATGATGATATATTTGAACTGGTTGAAACCCCACGGTCTGCGGATGGTGACATGTTTTCGGCGGCAATGCCAGAAGAGCAGCAGCCGGTCTATGCCACGGATGATCCGTTTGGGACTGAGACAGTGGTCTGCGACGCCGCACAGTCTGAAATGGCGGTGGCCTTTGAAGAGGAGATGATCGTTCAGTCGCTGCATGTCAAGCCGCCTGTCGGCGATGATGACGTGTTCGAAAATGTAGTTCGAAGAATTGTTCCTCCCCCTCTTCCTCAGCAGCAGTACATGTACTCTCTGCAGACGGCAACCGTCTTTGATAAGCAACCTCCGCTGGTTCAGCTGGAGATCGCAAAGGAACTGCCCAAACTCCAGGAGCTGTCGAAGATCGTTCTTGCTGGACCGAAAAAGCAGCAGCAGATGTTAGGCCATATGATTATGCTGCCGAAGCGGCAGAAAAAAGCAGACAATGTGCTCTTAGGCCAGGCAAATGCCGGTAGTGCCGGATGGCCGAAGGAGACGACAATACCGGATGCGCTTGAGGGATCCGTGCAAGTCAGGCATCAGCGGCCCAAAGAAACAGACGGACCTGTCCACATGTCAGGCAGATCGCGACCAACGGAAACCATGACCCCTGGTGTGCTTGATGGCCCTGTAAGCATTGAAACACAGCGACCGAAGGAAACCGAGGGTCACATCAGAATGGCAGGAGTACAAAAACCAAAAGAGACAGACGGTGCTGTGAGTGGAGGTTCTGCGCAACGGCCCAAAGAGATTGATGGGTCCCAGAAAGTCCGCAAACCCCGTGAGATCAGCAAAGGTATTCGGGTAACATCGATACCTCTGCCAAAGAATCCGACTGTCAAAGAAACTGCTAAAAAGAGTAAGAAGGATAAGTGGCTGTAACACCGCTTATATTTTTGAGGTTACCACTCCGTAGCTGTCCTGATAGTTGCCGTCGTAGATATTGTCCACATCACCAAATACAGGGTGAATGAGCATCTGTACGATGCGTGTTCCTTTCTCAACCCGTATGTCTGTAGGTCCCATGTTTACCATGCAGAGGGTAAGATTTCCCCGAAATCCTGGATCGATGTATCCCGCACCAAGCAGGAGTCCTTTTCTGCCGAAAGAGGAGCGCCCACGAAGAGTGGCAGCGAGATCGGCGGGAAGGCTGACAAACTCCATAGTTGCCACAAGAGAGAGCTTCCCTGCTTTCATGACGGTATCTTCTGCGGCCCGGAGATCATATGATGCAGGCTGCAGGGATTCTTCGGCGAACGGTGTGATACCCAATGTTTTGTCAGCGATGCGGGCGCGAATGGCTGATGAGGAGAGCAACATATATTCTGTGTTGGTGCGGCTCTGCATTGTAGTTTGCGTTCCCTCTGGGAACAAATGCGATAGAATAAAAAAGAGATAAAAAGAGATAAATATGTCAGTGGATCTGTAGGGTAGTGGATATCCTTCCGGGCTTCGAACCCGGAGATCTGGGTTCGATCCCCAGCAGGTCCGTTTTTTGAAAAACAGGTATGCGAGAATTAGAGAGATCTTTTTCTGTGGTTATCTTTTCTTTTTTTCCTCTTCTCCGTAAAAGAACTGTGGCGAGAATGATGGTGAGCCCTACAGAGATACTGCCGACTGCAGCGAATGCAGCCGGGAAGTTGGTTGTGAGCTGCAGGGTGATGGTATTGTTGCCTCTGCCGGTGGTCATCTTGGAGGGGTCACTACAGCTGGTGTATCCTTCCTTAGATGCTCCGAAGAGAACAGTTTTCTCGGGACGCATTGTGGTGGTGAATTTGCCGGTTCTATCAGCAGTAGTTCCGGTGATGAAACCGTCAAGGGAGATATATGCACCCGCAACGGGCGTTATTCCATCAATAACGAGAATCGTCACTGGAACCGTTTCGTAGGGAGGTTCTATGGTGACGGTGTACGAGTCTTCGGAGAAGCTGATCTTTTTTGCAGGGAGCGTAATTGACCTTGGTCACTTCAAGATCATAGATTCCAGCAATATGTCTGGGGAACTGGGCCTTGCCGTACTCATCGGGATAGACGGTCGTTTTTCCATCGATGATTACGGTCGTGGTGGCTATGGGCTTTTTATCAGTGTCATAGACCAGCACAAGCGGGGTAAGATACGATTTTGAGAGTATGATTGTAGGGGATGCCTGATTAGTCTCAATGTCCTGGGATGAAGAATATGGCTCGTGGGTTTCTGCAGATGCGGTGATGTGGTGATACGTACCTCTCCCCATAGATACGTGCAGCACACCGGCACTGTTGGTGGTTCCCATGTCGAGCCTGTTAATGGAAATGGATGCATTGGCAACCGGTGTTGATCTGTCGGGATTGAGAATCTTGATTTGGACGAGGTTTGATTTCTGTAGGTATACTGTGTAATCTGTGTCCATTGTTCTGACGTAGAGGGAAAATTTCTAGCTGTCGTATCCGTCTTTGCTGACGGCTACATTGTAGGTCGCCCGGTACTCACCCGCGTCAAATTTTGCTCTACCTGCAACATTGGTCTAGATATCCTGACTGAGACCGTCCTTTGTGATGACGACTTTTCCGTCTTTGATTGGATCAAGGGGAGCGCTGCTGTCATAGACGTTGATAGTAAGGTTCGTTGCTTCTGCCGATACTGCCCCACAAAAGAGCGGGGCACCACGTAGCAGGATGGCAGCAAGATGTTTCATTGACATAGATGCACTCAGTTATGAGGATAATCAGGTATTATTTATTCGATCGAGCAGATGGTACGAGTGGTGCAGTCTCACAACCGAATCAAATCCAGTGTAAGCAGCATCACCGGTAGTATGATGGTCACCATACAAAAAATCCTGGGCACATCCACCTGGCCCGGAACCATTCCGGTAAGCGCAGCGGACAGCAGAATCAGCAAGCCCCAAACGGCCCGCAAAATACCCGCGACATCGCCACCAAAAACACCTGAACACCCTTCGCGACAAGATATTCGCGGGCACCACTTTTCCCAAAATCTCACCCGCTCCTGCCACCGGCACCTCGCATGCCATTAGAAAAATCACCCGGGGGGCAGTCTGCAACCCGAAAAACTATCCATTGGGACCGAGGCAACGGACCTCATCGACGCCAATGGAACAGGTACTCCGAATAAACCCGTGAACTAAGGAGGTAAAACCTCACTGATCCCAAAAATACAGAACGAAAAAGGTGCCTAACCAAGAGAAAAGACACCAAGAACCCCTGACACACAAAACATCGCCGGCGCCCACCCAGGCGACCTGCTGTACACAATCAAGAGACCCGCAGCGAGTAAAATCACCAGACAAATTCCCAGTCGATGGACTCCTGCAGCGGCGGAAGGACCTGCATGAACACCGCAAATGGCGGAAGGCAGAGCATAAAGCCAGCAGTACTCCCAATCACCGAAGTACGGATAGCCTCTTCTCTACGTTCCTCAAGGCACAGCTGGTTGGCCAGAAGCACCACAAGAACCGTGTCGGGATCCGGCACACCCAGAGATACCGACGGAACCGCATCAAGAAATGTATGCGTAATCATCGTTGCAATAATCGCCGTTGCAAGCCGATTTTTCCAGAATAAAGCAAAAAGAGGTCAGGAAGCCCCGTCGAGGATATCGGCAACCGTGGTTGAATGAATACCCTTCCCAATCCATGAGATTGTTCTGAGCAGAATACCCACAACACACCCTGCAGCCACGCTAAACATGCAGCAATATCGACGGGACAGAATATTAACGCTGGCCGTCCAATATCCATTTATGTTACTTGCGATCACCCGTCTTGCCGAAAAAAGTGTGGCAGATGCGGCTCTCTGCAAACAATACGGGCATGAGTACCGTGTGGTCTCCCCGCTCCGTGCCGAAATCAGGAGCAGTACAATTCAGACCTTTGTGCTTGCAGCAGTCGGCGATGAATTTGATGCAATACTCTTCACCAGTGCCTTTCCCGCACAAAAAATTGCTCCACTCCTTGATCCCTGCATCACCAAGACAACGCGGGTGATCGCCATCGGCCCACAGACCACAAAAACCCTGCATAATGCAGGCATTGCTGCAGAAACACTGCCGGCATTTTACTCAAGGAACTTTGTGCCATATCTTGGCAACTGGATAGAGGGAAAACGCATAGGCATTCCACGTGCTGATGTGCCGAATCTGGATCTGATCAATGCGATAGAGGATGCGGGCGGGATGGCATTTGAGTACCGGTGCTACCGTCTTGCGCCGACAAACGAACCGCTGAATCTTGATGGTGCTGATGCGGTTCTTTTCACGAGCGCCAACTCCTATCAAAGGGCCCTGTTTTCCTCTTTGGAGTACATTCTGCCGATGGCTATAGGTGAGGTCACGGCTGATGCAATGCGAACAGGAGGTGTTGAAGCAAGGGTTGTAGGCGACGGATCTCTGGAAGGAACATTGATTGCCCTGAATGCCTACCTGAGGGTCAACTGATGGGCTACACGGGCATCCTGCTAGTGGATAAGCCGCGCGGACCAAGCAGTCATCAGGTTGCCGCGTGGGTCGGTGAGATGCTGCAGAGCAATGTCGGGCATTCGGGAACTCTCGATCCGATGGTGTCCGGGGTGCTGGTGGTGATGCTTGGAAAAGCAGTGAGACTTGCCCCGCTCCTGCTCCTGCATGAGAAGGAGTACGTGGTGTGTCTCCTGCTTCATGCGGATGTTCCCCGCGAGCAGGTGGAGGAGGCGGTAAAGCAGTTCACCGGCCGTATTTATCAGCGGCCTCCCCGTCGATCTGCAGTGAAGCGGGCGCTCCGCATCCGGGTGATTCACTGGATTGAACTCCTTGATATGCAGGGTAGGCTGGTACTCATTCGCGTCCGCTGCGAGGCGGGGACATACATCCGGTCGCTGTGTGTGCACATCGGCTGGGTTCTTGGCTGCGGGTCGCAGATGATCGAGCTGCGACGGACACGGTCCGGTGGATTTTTGGTGGAAGATACGCATACGTTGCATGAGATTCGGGATGCGGCTGAAACAGGGAACGGGGAGATGATCCGATCGATGATCCTCCCCCCTGAAGCGGCGGTTCTGGATCTTCCGAAGATCGTTGTTCGGCCCGGCGCTGCGGATGCAGTTGCCCACGGTGCGATTCTTGCTGGGGTTGGGATGATTTGGTGTGATCCCTTTGTGCGGGGACAGAGTATTGCAGTAGTGACTGTCGAGGGCCGACTTGTCGCGCTTGCAGAGGCGGTACGTGACTCGGCGAAATTCGCCTGTGGGGATCCGGGTTTTGTGGCAAAATCTCTCCGAGTCTTCTCTCTCCCTTCTGGTGTAAACAAGTAATATTAATAAAGGCAAAAAACCCATGCCATATGCCAGTTGCTGAGGTAGTCTAGCGGTAGGGCGCGGGCCTGGAAAGCCCGTGAGGCGAAAGTCTCTCGGGAGTTCAAATCTCCCCCTCAGCGTTTTTGTATTTTCCTGTGTGCAGTGGTTCTGGGGATCTCTTATTCGGACTATTGTCAAATGCATTGTCAAGTATAGGTAGTTATGTACTCTCAGGAATGCGGGTAGCAGGGCAACGCGGTACGGCTTGGCCATGCGCGCTCCCGCTCTTTTCGGGGGGGGCACCGCAAGCCAAAACAGAATGGCGCCGTATATTCGTCGTTCAGATAGGCAATACCAAAACAGATGGCAACAATGGATATGACGACGAGTTCTTTGCTTCGCGTTAAGGTGATTTCTGTGAGGAAACGCGGCACGAGAAATACGGCTGAAATTAAGACTATCACTAAGATCACCATACCCACACTAAAATTCAGGAGATGATCCAACTAGATTGGTGTCGCTGTTTCCGGCAAGGTTCGGGACCATCAGCATCATGGGGATAACGTTCAAGCCTTGAAATATCAGCAGGCCGAGGGCGATCTTGCCATGCCGGGTATTCATCTCTCCACTGTTTTGATAATGGTTCATGATCACGGCAGTGGATGAGTGCACCACTAAAAATCCGACGAAGAGTGCGATATTTGAAGGCAATCCGATGGCCATCATGATCGTGCAGACGGCGACGATGGTTACCGTGAGATGGAATATTCCTCCGATTAAAACGATCTCTTTCATTGATTGGAGATTTTTTAGCGACATTTCCAGACCGAGGGTAAACATCAGCAGGATGACGCCGAGATCTGCAAATAGCGACATCTGTTCTTCTGCCATCCAATCTAAGCACGCATGGCCGATAACTATGCCGGTGACAAAGTACCAAATAATAAGCGACATACACAGGCGTTTGCCGATGAAAAGGATGGCGATGGCGCAGGCAAGTACGATCACCACTGACCTGATTAGTTCTGTTTCTTCTTGCGCCTGTAAATCCCCCAAAATTTTCAGAATTATTCTGCGTCTTCATGAAAGAATGTGCAATCTGTGATAACGAAAGATAAGTCCCGGAGACGATACTTCTGAGGTATTTTTATTAATGTTATTGGCAAAAAGACTTTGCAGTAGTATAACGGTTCCGGCCGGGAGAATCAGTTTTTCCACTGTACTGGCAACCCGGAGAGCGTTGGTCAATTGGGGCGGCTAAAACCGTATCCAATAACTGGTTAGATTCCGTAGGGAGAATAGCCTTCCGCTACGCAGCAAACATTCGGTTAGTTAGCCGATCTGGAGGTTGATGTCAGAGACGTGCTCGCGAAGTTCCGCATTCATTTTCGAACTTATCAGCTATATTTGTAATCTATAAATGTTTCGTCTATCTCTATTGGCATAGACTGTTATATTTCAGATTTGAAGGACTGTTCCCATTCAGACGGATAAGTCCGATGTATATAATATTCCCTGAAGAACCGGCCAGAATCTATCGGCGGATATGAACATCGAGATGGTAAAGACCATTCCAAACACCGTCGCCGTGAAGGAGGCGAGCGGCAACATGGATCAGATGATGGCTATCATCCATGATCTTGCGGATGTCGAACGCGAATATCCGTTCGTGCTGATTTCGGGCGACGATTCACTGGCGCTGTCGGTGCGTTCTATTGATGATCAGGGCTGCATTTCAGTGACGGTAAACATTGAGCCAAAACGCATGGTTGCGATGTATAATTCTCTTGTGCAAGGAGATATAGATACAGCACGAAAGATCCATTACGAGTTGCTAGATCTTTCCAAAACGCTGTTTATGGAGGTAAATCCAGTGCCAGTGAAGCGTGCAGCAGAGATCCGAGGACAGATTGTGTCAGGAAATGTCAGACTGCCGCAGGACTCTTTTGCCCCAGAAATAACGGAAACATTACGAAAAGTACTTTCACACTATGACTAAAGTTCTAATTTGCGGGGTGCTGGGGCGCAGGGGTACGATCATCGCGAGTATGGTAGGTGAGACACCCCGGGACTTGAGTTAGTCGACGGTGCTGACCCACGCCGGGATCGGGGGGGTTGAGTCAGAAAGCCTTTGCAGGCCCCTTATCGATGAGTGCAAGTCGATGTGAAGATTGATTTCACGGTTGCAGCGGCAACGATGGTGAATGCGTGAATTGCGGCTTCAAAAGGAGTGGCGCTGGTGATAGGTACGACCGGCTTTACGCCAAGGGAGAAGGCAGGACTTCTGGCTGCGATCAAGAGTCTGCCTGTTGTGAAAATGACGACCTTCAGTGTCGGCGCCAACATCTTCAGGAAGCAGGGCTGGGAAGCTTCAAAAAAGCTTGGAGACTATATATTGAGGTTATTGAGGCGCATCACCGCTACAAGAAAGACGCCCCGAGTGGCACAGTAAAGACTATTCGGAAAGTGATCGAGGAGGAGATTGGTAAACGCGAGGAGACGTACGGACGCCGTGGCATGGCGGACCGCAAAAATGAGATCGGTGTGCATGTTATCCGCGGTGGTGATGTTGTGGGTGATCACACGGTTCAGTTTCATCAGAATTATGAGAGCATCGAATTGGTGCATCGGGCATATGATCATGTGGTGTTTGCACGCGGTGCAGTTCGCGTAACTGCGTGGACTCCGGGAAAAACCCCTGGTGTGTACACGATGAAAACTGTTCTTTGATTATATAGAGTTCTGCGATTCTTCTGCGTTTTGCCAGACCCAGAAGTCGGCAGGACGCAAATGCCCTCATCGAAACCTATTTTTATCTCTGGGTGAAATAACATAATAATATCTGAGGTATTTGAAATGGTAGCAGTAGTTGATAAAGACATGTGTATTGGCTGTGCAACCTGCGTGGACATCTGTCCGGCAGCAGCAATTGAGCTGATAGATGACAAGGCGGTCGTTGATGTATCAGGATGCGTGGACTGCGAGACCTGTGTTGACGAATGCACGCAAAGTGCCATCCATATGGAATAAATCTATCCAAACCATAATTATTTGCTTTTTTAGATGTTTGTTTCATACGGATTATGATCCAGCATACCAACGCTTTTTGTCTATCCCGTCAAATGGCTATTATGTTACCTCAGAGAAACGAGTACTCAAATGAGGCAGAATATCTCTACCACAAGTCGCTGATTCTCGAAAATCCATCTGATATGGACCCGGTCCTCTACTTTTACTTTATTGATGCTGTGGCACATCTTGACTACACACTGAGCGCTCTTGCGTACAATCCTGATTCGATACGCTGCTCCATGACGGCCGAGTATCTCCGCCGCCGTGTTGATGTGGCAAAGGAGGGGGCCAATGCGCTATTCCCTAAGTTTATGGTCTGGCTCCGCGATGCACATCAGAAGATGTTTGAGAGTACACCAATGCTCTGGCAGTTCATCTATGATCCTGATGAGGGTGCGCGGTATGTTGGATTCCGGATTGTACTGGATCCGGCTGCCAAAAAACCACTGCCGCCGCAGTTCTTCCATGATATGGCAGACGATATCTTCGATCGGCAGTTCCTCCAAAGCATTTATCAGGCAGGATCCCTCGGAAAACTTTTTGCCGAGTACAAAACACGTCATGTCGCGAGGTAAAATTAATGGATGTTGTGCGCGTCTGTTCGGAGCTTGTGAAGATCAAAAGCGAGAATCCGCCTGGGGACACGACGGAGACTGCCCAGTACATCACGTCGCTTCTTGATACCCTTGGCATCCGTTCCGATATTACTGAAGGGGCACCTGGACGCTGTAATGTTATCTCCCGGGAACAGAATCGAATGCTGATGCTCTCCGGCCACATGGATGTGGTTCTGGCGATGGATGATGGCTGGGATATTCCTCCGTATGCAGGTGCCGTTGATGATACATACGTCCATGGCCGCGGAAGTACGGATATGAAGGGCGGATGTGCGGCAATTCTGACTGCGGTTGAGCGAGCGGTGAACGACTGCGGGGAGATTCCGGTGGCTCTTGCATTTGTCTGCGATGAGGAGGGCAGCGGCAGGTACGGTACCAGATATCTGATAGAAAAATTGCTGATTCATCCCTGCGACGTGCTGATTGCAGAGCCTACTCCTGCGTTTGCACCTTCAGTAGGCCAGAAGGGGGTCTGCCGATTCGAGGTTGAGTTTACGGGGATACCGGGGCACGCCTCGCTGTTTCCGATGGTTGGAAATAGTGCAATTGTACAGGCATATTCGTTTCTTACCTGGATAGATGAGCTGCACAACCGCGTGTATCCGCAGTCAGCATCTCTGGAGCGGCTGATTAAGCATTCGATTGCTATCACCAATGAGCAGGGGGACTGCGAGTTTACGCCGTTATTCCGGCAGATTATGTATAATCCAGGACTCATTTCGGGAGGAGAACGGGTGAATATTGTTGCACAGAAATGCTATCTTACGATTGATATGCGGCTGCCGTGGGGCTGCAACTGTGATGATATTCTCGAGGAGATATATGCACATCTGCCGGCTGCAGTGATGGTTACGCCGTTTCTAAAAACAGACGCCTCTCTGACAACGCCGGAGTCATTTTTGGTACAAAGTACCTGCAAGGCCATCAGCAGCGTGTACAATGTTGTTTCCGAGCCGATTGTGCAATGGGCGGCATCGGATTCATGGGTGCTAAGGAAAGCAGGGTTCCGGGCGATTGAGTATGGCCCAGGGGAGTTGTGCGGGCTGCATGGGCTGAACGAGCGGGTACGAATCGATCAGCTGCGCTCTGCTGAGGAGATTTACTATCGGTTGATTCGCCAGTACCGGGAAAAGTACGGGTTCTAAGGAGATACATAGACTTTGTTTGCCTGGCGGCAGATGCGGTTTTGTTTGGATTTTGAGGTGCGGGTGTTTCTGCGTGCCTGCCCGCAGCAGAGATGATCGCGTCCGTTCATCAGTACACATTCACAGTATATCAACCCGATTAGTTGCATGGCAGCGGAACGACTACGCATCTGGTGAGATGCTTGTCCAACCACCGCCTGATGCAGGGAACCCATTGCCATGCAATGCACATGCACGCCGTCGACGGTGTCGGCGTAACCTCTATTATAGACGTGCAGCTTGTCCTCAATACGCCAACTCCCTCCATCGAAACAGGTACCAGGGAAACAGAGAAGAACCGCAAATTCAGCAGTTGGTAGAATCACCTCAGCAGATCGATCCGAAATGCCGCAGTAGCGGTCAGCAGCTTTTGTGACGTGTTCGACCTTGAATTGCTGCACACCTCTGATAGAGCAGCTACTGCACAGATAATCCCCAAATCAACAGAAAAACAGCTTTTTCAAAACGTGGGGTCGGTGAGATTTGAACTCACGATCGACGGGTCTCTCCGACAAGCGAACATGAGAGCAACTCTACGCATCAGTGCTCCAACGGGTCATCATCTATCATCAGCAGACCCGATAGTTCATCATACGCTAAGACCGCTGGAGCCCGTCGCCATACCGGACTAGGCCACGACCCCGCAAGTTTTATGTAAATAACATCTCTGTCTATTTATTTAAGGATTATGCTTTCCCGCCTGGGCTTCCGATCTTGACACTATAAGAGCAGGATTCGGAGTAATTGCGTGCGGCTGGGAGCCCAAAGCAAAGGAATCAGTCACAAATCAGAGTACAAACAGAAGTTTTTGGGATGTCTGAAATATTCCTAAACTGTTTTGGGAGAAGTATTTGACGACCTAAGCACCCAAATATAATATAGAGTAACCCACAGGATGGGTCTCACGCAGCAGAAAGCAGCGTGGACAATTTGTGTGACTCCAATGCCAGGTATGAAGATTGAACAAACACCCTCTCGGTAGATAAAAATGGAGGGTATGGTGACCTGAATTCATTAACAACACCTTCAAAAACCAGTCACTATGAATAAAACCTCATCCGACAGTGATTGATTTCACCAATGCTTCGATACGGGGTTCCATTTCCAATATCTACTACATCATATGACGGGGCTGAGAGCTCCAAACAATTTTCTGCGATTAGATGTATTTATTTTCGGACGTATCAGTTTTAGTAGTAATATATAAATTGGCAGGAATTATCTATTGAGATAGATAGTCATGTTTCGGATTTGAAGAGCTGTCCCCCATTCAAACTGATAATTCCGTTCATTTTTCCGATCCCTGACAAAGACCGACACAGGTTAAAGTTATCAGGCGTTCAATGAGTACTCGTATATTTCTCAGGGCAGAACAACGGAGTGAAATAGTTTGTACGAGATAGTGAAAACATACGCCTTGTCAGAGGCGGTTTTCGAGATGTGGATTCGCGTGCCGCAGGTTGCGCGCAATACCCAGGCAGGGCAGTTTTGTATTATTCACCCTGATGAAGCAGGAGAACGTGTTCCCCTCACAATCTCAGGAATCGAGGGGGATCTGATTCGAGTTTCATTCAGGGCAATCGGTACAACAACGAAGCTGCTTGCATCCCTTCCGGCAGGCGCTTGCTTGCGTGATGTGGTTGGCCCCCTTGGGATGCCGAGTGATATTGCCAATGGTCCCGAGACAGTGGTTATTATCGGCGGCGGTGTGGGCGTTGCCTGTACGCCAATTATTGCCCAGACGGCAAAAATTGCCGGAAACTATGTTATCGGCATCATCGGGGCAAGAAATAAGGATTTGCTGATTTTAGAGGATGAGATGCGTTCCATCTGCGACGATCTGTTTGTGACTACAGATGACGGTTCCTATGGTATCAAGGGTTTTGCAAGTGGTCCCTTACAGACGCTCTGCGAGAGCGGTAGTAAAATCGATAAAGTCTGGATCATTGGCCCCGGGATAATGATGAAGGTGACAAGCGGCGTTACAAAGCCCTACGGCATCAAGACCTATGTATCACTGAACCCAGTAATGGTGGACGGCACAGGCATGTGTGGTTCCTGCCGGGTTACTGTGGACGGTGAGAGGAAGTTCGCCTGTGTAGATGGGCCAGAATTTGATGCCCATTTGGTCGATTGGGATGATTTTTTGGCACGTCAATGGATGTACTGCCCTGAGGAAAAACAGTCGGTTGAATATCGCGAGGCACACCACGGGTGCCGCTGCAGGAAGGTGGAGTAAATGGATAGAGACGCGACAGTACGGGTTGCGGATTTTCATGAGGTGGATCTTGGGTTTACGGAGGCTGAGATCCTGATCGAGGCGGCACGCTGCATTCAGTGCAAGACGCCAAAGTGCGTGAATGGATGTCCGGTAGGAATTGATATTCCAGCATTTATTCACGCCTGTGGGGTAGGCGAGTTCCGTGAGGCGGCAAGGATCATCAAGAAGGACAATCTGCTGCTTGCTGTCTGCGGCCGTGTGTGCCCTCAGGAAACGCAGTGTCAGGGAGAATGCGTGCTCGGCATTAAGGACAAGCCGATCTCCATCGGCCACTTGGAACGGTTTGTTGCCGATAGGGAACGGAAAGAAGGGGGTATTGAGACACCGATGCGGCTGCCTGCAACCGGCAAGCGTGTTGCGGTTGTCGGGTCAGGACCTGCGGGTTTATCGGCGGCGGTGGAGTTGGCACGGCTCGGTCATGAGGTAACAGTGTTTGAATCGCTGCATGAAGCAGGGGGTGTTTTGAGGTATGGTATTCCGGCGTTTCGTCTGCCAAAAGATATTGTGCAGGCAGAGATTGAGCAGGTGAGGAAACTTGGCGTTGAGATTAAAACGAATCATGTAGTCGGCAGGAGTGTGCCGGTGGCAGAGCTACTTGGACATGATGCAGTGTTCCTGGGTACTGGCGCGGGGTTGCCGTACTTTATGGACCTTCCTGGCGAAAATCTCTGCGGGATCTATTCGGCTAATGAGTTCCTGACACGAGTGAATCTGATGGGCGCGGATAAGTTCCCAGAAAATGACACGCCGGTGAAATTTGGTAAAAAGGTTGTTGTTATTGGCGGCGGGAATGTTGCGGTGGATGCGGCCAGGGTCGCCTGCAGGATGGGAGCAGAGGTTGTGCTGATGTACCGCCGCGGCGAAGCGGATATGCCGGCACGGCTGGACGAGGTCCACCATGCAAAGGAGGAGGGCATTGAGTTTATGTGTTGTACAAATCCGATTAAGTTCATCGATGGTGGGAACAAGGCGGTTGCTGGCGTTGAGGCTGTCAGGATGGAACTGGGAAGCCCTGGTGATGATGGACGGTGTTCGTTTGCGCCGATTGCAGGCAGTAACTTTATTCTGGAGGCCGATGTGGTTGTTGAGGCAATTGGCCAGGGTCCGAATCCTCTGCTGCTGCAGATGCTGCCGGATCTTGTCAGAAACAAAAACGGCAGTGTCATGGCGAACGGTCTGGGTCAGACGTCAGTTCCAAAGGTGTATGCGGGGGGCGATGTAGCGACTGGGGCCGCGACGGTGATTCTTGCAATGGGTACGGCAAAGATTGCAGCCAGGGCAATTGATAAGATGCTCCGCGGCATGTCGCAGATCTGATCTTTTGAAAAGCTATCTGGGCAGTACATCACAGTCCTGGGAATAGAACCTCATCCAAATGATTTCTCAGCCTCATCAATTCAATGCTAATGTAAGGATTGTAATCGCATAAGCTATGCTCAATCATGTCCAAAACAGAGTCAGTGCTTTTTGTAGGTCCAGAACAAAACTGCAACTAACAGTTCACCGATGGATATCATCGTATTTTTTGCATGCTCAATAAAGAGCGGATGTGCTACACGCCTCTGATAGAGGTATGCAGCGTTGCAGGGCAACGGGACAAGCATCTCGCCAGATGCGCAGCCATTCTGCTGCCATGCAACTATCAATACTTAATCTTCTTATATACCGCGCGAGAATTCTCATCCGTTTCCGTCCTCCGTTGCATTTCGCGGTCAATCCAAGAAAGCACACATCGCTGCACCTGTGGTTGATAATGCACTCCCGCAAACGCCGTCACAAACCCTGCCAACAGCAGCAGAATAAGCGCTGCTATCCCTTGCACTGTATTGAATAGGACTGGCTCTGCCCATGATAGCGACAGGAAATAAATCACCATGCCATACACAATCATTCCGACAGCTGCCACAAGGAACAGCATCACAATTGTCTGGGCAAGCACCTCGAGCGCATTCTGTACACAATCCACGATTCGCCCGCCAACTGCAAGCAATCCCGCCACTGCCAGCCAGATAACTGATCCGTACAGGAACGTCATTACATTGTAGAGCAGGCCTGCGTCACCTGAAATCGGATAATTGATAATAACGCTCATGAGACCTGCAGGCACACTACAAACGGCCAGAATTGCTGCAACAATATATATCACAAACGATATCTTCCCTTTATGGAACGAGTCGACAAGGCCATGGTAGATAGAGCCGAGTTCTTCCTCAAGACCAAATCCCTTCATCAAAAAATACACACCAAGAGTGCCGATCATCACAACTATCGCAGGTATCTCTTCTATCAACAGCGCTACTGCCGCATACAGAATCATCGCGAGCGCAATCGGCACCAGTACGCTACGGGCAATCTTCGGATCATTCAACAGTTTCTTAATAATATAATATGTGCCCTCAATACCTGGCAGCTGTTTAATCACCACCCGCTCCACACCCGAAACCTCCAGATGCGACTGAATAATCGGCAACACGAATTCATCTTCCGCCCCATCAGAGATCAGAATACACTTCGTAACACCCGTCTCGGCGATCACACTCTTGAGATGCTCTGCAACCAGGCGGTCACCTCTCAGCATATTCACATGATTCCCGCCGATCACAGCAATTTCGACATCCTCACCTTTGCTATGCAAATCATCATAGGTCTTAATCGCTTGAAAGATTGCATTCGTATCCGACTCTTCAGGATCCGCAATACCAAGACGCATCGCAGTATCCAGACATGCCTCTCTTCCAACTATAGGGCTGATCACACCCGCTTTATACCCGACATCATCGTCGCGATCAATGTTGAGGATCAGGGTCCTTTCCGTAGTCATTTCACCATACTTTGCGAGTTAATCGATAATATACCTGTGGGCTTGCCCCACCACAAAACAGAAAAAATATGGAATTGCTACACGCTTCTGATAGAGGTATGCCGTGTATTGCAGGGCAGTGAATTCCCTGCGTCAGGCAACAACGGGACAAGCATCCCGCCATGCTGCCATAAAACTTAGACAAGCTTGGATCGCTGGAGCTTTAACAGATCCTCGGTCGTCAGTTTCTCGCCGTTCTTGAACGCATTGAAAATCGACTCTGCCTCCTTACGTGCTGACTTGTTTTCCTTAACCGTCTTGGCCTTCTTTTGCTTCGTACGCATGCCGCTCAAGATTTTTTCATAGTCACGGAGGTCTTTCTGGCCTGTGAGGAATGCCTTGTGTTCGGCATCTGCTGTTTCCTGAGCCTCGACAAACTGTTTGTGCTTGGCGTCCGCACCTTCACGTGACTTGTCGGCCTTGCGGTAGCACTCAACCATCAGATCGTGGTGCATCTGTGCAAGCTCTGCTTGTTCCGTTACATCTGCGTGCAGGATGGATGCCTGTTTGCGCAGCTCGCGGGCCTCAATTACGCGGCTGCGAACTTCCTTGTTCTGTTCGTACTCGACTATCTGCTCTTTGACTTCGGCACGGAGCTGCTTGATCTTATCAACAAGCTCACGCTCCTTCTCCGTGGTCATGACCTCCGTCTGCTGCCTCTCTTCGAGAGATTCAATCTGCCGGAGAATGTCCTTCACGGATGGCTTTTTCTCACGGATGATGGCAGTTGTGCCGGAATCTGCACCACCTCTGAGTACGTTGATTTCCTCAAAGAGGACACTTACCTTGTCGTTTAACTCGTTGCGCTGCTCCTTGAGGGTTTTGACGTCGTTATTGCATTGATCACGAAGCTCTTTGTTTTTCTGTGCCTCTTCAACAAATTGACGGGTTGCATTGTTCAACTCGTTTCTTTCGCGGGCGAACTGACTTGCCTGCGCGTTTAACTCGTTGCGTTTTGCTCTGTGTTCTTCAGATTCTTCAAGGAGTAGCTTTCTTTTTTCGACAAGATCTTCAGTCAACGGTCTTACCTATCCTGAGTGGTCGTCTGACAGATCAGGGCAGAGATTAGGACATCCAAAAAAGAACAAAGAGCTAAATACAAAACTGCATGATGAATGACCAAAAAACGAACCTAAGATCTCAAGCGAACGAATAGTATTCAACCCCCTGTACTTCCCGGTGTCTACCTTTCAGGTTCTCTGCCCTGCAGATATACGACTTTCCTATAATAAGTAGTATTATTGGGATTTAAACATATCGAATGGTCTTATTTTGTGCCTCAGATTTGTTTACGGAATTATCCGTCTGAATGGGCACAGTCCTTCAAATCTGAAATATAACTGTCTATCTCATTAGAGTACGACGAACTATTTTATATATTACCCCTAAAACCGATAAGTCTGATATACAATAACCGGCAGCCCAATCTCAGAAACTTTTTGGTAGTGTTTCAGCAGATAGGATCGGCTTGTTATAGTAGGGGCTTATCAGAGGAACACCGTCTGCGCCGGCAATTTTCTTTGCCCTGATCAGCAGAAGTGCCTCCTCGGTGTTGTTGGATCCTGTTTTGGCAATCACTGGGGTACGGTTGGTTGCGGCAGATACCGTCGTTTCAATATCACGGATGTGCTCACCATGTGTCATTGTCACCAATTCACCGGTCGAACCACAGGGCAGAAGACCGTGGACACCGCCGCGAATAACATGCTCGATACAGATTTG
The DNA here is from genome assembly GCA_031287415.1 of Candidatus Methanorbis basalitermitum. GTDB lineage: Archaea > Halobacteriota > Methanomicrobia > Methanomicrobiales > Methanocorpusculaceae > Methanocorpusculum > Methanocorpusculum basalitermitum. The sequence continues at coordinate 4,191 of JAITSY010000021.1, read as the reverse complement.
CAACCCGTCAATATCAAGAGACAGGGCAGCATCCTCATGGAATGGAGTGATGAGTGCAGAGATCATACCTTCAAACATAGTACCCATCGGTCAGGATACGCCAGCTAAAGTATCTTCACTTAGTGAAAGATAGTTTCAGGGCGATTGTTCAATCTCCAGACTTACGTCGGCACACTGCACCGAGTGCGTAAGCGATCCCATGCTGATGATGTCCACATCAGCACCTGCCCACTGATGAATCGTCTCTGCCGTAATACCGCCGGATATCTCAAGCACCAGTCGATCCCGCAGACCCCGCGCGGTCAATGCGGCAATCGCCAGGCGAACCGCAGAAGGAGTCATGTTGTCGAACATGATGATGTCGGCCCCGGCCTCAGCGGCAGCAATCGCATCGGGAAGGGTTTCCACCTCACACTCCACTTTATGATACCCCGAGTACTCCTTCGCTCGCCTGATGGCATCAGCCACTGGCATGATGGCACGGTGCGTATCCTTGATTAGAAACGCATTCGACAAACTGTCACGGTGTGGCTCGCCACCGCCAAGACGGACCGCCCTTTTGTCAAAGTACCGCAGACCAGGCGCTGTCTTGCGCGTTCCAGCAACTTTCACATGATCGTTCACCACAGATGCAAGACGCTGCGCAGCTGCTGTCGCTGTTGCAATTCCACTCATGCGGCCAAGAAGATTCAGAATTGTTCTCTCCAGCGAAAGAATGGCATGAACCGATCCTGCAAGCGACAGTATTTTTTCCCCGGCAGAAATATTTTCGCCATCCTCCGCCTCGACTGTCACAGCAACACCGAAGTGTTTAAACAGCCAGGCGCATTCCTCAACACCTGCAAGCGTCATCTCCTGCCTGGCTTCGATGCAGGCTGAAACAATTGTATCCTCCACCAGGGCAAGCGTCGTGATGTCACCTGCCGGAACATCCTCAGCGAAAAAAGAGAGCAGTTTATGGATATGCAGCATTACTTCGCGGCCCCTATCATCCGTTCAATTGCAATCCGTGCCTTTACAGCGATGGGGGCGGCAACCTGTACTGGATACACGCCATCTCGGAGCGTCACATACAAATCAGAAAGTTCGATTAGTTTCATGTTTGGACAGACCGCCGTATCCATCACGTGGAAGACGGTGTCGGGATATCTTTTTTGCAGCGGATGGGCAATACCCTTCTCTGTCAGAATAATCCACTCCTTCGCCTCCCCGCAACTGCGGATCATAAAACCGGTCGATCCGATCAGATCGCATGCCAGCTGTACATCAGCGCTACATTCGGGATGGCCGATGATCGTCACGTTTGGGTACTCGCGACGGGCGATCTCCACATCGCGGAGCGTGAAGTTGCGATGCGTCGGGCATCCTCCATCTGCTGGAATCGGGATAATGGTTTTGTCCGGCAGCTGGCGTTGCACCCATCCAGCAAGATTTGCGTCTGGACCGAAAAGGATTGTTTTTTCGGGATACGATGCGGCGATCGTAGCAGCATTTGCCGAGGTACAGGCGACGTCGCACTCGGCTTTTGTTGCGGCGTTCGAGTTCACATATACCACGAACGGTGAACCAGGATGGGCAACCTTCGCTGCACGGACCATTTCGGGTGTCAGCTGATTAGCCAGAGGACAGCCGGCGTCGGGACGGGGAATGAGAACGGTCTTGTCAGGCGAGAGAATCTTTGCGGTCTCTGCCATGAAGTAGACGCCGCAGATAACCAGTGTTGACTCTTTTACCTCCGTTGCAAGCCTGGCAAGTTCTAGCGAGTCGCCGGTGATGTCAGCCGCATCCTGAATTTCTGGTGGCTGGTAGTTGTGGGCGAGGATCACCGCATTTTTCTTTGTGGCAAGTTTTCTGATCTGCTGAGTGTAGTTCATGCACCGATCACCAGCGGATTATCAAGATTTTTTAGCAGGGTGAGTATGGATAAAGCTGCAAGGTAGCTGGTCGCCGGGTTACCCGGTGAGGGGATGTTTCTGATTCTGATATATGCCTCGCCGAACTCTCCTTCGAAGAATATTTCATGCACGTTACGGTCTTCATTCGGGTCCATCCAGAGTTCTACATCAACGTCGCGGTCGCAGGCAATCGACAGCGATTCGGCAACATTGGTGTTTTTCGGATACAGGAGAACGCAGTCATGGGCTTTTCCTGAGAACAGCCTGGTCCGTCCGATTGCTTCGCGGGAAAGGGACTCCGGGCTTTTCGTTGTCCGCAGAACAAACTTGTCCACACGGCTGATCTGGCCAATACGGATGTTGTCCAGACCCATAACTGCGCCGGACGGGATATGGATCTTCCTCTTGAGCATGCGGGCAGTTTCAACGAGGTGCAAACGAAACTCGTCGTTGGCGAGTGCCCCAACACTCATGATGATCATGTCCTTTCCCGCCTGCAGCACCTCCTGTGCATGTTCGGTGGCAGCGGCGATGGAGGCTGCTTCCACGATGATGTCGGTTGGCTCGGAGAGGAAGGCAACAAAATCTGAAAAGGGTTTTGCCCCGAATTCTCTAGCAAATTCCTCAACTATCCCAGGAATTATATCATATACAGCCGTTATTTTGAAGTTTTTCTGGCCAGAAGCAATGATACGTCCGATGTTTCCACATCCGATTAGACCGACGGTAATCATATAACCAAATATCAGTGTTTACAGAGAAAAGGGTTTGGGGTCTCTGGCCCCACAAAACCCATGTGCCGGACTCTCAGGGCGGCCGCCTGTGGTGCGTGCGGGAACAGATGCCAAAGTTGCATGGCAGCGGAACCCGTTGCCTTGCAATGCACGTACCCGCTGTCGACGATGCAAGGTCAAGCCCTGCTTGTTGCTTGCGCAGGCATGCCGGCGTAACCTCTATCAGAGGCGTGCAGCTCTTCATCACAACCAACAAGGCAACGGAACCTCGCTTGCGTGCAGCAGACAGGGCTGCAAAGACAAAGGCTTCGCAGCATATCCTCAAGTCTCATTCCAGCTCCGGATTCACTACAAGCCCGCGCACAATCCGCGTAGCCTCAGAAATATTTTCGATCACATAGTCCGCCGTCTCAAACAAAATCCCCGGCCGCTTCCCCGTTTGTTGTACGGTGAGAATTGCTATATCCGCAGCCTTCATTGCCGCTAGATCATTAATCCCATCACCGGTCATCACCACCACATCGTAATCGTTTTTCAGATCCCGTACAATCTGCGCCTTTGTTACTGGCGTTGCCACCCCATACACGCGGTTGCGCGGAATCCCGATCTGATCTGCAATCACCGCGAGTTTTTCTGTCCGATCTCCCGATGCAATGAACACTGCAACCCCAAGATGGTGCAGCTCCGCGATCATCTCCAACACACCTGGGAATGGATAGCCGGCTGCTGCAATCGTAAATTCGATCCGTTGTGTCCGCAGATTCACGATAGCCCCCGCATTCAGCGTAAAATTTTCACTCTGCTGCGATACCGTCAGCCAGCAGTCGCGGATAACTCCCTGAATATCAGAAATCTTTGCTACAGGATCCCCGTACAAAATCTCTCCCGCCACGTTTGCCACAATCACTCTTCTGCCGCAACTAATCCCAAAACTGATCCCAGCCCGTGTCAGATAGGTGGATAGCAGCTCGTCCGGATCTGCTTCCATGATATTGCGCGAATGCAGGTTGAGTAGAAGCAGTATCCTGTCTGGATCCTGAAATGTCAGGGTCGTCGTCTCAATGTCCGCATCTGCCATCCGATGATCCGAAACACAGAGCACACTCCGGTGCGTTCGCAGAAGCGTCCCTGCGCTGTCAAAAACCGCTGCAGCCGTCATAATTTTTCTGGTACGTCTGTCGTCCCAGATGATATATTCTTGCCCTGCCGCCGCCACACAGTCGCGTTTCATTCGGGTTATATAAAAACAATCGCATAGTGAAGATGACTATAAAGATCTCTTGTCGTAGGATAGGAAAACACTACAAATTCAAAATCGGAATTATCCCTTTTAACAAGACGATCTATCTTCTATCACGTCAAATATCAATGGAGAATGTTATACAAAGAATTTGAGGAGTTGTTCCCATCGGAACTATCTGCTATAGAGTACTTCATTAAAAATAGATACCCTGATGGTGTCATCTGCCCGCATTGCGGTGGCCGACAACTGATCTACCGGAGAAAAGATGAACCAAAAATGTTTGACTGCAAACACTGCGACAATACTTTCTCCATCATGC
>JAITSY010000019.1 GCA_031287415.1 Candidatus Methanorbis basalitermitum | reverse complement strand
GAAGTACTCTATAGCAGATAGTTCCGATGGGAACAACTCCTCAAATTCTTTGTATAACATTCTCCATTAATATTGGACGTGAGATAATATAATACTTCGTTTGTAAAGGTATCATTCCGAAAAACAATGTGATACAAGGACACCGATAGAAGACCGTTGTTATCATAGAAAAAGACAAATGCGCGGCAGATGCAGCTGATGCACAGTGATGGTGATTTTTTGAGATGTTTTTGGGAGAGACGCTATCACTCACGCGGGATTGGCCCGCGGGTTCAGAAGCTGCAAGGCAAAAGGCTTTGCTGGTATAGACAAAAAAGGAAAAAATGAGTTGATCATCCATTACAGACTCACTGTGCCGGAATAATGAGAGAACGCTCGCCCGCCGGCATGAACTCGCGAATAGCTCCCTTTGCAAATTCTTTTCTTGGGTTTGCAAAGTCGAACTTGAGTGCCGGGTCTGCGAAGCAGATCTTGATAAGCGGGGAGAGAGTCCATGCATCGCCACGTCCGAAGTGAGCTGCTGCGGCAATTGCTGCGTACTCACCCTGATGACCGACGTTCATTGCATAGTTCGGATAGTTCGGCCCACGGAACTCAGTAATACAGCCTTCATCTGGTCTGATAGAGAGAGAGTTTGCGGAACCGCACTGGTCCTGCAGGTCGTAGCCGAAGAACCCAAGTCTGGACCATCCGTCTTTGTGCATGAGCATTGAGAGGTACCAGGCATTGAGGCCGGCGTTGGAGTTTCCGGTTGCAATAGAAGTGGTCGTACCAGAGGCTGCGGCAAGAACGGATGCACGCTGGGACCCACCGAAGTGATCTTCCATCATAGTCGGGAACTGCTCGTACTGCTCCATGCCGTACAGGTTGACTTCTGTAGCGATGTCGTTGACTACGGTCTGAGTCGGTTTAATACTGTTTGCCGGGCTCGGGTTTCTCCAGTCAATCTTGTATTTGTCGTGGATATAGTCCATGCCATGGTAGATGAAGTCGTCAAGAATGTTATCGGTGTATGCTGCGGTTGCATACTGAGTGAATCCAACACCGCCTGACATGTACGAGCCAAGCCATATCTGATCGAAGAGCATGGCTCCCGCACCAACATTTTCGAGAGTTGCCTTTGCCGGATCGTTCGGGTTGATACGATCTGCCTGGATCATATCGGAGAAATGACCAAAGAGAATTCCTCCCGGTTCGTTCGGACCGCGTGCACGGCGGGCCGGCAGGTGGGTTGCCATGTTGATGACACCAGCGTGTTTTGCGGCAAAGGACAGGTCTGCGACTGCTGCTTCACCCGCGCACATGCGGTATGCGGCAATGAAAGACATACCGATCTGCATTGCAGACCAGCGAGAAGTTGTACCGCCATCACAGGTACGTCCGACGATGGTTGGCATGTGGACGCACTGCCAGAGGGACTTGCCGACTGCTGCCTGAAGGGCCGCGGCTTGCTTCTTGGGGAAAAGTTTCTCAACGTCAATAACGAACTGAGATTCGATGGAGTCTGCAAGCTCCTGGTCGCCAGTAAAAACACGGACGTAGCAGTCGTCAGTTAATCCTGGGTGAGCCTCAACCATGTGTTCCTGAACGACTGCTCCTCCTGGCATTGCATGGTTAACGACGTGGAGGTACTCGGAAATAGTTTCCGGGGTAACTTCCTTGCCAAGACGTTTCTGCAGGGTGGCGTGGGCCATATCCATGGACACAATTACTGTGCGGCGGATATCATCCCAGAACTGCTGCATTGCAGCGTTATTCACGAAGTGGAGATCATCACCCTCAACGAAGGTTCCAGTTCCGGAGACTTCGTAGGTCATCAGCTGACGCTGACCCATTGGAATACCACCAAGGTGGCAGCGATTCGGGTCGTACATGGAAATGCCGCGTTTTGCTTCGACCTTCTTGTTGATTTCCATGAACTCTTTCTTACGCGGGGACTGCTCAAGACCATTGAATTTGTAGAATTCCGCAGTTGTTGATGCAGGATCCTGCTTGGGGAACTTTGTCTTGAGTGCATCAAGGAAAAGTTTCTGGGTTTTTTCTATTTTTGCCATGATACTCAGGCCTCCTTTGGCATGAACCCATATTTTGTACGAAGTGCGTGGATACGCTGGACATATGCAACGTACTCTTCATCAGAGCGGAACGAGGTTCCAGCAAATGAGTGGTACATCGGTGTGTTCTCTTTGAGCCATTTTGCATCCATCGGCTTGCCGACAGCAACCTTGCGGTCAAGGGGGATACCGACCTGGTCCTTGACATATTTGACGACACCATCGGCGTCGAGAATACAGCGCTGGAGCATGTCGAACATCATTCCATCCTCTGCAAGACGGAGCGAGTGGCCGTGCACAGTTGCACCACGGATGCCAGTTCTTGCCGGATCAAAGATGTTGGTCTCAATGAGATCACGTGCATATCCCTCAAGATCACGCTCACGACACTCGACGATCTGGCGACCGGACAGGGTTCCCGGGTCGATAGCGCGGAAACGGTACATTTCGAGGTAGGTTCTCTGGTACGGCTGGCACGGACCGTTCAGCATCGAGTCTGCAAACTGGATGTATCTGACACGGTCACCTGCTTTTGCTCCCTCGGTCGGTTTGACAATCTTTCTAATCGGACAGTCGGGCTCACCCTGCTCGGCGAGCGGCGGGTGGGCAGACGGGTATGCCTGTCCAGGTGCACGGTGTCCCATAATAAGGACAATGTCTTCATCGGTCACACTGCGCATTTTTTCAAGTTTCAGGTGCGGGTTCATCTGGTTACGGCGGACTTCTGCCACACGAGTTGTTCCCGGACCGTACTGTGGTGTATATGCCATAGTTTGTTCACCTAATTGATAGTTTTGATTATTCGTAGTACTTCATGAATGACATGTGCAATTGACTCACGACTTGGCGTTTGTCCCCGCGTGATGCCGGTAACGATACCCATTACAGTACCTTTCGTCCGAATGTTATCCGGCTTTGGCATGACGTGGGTGGTCTTAACGCCTGCACGTGCAAAATCCTCAAAATCAACAGGTGCCTGACAGACTACAACGGCATTTACGTTGCATTCCTGCAGAATTTTCCGTGATTTGTGGACCACATGTGAACGTATGTTTCCATGGTGGAGAACTGCCACTTTGTGGCGTTCTATCTGTTCGATTTCGCGTTCCAATATACCAAAGTTTGAGCCGAGTGCAACGCCGCCGATTTCTGCATCCGGCGGGACACCGCTGCCTGCATTCAGCACTAAGGTACTTACGCTATATTCTATCCCCTGCTGCCGCAGTGCTGACGTTATATCGCAGATCGGTTTTGTGATATGTCTCCGACCGGGGGACATTCCCACGATGATGACGTCAGGATTTTTACATTCAGAGATGGTTCCTCTCTGAGCAAGAGATCCCCCTTTGCCCATTCCCATACTCTGCCTACAGTCAACCAGTTGTGTTATGCGACCGAGTGGCATTGTTATTTAGTACCCTGTAAGATTATCGGGCGCTGCTTGCTCTTTGGATCACTCATTCCAAGGATGCGTACATCGTCAACTATGCCGTATTTCGCATAGTCGGTTGTCGTCATATTGGATCGCATGAAGATACCCTCGGTAACACCATAGGGAAATTTGTCGGCAAAGACTTCATCGCATGCTGCTCTGATACCCGGAATTGCCGAGGCATCTTCCAGTTCAAGCAGAATAGCGCCAACCTGAACATGGAGATTGTAATCTTCTCCGCAGACATTAATTGTGCGCCGGTATGAGTTGTCATTGACCGTTCCCCGGGCAGGTCCATAAGGGACTTTTGCAGGAAGATTCGGGCCGTTTAACACAAACCGGCGTATACCGCCCACTTTGCAGATTTTTTCGAGCAGCTGCTCGGTGGTTTCCGGATTTAGGAAACGCGTTGGGACAATCCGTAGCTGTGGGTATTGTGGTTCTGTCATTCTTGTAACCCCTCCGCTTAAGCGGAGACTCGTACAGGCTTATAATGCCTTTGCAATTGCCTGAATCGGCTTTGCGAACTCTTCGACCTGACCGTAGGTGTCGCCGTAGATCTTGGCTGTTCCTTCCGGAGAGAACATCTGAGTACCTGCATCAAGCGCACATGCTGCAACAATGCAAGGCATACCTACGCCTGCTGCATGACGGGTAACGACGTGGTTGCCGTTGAAGATACCCGGTCCGCCTCCACCATAGATGGAATGGCTGAAGAAAGAAAATCCTACTGCGACACCCATGATTCTTCCAAAATCAGAGCCAGGAAGCCCAGTTTCATGCTCAAGAAGGTCGTTGAAGTACAGCAGAGTGGAGGAAGCAGCCTGGGCAAAACGTCCGGCACCACAGTTAACCATGGTTGCGGCAAGTGTTCCGGCAGAGGCATAAGCGTTCCAGAGCATCGGGTCCTTGGTTTCGTAGGGCTTGAAGTAGCCGCCTTTGCTTGCAGCACCCTGAACGATGACTTTGTCTTCTATTGCACGCTCGACTAAGGACTGGACAACAGTACCGACGGTACCGGTCTGACCGTTTTCTTTGACAAGCTCGTAAACAACGTTGTTTGCATTGAGACCCTGACAAGCGTAGAGTAAGAGCTGTGCTCTCTCGAATGGGCCAATTGCATTACCCATTTCAAACTCTCCAGCCTGTTCAAAGGTGGCTGCAAGCGCGGCACCCTGCATTGCGTTTTTATGGGTTATCATAACAGTCTGGTTCGCCGGAATGTTACGAAGCGCGTATCCCAGAGACTCGTTGTTCTGCGGGATGGACATGATCATGGAACATGCCCCGCCGGCAAGATCCATCGTGACCGGGTAGGTACCGAAGGCTGCTGCCTTAACGGTGTTTGCATCGAACATGTCGACATTGAACTGTTCGACAACTGCGTAGGTAGCTGCTGCTGCAACAGCGGTAAGTGCTGCATCGTAGGTTGCTGCACTTGCGATACGTGCGGACGGCACCTTGACTAAGAGGAGTTTGCCGCCGTTGAAGCGCTTGACTTCGGTATCATCGCCTGCTTCTACAGAAACATATTCCTTAATCTTTGCTTCGATTGCATCAATGTTGCCGACGATGTCGAGGTCAAGTTCACGACCGAGGATCTGCTGATGTTTGCCGATCTTTCCGGTCTTGAGCGCATCCTGCATACCGCCAAGATTGACTGCGACGGATCTCTTGGTGTCGTCAATGATCTTCTTTACTGCCGGATTGACCAGCGGGCTGATCTTCTCGAGTGCAACGTTGCTCTTCAGGAGTTTGCCGTTGTCGTCATAAAGATCAATGACATCCTTGTATTTTGCCATAATTTTTCCTCTAAATTAATGTTGTTCATTGGCTTTGCGTCAAATGCTGCGTTCACATCTACCGCATGAGTTTCGTTACTTTCACTGAATAACACTGGTAGTCGCTAATAGAGCTGTTGTAGAATCAGTGACGGTTGCTTTGGCACAATTGCGCAAACGGGTCTCCGAGTGCAAGGCAAGGCCTCGTATCCGAAAGTGTTCACACATCCCCCTCTCGGGACATTGAAATATATCTTTGCGTCTGGATATAAGGATTCTCCTTGGTGGGAGATGGGAGCATTATTCGCTTTGTTTAGAGTACAGGGGGCAACAGTTTCGAAATCTGCCAATAGGTTCAAGAAATTTCCGGGAAAATTATCTTTATGTGTGACTAGTGGTTTTGACGGGTAATACTTTGTACGTTTAAGAAGGTACTCAGTGATAACTGAAGATGCGCTCCCAAAACTGCGTAGAGCTTGGGTTTGACCACACACAGAAAAAAAGGAAAAATTACCAGCGACAGAGGCAGCTTGGTGTGCATCAATGCTCGATCTTTTCAACGACGTGGAAGTAGGCCGGAGTGGACGTGCCAACTTCGGTGCCTTCGACTGTAATTGAGTACTCGTCAAGCTGCCAGTTGATGGTGTTGACCTCTGCTGACCAGATGTTGTCGCCGCCGGCAACACCCTTCACAACCTTGATCGGGATCGTTACACCAGAGGTGGCAGCAGGCTCGACTTGTCGCCCGGTTTGAAGACCGAGGAGTACTTATATGCCACGGTTGACATACGAGATGGATATGAATGATCCTGCAGCTGATGCTAAGAGGGAGGCCGGAGTCCGCGCAGCAGATCTGGTAACGGATGGTATGGTTGTCGGCCTGGGTACCGGTTCAACGGTGTTTTTTGCGATAGAACGGCTTGGTGAGCGGATCCAAACAGAGGGGCTGCATATTTTCGGGGTACCGACGTCAAACCAGACAGCGATGCGTGCAGAAGAATGCGGCATTCCGCTGGTGACGCTGATGCTGTATCCGGAGCCGGACCTCGCTATCGATGGCGCGGACCAGGTTGACCCATGGAAGCGGATGATAAAGGGCCGCGGAGCTGCGCATCTGCGGGAGAAGGTTGTCGCAAATGCAGCAAAGCAGTTTGTGGGGGTGATTGATGCCTGCAAGGAGGTTTCCTGCCTTGATGCAGCGGTGCCGATTGAGGTGCTACCGTTTGCCTGCGGAAATGTGCTGCACCGACTGCAGGAGATGGGAGGCCGGCCGACTATTCGGAACGGTGTGAAAAAGGACGGCCCGATAATCTCCGACAACGGCAACTATGTAATTGACTGCGCTTTTGGGGATATCGCCGATCCTGCTGCGCTTGAAGTTATGATCAACAATATTCCGGGTGTGCTCGGCAACGGCATCTTCGCTCGGTTTACGGAAAAAACGGTCGTCATCGTCGGGGGCAGGAAATAATTTCGGAATTATCATTTTGAATGGGAACCGTTCTTCAAATCAAGAATATAACAGTTTATATCAATGGAAAACAACGAGACACATATAAAATTATAAATAAAGATTATAACTAAGACCGATGAATCCAATTGTTTTTACGAGGAAGGAATATGGCACAATCCTATCAAGTGGTGGAGAACTGATGTTTTCAAAGAACACCATTACCGTCCCAATTACGGACGGCAAGAAGGTCATCGGCCTTAGTACTCACAAGTCCCTCATTGACGTGCTATAGATTCAGCAAGGCAACGAAACGACTGCACACCTGACGAAATGCTTGTAAATTTCCAACAATTATCACATATAGCCATTATTTTTGAGATAATATAGAGAATCAATTGACATAAATAATACTCGTGTAATTCTGCCCAACTGCCAACATGCCGCAATCTTTGCAACTGTTCTTGGCAAGATAACCAATATATCTAATACCAAGGTTTGTTATAACATTACGTGTCTATGTTAAATTCACCCACAAATCCCATGTGCCCTGCTGCATCAGTTGACGAACTGCTAGACCGAATGAGCAGAACAGGCTTTCAGGGAAGAAAGCTTGGTGAGAGCTACCACATCTATAAGGAGATGATCGAAACGCCTGGCATTACCATCCTCCTCGGACTTTCTGGTGCTATGATTCCGGCCGGCATGCAGGAGTGTCTCATTTCGCTCGTCGAACATCGGTATGTTGATGCGATTGTTTCGACCGGCGCCAACATCTTTCATGACATCTGTGAACATCTCGGCGTCAAACATTACCAAGGGACGCATCTGGTAAACGATGCGGAGCTCTATTCAAGGGGCATTGATCGGATCTACGATGTATTCGCAGTTGAAAAGGAGTTCCAAAACATTGAGCGCTACATCGGCAACTTCGGCACATCCCTTGGTGATGTACGACTGAGCAGCCGTGCGTTCCTGAAACTCCTTGGCGAAAAGATCGCTTCTGACCGGCCGGAAGGACGGAGCGTCACATCCGTCTGCGCAAAGCACAATGTTCCGATCCATGTCCCGGCCCTTGCCGACTCGGGAATTGGCATCGGACTTGTCACTGCCTGCCGCTGCGGTGCAAAATTAGTCATCGATCAGATCGCTGACGCCAGCGAACTTGCTGCATTTGTTGAGACATCTGAAAAAACCGGTGTCATCTATCTTGGTGGGGGAACACCAAAGAATTTTATTCAGCAGACCGAGGTGATTCCGCCGATGAAAGGGGACAAATATATCGGTGGCCATTCCTATGCAATCCAGTATACAACCGACGCACCGCATTGGGGGGGGCTGTCGGGATGCACATTTGAAGAAGCGGTCAGCTGGGGAAAGGAACTACCGGATGCAAAGAAGCTGCAGTGTTTCTGTGACGCAACCATAGCACTACCACTGATCGTTTCAGCGCTGATAACCGCAAATGCAGTGAGATACAGGCTGGTTGAGGAAAAATACCGCAATTGACAAAGCAATCAGACGTGGTTCTCCACAGACATCTCTGTTCAGCGGGGATCTGCGGCGGGGCATCAGGACCTGTAGGACTTTGCAGCAAACGTGATAATACTACCTCTCCCGGGCGGCTGCTGAGATCACATATATCTAGCCGGATCTGCTGGCCGCTGTACTCGCCCGGTGGTCTGCCCTGAGGAAGGGATTAATGGGCACTGCACCAGTCTTCAACATCTGCGGGATAATTCGCCTGCGTGGGATCATCCTGCCAACCAGCGACTCTGAAATAGCTTCCATAGACCATTACGGTCTCAAACAGCCTATCAGGGCGACCATTGGTCTGTTCGATTGAGACTTCATGGTAATCACAGAAAAGTTCAATCCAATACAGGCCAATCATCGTGCATGGTCTCATCCAATTTTGTGATATAATTAAGATACAATACATATTTTATAGAAATTAGAGATTACTATAGAGCATAATATGGGCTGCCCCGAACGGAGTTATTATGATTCATTTTTTGTTTTTTTCAAGTACATACATCCAGCACCCTTATGGTTGTGCCCTGTATTGCAAGGGTTACTGTGTCGCCAGGCTGTGGATAACTGAGGATAAACTGCGCGGTCAACCGGGAACATCCGTATGTGCATGTGAGAGATTGACAATAACCGGCGTGTCGATCGTCAGCATGTACCAAATAAATATTGGTGGAACGCAGTCTCCCGTTTTGGTGCCATGAGACCGGGCAATCGAACGCCGAAAAATCCCAGGAGAACTCCTACCAATTATTTCCGTTTACTCTTTTTGTACTTGTCGAAGGCGAGAGCTTGCGCTTCAGCACTTCGCCAGGATGTACCAGCAGATATGATGCATAGCCGTTAGGAACAACGGCATAGGAGTCCTCTTTTGCAAGACAGCGCAGCCCTCTTTTTGGCGGAGCAGCAGGAAGCACCAGCAAAAACTCTACAGGATCACCGTACTGATCGGTAAGCAGTTGTCTCTTCGCCGCAACCTCGTTCCGAAATCCGCGGACACCAGATGGATGAATGATCACCTCACCAAACACCCGCACGCCGTCAGCAGTTTTGATCAGCAGATCCACCTCCGCTGCAACCTTTCCTCTGACCTTGAATCGGATGCCGCTGTCGCGGGAGTACCACAGCCCATCCGAGGCATACCTGTCGGACGGCACAATCTCCGCATCCGAAAACTTGGCAACGACCGAAACAACCGCATCTGAGGTGTCTGCCGCAGAAAGCAACAGCTCATAGACGAGTGCCTCGAAATATATCCCTAACGCAGATCGGTGCAGAGGGTTCACCTCATCGTACAGAATCACTCGTTCGGACTTCGTCAGATGATGTACCGCATGACGTACGTGGGACAGCGTCACCTCCGCATGCATGAGAAGTTCGGCAACCTCGGCTGCGGACATAAAAATCAGCGGTGGGTGAAGTAGGCGGTAACAATGCCCTCCTTCACAGTATCGATCTTGGCAAAACCAACACGCTCAAACTGCACGCTCTTTCCTTCGTAGTTCTGCACAGCTGCCTCGCAGAACCCTTTGATCGCAACTTCAGAGGTCAGAAGCAAACAGGGAACACCGCTACCCACAGGCAGCCACTGGACAATCGGAGCTTTTGCCGCCCGTGCCTCGGTGAGCGATTTTCCCGCATATTCTGCGGTGGTTTGGCTGGTTATCCTGATATTGAAGAGATCTTTGAGACGAAGCATTCGTCCTGCTGCAATCTCAGACTTCGGGAGAAGAACTTTTCCAGTGAAGAAGAGAACCCGTTCCCCTCGTTCGGGTCGATTCGGATAGATCGGTGCGTGGGCCTCCATTGCAGGGGCATTCGCAACGGTGACCTCAGCAGGATCCGGAACGAAAAAATAGCGATCAGTTTTTGCATCGATGAGAGCCTTGTTTTTGGCGAACAGGTTTTCCCAGGAAAACGAGATGTCGGTATCGCCCATGCCGATATCACCAACTGCAGCACGGACCGCTTCCTGCTGAATGCCGCGGCGTGCGAGGGACCGGAGGGTTCCGAGGCGAATGTCGTCCCAACCGGTGTAGAGATCTTCTTTGATGCCTCTGCGCATGCCGGAAGTGGACAATTCGAGTCCGGCAATGGACATTCTGCCATAGTGGTAGAAATGAGGCATGTTCCAGCCGAAATATCTGTAGATGTATTCCTGACGGCGGGTGTTTGCAATGTGATCTTTGCCGCGGATAACGTGCGTCATGCCTAGCAAGTGATCATCAACAGAGACGGAGAAGTTCATCAGCGGGTACACAAATGTTTCTGGTTTGCGGGGATGTTTGGTTGAGGTAAGCACACGCATCGCAGCAAAATCGCGTACTGCCGGATCGGGATGGGCAATGTCAGTCTTGACCCGCAAGGTAATCTCGCCTTCCGGGTATTCTCCAGCAAGCATGCTGTCGAAGCGCTGAAGATTTTTCTCGACGATCAGGCTGCGGCAGGGACACGGCTGCTTTTTGAGCTTGAGAGCGCGAAACTCGTCGTTGTCACAGATGCACATGTAGGCACCACCAAGTTCAATCAGTTTGCGGGCGAAATCGTAGTAGATCCCGAATCGATCGGACTGATAGACGACGTCCGTGACGCCGATGTCGAGCCACTCAAGGTCTTCGGTGACCATGTCGTATGCATCAGGGTCAACCCGCTTGGGATCGGTGTCCTCAACACGATAGTATAGTTTACCGCCGTATTTTTTTACATAGTAATCATTCAGAACAGATGCGCGAGCGTGACCAAGATGCAGCGGGCCGGACGGGTTTGGTGCAAACCGCATGACAACGCCGTTCTCTGCATCAGGCAGTTCAGGAAGTTCATGCACACGTTCCTTTTTCTCAGGCATCTTCTCGAACATTTCTGGTAAGAGGGCAGTGAGGTTTGCCTGTCGCTCTTCCACAGACATTGCCCCAACTTCTGCGAGGATTTCAGGAAGCATGGCGTTGATCTCCTCTGCTCTCGGGCGGAACTCAGGATGCGCCCCCATAACAGAACCGAGAATTGCTCCTGCTTTCGGGATGGATTTGTGCTTTACTGCGTTCTGCAGAGCGAAAAGAAAGATATCATCACGGATATTTGTATCGAACATTTGTAGAAATTATGTTGGATGGAAACGTGTTTATAGTTGTGTCCCCACCAGCTATTGCAGATCTTTTTTCCCCCATGCTACAAAGAATTCACCAATCATCCACCGCTGCAAGACCAAGGAATGCGTTCATGCGATCGCTGCACGCCTCTAATGGAGATGTGCCGTGCATTACAGGGGGCAGTGGGACAAGCATCTCGTCAGAGCTGTAAGCGCTCCGCTTGCAGCGTTGCAAGGCAGTGGATTCCGTTGCCATGCAACTCCGCAAGAAACAGAAGCTTTTCAGAAATATGATTGATGGTGTGATGGCATTCTCTGGACCCTGTCAAGAGGAACGGCTATCCAGGCGTTCGATCGATATAATTTCCCGCGAGGTTCCAGGTCTGCATATCCCGCGCTCCATGTTCATAGCTCCACCAAATTTTGTGGCTCATGTGCACACACCAGAACGTTTTTGGGCTCAGCCGTTCTGCAAGCCGCTCGGCTTCCCGTATGTTCATGTGTTTGGAGATATTGATCCCTGGTGGGAAGATGCCGTCAAGGAGAAGGAGGTCAGCGTTTTTCATGATTTCCAAGGTTTTTTTGGGGAGTTCTTCGGCTGTATCACTAGAGTAAACGAAGACTACGCCGCCAACTTCGATCCGGACGCCGTAGGTAGGGGTATCATGTACTACGGGGAAGATAGTTACCTGCATACCGCAAATGTCCGTCTGTTCATGCGGCATCAGGGGAATTTCACGGTGGCGCATAAATGAGAAGATGCCGCCGCAGTAGCTAAGGACTTCTGGTGCACCGTAGACATGGATGAATTCACGCTGTACACGGTAAAAGTCGCCGAATCCCATGAAGTGGTCGTAGTGACCGTGCGTCCAGATGACGGCATCAATGTGCGGCGATCCGGCGGCAAGAAGCTGGGCACGCAGGTCAGGACTTGTGTCGATTAACAGATATTTTCCTGCATATTCAACGAGTATTGAGGTACGGAGCCGCTGTTTGCCAGTCTGCCGTGCTTCACAGCAGATAGGACAGTCGCAGCCGATTTTTGGGGTGCCGACCACATCTCCAGTACCCAGCGCTGTAATCCGCATAATTTCAGAGACAGCCGCTCCTGGCAATGTTCCGGCGGTTGACGAGGGCCATGCCAGAATCAGCGTCGTCTTCGTTGATCTCTTTGCGGCCTGCGAGGAGTGCGGAGACGATTGATTCAGTGAGCATCATCCGAAGATCTGCTCCGGAAAATCCTTCGGTACGTCCTGCAAGGATAGAAAAATCCATGGTACAGGGGATGCCGGATGCAACGTGGCGAAGGATGGCTTCGCGCATGGTTACATCCGGCAGAGTAAAGGTGACGATCTCATCGAATCGCCGCCAAGCTGCTTCATCAAGTATTCCCGCATGGTTCGTTGCACCGATTAAGAGGACCCGATCTTTAATGAGGTTGATGTGGTCGATGCTTTTGAGAAGCGTGTTGACGGCACGTTTCATGGCTCCATTGTCGTCGGAAATGCGGGTTTTTGCAATGTAGTCGAATTCGTCGATGAAGAGTATGCAGGGTGCAATCTTTTTGGCGAGGTCAAAGATTCTGTCGATGTTTTTGGAAGTTTCGCCGAGATACTGGGAGGTTAGCATGGAGAGCCGGACCTCGAGCACCGGCATGTGAACCGAGCGGGAAAGAGCCAGGGCAAAGGAGGTTTTTCCTGTTCCCGGTGGTCCGACAAGAAGGATTCTGCCCAGTTCATAGATGCGGTGGCTGCGCAGGAAATCCTGATTTTCGAGAGAGATCTGGACCTTGCGGACGATTGACAACTGATCGGGGGTACAAACAAGATCGTCTAAGGAGAATTCGATCTCTTCGGACGCATAGGCGACGACGAGATCGATTGCCTCGCGATAGGCATCAGATTTTTCGGTGAGTGCACTGATCTTGCCGACAAGCGATACGGTGGTGTCTTCGAAGAGAGGGATATTTCCACGTGATTTTTTGTAAGAGACTGCTGTTTCTCCTGCTGTCTCTATAGAGAGAGAGAGAGCCGGATTTTTCATGACGGTTTCTGCTCCAGCATGGCGGAGATACCATTTCACTGCTGGTATGAATGTGGTGACGGCAAACTGGCCGATATCGTTTACAACGAGGAAGGAGTTTTTGCTGTCGGCGACAAGGAAACGTGCGGCAAGGTTCGGGAAATAAGTTTTCAGTTGTCCTTCTTTAATTGCAACGGGCCTGGCGATGACGCCGGGGACGTCCGGGCAAAAGAGGGACCGCAGCGCTACGGGGAGATCGTTTACATCGAGGGCCGGGTTTCCGTTTATCACTTCTGCTGTCAGAACGATCTCGGTGAGCTGCAGCAGTCCAGAGTCAGTAGCGGTTGCGTCCATAGATACTCTGTATACATGGGTGGAAAAAAGGCATAAGGGTTTTTGTGAGGTCCGGGGCTGCCTTGAGGTTTCGCTGGAGGGTCAGTGATTGGCGCTTTGCTTGGGCTATTCAAAATGGTGCCTTTGAAAAGTAGCAATGTGGGTGCGGCTGCCTCATCCGGGGCCGCGGACCCCACCAGGGCGATGTTTGAAAACGGTCCCATGCAGACACAGGCAAAGACGTGCCAAAACAGCCTCACTGTGCGGTTTGTGGAACGCGGAAACAGGCACGAGTTGCAAACGACGTGCGACTCCATTGCAAAACCTTTGGCTTTGCAGCAATATCTCCCCACACTCGCATAGCCCCAAAAGAAAAAACATGGACCCGGCGGGATTTGAACCCGCGGCATCTACGTTGCGAACGTAGCTATCTACCCCTGATATACGAGCCCGATAAAAATATCACGGGAATTTTAGCTTTGCAGCAGCAAGGCAGACAACCCTGCGAGATTGCGGCAACTCCCAATCAGAGAATAATTTCAATATCTAATTGTTCTGCCAGTTCCTTATATCTGTTCCGAATCGTAACCTCCGTCACGCCCGCAACATCGGCAACTTCGCGCTGGGTTCTCCGTTCTCCAGAAAGAATCGAGGAGATGTAGATGGCCGCGGCTGCAACACCCGTCGGACCGCGGCCGCTGGTTAATTCTCGCTCGCCTGCCTGCTTTAAAATCTCCATCGCACGCGACAGGACCTCGCCTTTCAGGCCGAGACCTGAACAAAATCGGGGAACATAGTCGCCAGGTGATGTCGGCAGGAGTCGTAAACCCAACTCGCGGGAGATAAACCGATAGGTTCTGCCAATCTCTTTTCTCGACACACGGGACACCTCGGCAATCTCATCCAAGGTTCTTGGCACACTGCACTGACGGCATGCTGCATAGAGAGCAGCTGCAGCAACACCTTCGATACTTCTACCACGGATCAGATTTTTATCCACTGCATCACGGTAGACAACGGCTGCCGTCTCGCGCACGTTTCTCGGGAGGCCAAGAGCAGAGGCCATGCGATCCAGCTCGGAAAGTGCAAAGGCAAGGTTCCGCTCCGTTGCGTTGGAAACCCGGATACGACGCTGCCACTTTCTCAGCCGGTACAGCTGGGCCCGGTTCTTAGAGGAGATGGCACGACCGTAGCTGTCGCGATTTCTCCAGTCAATCATCGTGGACAGGCCTTTGTCGTGAATCGTAAAGGTCATCGGCGCACCGACACGAGACCGCTTCATCCGCTGATCGTGATCGAACGCACGCCATTCCGGTCCGCGATCGATGATATTATCGTCCAGCACACGGCCACAACCCTGGCAGACCAGTTCTGCGCGCTCATAATCATGGACAAGCTGGTGACTGCCGCAGTCCGGGCAGACCGTCACGATCGCATCATTGCCGCCTTGCCTCTCCTTCACTTTTTCCACAGCGGTACTACTTCGCCGCTGCATCATTTTTTCGCGTTCTTCTTTTAACTGTTTCAGCTTTTCGATTTCTTTTTCCATACTAAACCTCCGGGCTTTGGGTGGTTGGACTCATCCAAACCCATGTATCCGGATGCATAATAACGCTTTTTCCCGGGTTTTTCCGGCTTCGAATTGGGGATGACATACAGACTGTCCCCGGAACGGATCCGAACATCATCATTACACGAAACGGTAAGATACGGGTTGGCAACACTCCCATAGAGATCGACGATCTGCCCTATGGGCCGACTCCGTTCATCTGCAACCTCTGAATACAGGGGAGGAAGCTGACCAGCATCACTTTTGACAATAAGCCGTCGTCGACCGAGGATAACCGTAACATTCCCTGCAAACTTCACAAATCAGCCTCAAAGAACATACCGCACATATTGCAGATAACCACAGGATCAAACCGCATAATATATAACCTATACATTATGATGAAGTAATAGTATAAAAAAGTATCCAAGAATGATAAAATAATGGTTATATGGAGAGGAGCTCCTCGACAGTTCGGGACAGAGCCCTTTGTACCTCTTCCTCGCTCACCCCGTTCCGCGCGCAACTATGATACTGCACGCGGCCGCTCATCAAATCGTCCGGAGCATGGGCGTCTGACTGTACCACCACCTCAACCACCGCGCGGCGTGCTGCGGAGAGCGCATGTCCATTCATTCTGTTGTGCCCGCAACGCGATGTTATCTCAAGGAACACTCCGTTTCGAGCGGGGCGAAACGTGCCTCCTCTTCCATAATCAAGCCGGAGGGCTAAAATATCCACGTATGCACTCGACTGGGCCGCCGCATTCGTTCCGGGTGCCACATGCTCGAAGACGGTTTCTCCTGGGACAACCACAACATCCGCGTCAAGCCCTTTTACATAGCATGCCAGCTCGTCAATCTGGTCCGGTGGCACATGCCCATAATTTCCAGCCCGATATTAGAAGTGCGCCCCAAAGGCACTGCAGACATCTTCGCCGCAACCTGGGCACGGATCAGCTTATCCACATTGAAAAAATATACATAATAGGAGATTACCATCTCCATATATCCAAGGAACGCCATCCTCCGAACAAGCTCGATCGGCAGAAACTCGCCGTCGCTCATAATCGTGTGGCAGTGAATATCGTACCTCGCTCAGTTCCCGCTCAGTTTGCGGGCAACGCTGCGGAGGAGCTCCTCTTTGTTTCCCGCATATTCAACCCTGAGCCGTCCGTCATGCAGAAACCAGTGTGCTGGATGCGCCACATCCCGCTCCTCAACAAGAACGGTCAGACCGCACTGTTTTGCGGCGCGTGCAACCTGCACAAGGCTCGGCGAAGCAACAGCAAGAGTCTTTGCCACACGCCGTCCCTCAGATCGCGTCAGTTCTGCATGAAAATAACAGGGATAAAGAAAACGAATCGCCATTGGTAAAATACTATTGGGCGTGAAAATTTATAAGGGAGCTGGCAAGCCATGTATCCACCACGAAGAGGGAAATACAGGTCAGCATACAGTACAAACACCGTAACCCAGTGCCAGTGGGGTGCAGGTAGCTATCCCACATAAACTCTGTACCACTGTAATGCCCTGTTTTCCAGCATGGTTTGACAAACTCTGGAACAGACCCTAACGAGTGAAATTTTGCAGGAAACAATCAAATAAATCTGTTACCGCAACCCATGCCATGAGCACATGGCGGCGGCAGGTATCATACTGCTCATTACCCCTGTGGGGGGGCTATGGAGGACGACCAACCAGTCTGGAGGCTGTTTTTGCCAAACTACAAGCCGTTTTCAGCAGACGAATACCCCATCCCTTTTCCGAACGGCGATTGGACATTTGAGTGATACGATCTCGCTGGTTTCGCAATGCGAGTCTAATTCATCGGTGTTCTGCCAGATGGTAGCCTTGATAAGGATAACCCCATCTTTAAGGGAAAAAGCCATACTGGCCACCACATCGTGACGATTCCTGGGATAGCTTCAAACAGCTCTTTATCATCCTCGTTGCTCATTGCCGCCCGAATCAGTCTCAGCAGTCTCCAAGCGGTCTCATACATAACTCCTATCTCGCGCTCTAACTGCTTATCCGAAATGCCCTTTTTACCGTTTAGCATGGAATGAATTACCAGAGACCATTTTTTCATACCAGATTGTGAGTTTTCAAAGATGGTGTCTTTAAACACAGAAAAATGCTGATGACACGCTTCGCACTTGAATAACTTTGGATGCCCCATTTCCCAGTATATCAAACGCTTGCTACTACAATACGGGCAGATAATTCTCTCAGGATATCAGATTTATGAAGAAATCTATGGCATCCTCTTCGGTTGGAAATAGTTCGTTAAATACGGAGTGTGGCATAAATTAGTAATGACATACAAAGCACACTATATTGACAAATTTATTTTTCTATATTACACACAATAAATATAATTTATAATTATAAACAAACACAGATAATCGTATTTGGTATTTTAATAACAGTTCCCATTAAAACTGATAATTTCGTATAAAAATAACTGATAGAGATAGCAGGGCTTGATTCGGTTCTTCGTGGGAGATCTTGACTGGTGATTGCAGTTTCATTTTCAGTGGCAGTCATTCGCTGCATGCCCCTGATAGAGATTACGTCGACACATCTGCGCAAGCGACAAACAAGGCTTGGTCTTGCGTCGTTTGCGGCGTACACATGCAACAATAGCAGGGGGCTTAGTGGTAATATTCTACCAGCGACTCAAACAACTGCATCATATATTGATCGGGGACATTTTTATACAAACCATCGCCGATTCGTTCTGAATGGCCCATCTTACCGAGCACCCTGCCATCCGGCGAAGTGATGCCCTCAATTGCCATCACAGAGTTGCTCGGGTTGAAGTGAATGTCTGATGTTGGTGCATTGCCAAGATCCACATACTGGGTTGCCACCTGACCATTTGCAATGAGATCGCGGACCACATCATCATCTGCAAGGAACCGTCCTTCTCCGTGCGAGATGGGAACGACAAACACATTATCCACATGAACTTTAGAAAACCATGGCGACTTTACCGAAGCAATGCGGGTCCGAACCAAGCGTGACTGGTGGCGGCCGATGGTATTGAAGGTAAGTGTCGGCGAATCCTCGTCCACATCAACTATTTCGCCGTACGGCACAAGACCCAGTTTGATCAATGCCTGGAACCCGTTGCAGATACCGCATATGAGACCATCACGGTTCTGCAGCAAATCATGGACAGCGTTCGTAATTTTTGCGTTGCGGAAGAAGGCTGTGATAAACTTGCCCGAACCGTCCGGCTCATCACCACCGGAAAAACCTCCCGGAATGAAAATTGCCTGAGAACGGCGGATCGCGTCGGAGATCCGGTCCACAGATTCGGCGATATCCTGTGCAGTCATATTATTGACGATGATAATCTCCGGATTTGCGCCCGCACGGGCGACCGCCTTGGCACTGTCATACTCGCAGTTTGTTCCCGGAAATACCGGAATCAGAACGCGGGGCTGCGCAACCCGGATGCGAGGTTTGTTCATGTTTCTCTCGGTAAAGGATATTTTCGGAATAGCATCCCCACCCTGCGAAATATTGCAGGGGAACACCGGCTCAAGCTTTGCCTCATAGATCTCCTGAAGTCTGGAAAGCAAAATGGACTCATCACCCAACCGGAGCTGTGCTTCAGCGGTGGTCCTGCCAAGCAGAACACCGGCATCAGTATCATCAGCCAGTTCAAGAATGAACGAGCCGTAGCGGTACCCGAAAAGATCAGCGAGGCAGATACCCTCAGCATATGAAAAGCCAATCCAATTGCCGATTGCCATCTTGAA
Source organism: Candidatus Methanorbis basalitermitum (assembly GCA_031287415.1). Classification (GTDB taxonomy): domain Archaea; phylum Halobacteriota; class Methanomicrobia; order Methanomicrobiales; family Methanocorpusculaceae; genus Methanocorpusculum; species Methanocorpusculum basalitermitum. The sequence continues at coordinate 100,862 of JAITSY010000019.1, read as the reverse complement.
GGCGGCCTCAGCAATACCCCCAAAGGTCGGTGTGTAGCAGGCGAGGACTTTGCCTTCCCGCATCAGCTTTGTCACCAGAGTAAAGTTTGCAAGAAGCGACCCGGTTGTAGGAAGTCCCTCGGCATCGTACTCGGGAGAGACAAGAACCACGCGATGGTTCGGTGCTTTGAACTCACCTGAGAGAATATGGGAAATTTTCCCTGTCGTCACCGCAAACGAGATCAGCGCCGGGGGAACATCAAGCTGCTCAAACGACCCACTCATCGAGTCTTTGCCGCCGATGGCACCGAGGCCAAGACCCATCTGTGCAACAAATGCACCAAGCAACGCCGAGACCGGTTTACCCCAGCGCTGTGGGTCGCGGCCAAGCTTTTCAAAGTACTCCTGAAACGTTAAATATACATCCGAAAACTCCGCCCCGGTTGCAACAAGCTTGGAAACGCTTTCGATCACTGCAAGATAGGCGCTGTGGTACGGGCTTTTTTCCGCAATCATTGGGTTATAACCCCATGCCATTAGAGAACAGTCATCCGTATCGCCGTGCTCAACCGAAACTTTGGTGACCATTGCCTGGACCGGCGTCTGTTGGTACTTCCCGCCAAACGGCATCAAAACAGCCCCAGAACCGATCGTTGAATCAAATCGCTCGGACAGACCGCGCCTGGAACAGACGTTTAAGTCGCCAACAAGTGCAGCGTAGTTCTCCGCGAACGTTCCAGCGATCGCTTTTGCAAACGACCTGGGAGTGGCCATTTCTACATCGATGTGTTTTTCCACACCATTTGAGGCAAGGAACTCACGAGAGATGTCAACGATCTTCTCGCCGTTCCACATCATCACAAGCCGCGGGTCGGCGGTAACTTCTGCAACAACCGTCGCCTCAAGATTCTCCGCATGGGCAAACGCAACAAATATTTCCGCATCGGCTGCGGCAACCACGACTGCCATCCGTTCCTGCGACTCACTAATAGCAAGCTCGGTACCGTCAAGGCCGTCGTACTTTTTTGGCACGGTATTGAGGTTGATCAGAATGCCATCGGCAAGTTCGCCGATGGCAACCGACACCCCACCTGCACCAAAATCATTGCAGCGTTTGATCAGAACCGAAACCACTTTATTCCGGAACAGTCGCTGGATCTTCCGTTCCTCGGGAGCATTTCCTTTCTGCACCTCCACACCGCATGATGCAAGGGATGATACAGTGTGGGACTTTGACGAACCCGTCGCACCGCCGCATCCGTCGCGGCCGGTCCGGGCCCCAAGAAGAATCACCACATCTCCGGCCACAGGAACTTCGCGGCGCACATTTTCAGCAGGCGTCGCACCAATAACCGCACCAACCTCCATATGTTTTGCGACATACCCGTCATGATAAAGTTCGTCCACCATGCCGGTGGCAAGACCTATCTGGTTGCCATAGGAGCTGTAGCCTGCAGCAGCGGTAGTGACGATTTTTCGCTGCGGTAGTTTACCGGGAAGGGTTGCATCTACTGGTGTTAAGGGGTTACCTGCACCGGACAGCCGCATTGCCGCATATGCATATGCCCTGCCAGACAGAGGATCACGAATTGCACCGCCAATACAGGTCGCGGCCCCGCCAAACGGCTCTATCTCGGTTGGGTGGTTGTGCGTCTCGTTCTTGAACAGCAGCAGCCAGTCCTCGTCTTTGCCATCGACGGTGACAACTATCTTTACCGTACAGGCGTTGACCTCCTCAGACTCGTTCAATTTTTCTAATTTTCCCTGTACACGCAAATATCTCGCGACGATGGTTCCAATGTCCATCAGACTGATAGGCCTGATCCTGCCGATGGCTTTGCGGACAGCGAGGTAGTCGTCGAAGGCCTTCCGCAGCAGCGGGCTTTCGGTCCTAACGCTATCGAGGGTGGTAAGGAAGGTTGTATGGCGGCAGTGGTCCGACCAGTAGGTATCGACCACCCGAACCTCAGTAATGGTCGGATCTCGCCCTTCACTGATGAAGTATTTCTGGCAGAAAGAAATATCGGCGGCATCCATTGCAAGACCATAAGATTGAGAGAATTCTGCAATATATGCAGCATTAAAATGGCAAAATCCATCAAACACCGCAACTTTTTGAGGGATTGCACAGTTCATCACAAGCGTTGCCGGTATCTCAGACGATGCCTCGCAACTATCGATAGGGTTGATAACATATTTTTTGATCACAGCGAGGACCTCGTCACGTACATCGCCGCCGAAAACGTACACGCGTGCGGTCTTGACAATTGGCCGTTCCTTCTGAGATATCAGCTGGATGCACTGGGCGGCGCTTTCCGCCCGCTGATCAAACTGCCCCGGAAAATACTCAACAGCAAACATCCGTTCATCTGGGCTTAGGGTCAGTTCATCAGCAACGATGTCAAGTTGCGGCTCGGAAAATACTGTGCGTTTGGCGTACGCGAACAGCTCTTCGTCGATATTGTCGACATCATAGCGATTTATGATTCTCAGCGAGGTGATTCCAACGACACCAAGCAGCGCGGAGAGCTCTCCCAAAAGCGAGTTTGCCTCATTTGCAAGAGCTGGTTTCTTCTCAACAAATACTCTGAAAACCATAATAAAATCCTTATCTGTCAGCCCGAATAGCTACATATCATTTAGGAGGCATGGATTTTCTAACTTGCTGTACACCGGCACAATCTGCGAGAGCAACAAGCAAGGCTTGGCCTTGCGTTGCCGACTGCGTGCACATGCATTGCAGGGCTACGGGACAAGCATCTCGCCAGATGCGCAGTCGTTTCACTGCCTGCAACTCTTAGTTGCGCCCACCCTCTATCAGAGGCCTGCAGCTCCCACAATTTTTTCAGAAAATCCTCCATGGGAATTTTTAAAAATATTTCTGGCAGCCGATCTAATACTGTACCATATACTCGGTAACCAGATTCGTTCCCACCATCCGCGTACCCTTCAGCACAAGCTGGATCATCTGATCCTCCGAATCTATGTGCATCCCCCCAACCAACGAAGGCGTGTCATTCCCACCAACAATAAACGGCAGATGAATCAGCCGAATCTCATCCACCAGATGATAGTGGAGCATGATCCAGTTCAGCGTAGGCCCACCCTCAATGATCAGCTTCCGGACTGAAAACTCGCGATATAAGAGATCCATCAAAATCGGAAGATCCACCTTTTCAGACCCCACAACAACCACATGCACTCCTTTCTCCCTCAACGCAGCAACATGGGTTGCAGGCGCAGCAGCAGACACCGCAATAACCGTCGGCACACTCGTCGTATCCAAAACATTGGCCGTCAGCGGAATATCCGCCATACTTGAAGGAATCACCCGCAACGGACTTTTGCCAGGCACCATCCGCACTGTCAGAAATGAATTATCGATCTTAATCGTTGACGACCCGACCATGATAGCATCATACGCCGCACGGATCTCATGCAGAAAAATATCCGCCTCATGCGACATATGTTTCATCAGGATCTTACTCGAAGCACCGCGTTTTAATGTAAGTTTCCCATCCACAGTAATCTCCGAGATCATCAAAACGTGGGGTTTATGCAGTACCGGATTCATGAAAATCTTTCTTCCAGATTCATATAGCAGGAAGAGCTAAAGAATATTCGGGAGAGAAATCCCGTCCCGTAACGCATTGTGCGGTGGAACTGCCATGCGGAATATGGCCAGGTTACTATGAACATTACCGCTCTTCGTTCCCAAATGATTGGTTGCATTGGTCCAATCGGCAATTTTTTCGCCCGGATTGGACTCAACCCAAATCAGATAACACTTCTCTCCTTTGTTTGTGGTATTGCATGTGCCACCTGCTATATGTACCAAATGTTCCTTCCCGGCAGCATCCTTCTAGCTGTCTCCGCGATCCTTGATCTTGCTGACGGCAATGTCGCCCGTAAAACGAAGTGCAAGAGTGACTTTGGTGCGGTCCTTGACTGGATCACCGACAAATATGTGGACAGCCTGGTGCTGCTTGGAATCGGCCTGTCAGGGACTGCGGTCGTCTCCCAGCTCGTGCCTGGTCCCCCCTGGGTTGACACTGCCACCATGGGTCTGGCAATCATCGGGTCGCTCATGAATACCTTCATCAAACCAGTGGCCTATGCCGAGATCGGGTACCTAACAAAAGAGGATGGAAAGATCAGCGATCCCCTTGAAAATATAGGTTTTTTCGGCAGACCGGAGACCATTCTCACCCTCATCATCTTCGGCCTCATCAACCAAATATGGATCGCTGTGATCTTGATAGCCGCCTGCACCAACCTTTCAGCACTTCAGAGAATCATATACCTTGCACGCCGCCATGAGGACTACAAGGAAGAGGAAAAAGAGAAAAAGAGTTCATAATAAATCAAAGATATGAATTCGTACTCAATATAGGCACCATTCCAACACTCGGGTGTTGACGCCGGCGATCGACGGAGTCAAAAACGTATGGGAGATCGCAGATTGAACCTGCTAAAAAAGCTAATACCTCAGAAAAGATAATAAATGGGATAAATTCTTTAAAAATAATCACTCCCCAAAAATGAGATCAACACCAAAACCACGAGATCATCATCACGAAAATTTCGATCGGATCGAGCGGCTCGATCGTAAACTCGCAAATCTCGGCATCAAAATCAGAAAAGATGAAGATTCCTGGAAAGTTACCGGCGAGGTTTTCGATGAGACGACGCTATTTGCCCTCTACAAACTGGTAAACAAAAAAGTCATCAGCTCCATGGGAGGATCTATCTCCACCGGAAAAGAGGCAAACGTATTCTTTGCTGGGCGCATCAGCATTTCCGGCGAAGAAACCGGCGCCGCAGCCAAGATCTACCGTATTCGGACAGGCAACTTCACCGCCATGAGCGAGTACATCCTTGGCGATCCCCGATTCTCCAACATCCGCCACACACACAAGGACATTATTTTTGCCTGGACCAAAAAGGAGTACAGCAATCTCTCTCGCATCCAAGATGCAGGCATTTCCGGGCCCGAACCATTTGCATTTGACCGCAACATTCTGATCATGGAGTTTTTAGGAGAGAACGGCATCCCGTACCCGCAGATGCGCCAGCATCTACCGGGAATTCCAGAAGAACGCTATGCAGAATCAATCGGTCTCATTCGCGATCTGTATCAGAAGGCCCGTCTTATCCATGGAGATCTTTCCGAGTACAACATCCTCACAGGACCAGGCGGTCTTGTTCTGATCGACATGGCACAGGCAGTAACACCGGAACACCCAAAGGCATATTCCTTCCTACTCCGCGACATTAAGAACATCAACAGATTTTTTGCAACAAAATGCGAAACAACCGATGAACGTGAACTATTTCGCAGCATAGTCGGAGAAGAATTTTTCGAGATATAACATGACCCAGGAAGTAAAAATCCCCAATGATCGCATCGGTGTAATCATCGGAAAGCACGGAAATACCCGAAAACATCTGGAAAAACTGCTTGGCGTAACCCTTGAGATTGACAGCAGAGACGGACTCGTCAGTATCGAAACCGAAGAAGATGCCCTTGCTGAGATCCGCTCAATGGAGATTATCAAAGCGATTGGCCGCGGTTTTTCTCCAGGACGTGCCCAAAGACTTCTGGAAGACGATGAGATGATCCTTGATCTAATCGACATCTCTGATGACGCCGACACACCGCAGAAGATGTCACGCGTCCGCGGACGAATCATTGGCCGCGATGGAAAGGCACGCGAACAGATAGAAAATATGACAGGAACATATATCTCAGTGTATGGCAAGACAATTGGAATCATCGGCCTGCCGGATCAGGTAAACGATGCTCATACTGCAGTTCTTATGCTGATCAGAGGTTCGGATCACAGTAATGTCTTCAATTTCCTCGATCGCAAGAAGAAGGAGGCAAAGATGAATGTTATAAGCTATTACTATTGAGAAGCTATCACTCACAATCTATATTAATGAAGAGGAATTCTCCATAGTTCCACTCGAAACAAAGGGGTTCATATATCGGACCGGCCATTCCATGAAAATAGACTCATTACCTCTTCCAGCGCCGTTGCGCACGAAGTATGCGGCTCTTGGGATTACAGAGCTCTACCCTCCACAGGCGGAGTGCGTAGATGCGGGTCTGTTTGAGAGAAAAAACCTGCTGGCTGCGATTCCCACTGCATCCGGCAAGACGCTCGTTGCCGAAATGGCAATGCGAAAGGAGATCGCAGATGGCGGGAAGTGTCTCTATATTGTTCCATTGAAAGCACTTGCATCAGAAAAATACGAGGATTTTTCAGGAAAAGAGGTGAAGGTTGGGATAGCAACAGGAGAATCCGATCAACGCGACGAATACCTGGGCCACTACGATATCATCGTGGCGACGCCGGAAAAGACCGATTCGCTGCTACGGAACCGATCCGCGTGGTTAAAACAGGTTTCTCTTCTCGTGGTAGACGAGATTCATCTGATCGGCGATCCCTCACGCGGCGCTACTCTGGAGATGGTGATCGCAAAATTACGGTGCCAAAATCCGCATCTTCAGATTATCGGACTTTCTGCAACGATTGGCAACCCAGAGGAGCTGGCAAAGTGGCTTGACGCTACTCTCATCACAAGTGAGTGGCGACCGGTGGATCTCCGCGAGGGCGTGTACTACAACGGAGCGATTCACTTCCATGGTGCTGAACGGATTGTACCAACGCCGAAGAAGGACGACGATCTGAATTTGCTTCTCGACACTACCACCGAAGGTGGCCAGTGCCTCGTGTTCGTGTCGTCCAGAAGATCTGCCGAATCCTACGCAAAACGGGCAGCGGCTGTGCTGAAGAAAAAGTCAGCAGAACTTGACGCATACTCAGAAAGGATTGCAAAGGCAGATCCGACACCATCCGGAAAAATTCTAGCAAATGCAGTAAGGAATGGAGCGGCGTTTCACCATGCTGGACTCCCGCGCCCAGCCCGCGAAGAGGTTGAAAAAGGGTTTCGGAAAGGCGAAATTCAGGTGATCGCCTCAACCCCAACGCTTGCAGCAGGTCTCAATCTACCGGCTAGGCGAGTGATCATCCGCAACTGCCAGAGATATGAGGTAGGTGTGGGTATGAGTCCAATTTCGGTGGCGGAGTACCGACAGATGGCCGGACGCGCAGGACGGCCCAGACTCGACCCCTACGGAGAGGCGGTGCTGATAGCAAAGGATCGCGATGCGGTAGACCGACTGTTCGAAGAATTCATTGATGCACCGGCAGAGAACATCTCGTCCCAATGCCAGAAGGAAAATGAGCTGCGGAATCATCTGTTAGCGCTGGTTACGGCTGGCTTTGCCTCCAATCGTGCGGAACTGAACAGATTTATGGAAAAATCCTTCTACTCAATCCAGAAGACAGCGCATCGGCGGCTCGACCAGAACGTTGGCAAGGCTCTTTCCTATCTGATAAAGAATGGTATGATAACCGAAGAGGCTGGGGGAAATCTGAGAGGGACGACCCTCGGCATTCTCGCCTCCCGCCTGTATCTTGATACCGAAACGGCATCCCTTCTTCAAACCACACTGGAACAACAGGAAGACTTCTCAGCATTCGGGATGTTGCATCTTCTCTGCATGACACCAGACATGTTCCGCTTCTACCTGAAGGCGTCGGATGAGCAGATGGTGGAGGAGGTACTTGCAGAGCGAGGTAAGGAACTCTGGTGCGAAGAGCTGTCCGAAGAGTTTTTTGCCGCGATGAAGACAGCGCTGATTGCCGAAGCCTGGTGTGGGGAGATGCCCGAGGATATGATCTGCGAGAGCTTCGGGGTGGGTGTAGGAGACATTCACGCGGTGGTGGAAAACCTCCGCTGGCTGGTGCATGCCGCGGTGAGAATTGCGCATGAGGTTGCGCCAAAATTTAACGTTTCTGTGCGGGATCTTGAGATCCAGATCGAAAACGGCGTGAAAGCAGAGCTTCTGCCATTAATTATATTCCGAGGCATCGGCCGTGTCCGTGCCCGGCGGCTGTTCGATCACGGCATTACAACATTGGAGGAGCTGATTGCCGCGAACCGCTCTGAGGTTGTATCGATCCTTGGAAATGCCCTGGCGAAAAATGTGCTTGAACAGGCAGCAAAAAAGATTGGAAAGACTGTGGAGTTTGTTGATATTCCCACGGATGAGGAAAAGCTGCACGCCTCTGATAGAGGTGTGCAGCGTTACATGGCAATTGATTCCCTGTGTCAGGTGGCAACGGGACAATCATCTCGCCAGAGCTGCAAGCGCTCCGCTTGCAGCGTTGCATGTCAGCGGGTTCCGCTACCATGCAACTTGATCAATCATTCCGTTACCATGCAACATAACAGTGCTGCAGTACTGAAAAAAATGGTGAAAGAGCAAAAAACCCTGCTTGATTTCAGAGAATAGATGAATGGAAAAATCTTTGAAGATCTATGAAGCAATCGCCGACATCAGCGATACGGCTACAACTATCAGAGAGGTAAACGCGATCGCAGAGAGAACAAACTCCACAATTGTTCTGTTCAATGCAGAGAAGATTGCAGGACTGGATCATGTCCTATCCGCGGTCAGGCATGCGGAGCGGTCGTTTGCCTCAGGAAAACCGATAGCCCGCACACTTGCAATGGGAATTCTACTGTATGCTTCCGGCCAGCGGCAGTGCTCTCTTGCACCACGATTCGGTCTGCACGCAGAGAGAAATTATTTGCTTACGGCAGTTATTGGCGGCGACACGGCAGCGGCAAAAGAGTTGCTTGCTGCAATCATCGTTCCAAAGGAACATGGTGTAACCGCCCCAATCCCAGTTTTGATGGAAGAGTTTGGGATTACCGAGGCAGAACTGGAGATCACGGGTACTGATCGAATGGAAGAACTGGTAATCGAGCGTGTCGCCATGGTGGATGTGTACATGTGAAGGTGTACGGAAAGGGAAAAACCGCCTATCGAGGTATATGTTTTTCTCCCAAGTGCATACGTGAGAGAATTTTTTCCAGATAATTATCATTCATAATGATGATGCCGAATATCAGCAGATAGCGCGGCAACATATCAGAAATGACAATTGGGTTGGCAGTTTTTAGAGGGTATTTTCCCTGTTTTTTGGATTGATGCCAACACTACAGAGATAACCCTACACCAAAAAGTACAGTGTAAATGTTCATAACCGAGTTGCCGGTACTCTTATGTGAATATTATGGAGAATAAATGAAAGAGGACGAAGAGGAAGCCGAGAATACCAAAAATCGAAGGGGGGATGCTTGAATTGTAGCCCTCGTGCTCGATCAAGCCGAAAAAGGGCAGTTCAAGTGTTGCAATTACGCAGCAAGCCGGTTTGAAAGTGATGGGGGCACACCTCAGCATCCTATGCGGGAATTTGGGGATAATGAATCAGCGGAAACAACTGATTTAGGCGTTATCGGATCGTGGGCGGATGATATTGAAACCAGGTCGAAGGTATATGGGAATTTCTTGTTATCGCATATCGTGAACTGAGAAAGACTGAATTCCATGTTCTAAAGGCAATTGGCAGGCAGATCCATGCGGATGATTGTAAGGTCAACGCTGATCAGTTTTATGGAATAGAGGTTGAAGAGCGGCCAGCCCAGATTGCAAAGCTCTCTCTGTGATTGACTGATAACCTTCAAAATCAGAAATTTTCCAGAATATGTGGTATCTATTTTAATCGGATTCCTCTTGTTGTCAGTTCAAACATCTATCATGAAAATGCTTTAAGAATGGATTGGCCTGAAGGAATGAATTGCATCTTCAAGATTTCGCCGTATATTGATGCGAGACATAAAAACAAAGAATAAAGTGAGGAAATAATCTTTTTTGGGTTGAAAATGGTGGAGATATTGATTATGTAGATGACTGGATCATCAAACATCGTGTTATATGAATCAATATCGCCAGGTTAGATCCGCCTTTGTAACCACTAATAGCATTTTGGAGAGAGTATTGTTACAGTGTTTGCAGTCAAGCATTTTTGGTAGTTGTTGGCAACTGCAATGTAGATAGACGACACTATCGAGGTATCTAATCTATAGCAGATAGTTCCGATTGGGACAACTCCTCAAATTTTTCGTATAACAATACACATTAATATTGGACATAAAAATAAAATACTTAATTTATGAGTATATAATTCAACATTATAATAAAATTCATAATTTTTAGAGTTATGAGAGTTATAAGTAAATAGTAATATGCCCAACCCCTCTGTTTCGAATGGAACATATAGAAAATATCTGCATAAAAAGAGTGCTATCTATATAAAATCTTACAAATCATAATTACTTTATTCTTTAATAGTATAAAAGTTTTCTTTTTTATAGCATATGATATTACCATAAAAAATAGAATAGTTATATATTACTATAAAAATCGAAAGTTAAATAAAAAATTAAAGAAATTATTGAAATGAAACGGAGAAAATTGAGTAATAAATAGTAGGAATTTTTACATGCATACAACTTATGTCTTCCATTTGAAATAAAGGGGTGGGGGACTAAGCATCTCATTTTCATTACTTATATAGAAAGATTCAATCTTTAAGTATCTGCCCCATAAAGCTCCTTTCCATTGGAAACAGTGGTTTATTAATAGGAAAAACATCATATAGGTAGTCTATAGATTTGATACACTATGTTTGATGAATCACATAAATCCACCAGCCTTTTCAAAAAATATACAGCTAAAAACAAAATTTTTCAGAATCGGGAAGTTCTTCGCCATAGCTACAGTCCAAGAGAGCTGCCACATCGTATGGATCAAATCGAGTTGATTGCAGTAATTCTTGCACCTGCTCTTCAGGGTGCAACCCCATCTAACATTCTTATTTATGGGAAGACCGGTACTGGGAAAACAGCAACTGTCAAGTTTGTTGGGTCTGAACTGGAAAATGAAAGTTCTGACTTTTCTCCCTGCCGAATGGTTCATCTTAATTGTGAAACCATCGATACGCAGTACCGGGTACTTGCCCAGATTGCAAATTATATTAGCGGCCATGATCTCAAGCCAAGTGACCGAATCAAGAATACTATTCCTACAACTGGCTGGCATACCGATCAGGTATACTCTGAACTGAAAAACGTCCTTGAGCAGGTAGGTGGCCTGCAGGTTATTGTACTTGATGAAATTGATAAGCTTGTTAAAAAAAGTGGAGATGATACACTCTACAACCTTACCAGGATCAACAGTGACCTCAAAAATGCTCGAGTCAGCATCATTGGTATTTCCAATGATCTCACTTTCAAAGATTTTCTTGATCCGCGTGTGCTTTCTTCCCTTTCTGAGGAAGAACTGGTTTTTCCACCATATGATGCAGTTCAGCTGCAAGACATTTTGCATCAGCGTGCTGAAATAGCTTTCCTCCCTGGTACTGTAAATGAGGATATCATCGCTTTGTGTGCAGCAATTGCTGCCCAGGAGCATGGAGATGCTCGACGGGCTCTGGACCTCCTCCGTGTTTCTGGTGAGCTGGCCGAGCGGGCATCATCTGAGAAGGTTCTTGAGATGCATGTCCGTCGCGCCCAGGTAAGTATTGAGACCGATACCATAAGCGAATGTATCCAGACTCTTCCCCGCCAGGGCAAAATGGTTCTCTGTTCTATGCTTCTGGCTTTTTCTGCAGGTCAGAAAGTCTTTACCAGTGGGAGCGTCATCAATGTATACCACGAGCTTGCAAAGGAGCTGGATGTTGAACCTTTAACACATCGACGAGTTTCTGATCTCATCAATGAGCTCAATATGCTTGGCATTGTCACCACTCGTGTCGTTTCTCACGGCCGTCATGGTCGTACAACAGAAATCTATTTCAACGGTCTCACTAATCAGATACGTACAGTAGTAATGAACGATCCTAGTCTGCGGGAGTGTAGCATTCTGCATCCGCTCCTGTAGTTCTAAGAGCAGTCACAGCGGGTGAAACAATCATGGACAACGAAGTTATACTCTATGGAATTTGCGGCATTATGGCGCAGATCGTTATGAGGACATGCAGAGATCATGGCGTTGAGATGTCACGGGCTGGCAGCTGGCTGCCAACCGCGGTCTGAAGGTGAAAAATCATGCAAAATTTTGTATCGCACATGGCTGCAGCGCTCCCTTCGTCGGGTATCCGGAAGTTCTTTGATCTGCTGCTCACAATGGACAATGTGATCAGCCTTGGTGTTGGTGAGCCAGATTTTCATACACCGCGCAATATCTCCAGTGCTGCCATCTCCTCAATCGAAAAGGGAATGACGATGTACACGTCAAACCGTGGTCTTGCTGAACTGAGGGAACTGCTCGCCGCTGATCTTGAACGGCGTTACCACACAGCGTACTCTCCAGAAACTGAGATAGTTGTAACAACCGGTGTTTCTGAGGCACTGGATGTTGCTATTCGGGCTGTGGTGAATCCTGGAGATGAGGTGCTGGTGATCGATCCTTGCTTTGTCTCGTATCATCCAGAGGTGCTGATGGCTGGCGGCCGCCCGAAGGCCCTGCCATGCCGTGAACAGGATCAGTTCACTATAACACCCGAGGCGCTGATGGAGTCTCTGACGCCTGCGACGAAGGTGCTGCTAATCAACTTCCCGAACAATCCGACTGGTGGAGTGATGGAGGAAGATGATCTGAAGGCCATCTCTGACATCATCATCGATCACGATCTTCTCCTGATCTCTGATGAAGTGTACGCGGAGCTGACCTATGACGCTCATCATGTTTCGGCCGCTGCAATTGACGGGTTATGGGATCGGACGATTACCCTCAATGGCTTTTCCAAAGCCTATTCCATGACTGGCTGGCGGGTTGGCTACATCTGCGCCCCGAAGGAACTCGCCGAAGCGGTGCTGAAGCTTCATCAGTACGTGATGATGTCCGCACCAACCATTGCACAGTTTGCTGCGATAGAGGCGCTGAAAACCGGGGAAGAGGCAAAGAACGAGATGGTTGCGGAGTACCGCGTCAGAAGAGACTTGTTTGTCAAGGGCCTCAACGATATCGGCCTTCCCTGCCACCTGCCGAGGGGTGCGTTCTATGCCTTCCCCTCAATTGAGGGCACTGGGTTGTCAGGCGAGGAGTTTGCCACGCGGCTCTTAACGGAGCAGCATGTGGCGGTTGTGCCGGGCAGTGCGTTTGGTGAAAGTGGCTGCGATCATATACGAGCCTGCTATGCGGTTGATAGGTTCAAGCTTGTTGAATCTGTTCGCCGCATTGGTATGTTCGTTGCGTCATTGCACAGCTAAAATATTTATCCATTTGTTTCGAATGGAGGTATTTACACACTCTATTCATTTTTCCATGCAGAAAAACGAGATCGTCGCACGGTTCCTTGAGGCAGGTCTGCTGGTCCATCCAGCGGTTGTCACTTATATTAGTGAAAGCAGCGGTTCCGGTACTATTGAAGGAATCATCAGTTCACTGCCGTCGGCTGTTTCGGTGGTGACACCGAAGGTGGTTCAGGGAATGGCAGTCTCGTGGTTTGACAAGCTTGCGATTGGGGTGAGTCTGATGCCGGAGATTCTCTCAGGAAAGAAAGGATCCTCAGTACCGACGGCAAATCCTGAGGAGTCGTTTGCCCTATTCCGCGATCGGTACGATGCTCTTGCCGCGATGATGCGTCCCCGCGTCAACCCTGTCCCAATTGAGGCCCTTGTCAGGCAGAGCAACCAATTTTCTGGCACGGATATTGGTGCGATTGGCATGGTTGTCGAAAGTTTGGCTAGTGCCAAGGGTCATCGGATTGTGGAGATCGAGGATCCGACTGGTACTATCAAGGTGTTGTTCAACAAAAATCGCGAGGAGTTTGATGAAGTGGAGAAGATCCTTCCCGACGAGGTTATCGGTGTCCGCGGTAAACTTGCTGGTGGCATCGGTGGGGGAGGGGGAATGATCTTTTCGGAAGTGCTGTTCCGGCCGGAGATTCCCCTGACCCATACCATTTCTCCGTCAAAAGAGCCGGGAAAAACTGCCCTCATTTCGGATGTGCATGTGGGGAGCGACACGTTTCTTCTCGCCGCGTGGAGTCGCTTCGCTTCATGGCTTGAGGAAACACCTGAGATTAAGTACCTCCTGATAGCAGGTGATGTCGTAGACGGCATCGGCGTCTATCCGAATCAGGACAAAGAGTTGCACATCAAAACAATCTATGAACAGTACGATGCTGTCGGCGAAATGCTGTCGGCACTGCCGTCGCATCTGCAGATTGTTCTGTCCCCCGGCAACCACGATGCAGTGCGGGCCGCCGAACCCCAGCCGGTTCTTCCGGAGGAATTCTGTACGAAGTTTCCCTCCAACGTCACTTTCGTTGAGAATCCTGCGATCGTGAGCCTCCAGTCAGTGAATGTTTTGATGTACCACGGCAGAAGCATCGATGATATGATTAAGTTCCTTCCGGGAACCTCGTATGATCATCCTGGTGAGATTATGGAGGAGATGCTCAAACGCCGCCATCTTGGCCCGATATATGGGCAGCGGACCCCTCTTCTTTCAACGCCTACCGATCATCTGGTGATCCGCAATGTCCCCGACATTCTGCTGACTGGCCACGTTCATGTCAGTGCCGTGATTACCTATCGCGGGGTGCTTGGTGTGAACGCTGGAACTTGGCAGAGCCAGACCTCTTTCCAAAAGCAGATGAACATCACGCCGACACCTGCCGAAGTGGTTGTGGTGGATATGCAGACAATGGAGTATGAGAAATTCTGCTTCCTGGGCAAAAAGGAAACCTGATGATATCTCTATCGTGCAAAGTTCGTCACTAGCTGCAAAGCCTTTGGTTTTATAGCCCAGCCACCTACAACAGGCAGGCGAGGTTCCGTTGCCTTACAGGTATTGCATATCTTGCGTACGCCTTGTTTTTATGGTAATGCCGGAAACTCTATTTACAATAGTATTATTAGGTAGTCCGTTCTCTACTATAAAGGAAAATTTATCCGGATATCCGGGGGTTTTTGATTCATATGGATCTGATTTATCTCGCTCCAATATGTGCCGTTATCGGCCTTCTCTTCGCTCTCTACTCTTACTTCGTGGTGAAGAAAGAGGGAGCCGGCGACGAAAAGATGCAGAAGATCGCAGCCGCCATCCATCTTGGTGCAATGGTCTTTTTGAACCGTCAGTATCGTGCAATTGGTATCTTTGTTGTCGTTATTGTTGTTATTCTTGTAGTCCTTTCCTTTGTCACCGGCGGCAAATTGAGCATTTGGGCAGCACCCGCATACACCATCGGTGCAGTTCTTTCCTCGCTTGCAGGCTATATCGGTATGCACAGCGCAACTAAGGCAAACGTAAGAACCACCAATGCCGCAAAACGCGGTATTGCTGATGCGGTTAGGATCTCCTTTGCAAGCGGCTCGGTTATGGGTATGTCTGTGGTTGGTCTGGGTCTTCTTGGCGCATCCGTTGTCTTTCTCACATTAATCGCTATTTTTGGTGGGTTGAGCGATATTGCGGCAATAGAGGCGACAGTCTCCAACATGGCCGCATTTGGTTTTGGTGCATCTTCTGTTGCGCTCTTCGCCCGGGTTGGTGGCGGCATTTTTACAAAAGCTGCTGACGTCGGTGCAGATCTCGTAGGTAAAGTCGAGGCAGGTATTCCTGAAGACGATCCTCGTAACCCAGCTGTTGTTGCAGACAATGTCGGCGACAACGTCGGTGATGTCGCAGGTATGGGCGCAGATCTGTTTGAATCCTATGTGGGATCGATCGTTGCATCCATGGCTCTTGGGGCAGTCGGTACCGTCTTTGCACAGAATCTCTTCGGTGAGAGCGTTTTGGCGCTCAACATCATTCTTCTGCCGATGCTGATAGCTGCCTTCGGCATCATTGCAGCGGCGGTAGGTACTCTGTTCGTGAGGACAAAGAAGAATGAGCCTTCTGCAATCCACAAGGCATTCAATACCGGGACTCTCATTGCACTGGTCCTCTCCGTGGCTGCAACCTACTTGCTGACCAGCTGCCTTATTGGTGGAGATTTTGGTATGGGTATCTGGTTTGCAACCATCGCTGGTCTTGTTGCGGGATTCGGCATCGGCCTGATCACCGAGTACTACACCTCTTTTGACTGCAAGCCGACCAAGGCAATCTCCGCGTCTTGCCAGATCGGAGCTGCAACCAGCATCATCAATGGTTTTGCTAAAGGTATGGAGTCAACCGTCTGGCCGGTTCTGATCATCGCAGCCGCAACCTATGTTGCTTACCACTTCGCTGGTATGTACGGTATTGGTATTGCAGCAGTCGGCATGCTGTCCACTCTTGGTCTGACCCTTGCAGTTGATGCATACGGCCCGGTTGCAGACAACGCAGGCGGTATTGCAGAGATGTCTGGGCAGCCCCATGCAGTTCGTGAGATCACCGACACCCTTGATGCGGTCGGCAACACCACTGCGGCCATCGGCAAAGGATTTGCCATCGGATCTGCAGCTCTTACAGCTCTTGCACTCTTCAGTGCCTACGCAATGGCAGTAAATCTCACCGCAATTGATCTGTTGGACACCAATGTGTTCATCGGGATCCTCATTGGCGGCATGCTGCCATTTCTCTTCTCTGCACTTACCATGACTGCCGTCGGTCAGGCAGCACAGAAAATTGTGATTGAGGTCCGCCGCCAGTTCAAAGAGATCAAAGGCCTGATGGAGGGTACTGTAGAGCCAGACTATACATCCGTGGTTGCAATTGCAACCGACTCTGCAATCCGCAAGATGATTCTGCCGGGCGTTATTGCAATCGCGGCTCCGATTATCATCGGTCTGGCTCTCGGTCGGCTTGCCCTCGGAGGCCTCCTTGTTGGTTCTCTTGTTACTGGCGTTCTCCTGGCACTTACCATGGCAAACGCCGGGGGTGCCTGGGACAACGCAAAGAAGTACATAGAGCTTGGCAACTTTGGTGGAAAAGGCTCTGATGCCCACAAGGCAGCAGTGGTTGGTGATACTGTCGGGGATCCGTTCAAGGATACTTCCGGACCTGCTCTGAACATTCTGATCAAGTTGATGAGCATGATTGCTCTGGTGTTTGTACCGGTCATTCTTGCCTTTACAGCATAATCGGGATCAGTCACAGCATCATTTTTTGTTTTTTTCGTGTGTGTTAGGCATCAGGGACAGGGGACTTCTGCTTTCAGCAGCGTCTTGGTTGTCCACGGCTTTGGCCATGACTGCCCTGCTGATTGGTAGAGAATTTGTCATTAACAAAATCAGCTTTTATGAAGAGGCTTAATTAGTTTCCAAAAGAAAACTTGTATGTACATTATGGTTGATGCAGTCTCGACCGCGCAGACAACAGATCGGAAGCTGCCGAACTACTGGCTCCGGTTTGTTTTTCTGATCCTCGCTGCGGTGGTTTGCACTCTTGGATCCTTTGCCGTTGGCAGATATTCCCTCGATATTGCCGATGTCGTTTTGGTGTTTCTTTCCTCATTCTGTGGTGCCATCAAAGATCTGCACCTGCTTAGCGCCTATAGCGCTTTTCTTTTACTACCACCGCCTCTCTCTCTGCTGACTGCTATGACCCTTGATCTGTCTGCGTTTTTTGCCGATGTTCTTGATCTCTTCTTCTCGGTTCTTCCGAGTCCTGATGCTATGGCTGGCAATGTGGTCTTTGACATTCGTGCTCCGAGAATTTTCGCGGCCATTTTTGTAGGGGCAGCTCTGTCAACGGCTGGTGCTGCGTATCAGGGAATGTTTCAAAACCCCCTGGTCTCTCCCGAGATCCTTGGGGTATCGGCAGGGGCAGGATTTGGTGCGGCTCTTGCCATTTACTTTGATCTGGGAGTCGGAGCTATTACCACTCTTGCCTTTGCGGGAGGTCTCATTGCCGTTGGTGTTGCGTACCTGATCAGCTGTCTTGCCAAAGGATCTGCGACCTTAAGCATGGTGCTTGCCGGAATTCTGATAGGCAGCCTTTTCAGTGCTGCCACCTCCTACATCAAGCTTGTTGCCGACACCAATGATCAACTGCCGGCAATCACCTACTGGCTGATGGGAAGCCTTGCCAGAGCTGAGTGGGGCTATGAGTTGTTGTTCGCGGTTACCGTCATTACTATCGGCCTTATCCCGCTTTGCCTGTTCCGATGGAGGATGAATGTGCTGACGCTCGGTGAGGATGAGGCACGGAGCATTGGTGTCAACACGAATCTGCTGCGGCTCATTGTGATCGTTTGCGCAACGCTTGTGACCGCTGTTGCCGTCTCCATCTCTGGTCTCATTGGCTGGGTTGGCCTTGTCATCCCGCACTTTTGCCGCATGATCTTTGGCTATGACTATCGGGGAATCATCCCCGCGGCAGTCGTTATGGGGGCAGGGTTTCTGCTGCTGGTGGACGACTTCTCCCGCACTATTGCGATCACCGAGGTCCCGCTTGGCATTCTCACGGCGTTTGTCGGTGCACCGATTTTTGCCTATCTGCTGATGATGGGGGAGAGGCGGTCATGAGCCTTGCGATTTCCCATCTTTCGTTTGCTTACAGCAGGAACTCGCGTCTGGTGCTGAACGATGTTTCGTTTTTGGTTGCCGAAGGGGAGCTTCTGGCGGTTCTCGG
Source organism: Candidatus Methanorbis basalitermitum (assembly GCA_031287415.1). GTDB lineage: Archaea > Halobacteriota > Methanomicrobia > Methanomicrobiales > Methanocorpusculaceae > Methanocorpusculum > Methanocorpusculum basalitermitum. The sequence goes on along the minus strand of JAITSY010000019.1, from coordinate 82,399 downwards.
GCCGAACGGCGTTGGCAAGAGTACGCTGTTTCGCTGTATTCTCGGGTTTCTTCCGCATCATCAGGGTAGCATTTACCTCAATGGTAAAGATATCAGGACACTGGATCACAAGGAGATTGCAAAGTATGTTGCCTACATCCCGCAGTCAACACATCCGGTGTTCAACTACACGGTTCTTGATGTAGTTCTGATGGGTCTGGCCAATCAGGTGCGCCTGCTCGCCTCACCGAACCGGATACACATCAATGAGGCATATGCGGCGATGGAAAGCCTCGGCATTTCCCATCTGCGAGATGCGGGCTATGGCGAGATCAGCGGTGGTGAGCGACAGCTTGCTTTGATTGCCCGGGCACTTGTGCAGAAGGCAAGGATTCTGATCATGGATGAGCCGACGGCGAATCTTGACTACGGCAATCAGTTTCGGGTGATGCGCCGGATATCAGATCTTGCGAAGGAAGGCTATAGTGTTGTTCTTTCAACCCATAATCCGGATCACGCATTTCTCTATGCAAACAGGGCACTGATGATCTACGGTGGTAGGGTGATTGCCAGTGGAACGCCGGAGGACGTTTTGGATGCAAAGCTGATCAAGGAGGTCTATGGCGTGGATGTTTATATTGAAGACTATCAGTGCGGTTCCTACCACCACAAGCATTGCATCCCGGTCAATGGCGATTTTGAGAGACATGAGTAGTTGCGTATGGCAGCGGAACGGCTGCGCATCTATCGAGACGCTTGTCCTGCTGCCGCTTGATGCAGGGTACTCGCTGCCATGCAATGCACGTCGCGTCGACAATGCAAGGCCAAGCCTTGTTTGCTGCTTGCGCAGGTGTGTCGATACAGCCTGGTCAGAAGCGTGCAGCAATTAGCTTGTCGCACAGCGGAGCTGTCTATCGCAGATTCACCGTGTGTCTGCATGGGAACTCCATTTATCCACCCAAATTCGTGCTCTACCAGCCCATTTATCTCTATTGTTCTATATATGGTATATATTTTCTATAGGTAACTATTATGTGGGTTGACTGCACAATGATACATGTTCCTATGGATTTCAATATTGATACAGTGATGACGAGCATTCTACTCGTGGTAACCCTGTTCCTGATTATAGGGGTTGGTTATGCATCAAGAAAGTACAACATATTGACCAAAGAATCGGTGAGTTCTGTATCGAAGTTTACGTTGTATGTGTCTCTGCCGGCTCTGATACTTTATTCGTCTATTAGTAAGTCGTTTAGTTATGAGACTACGGATATTCTTTGTCTTCTGTTGATAGCATCGGCGCTATATTATGTGATATCCATAGTTGTGGCTCTTGTTATTCCGCGTTTGATTGGTTCAAAATCAGATGCGATCGGTGTTTATCGTTTTATTTTGGTCTTCCCCTCGGCTATTTTCTTTGCGTACCCCATTATTCAGCTGTTACTTGGGAAGGACCAGATTTTTTTTGCGGCAATGTTTAATTTGCCGTATTTTTTGCTGACGTTTTCATTGGGAATCTGGCTTATGACCTCTTCCTTAAAGAAGGACGCAGCAGAGGGTGCAGCAGCTGTTAAAATCAATCCGCGGCTTTTGTTGCACCCCGCATTTATTGCGACTCTGGTTGGTCTGTTGTTGTATTTATCCTCAATTACTGTTCCTCAGAAGCCTGTCATTGAGACACTGATGTATCTTGGAAATATGGCTACTCCTCTTGCACTGATTGTGACGGGTGGGTATTTGTTTGAGGTCAATTTTTCTTCCCTTTTTGGAAATTTCCGCCACTATATGATCGCAGTCTCACGTCTCCTTGTTCTGCCTGTTCTTGTATATGCAGTTCTTAGGTGTGTACTTCCTCTTATCGCAGCCCCGATTCTTGTGACTCCGGTCCTTGCGATTGCCGTGATCATTGCGGGTATGCCGGCAGCAGTTCAGACCGTTATTCTTGCATCCGAATATAAAGCCCGTCCGGAAACAGCTGCCGAGATCATACTGGTCACCACGCTTTTGGCAGCAGTTACCGTACCACTGCTGATCGCGACGGGCCTCATCCCTGTTGGATAAGGAACTGTACCCCCTGACTTAGATGCTGACTGCCTCTGTCGGTAGTCTGCCAGATTTGCGAGCCTGGTAGGCAACGTCCGGATTACCTGCGGTGTCTGCCTTACTGATTCGCCAGAGATTCTTTTGTTTTTTATCGGACTTATTGGTTTTAATTGTAATATGTCTGTGTTTCGCCATTCTCTATTGATATAGACTGTTATATTTCAAATTTGAAGAACTGTTCCCATTTAAATTGATAACTCCCATTTTTATTAACTTTTTGTAATGTATTTTTTTGTATTGATTAGGTATTATATTTTATATAGCGTGCCTGCCAAATAGTAGCAGTATGAGTAAAAACGGAATAGTTGCATGGCAGCGGCTATGCCTGCAGGTGACGTGCGACTCGCGGTATGCGGAGTCACGGCCGGAACGGGAGTGTGACCCCATTGCCTCGCAGGGCTGCAATGCAGCGATTCTTATAGCCCTTGTTCTTTTCGCTGTTGCTGCTGCGTTCTGTGGAGACGTAGTTGCGGAGGAGACGCGGACCTTTGTTGATGATGCCGGCCGGGAAATTACTCTGCCGGTGAAAATTGAGGCGGTGTCGCCGTCTGGCCCGTTGGCGCAGATTGTTTTGTACTCATTTGATCCTGATCTTTTTGTGAGCGTTTCCAGTGAGTTTACTGCTGTTCAGAGAAAGTACGTTAATCCCAGGATGCTGACGCTGCCGGTTACTGGTCAGTTCTATGGATCGAAGGCTTCGACGATGAACCCGGAATCAATCCTGGAGTTGAACAAACGGCTGAATATTGACGTGATTCTGGATGTTGGCGAGGAGAAGGGGACCCTGAAGGAGGACCTTGATACTATTCAGAGAAAAACCGGTGTTGCCTTTGCATTTGTTACCCAGAACAAGCTTGCAGATATTCCCGATTCCTATGTGATGCTCGGGGAGCTTCTTTCCCGTCCCGAACGCGGGCAGGAATTTTTTGATTATATATCCGCTCTTCTTGATGAGTTTGATTTTGGCATGACGACAATCGGTGGCAACAAAAAATCTCTGATCTATGTAACGGCAATTGATGGAAACTCGGTGTTGATGGTAGGCAACGGTTCGTACCATGCAGAGGTCATTGATTATGTCGGTAATAATGTTGCAAAGCCGTCGATAAGCAGCAGTGGTACCGGTGATGGCTACACGATGGAGGATATCCTTCAGCTGAACCCTGACTTCATCATCGTTGCATATGCTGCCGATCATGCCTACTACAAAAAGATCCTGAGCGATCCGATGTGGCAGTCGCTTTCGGCGGTGCAGAGTCGTAATGTCTATGAGGCGCCTAATGGTCCGTACAACTGGATGGGCAGCCCCCCGTCGATTCAACGGCTGCTGTCGATGATCTGGATCGGTAACCTGTTGTATCCAGAGATATTTGATTACAACACCGATGATCGGGTAAAGGAGTTCTATTCACTCTTCTTTCATTACAATCTGACGGATGAGGTGTTGAGTGATCTGATGATCTATGCAAAGTCGCATACTTTGCCGACACCTGCGCCACCCAGGATTTCAGCGCCGCTTTTTTGGCTGATTGCCGGGCTTGTGGTGACGGTTTTCGCAGCCGGTCGTCGCCGTTACTGAGGTAATTTTCATGGAAATTGACTATGTCTCTCTCTGGAATGAGCAGCATGCGAGATCTGTTGTTCAGAAGGAAAAGATGGGTGAGGGGGGCGGGACATTCTGGTCGAATCAGGATGTGGTCGATCGGTTCGTCCGGAATGTTGTTTTCGGAGAATCATCGCGCATTGAGAAGCAGATTGCCGAAATGGAGATTCCTCCCGGCTCTTCGATTCTTGATATAGGGACGGGCCCAGGCACTCTTGCGGTGCCGCTTGCCGTTGCCGGATGTCATGTGACAACAGTTGAGCCGTCGGAGCCGATGAGTGCTGCGATGGAGACGTGCCGGAAAATGGCGGGTGCTCCACCAATTCGGGAGATCCGCAAATGCTGGGAGAACGTGACGCTGGACGAGGTGGGGGTTCATGATGTTGTTATCGCTTCTCGGTCGCTGATTATGGGAGATATCGGAAACTGCCTCTTGCGGATGGATGCAGCCGCCCGCCGTGTGGTGCATCTGTACTGGTTCCTTGTTCCACCGTCTTCTTCGGGTGGTAATGAGGAACTGTGGCCGGTTCTTCACGGTGAGCCGTACTGCAGTGAGGCGAATGCGGATGTGTTATGGAATGCCCTTTGCCAGCTGGGAATTTACGCGAATCTCACGATTGAGACCAAGGGCAAGAGCCAGTGGTATGCAGATTTTGCGGAGCTGACCCGGGACTACTATCATCGGCTTTCGGCACACGAGGAGTGGCAGCAATGTATCGTTGATGCATTTCTTGCGGACCGGGTTGTGCACGAGAGGTCTCGGTATGCGGTTCCGGGGCTTATTCGGACGGCGCATATCTGGTGGGAAAAAGAGATCGTCTGATGTGTCCTCATTTTTCCGGCGGGTCGCGGTGAACCCCGTCGGAAAAATTGGACGACAAGGTATTGAATTCGCCGACTGATACCAACAGTGCTTTTTTCTGCTGCTCTCTCTGGTGGCTGTTTTGGCACGTATCAACAGCACCGCCTCTCTGTCGGCTGCATTAGGCATCCTGCAGAACAGAATAATTGAATATAATGCAAATAAAATGAGCATACCGCAATGAAATCTTTCATCTCTCTCTTCCTCCTTCTTTGTCTTCTATCCGGTGTGGTATCGGCTGCCGAGTGGTCGCCAGTGACCATCACGGATGACTCTGGCTATACCTCAGAAATAGCCTCCGAACCTCAGACAATCGTTTCTCTTGGTCCGTCCAACACGGAAATTTTGTTTGCTCTTGGCCTTGGTGATAAAATTACCGGCGTTACCGAGTACTGCGACTATCCTGCTGAGGCTCATATCAAGCCAATTGTTGGGGGAATCTCATCTGTCAATATCGAAAAAATCGTCGTTCTTCATCCTGATATCATCTTTGCGAATGCGATGATAGGTGAGGGCAGCATCCATCATCTCCGTCAGCTGGGATACACTGTTATCTGCCCAAATCCCAAGAGTGAAGGAACATTCAGCTCTATCCGCCGTGTGGGATCTGCCACCGGGACCTCTGCTGTTGCTGAGGATCTGATCGCCTCAATGCAGCAGCGAATCAACGCAGCTGCAGGGATGCTGGAGACAGTCGGTGCAGGGATGCTAACCGTCACTCATATTGTGGGTACTGATCCGTACTGGGTCTCGGGTGTTCACACCTTCCAGGACGAACTCATCACGCTTGCAGGTGGAAAAAATGCCTTCTCAGAGATTGATGGCTGGGGAATTATTAGCCTTGAACACTTGCTGACCACTGACCCGGACGTTATTCTTATTGATTCTGATACAGGCATGGGGGAGATGGGGAAAAATCTTCTCAAGCAGTCTTTCATGACTGACCCGCATCTATCGTCACTTTCCGCAGTGAAGAACAACCGCGTCTACATTGTTGACTCTGATACCTTCGATCGCGGCGGTCTCCGAATCGGTGATGCCTTGGACGAGCTTATTGCGGCACTGTATCCTGCAGTCTCTACAGCTTCAGCAGAGGCAGCCGCATCCCCAAGGGCATCCGGCTTCGGTATTCTGCCGGTTGTTTTTGGCGTGGTACTTGGGCTGATGCTTGCAAGAAGATAATCCTTGAGCTGATGCTGCGTGCCTATGATAGAGATCACGCCGGCACATCTGCGCAAACAACAAGCAAGGCTTGGCCTTGTGTCACCGGTGGCATGCAGTGGATTCCGCTGTCATGCAACTTTTGCTCCCCCCTCTTGTTCCCGTCGTCTTCTTCAGATTGGTGGCAGCTGCGTGACGCGGTAAGGATATGCCTGCCTACGGGCAGAAAGCCCCTTCAGACAAGGTGCATATCTGTCTGATGATATGCTGATCCACCCTATATTTTTGGTGAATTCTTGTGGAAAAATGGTAATATTTGGATATCTCACCATTTTTCTTTTTCCAATGATTTTCCATTCACTTTTGTATTTTTATTTCGGAATTATCAGTTTTAATGGGAACTGTTCTTCAAATCTGAAATATAACTGTCTATATCAATAGAAAACTACTAATCATATATATACCTCCCCAAAATCGAGCTGTCAGTTTCCCGCCGTTGGTATGTGAAAGTCTACGACCTCGTTTCGTGTGTGTCTGTGTGAATATTCGTAATATTTATTTCTGATTAGTTTATAATATAGTATTACTTCTAATCACTAAAAATCTGTATGGTTGACGCCAAACACTATCTGTGATGATATTTTTCAGAGGTCTTGCATGAAAAAAATCTATGGAAGTCTTGTGTTCCTTGCACTTGTCGTCTATATTCTTGCAGCTGGATGTGTAGAAAACGGCGGTGACATCGATGGGGAAATGGTGCTTGTCGTTGGTGATATGTGGCGAGCATCCTCCATCAATCCAGGCGATGGGCATGACGGCGGAACCTTTATCACTGAAAAAGCCATCGTTATCGAAACACTCGTCGGTGCAAATGGCAGTTTTTCATTGATGCCGAACCTTGCCGAAAGTTGGAAACAGATCAGTGCCACCGTTTGGGAATTTCAGCTCCGCAAAGGAGTTACGTTCCACAATGGCGACGAAATGACAGCAGCAGACGTTAAAACATCTCTTGACAACACAATGCACCTTTCCCCGAGTACGGCGAAGCTGATGTCGTATGATCGTGCCGAGGTGGCGGGCAAGTACACCCTCCGTATCCATACAAAGGAACTCAACCCGCTGGTCCCTGGTGTTCTTCACCATCCGGCAACTGCTATTGTTAGCAGCAAGTCCTATGACGCGGATGGCAGTTTTGTTCGTCCTATAGGCACCGGTCCGATGCAGGTGGAATCCTTCAACGAGCAGATCGGCGAACTTGTTGTCGTGAAATATGCCAACTGGTGGGGAGGTGATCCTGGCTTGGATAGGATGATCTTGCGCGGATACGAAAGCCCCTCGACCCGCGCCATGATGATTGAAAGCGGCGGTGTTGACTTGACCGCCGACCCACCGTACAGCGAAATCGACCGGCTTGGTGCTTTGTCCGATATTCACGTTGAGAGGCACAACACGCCGAGGATCTACAAGCTTGACGTCAACCTCGCTCACGAGACCATGGCCAACTTGCATGTTCGGAAGGCGGTTTCGTATGCTATCGACCGCACCGGCATTGTGGACAACGTTCTCTACGGTGTAGGGGCTCCTGCAGGCGGCGTGTTTCTGCCGAATATGATCTGGTCGAACAAGAATCTCACTCCGTATCCTTATGATCCGGCGCTTGCAAAACGGTATCTTGCCAGAGCTGGCTGGATCGACACCGACGACGACGGATACGTTGACATGGATGGCAAAAAACTGCATGTCAAGATCTATACTTACACCGAGCGCCCCGGTCTTTCGCCGATGCTTGAAGCGATCTCCGCAAACCTGAAGGCGATCGGCATCGAGGCTGAAGGCGTCTCCTTGGAGTACAATTCCATGAATGCTGCAATGGCAGACGACAGCTGGGATCTCTATCTCTCGGCGATGGAACTCGCCATGGTCCCGGATCCCGAGTTCGTGCTCAAATCCTGGTACACTACTACTGGTCTCGAAAACAAACCAGGCTACAGCAACACAGATGTTGATCGTCTGATAGCCGAGGGCCACTTCATCAGCGATCTTGATAAACGCTACGATCGCTTCCGTGAGATTGAAGCAATCGTGTACGACGACCTGCCGACCATCAATGTCGCCTACTATGGTGTTGCGATTGTGATGAAGGATATCGTCACTGGCTACCAATTCGACCCGACCGCGCATGATTACAGGATCGATCCGTTCGTGACCATTTCGGCACGAATCTCTTTTTTTGGAGCCTGTGGTGGATGAAAACACTATTAAATCAAAAATCGCAAAGTGCTGGAATGAGGAGTCAGCATACTCTGGCATGCATGTTTCCTATAGAGTACAGACCACGAGGGGAAACTGCTTTGGGATGACGGTAACTTTGGTACAGCCGTCCGCTGCAGGACAGCTGAGATGCTTGCCCTCCTGTTTGAGGGACATCCCCACGGAGGAAAAGGACACTGCGGCGATGTGTGTGTTGCCCTGCCGAACAAAAGGGGCGTCCCTACAGAAGAGACCCGCGAGTATACTGCAGCCCGCAGGGTTTTCCGACATCTATGGCCAGAATCTGGCTGGCATCCGGAAAAATCTGTGTTGGTGGCTGGAATGGTATGAGAAGATCAATCCGGCAAATTCTTACTATCTCATCTCAGGTACCCAGCAGGTGTGAACATGCACTACTACCTCATCAAACGAATTGCCCATCTCATCCTCACGCTCCTCATAGCGTCGGTCTTCACCTTTATAGTGGTCAACGCAGCACCCGGTGAACCCGCCGAGGTACTGGCTCGTCATCTCTACACCGGGCTTGAAGAGGCCGCACCGCCCGAGCTGATCGCAAAGGTTGCCGACCGATACGATCTCAGCAAGCCGCTCCTTGTTCAGTACTCCGATTGGGTTGGCGGTCTTTTTACCGGAAATATGGGGTATTCCATTCTCTTCAAGAAGCCAGTAAGCTGGCTGCTGATGCTGCATCTGCCGCCGACGATTTTGCTGACCACCGTCTCGATGGTGTTTGCCACGATTGCCGGCATCATCTTTGGTGTCTACTCCGCATTGCACCAGAACAAAATTTCGGATCATCTTATCCGGGCTGCCACCATTTTTTTCGCGTCGATGCCTGGATTCTGGGTTGCTGTGATGTTGATTCTGGTTTTTTCCCTCTGGCTTGGCATAATGCCGGTGGCTGGTTACGGCTGGCCGCTGTTCATCATTTTACCTGCTACTGCCCTTGGCCTGCATGCCATGGTCTCGATTGTTCGGATTATGCGGACTAGCATGCTAGAGACGATGGAAAAACCGTTTGTAATGTTTGCCAAGGTAAAAGGCCTGCCGATGAAGAAGGTAATATTTTCACATGCCTGTAAAAATGCATTCCTGCCGGTACTTACCGTTATTGGTATGTCGTTTGGTGCACTCCTTGCAGGTTCGGTGGTGATTGAGACTATTTTTTCATGGCCTGGTATCGGGGAGATGCTGATGAAGGCAATATCGGCCCGTGATCTTGTCTTGATCGAGAGTACGATTATGGTGATCGTGTTCCTGTTTCTGATCGTCAACTTTGTGATCGATCTGCTTTACCATATCGTTGATCCAAGGATTATCTATGAGTGAAGCTGCTGTGAGGCATCGAGTGAGGGTCTGGTGTGCAAGTGTCCGCGGGACAGACTGGTACTACCGGCTCAAGCAACGGCCCAGTCTGCAGGTTGTGTTTGTTTTGCTCGCCATTATTTTGACTGCCGCAGTTTTTTCCCCGATCGCTGCCCCACAGGATCCGGCGGCTACCTGTCTTTATGAAAAAAATCAGTGGATGTCTACAGAACACTGGTTCGGTACCGATTATCTGGGCAGGGATCTGTTCAGCCGCGTTTTATGCGGTCTGCAGACCTCGATGGTGGTTGCGGTGACCACGATTGCAATCACTTTTGTGGCAGGGGCGGCAGTCGGCAGCTATGCTGGGTACAATGGAGGTTGGGCGGGTACCTGTATAGCCCGCATCATTGATGTGTTTCTTGCGTTTCCTTCAATTATTTTGGCACTCGCACTGGTAACGCTTCTCGGCTCGGGAGTTCTGAATATGATACTGGTACTTTCGGTTGTCCAGTGGGCCTCATTTGCCAGGTTGATGCGGGGGCAGGTGCTTGCAGAAAAAAATGCTGAATATGTGCTGTCCGCGCAGGCAGCCGGTCTTCCCAACTGGTGGATTCTTGTTAAACATCTTCTGCCTAACTGCATTATGCCGGTGGTCGTGCTTGCGACAATGGATCTTGGACACACGATTCTCACTATCTCCACTCTGTCGTTTCTGGGTCTTGGGCTGCCCCCTTCGATTCCTGAGTGGGGATTTATGATCCATGCGGGGCTTGGTGATATGCGGACTGCGCCGCTGAACGTTATCGTGCCGGGTCTTGCAATCACCTTTGTGACACTGCTGTTCAATCTAGCAGGTGAGGGCATCCGTGACATCACCGATCCCCATATGGATGTGGAGGGATCACTGTGAACATTCTGGAGGTAGAACATCTGCATGTGACGTTTCCTGCACGACGTGGTTCGATCCGGGCATCGCAGGATGTGAGTTTTTCCGTAAAGGAGGGTGAGATATGCGTACTGGTAGGCGAGACCGGTTCTGGAAAATCGGTGATAGGGCAGGCAATTCTGCATCTTTTGCCGCAGAGTGCCATGGTGTCGGGCAGCATCCGGTATGCAGGTGAGGAGATTCTCTCACTGCCTGAGTCAGCATTTTCCCGGTTGCGTGGGCATGCCATTTCTTTTATTCCCCAAGATCCGATCGGTTCTCTCGATCCGCTGATGCGGTGCGGGAGGCAGGTTGCCGAGGCTCTGGAGACCCGTGGCGTACCTAAAGAGATGCGACCAAGCAGGGTGACATCCCTTCTTTCGGCTCTCTCCTTCCCGGATCCGGATCTGGTTGCGGTCTCCTATCCACACGAACTGTCCGGTGGCATGTGCCAACGGCTCACGACCGGGATAGCTCTTGCGTCGTCCCCACATCTTCTGGTGGCGGACGAGCCGACAAAAGGTCTTGACTATGTATCGCGGAAGCGGACGATTGAGATGTTTCTGGATCTCAAGGTGAAGGGGACCGATTCAATTCTGATGATCACGCATGATCTGGAGCTAGCGGATCTGATAGGCGACACTGCAGGCGTGCTGTACTCGGGAGAACTGGTGGAGTTTGGCCCCGCAGCGGAGGTGTTTGGCCATCCCCTTCATCCGTATACAAAAGGACTGATTGCGGCGCTGCCAAAGAACGGCATGCGGCCCATGCGGGGCGTATGTCCCGGACTCGCAGCGTTGCCAAAGGGCTGCTACTTTCAGGACCGATGTCCGGCGCCATGTACGACGGATCTGCATCCGCCGATGCATGATGTCTGCGGGAGGCAGGTGCGATGCAGCCGCTGCTGAGTGCCGAGCGTCTCCACAAGACCTATGGGCACGGGAATATTTTTAGTGACGTGAGCTTTACGGTCAACCCCGGCGAAACGGTCGGTCTGTTTGGGATGAGTGGTTCGGGAAAGTCAACGCTTGGCAGATGCCTGATTGGACTGGAACGTTTGTCCGGTGGCCGTGTGGTGTTTGCAGGCGAGGACATCGCAAGACTTTCTGCCTCACGTTTCCGAAAACTGCGGCCTGCAATGCAGATGATATTCCAGCAGCCGGCGATATCGATGGATCCCAGGATGCACCTTTTTGACAGCGTGTCCGAGCCGCTTGCATTCCACGAGAAGCGCGGCAGGCCAGAGGTTTTTGCATCGCTTTTTCCGTTGATTGCAGCGGTTGGTCTCCGGCCGGATCAATTTTCCTGCTACCCGAATCAGTTGTCCGGCGGCGAGATCCAACGGGCGATGATGGTGAAGATTTATTCGCTGTCGCCGAAGCTGATCGTCGCGGATGAGCCAACTTCCATGCTTGACATGTCGGTGCAGGCGCAGATTCTTTTGCTGATGAAGGAGTTACAGAAGAAGAATAACACCGCCTGCATCTTCATCTCCCATGACTCGCAGATTATGCTTACAATGTGCGACCGCATCGGTGTCCTTGGAGATGGTGATTTTCGGATGATGGAATTGGATGAGTTTGCTGGATACACGACGGAGCTCCGGCTCTGATTTCCATTCGCCTCGTAAGTTGCATGTGCGCGCCGCCGACGATGCAAGGTCAAACCTTGTTTGCTCTGCTTGCGCAGATGTGTTGGCGTAACCTCTATCAGAGGCGTGCAGCTTATCCCTGCAGCGCATCTTCCATAATTTGTCTTGTACCTGCATCGATCGAATTATCCGTCCCATTTTTTGTAGAGCCGATCGGTAATGATTTATATGTTTTTGGTGAGTCCTTTAACCAGATCGAACTCGGTTACGATGCCGGTGAACCTGCCTTCGTCGATCACTGGGAATGAACTGGTGCTAAACTCAAGCATCTCCCAGGCGGCATCGTTGATCTTTTTGTTGGGTGACATCGTCTTGATGTCTGCTGCGATCATGTGCGCGCGGACCGACAGGCAGAGGGTTTCATCAAGGGATCTTGTCTTCTTCTTGGAAAAGACCAGGCAACGGCCGAGATATCCTCTGATATTGGTTGTGGTGATCATATCGATGAGAAAGCCGTCTTTCATGTTCGGCAGTTGACGGTAGTCCTGATCGACCATTTGTTTGATGACGCAGCAGATGTGCACGTCAGGTGTGACTACCTTCGGGTTCTTCATCATGATTTCATCAACAAATAGCTCCGACTTGGTTCCGGCGAACACCTTCATGATATCATACTTGGTAACAATGCCTGCAAGAGTATTGTCCGGGTTGGTAATGGGGGAGCTGCCGTGACCGTTCTTTATCAGCAGGCAGATGGCCTCCCGTATTGAGATTAAGGGGAAGAAGTAGTAGTCTTTTTCCGAGGTGAGTTCACGAATTTCGTCGTTGAGTGTGGACTGCAGGGATCCTTTGTGGCGGTTTGTGACACTATTGTATCTGCTGCCACCTCCTATCATGTTGATCACGTTGGTGATGATGACGATACCGATGGGTTTTTCATTGCCTGGATAGGTGATCGGCAACCGTCGGGAACAGTGCCGATCCAGCATCTGTACACCCTCAATGATGTTCATCATCGGGGAACAGATATTACGTTCGTTGTTGCAATGCCAAGAAGGTCGCTCTTTTTCCGACAACTTTTGGTTTTTCGTCAGTGATAGGAATCCGTGGATTTCCCTTCTGTTGTTTTGGGTGGTTTGTCATAGTCTTTTCGCAGATAAAATGATCAGTTATATGGCAGCGGAATCCGTTGCTCTGCAACGCTTGCAGCATCTGAATTGTTTTAGATTTGTCCCCAGCAAGCGGCAACCCGGACATCGTCAATCGGCATGAGGTCTGGCAGATCTTGCTCCGCAGACACTGCACCTGCCGTTTTTGTTGTCCGGGCGGTTGATCGTGAGATTATGTTCTGTCATGATCTCATTGATCTCATTCGTGATGCTAAGACGGTCACGGGCAGTTACGATGCCGGTCACATTTCCCTTTGCGCTGGTCACCGGAAGTCTTCTCACATTGTGTTCGATCATTTTTTGTTGCTTCACTGACAAGCATCGTTTCACCTGCGGTAATGATCGGAAAACCCATAATGCCTTCTACATAGACGGGACTCGGCAGAGGATTTTTCGCCATAATCCTACAGTTGAAATCCTGCTCAGTTACGGTCCTCTTTGGGTTGCCGTCTTCGGTTATGATGCATGCCGCATCCGTCTCTGGACACGAGGGCCGCAGTTTTGGTGGTTGTGGCTCCTATGATAATTAGGGTCGGGTTTGACCTCATTATCTCTATCGGAATTATCTGTTTGAATGGGAACCGTTCTTCAAACCTGAAATATAACTGTCTATTTCAATAGAAAACGACGGATCATTTATATATTACAATCAATATCAATAAGTCCGTTGTATTTTATAGGTGCGATGAATATAGTTGCAATGTATTGGTATTCTGCTGTTGCAACCACACAGGACAGCAGGCACACACCAGTGGAGTTATGCTTTGGAAAATGGCTTTGCCAACCTTGCTGCTTCCCCGCAAACATGAACGTTTATATTCCTTTACAACCAAACCATTATCTATCTTAATTAAGGTGTTTTCATGCCAGTTATGATGCGTATAAGAGGGTTTTTCTCAAAGCTGTTCGGTAAAAGACGGTCACGGGTTGGTATTTATGGTCCCCCGAATGCTGGTAAGACCACACTTGCCAACCGCATCGTCCGTGATGTTACGGGTGAGGCGATCGGACCGGTGAGCGAGGTCCCGCATGAAACTCGCCGCGCTCGGAGGAAGGAGGGCGTTGAGATCAACGGTGGTGGCAGTAAACTCCGGATCGACATTGTGGATACACCAGGTGTGACCACAAAGATCGACTATCACGAGTTCCTTGAGTACGGTATGGATCAGGATGAAGCGGTTGCACGCGCCCGTGAAGCAACGGAAGGTGTTGCCGAGGCAATGCACTGGCTACGCGAGGATATTGACGGGGTTGTCTACGTGCTGGACAGCACGCAGGATCCGTTCATGCATGTGAACATTATGATGGTTGGTATCATTGAGTCCCGCAAGCTGCCGGTCATTATTGTTGCAAACAAGATTGATCTACCAGATGCAGCCCCGCAGCGGATTAAGAGTGCGTTTCCGCAGCACCCGATCGTGATGGTTTCCGGTCTCGAAGGAAACAACATGGATGATCTGTATGCGAGGATCACTGAGGTATTCAGGTGAGTTAACATGATTCATGGCGTTCAGATTGATATGTTGTCAAGCGACCGTCTCGGCAGGATGACGTCAATGGAAAAGATTCGGCTTATCCTTGATGATGTCCGTCAGGGCTACATTGTTGTTCTGGAGAAGGGTTTGACGCCTGAGGAACAGGGCAAGCTTTTGGAAACGACGATGATGGAGATCTCTCCCGACGGATTTTCGGGTATTGAAATCGAGACGTACCCGTCCAGCAAGAATTCGGAAGGCGGACTGCTTTCAAAGCTTTTCGGTGGCAAGACTCAGTCAGGCAGACTGATGGTGATTGGCCCGGTGGAACAGCTGAAACTGCTTGCCCGCGAGAAGGATCGCCTTATTGCATGGGCGTCTGCCGCACAGTGAAGACTGACTACATGCGCACAGCAAACCATGCCACATAAGTGTACCCAGTGTGGGCGCGAGTTTCGCGACGGATCGATGGAGATCCTTCGTGGATGCCCGAGTTGCGGCGGCAAAAAGTTTCTTTACGTCAGTGACCGCGTGCGGAATGTGGATGTTCTCGAGGAAAAAAGCACTGCTGATATTGTCAAGGAGATGAAGCAGGAGGTTCTTGAGATCAAAAGCCATGGCCCTGCGTCCCGCCCGACTGATATTTTGGACCGGGTGGAAAGTGTTCGTATTGTGAGCCCGGGTAAGTACGAGCTGAACCTCGAACGGCTGGCGGAATCGCAGGATGTCATCATCGGCGTGGACGAGGGGAAGTACCTGCTGGATCTGCCATCAATGTCGAAAAAGAAAAAACTGAAAAAATGATCGGAATTATCCGTTTGAATGGGAACTATTCTTTAAATCTGAAATATAACTGTCATATATACTTATATATATGTAACTTACTCTTCTAAAACAAAAATCCGTAATTTTTTTGGGATTCAGCATTGCTGCAGCCCCGCAAGGCTGCCACGGTGCATGCGGCGCTGCAGTTTGCACCATTTGCAATTGTTGTCCGCCTGCCTTGCTGTTTCTCTGTTAGGTCAAGCTGCACGCCTCTGATAGAGGTTACGCCGACACAGTCGGTGGCACACGGCCTATGCACGAGATTTAAAAAGGAGATTAATGCCGGAAGTATCGCGTTCCAGTAAATACCACTGCTGCACCCAGCTCATCTGCCTTGGCAATAACCTCGGCATCCCGAATCGAACCCCCGGGTTGAATCAGAGCAGTTGCACCGGCAGCCACCGCAACTTCCAGCGTGTCCGCAAACGGCAGAAATGCATCGGAAGCAATGACCGTTCCCTTCATCGTTCTGCCGAACTCCGCCGCCTTCATGACCGCAATCTTTGCCGCATCAACACGACTCATCTGACCGACACCAAGGCCAACTGTCTCAGTGGCGTTTGCATAGATGATAGCGTTACTCTTTGCATGCTTGACCACCTTCCAGGCAAGCTTCAGCGCCGTCACCTCCTCCGTAGTCGGGGCACGCTTGGAAACGACCTCCCATCTCTCCTCGTGGATCTGCATCCTCTGTACCAACACACCGCCGTCAATGGTCCGCAGTTCATCCGCTG
Source organism: Candidatus Methanorbis basalitermitum (assembly GCA_031287415.1). GTDB lineage: Archaea > Halobacteriota > Methanomicrobia > Methanomicrobiales > Methanocorpusculaceae > Methanocorpusculum > Methanocorpusculum basalitermitum. The sequence goes on along the minus strand of JAITSY010000019.1, from coordinate 66,390 downwards.
GAACTTCTGGTGGAAGAAGTAGCAGACGCATGTTTTCCTTTTTCCTTATAATCTCGCGTGCCTCATCCATAAAGCACGGGGCAATCAGCACCTCAACAAACGTGGAACAGATCTCCTTTGCAACATCCTTACCGACCGGGCTGTTCATAGCAATAACCGAGCCGTATGCCGAAACAGGGTCCACATCCTTGGCTTTGAGGTAGGACTCCAACTGCGTCCTGCCAAGGGCAACACCGCAGGGGTTGTTGTGTTTCACAATCACCGTTGCCGGAGCAGGCAGTTCGCGGCACAGGCTAACCGCCGCATGGATATCCAGATAATTATTGTAGGACATCTCTTTACCCTGCAGAGCGATCTGGCCCGCGATGCCGGAGGTACCGTAGACTGCTGCTTTCTGGTGTGGGTTTTCGCCGTACCGCAGGCGGCGGCCGCTTGCAAACTGGAGGGTGCAGATGGTCGGAAAGTCAGAGCCAATACTGTTGAGGTAGTTGGAGATCACCGCATCGTATGCAGCAGTCCTGGCAAACGCCTTCGCGGCAAGGGTAATCTTCTGCTCATAGGTAAAACCATTACCGCCTGCTGCCTCAGCAACCATCTCGTAGTCGTCAGGATCAACGATGACAGCAACATTCTCGAAATTTTTGGCAGCCGCACGAATCATTGCAGGCCCCCCGATATCCACAAACTCAATCAATTCGTTTAGCGGGAGGTTTTTCTTTGACATCTCCTCAAATGGATAGAGATTGACACAGAGAATATCGATGCCCTCAATACCGTACTCCTTCATGACCGCATCGTCGATTCCGCGACGCCCCAGGAGACCGCCGTGTACCTTCGGATGCAGCGTCTTGATGCGGCCGTCCATCATCTCGGGAAATCCGGTGTACTCCGATATGTCTTTGACTGGAATGCCTGCATCGCGAAGAACCTTCGCCGTGCCGCCGGAACTGAGAATGCCGATATTTTTTGCTGCCAAGGCCTTGGCAAGATCAACGATGCCAGTCTTGTCCCAGGCTGACAGGAGTGCGATAGTCATAGCAGAAGTATATGGTTGGGAGAAGGTATTAATGAGATCAGATCCGGCTGTTCTGCGAAGTTGCCACTTCCCGCATGAGAGTTGCAGTTGTACCCGGGATTTCTGAATCTGCATGCCCCTGATAAAGGTCACGCCGACACATCTGCACAAGCAGCAAGCAGGGCTTGGCCATACGTCGTCGTCGAGACCGTGCACGTGCTTGCATGGCAGCGGGTTCCCTGTATCAGGCCTGCCTCTATGGCAGTCAGATGGCAGCGAGACAAGTATCTCGCCAGATGCGCAGTCGTTTCGCTGCCATGCAACTAAATCCCCGGACGCCTCAAAGACCGTCCCGCAGACCTTTAACCCGGTCCCGCAGCTCGATCGCCCGTTCAAAGTCCAGTGTCCCTGCTGCAGCCATCATCTCCGTCTCAAGCTCAATAATAAGGTTTGGAATCTCGGACTTGGGCAGATGCTTGATATCCTTGATATCGATCTCCTTTTCACGGACCGGTTTTTTGATAGTTTTCGGCACAATACCATGCTCAGTATTGAACGCAATCTGCATCTCGCGTCTGCGGGCTGTCTCCGACATTGCCGCCCGCATCGATTCAGTGACATTGTCGGCATACAGAACTACACGTGAATCAGCGTTGCGGGCCGCGCGGCCGATAATCTGAATCAGGCTCCGGGAATTGCGGAGGAACCCCTCCTTGTTTGCATCAAGAATCCCGATAAAACCTACCTCGGGAATGTCAAGACCCTCCCGCAGCAGGTTGATGCCGACAAGGACGTTGAAGAGACCAAGTCGGAGTTGGCGGATCAGTTCGGTACGTTCCAGCGACTGAATCTCAGAGTGGAGATAGCGGGTTTTGATGCCCTGTTGTGCAAGATACTCGGTCAGCTCCTCAGCAAGCTTCTTGGTAAGCGTCATAATCAATGCCCGGTCACCCCGTTCAATCACCGCCTGAACTTCCTGCATAATGTTGTCGGTCTGACCAGCAGTCGGTCGAACCTCGACGATCGGATCGACAAGGCCAGTTGGCCGGATAATCTGTTCGACGACACCGTCCGAATGAGAAAGCTCGTACTCGCCAGGCGTTGCCGAGACAAAGATCACCTGTCGCAGGTACTTCTCAAACTCAGGGAACTTCAGCGGCCTGTTGTCAAAGGCACTCGGCAACCGGAAGCCGTACTCCACAAGCGCGGCTTTGCGTGAATGGTCGCCATTGTACATCCCGCGGACCTGTGGCAGGGACTGGTGGCTTTCGTCGATAACCACTAGAAACTCCTCCGGAAAATAATCCATGAGACAGAACGGCTTCTCGCCCGCAGCCCGACCGTCGAAATGGCGGGAGTAGTTCTCAATTCCCTTGCAGGATCCGGTCTCTGCGATCATCTCCAGATCATACTGCGTTCTCTGGCGTAGCCGGTGAGCGGAGAGATCGTCAAGTTTTTCTGCGGCAAGCACTTCAGCAAGTTCCATGCGAATTGAGGCAAGACTTCGCTGTATCTCGGACTCGGGCGCGACGAAGTGGCGGGCCGGATAGACATAGAAGTACTCAAGTCGTTCCTTTTCCTTACCGGTGTTTTTGTCAATTTCTGCTATGCGGTTGATCTCGTCACCGAACAGCTCGATGCGGATGATATTGTTGAAGTAGCCTGGGATGATATCAATCGTGTCGCCATTCACGCGAAAACGTCTCGGCATCAGTTCGAGATCGTTTCGCTCGAACAGAATTGCGATCAATTTCTCCAGTATTTCGTTCCTGCCGATCTTTTGACCGGTTCGCAGTTCGAATCCGAGGTTTTTGAAATTTTCTGGATTGCCAAGACCGTAGATGCAGGAGACGGAAGCCACAATTATCGTATCGCGATGGGAAAGAAGCGATGCCGTCGCCGCAAGCCGCATCATCTCAATCTTAGGGTTTATCTGGGCGTCCTTTTCGATGTACTGATCCCTTTTGGCAATATAGGATTCTGGTTGATAGTAGTCATAATAGGAGATGAAATACTCGACATGGTTGTTGGGAAAAAACTCTTTGAACTCATTGTAGAGCTGGGCAGCAAGTGTCTTATTGTGAGCGAGGACAAGTGTCGGTTTCTGAACATTTGCAATAACGTTTGCGATGGTGAACGTCTTGCCCGATCCCGTTACACCAAGCAGGGTCTGATACTGTTCACCGCCCTGAATGCCTGTGGTCAGTTCAGCAATTGCATCTGGTTGTGAACCACAGGGTGCAAAGGAAGAAGTGAGCTCAAATTTGCCTGACATCTATTAGTTAGTGATGTTGGTGCAGAAATGTATTAGTATGTGGGATGCAGCAGGCGCGGGGAATGCATATTGGGGCTGCTGATTGTTTGGCGAGCTGCACACCTCAGATAGAGGTGTGCAGTGGTTGCACGTGGAACACGTGCAACGCTGCCTTACTGGTCCTCATGCACTGTGTACCCATGCGCCGTTCTTGTCGCTGGTAATCTCCTGCTTCCAAATTAGCACCTGTTTTTTGAGCCGCTCAATGATATGACGCGACCCAGCGTAGGCCTCGGATCGGTGACCTGCGCCCACAATGATCACCACAATCGTCTCGCCAAGAACGAGGCGGCCGTACCGGTGCACAATATCCACCGAGTTCAAGTGGAATTTTTCTTTTGCTTCTGCGGCAATCTCTGCACAATCCTTTTCCGCGATTGGCACAAATGACTCGATCTTCAGAGCATCCATACCATCGTCATGGACGCACCCGATGAACACCAGCTGCGCCCCGTCCGCGAGTCAACTATCAGTGCACCGATAATCAATGTCATCTTTCTGTACTGACAGAACCATTAGTGTTATCCTCCCGAAACTGGTGGGTAGAGTACGATCTCATCCCCATCGCAGACGGCGGTCTCCTCCGTTTCTTTGGCATCAATTCGCTCGCGGTTGTACATCAGGATCACGTGGCTACGAAGTTTACCGTCCATAAACAGCTCTTCGTGCGCTGCGGGAATGTTCTCTGCAAACCTTTCCAGAACTGACAGGACCGTTGTACCGGTCTCCACAAAAACGGTATTTTTTTCGCCGAATCGCTCACGAAATCCTGCAAATGCCCGTATCGTTATCTCACTCATGCTGTTCCTCATCCTGCTTTGTTCCTGCACAGACTGGGCAGTGACGATTTTTTTTCACCGTGAAAACCTCGATTTTGTTCACCGCCCCATCCCAGAGCAGAAGTTTTCCGGCGAGTGTTTCGCCAGTCCCTGCAAGGTATTTGATCGTCTCCTGCGCTTCAATCGTTCCGATGATGGCTGCCGTAACACCGATGATGGGAGTACCAGTTGTTGTCATCGCATCCGGGAAAATGCAGGAGAGACATGCCGTTTTTCCTGGAATGATCAGGGCTGCCTGGCCTGAAAGACCGGCAACCCCCCCGTGCATCATTGGGATTTCAAGCATTTGAGACATTTTATTCAGTACATAGCGTGCCGCGAAGTTGTCCATCGCATCCACAATGATGTCCGCGTCCCCGATTAGAAGTGGAGCTGTCTCTTCATCGATAAACGAGGTAAAAGCCGTCACTTCTGTCTCGGGGTTGAACGCCTCAAGCGTCAGCTTTGCGGATGCCGCTTTCTGCATCCCGATGCGGTCTGACCGGTGCAGAATCTGGCGGTTGAGGTTCGTCTCCTCCACCACATCGACGTCGGCAATGCGGATATGGCCGATGCCTGCCGCAGCCAGATAGAAGGCAGCCGGCGATCCGAGGCCCCCTGCACCGGCGAGAAACACTGTTGCCTCGGAGAGTTTCTTCTGGCCGTCTGCGCCGATGATCGGAATTTGCCGAACGTAGCGGCTGCTCATAGGGCATCCCTCACACATGTCAGGCACTCTACTGCATCCAGACGCTTTTGATCCACGGCATTCGTCTCCAGCCATGCGGCAAGCGCCGACTTCTTCTCTTTAGTGATACTTGCCTCGCGGATCACCCGCCGATAGGTGCGGTCCGGGTAATAGATCGCTTTGCAGGCGCAAAGCAGTTTTGTTTCGTCTGCCTCATCAAGAACCCCAGCGGCTTTTGCCGCGGCAAAACTTGCCCGGATGTTTACCATCGGCTCGGAAAGAGCAGTATGCGTCACTGAATCATACACAAGCCCCACCTCATCGTCGGCAATGATCTTTCCATCTTTGTACCAGTGATAAATCTCGCCAACACCAGTCATACCGAGCGTGTCCATCTCGGATGCCCGGAGCGCCCCCATCGAGGACGATCCAAACACCGAAACACCTGACCTGACTGCTGCAAGAATCTCTCGGTGACCAACCGCTCGGTCCTGAAAGAACACCCCGTCAATTAGGGCAATTGTCTTTGCCCCGGCTGCAACTGCGTTGGTTAAATCTCCGCGCGTTGCCGGCGGCAGGAACTCTGCTGTCGGCAGAATTTTCTTTGCCTCCTCAAGTGGAAGGCTTGGACCGATGAAGACGACGGTGTTCGGCATTAATGCACCTCTTTCCTCTGCGTTCATTGTCAATCGTAAAGCATTCAAGACCTGGCACAATCACACGAACTACCGGCACGCCAAGCTCCGAATCGGTGAGATCAGTGATCAGCACCCGTTCAAGGCCGGCAGCCTTCAGCTGGTCGATAATCGCAAAAATGTCGGTTCTAAAGTCTGGTGTGGCACATCCGGCAATTTCGGAGAAAGCCTTTGTCTTTTCCACGCGGAACCAGTAAGCGTTCATCCGTTTTACCCGATCGTAGCCCATGACTTCGCGAAACGCCGCAATCGTTGCATCCTCGCGGGCACCGTGAATCTGTGTCGCCCGGCTCTGGGCAGCCTCGGATAACGCACGAATCACCGCAATTTCCGGATTTGTGTGTGTCCCCATACCAATTGTTAGCAGCCGCGGATCCTGAAGCAGCACGTCATCCGCAACCGCAGCAACTGTCGGAATTCCGATATCTGAGGTGATATCTTTCAACGTTACCTCAATGCCTGCCTTGGTGAACTTGGCAAGCATCTTGGCGGCAGCTCCAGTGAGGTTGGTAATTGCCGGTCCCGTGTCTCGTGCTGCCTCCGCAAGTGACCAGGAGTCGCGTTCGATCACCTCGGTCAGTGCATAGAAGATTGCCTCTTCCATAGTGTTGCCTGAGGCAATGCCATTTGAACTGGAACGGAACAGCGACGGCAGATACTGGGGGTTTGGGTGAATCACTGCACACAGAGGAACCTTGGAGGGACAGTTGTTTGCGATGTCCCATGTATCCATCCACGGCAGCTCCATCTTGGGATCGGCCCTTTGAGGAAGGATCAGATCAACGGGGTCAATCGCGTTTTCCACACGGGCGATTGCAGCATAGGAGACCAGCGAAAGATTGTGGGGCACTGCCTCTGCCGAGTAGCGCTCGATTCCTTCCATGATGCCTGCAACCCGTGCTTCCACCTCAGTCCCGCCTTTGCCGTTGTATACAGAGATAGCTCCATCTGCTGCGGTCGGACGGATACAGGAGTAGACAGGGATTTTTATCCGATCAAGATCGGTGATATCGGCCACACGGGTGATGCCCGCAGTCTGCGTCAGTTGTTTGACGAACGCAAGCGTATCCTCAGGAGTTTTACTTCGCTCTGTCTGGCTGCAGTAGATTTTGGGAGACGACCGGAGCCTTATCATTATATTCATACTCGTGCGGGAACGCTATTGAGGCTTTCGCTAACAGCATTCACATAGTATTATATGTTATCTATGTGAACAGATAAACATTCACACTGTGATATGTGGGGACGGAAATGAACGAGAACCTTATTACATTCTGCCATGGCTACCGGTATCAGGATGGAGACATTGTTGAGATAGATGATGCGGTGGTTCGTGAGGATATTGTCACGCTGCACCTCAACGGTAAGGAGTATCTCAAAATCATTACAAACTGTGACATGCTCACCGAACTTGGAACTGGATTTTTTATTGCGGCAGGAATTGCGGAGAAAAATCTTTCGGTGCGTGTTGAAAATACGGATGTTTTTGTGGATGCTGTTCTCAAGAGTGAGATTGCCCCCTCGGGATTTGCTCCGGCAAAGGCTGGTCGGCAGATCGCTGCGGAAGGCACCGCGGTTTCACCGGAGGAGATCTTTGCCCTCCGCAAAGCCCTGAACGCAGAGGTCTGGGAGAAAACCGGCGGGCTGCATTGTGCGGCACTATGGCACAATCACCGATGTATTGCTACGGCAAGCGACATTGGCAGGCACAACGCGGTTGACAAAGTGATCGGATACATGATGCTCCATCACGTTCCTCCTGAGGAATGTATGATAGGCAGTACCGGTCGGCAGCCGGCAGGGATGGTGACAAAAGTGGTAAACGCGGGTGTTCCGATCATTGTCGCCCGGGCAGCAGTGACCAAGAAGGGAGCTGGACTGGCAGAGGCCGCGGGTGTTACGCTGATCGGGTTTGCCGGCGAGAGAGGGTTCACGGTGTACACCCATCCCGAACATATCATCGGTCTGAACCATGTGGTCGGGGAGCCGGAACCTGCCCAGAACTGCGGCGTACTTGCAGCTCCTCTGCGAGGGCTCCGTTATTGCGATGGAAAAGTGGCGGCGGTTGAGGACGCGGCGGTTGCCGAGGATCTGGTAACTTTGTATCTGAACGGCAGTGAGTTTATCAAAACGGTGGCGAGCCGCGAACATCTCCGGGAGTTTGCCGCAGGATTTTTTGTGGGGGCTGGTCTTGTCCGTAATGCAGCCGATCTTACATCCGTGACGGCTGACGGGTCTTCGGTTTTCGTAGAGGCGAGCTGCACAGTCTGTGCGGCCGGTGGTATGGAGTCTGCCGGGGGGTTCGCCCCGTTTGCACCGCAGGGCCGGGCGGCAGCGAAAGGTAGCATCACGCCCGAGGAGGTCTTCGTCATTCGTGAGGCTATCAACGCCGAGGTGTGGGATGCTACCGGCGGGCTGCATTGTGCAGTACTGTTCCACAATCACAAGGTGGTGTTCCTCGCGTCCGATATCGGCAGGCATAATGCAGTGGACAAGGCCGTCGGCTATATGATTCTGAACGGTTTTTTGCCAGAAGAGTGTATTATTGGCAGTACTGGCAGGCAGCCCGCAGGTATGGTGACCAAGGCGGCGAATGCGGGTGTTCCTATCGTCGTCTCGCGGGCGGCGGCGACAACTGCGGGTATTGAAATTGCTAAAAACTGCGGAGTGACGTTGATATGTTTTGCTCGGCAACCACGGTTCACGGCGTACACGCATCCGGAGAGAGTTCGCTGGAGCCGCAACCCCTGAACCAGAAGCGGCAGCGCAGCTTGACTGCGCAGACAGTATTGCATGGGTGAACGCAGCAAAGACTGATGATCCCCATGCGGGATTAAGCAAGCGCACGATTGAACACACAATGGACTATCATCACGATGAACGCGAGTTGCTCCGTGAGTTTAAGTTCATTGGTAAATGTATCCTGAGAACTGCATTCTAAATACTGAGTGAAATAAGAACACACAATTTATCACACGGAAACACCGCGTGCGTTTCCGTGTGATGATATAGTGATATCAGTATTAGTGAAATAAGCTAGAATTTAGCCTTTTTAAATTATTCAAACCAATCAAGGAATTTAATCGTGTCACAATTAAAATAACATCATATATAATATTGCATTGCATGCATTTGGAAGAGTTATAAATGAATGAGATGATTTGTTTTTAAAATTATTCCAATCGCTATTCTTTAACATCTAAAATGCAGATGATATCTGAGTCAGGATACATTGTCTTAACAGCGTATCAAATACACCCCCGTTTTCCCTATTATTAGTCAAAAGCAGAACTCCTCAATATACTTCTTCATATACTTCACTGAAATGTAGTGATACACTCCATAAACGCCTTTTTTATTAGTGCCCATACAGATTCTATACCATTGGTGTGTGTTTTCTTGTGATCGCTGTACTGCCCTAATGAGTGATTCACCTACAGATGGGCACACTCCTTATGTTTATCAAGAATTCTATATCCTGGAAACTCGTCAGCGATAACCGTAGTCTTTGCTTTGCACGCCTGCCGAATTATCCCAATCAGTTGTCGACCGGTCAACGTTTTATTCTGACTGTCTTTCTTAGCTACCACAGCGCGCATACGCCCCGAAGAACGCTCCTTTACACCAACTACGGGAATTTTCATCGTCCCTCTTCCTCGCTTTCTTTTCTTATCTTTGTCTATGGATGGTTTTCCACCCACATATGTTTCATCTACCTCTACGATAGCCTCAAACATCTCTCTCTTTTGTTCATTCCCCATAGCCGTACGGATTCGATTTAGCATTCTCCAAGAACATTTATATCTGACATCGGTCTCTCTTTGTAACTGCCTGTTGGAAATCCTCTTCTTTCCGTTCAACATCGCATTAATAGCGTAAAACCACATTTTCATTGATGTTTGCGAGTCTTCAAATGGTGCCTTTAAACACCAAAAACGTATTTTTGCAATTCATGCATACGAAGATCTTTGGGGTTTACCTTTCCTGCGGTACACCTTCTTCGTTGCACTGCAATGTGGGCATACAATGCCATCCGGGTATGGGATATCGATGAAGTGGTTAATTGCATCTTCATCCGTGGGAAACATTGCCTCAAATTCTTTGTATAATATTCTCCATTAATATTGAACTTCAAATGTATCTATTATTAGCGTTTTAAGGTGTCAATCCGATATTATATATATTACTATCAAAATTGGTAAGTCCGGTATAATATTTACTGTTCTTTTTGTTTTGTGGAGACAATTGCCATGGCAGATTCCGTAATGGTAATGACCTCTTCCTGATTGAAGGTCTCAGAGTTGATGATGAGATCATAGGGGGAAGGGTCTGCGATGTCGATCTCATAGTATTCCATGTATCGTGCTGCTTCACATGCTTCGCGTTTAACGGTTGCAGAATAGGCTTCTTCGGGTGTGAGGTTCTCCCGTTCCGCAATGCGTTCGGACCGGCAGTCGGGAGATGCATAGAGCAATATTTTCAGATCAGCGTTTTCGACCATCCAGCCGGCAAGACGCCCTTCCAGAACAATATTGTCATCTGCCTCGCCAATCTCCTTCTGCCCGGCGTCGATCTGAACATCGATCTTTGGATTTTCCTCAGCAAATTTGCCAAAAGCAGCAAGATCCATTCCCTGTTCTTTAGCAAGGCTGCGGAAAACCTCACCTGCAGAGAGATAACGGAAATTATGTCTCTCAGCGAGGATTTTCCCGAGTGAAGTGGTGCCCGAACCAGGAGATCCGCTGATCGTGATACGCATCGCTTACAGGCCTCCAATGTTGAGGGTTTTTCTGATCACCTGACTGACAGTAAGGGAACAAAGCATGTACCAGAGAATCCAGAGAGGGAAAAATCCGAAAAAAACGTTAGAATAACTGGAGAGACCTGCAAATGGAATGATTATGGCGTTGCTGAGATCTGCAGTTGCTATAGTGACCGGATCTTTGGGAATGTGCTCAATCAGCCAAAAAAAGATGGGGACGGTCAGAACAAGGATGTAAGCCATGGGTTTGAACTGTTGCTGACCCATCTCCATCTGGTCTGCCATCATTGCCTGCTGGCGTACCTGCATCTTTTTTATGGCTTTTTCATCACCAGAGAGCTGGGCTTCCCGGAACTTGGCGCTGAAATCCTTGAACTTTACCTGATTTTCTCGCATTTTCTCGTAGTCAATAGTGTACTTTTGGATGAGAGAGGAGTACAGACCTGTGAGGGTTGCAAGAATCAAGACGAGGGCAAAGAACGGCAGACCAAGGGCAGCGAACGGACCGATAACGATGTTTACGATGCCAGAGATTACAGCACGAGCTTCTTGCCATCCATAGAGGGGTATCATGCCGAACACGACGGCGAGGGCGATGTACATTCCGTACTTTTTACCGATTTCCATGGGAGGTTACCTCAGGGTTGCAGTAAGCTCCTCGACGGCTTTGTCAAGGAGGGAGTCAGCGTTGACAATAATTTTGATGGTACAGCCGGTGAGCATCGCACAGGATGCAGCAAATGCGCGGTTCATTTCTTGGTGTTCCGCAATGGCTTTTGCACCTTCCACATCGCGGACACGGGACTCATCGGAGAGTCTGCGGACGAGGATCTGATCGTTGTCTGTCTCAACGAGAATGATAACATCGGGCATGATTGTGGTAATGACCCATGCAGGCAGGCCTGCAAGATAGCCGCTCGGTGTTTTGACGGAGGCGTGGGTATCGATGATGATGTTTCCATCGATTGCAGCGAGTTTTTCTGCGATGAGCTTTTGCAGATGTTTCTGGGCGGTGCGATCAAGCTTTCTCATCTGGTCGCGGTCCTGAATGAGACCATCTGCAACTGCAACTTCGAACATAAAACTGCCGAAGTTGATGTATTGGTATGGAATCCTTTCCGCAGCGATTTTTTCCATGGAGGCGTTAATTACCGTGGTTTTGCCGGCACCGGGGACACCGGTGATGATGACCTTTTGTCCTGCCATACTGGTTCACTCTTCCTTTGTGAGAATCATCTAAAGGTTAGAGAGGGAAGATAATAAATGTATTTTTAAAATGGGTGCAGGGTGCAACCACAGGAAGATCAGATTCGAAATTTGAATCTGGAGAGAGACAAAGTCATCTGGCAGGAACTCTCTAAAACTAGTAAGGCAACGGACCCTCACCTGCCTGTTGCAGGTAGGCGGAGCAACGACCACACGCCGCGTGTCGAGACAGCAGGAGCTGTGCAACTCGCGGAACACGGAAGCACTACACGAATTGCAAGTCGTACCGTGCGACTTCGCCTCTTCGCTGGGTTGTTAACGCTTCCCACTTGGGAGTTGCTGCACGCCTCTGATAGGTGTGTGCCGTGCATTGCATGGCAGCGGGTTCCGCTGCCATACAACTTGTAAACCAGTGCAGGGGAACTGGCATTCATGTTTATTGCCAATATCATCACAACGTTTATTCATATGACAGCACAGTTAGTGAAACTGGAAACAACAATGGGCAACATTGTGATAGAACTCCGCGAGGATATGCCAATCACTGCTGGAAACTTTGCCGATCTTGCCAAAAAGGGATTTTATGATGGCGTCATCTTCCATCGCGTGATCGATGGATTCATGATTCAGGGTGGCGACCCGACCGGTACTGGTCGCAGCGGACCTGGCTACACCATCAAAGATGAATTTGCGCCAGGCAACAAAAACAACCGCGGCGCCATCTCGATGGCGAATGCAGGCCCAAACACTGGCGGCAGCCAGTTCTTTATCAACCTCGTCAACAACAACTACCTAGACAAGGCCCACCCGGCCTTCGGCAGAGTTGTTGAGGGGATGGAAGTGGCTGATGCAGTCGGCAAGGTGAAGACCGACTCCTCCGACAAGCCGCTGAAAGAGGTTGTCATTAAGAAGGCAACCCTCCTCTAATTTTTTTGGGACGCTGTCCCGCACGGAACCCCGAGAACGAAAATCTGTGAACCATCCTTTTTGCCGGGACGTTCCCCAGGGATAGAAGCGCCGCTTGTGGCGCCACATCAAACCTGTAAAGGAGGTCCTGATAAAAATTCGCCGCGGTACGGGTTCCCTTTGTTTGTCAGCTGCGGCCAGCCCCTCGCTCCATAGATAGCAGACCAACTATTAATCATGGTTTCCTGCAAATACAATTCTCCATGTATATCGGGATTGATCACGGAACAACCGCCCTGCGTTTTTCTGCCGGTACCGGAAGACAGTTCAAGTTATCCCGTGAGGCCGCAAAGGGGTTTGTTATTGAGGACCTGAACCAACTCTGTCCGATTGACGAGATCGAAGGCATCGCTCTATGCTACTCAATGGGCGACAACTTCACTGAAATAACGCCGGTCAGCCAGCTTAAAAACCGCGGCATCATTACCCATGCCGGTGCTGGCGAGCACATCGGTGGCGGAACCCGGGTATTTGATGTGGTGAAGGAGTCAGGTATTCCGGCAGTCGCTATCCCCGGCATTCACCGTGACTCAGACACCGATCCGCGATTCAAGATCTACTCCCATCAAGCAAGTCCGGAAAAGCTTGGCATAGCCTATCTAGCGGGCCAAATTCTTGGTGACACCTTCATTGTCTCTGACATCAGCTCGAACACGGTTTCCCTGCTCGTTGCAGGCAGCAAAATCATCGGTGCATTCGATGCCTGCGTGTTTGCCCCCGGAACTTGCCACGGCGCTCTTGACGTGGAGGCCATCAGAAAAATTGATGCAGGAGACCTCACTGCAAATCAAGCGTTCGCAGCCGCAGGCGTGATCTACCACATGGAAGAAAAATATCAGTACTCGACCGTTGCCATGTGGGCTGCAATGGAATGCGCCTCGCTCACACTTCTGGCCCCCACTGCATCCGTGGCGCTTGCTGGAAATCTTGCACCGGTGTTGGCTGAGGAGATCTCCGCGCTTCTGCAAAAGCCAGTGATCGTCTATGATGAGTGGGCAGCATCCGATGGACTTGCTCAAATTGCCAAAGACGTCTTTAACGGAGCAAAACAGATTCTTGGCATCCCCGTTTCCTCGATACCAATAGTGTGCAGTTCGGGCATTGTCGAACACAATTTCAACGAAAAAATGAATATGCAGAAATAAAAATCCCTATTTTCAAAAATGCCAACCATAGACGATTTGTTTTAAAAATAAACGAACATTGCTGATAAAATCTCAATAAGTACCAACAAATATATTTATATGGATGAAATGAGAAAGATACCTCAAAGGGAGGAATTTACATGAAGGAGTTACGCATTCATGGAAGAGGTGGACAAGGGTCCGTCACCGCTGCAGAACTCATTGCAACCGCAGCCTTCGCAGGTGGATCATACGCCCAAGCGTTTCCAGCATTTGGTGTTGAGCGCCGCGGGGCACCCGTTCAGGCATTTGTGCGGTTCAGCAACGAAAAAATCCGGCTGAGAAGCCAGATCTACGAGCCAGATTATATTATTGTACAGGATAGTACCCTCATTCACAGCGTCAACGTATTTTCTGGAATGTCCGGTGAAGGAATTGCAATCATCAACACAGAAAGGAAGAAAAATTACGATCTGCCCGCAGGCGCCAAACTGATTGTCATCGATGCAACGCAGATAGCCCTTGAAGAGATTGGACTTCCTATCACCAATACTGCGCTGATGGGGGCATTCGCTGCGGCCAGTGAGGAAATCACGCTTGAAGCCCTCAAAGGTGCAATTGAGGAGCGATTCCCCGGAAAGCTTGCTGAGACAAACTTCGCCGCAGCAAAAAGGGCATACAGTATGGTGGCGGAGGGAGCAGTATAATGCCGCTTGGAATAGGGTGCACAGCGAGACCCGGACTGTCAAAAAACAACAAAACTGGATCCTGGCGGGTTTTCTATCCGACTCTCGACAAGACAAAGTGTACCAAATGCGGAACATGCCAGCTAATTTGCCCCGAAGGCTGCATCAGCCAGCTGCCCGACAAAAGCTATGAGATTGATCTCGATTTTTGCAAGGGCTGCGGCATGTGTGCTGAAGAGTGCCCAGACAAAGTTAAGGCAATAACCATGCACAAGGAGGAAAAATAAATGACTCTTCAGATAATGGAGGGATCAATTGCTGTTGCAGAGACCGTCCGGCTCTGCCGTCCACAGGTGATCTCCGCATACCCAATCACTCCACAGACTCACATAGTGGAAGGCCTCGCCTCAATCGTTGCAGACGGCAGGCTTGATGCCGAGTACATCTGTGTGGATTCGGAATTCTCCGCACTCTCCTGTTGCATCGGTGCATCTGCTGCGGGAAGCCGAGTTTACTCCGCAACCACCTCACAGGGCCTCGCCCTCATGGGGGAGGTCGTCTTTAACGCAGCTGGTATGCGGCTCCCGATTGTGATGAGTATCGCTAACCGCGCAATCGGCGCACCGTTATCTATCTGGAACGATCAGCAGGACTCCATCATGATGCGCGACTCCGGCTGGCTGCAGTTCTATGCAGAGGACAATCAGGAAGCTGTTGACCTCCATATTCTCGCATACAAAATTTGCGAGGACCACGACATCCTGCTTCCGGCATTCGTCTGCTTTGACGGATTCATTCTCTCGCATGTGTTTGAGCCGGTCGATATCCCCTCATCGGACGAGGTCGACAAGTTCCTTGGTCCCTTTGCACCGTATCAGCGGCTTGACGTCAAGGATCCGATCTCGTTCGGCATGTACGCAACGCCCGAGTACTATCTGGAGTTCCGCTACGAACACGACCTGGCTGTTTACCGGGCTGCAGACGCTGTCAGCCGCTATGGTAAAGCCTTCGGTGAGATGTTCGGCCGCGACTATGCCGCACTTGTCGAGGGATACAAACTTGAGGATGCAGATGTTGCCATCGTTGCAATGGGTTCCATCTGTGGAACAACCAAGGACGCAATTGATGAGATGCGTGCGGAGGGCAAGAGGGTCGGTCTGCTAAAGATCCGCTGTTTCCGCCCGTTCCCGTCCACAGACATCGCAAAAGCGCTTGCTCATGTAAACACCATTGCCGTCCTTGACAAAAATGTGAGTCTTGGTGCAAAGGGTGCCGTTGCCATTGAAGTCAAGGAAGCCTGTTACGGCTCCTGTATTCCAGTCTATGACTACATCCTTGGTCTCGGTGGTCGCGACGTGTGCAAACAAGATATCAAAAAGATCGTAGAGCTTGCCGAGAAAGGCACTGGGGATATGTTCTACGGGCTGCGCGAGGAGCTGTTATAAATGGTAGATCGTACAATTGAAAACTTTGACTGCGGCCACCGTGCATGTGGTGGCTGTGGGGCATCATCCGCGGTACGGATGATCCTCAAGGGTACTGGCGGAAACACAATCGTCGTGAGTCCGACCGGATGTCTTGAGGTGTTCTCCACTCCATATCCGGAGACTGCATGGAAGATTCCTTGGATTCATTCTCTATTTGAAAACGCGTCAGCCGTTGCATCTGGTATTGAGGCAGCCCTCAAAAAGCAGGGGCGGCTTGGGGAAGAAAAGGTCCTCGTCATTGGTGGAGACGGTGCGACCGTCGATATCGGCATGCTTTGCCTTTCTGGTGCATTTGAGCGTGGTCATGATTTCACCTATATCTGTTATGATAACGAGGCATACATGAACACCGGTATTCAGCGTTCCGGTGCAACCCCGTACGATGCGGATACCACTACTTCGCCATCTGGCACCTGCTCCTATGGAAACAACCGGCCAAAGAAGGATCTTCCGCAGATTCTCGCCGCTCATGGTTCCCCGTATGTGGCAACTACCTCGATGGCATACCCGATGGATCTCATGAAAAAAGTTGAAAAAGCCATGAACACACCAGGTTCCTGCTATATTCAAGTACACACACCCTGTTGCACGGGATGGGGATTCGACGGTGCCAAGACGATGGTAATCGGTAGAATGGCGGTTGAATGCGGTCTTTGGCCTTGTTATGACATCGTTGATGGCAAGCTTGCTTCTGCCAAGAAGATCAAGCGTGTGCCGGTTGACGAGTACCTCAAAGCCCAGAAGCGGTTTCGCCACCTCTTCAAGCCTACAAGAAACGAGGCAGAGCTTGCAAAAATTCAGGCTATCGCAGACGCCAATGCTGCAAAATACGGCATTGACATCGAATAAATGAAACAAGCAGGTGGGGCTGGCTCTGTTACGGCCCCCCTGTAGACAGGAACAACATTTTTGCTCCCATCTATTGCATTTTGCTGCAGCTCCGATGTCCCGGACGGGAGTTGGGTCGGAACTAGCTGAGGCATGATGCGTGAAATAATATGTCCCGGAAAAATCATGATAGAAGATAAATCCCTAAAATTATATACCCTCATGGCTATACGAATAGGTACGTGTTAAACTGCCTGTTTCTCCGGTGATATTTTGGGTGGAAATAACGAAGGCTACAGTATAATGTCATTACCAGATGTGCAGTCCACTGCTCCTGACATACGAATCAGTCTGACCCGTGTTGGCGTGAAGAATGTTAAAAAGCTTGTTGAAGTAGGAAGGCCTGGCAAAACACGTCCGGCAATTTTCATCTCCGACTTCGATGTCTTTGTTGATCTCCCCAGTAACCTGAAAGGCGCAAATCTTTCCCGTAATTTCGAAGTTATCGACGAGGTGCTCCAGCAAGCAATCTCCGGCGATGTCCGCGGTATTGAAGATGTGTGTGGTATTGTTTCACGAAAACTGCTTGATCATCATGAGTATGCAGACAGGACCGAGGTATTCATGCGGAGCTTCTACATGATCAATCGCGACACACCTGTCTCCAAGACCTCTTGCCAGGAGGTCGTGAACGTCTATGCCCATGCCATCGCTCAGAGATCCGAAGGAACACCGGTTGTCCGCAAGAGTGTGGGGGCAGAAGTCACTGGCATCACCGCATGCCCATGCGCCCAGAACATCATGAAAGATCACGCAATGCATGTGATGCAGAAATTGGGAATTCCTGAGGAAAAGGTTGATGCAATCTTTAGGGAAATTCCAATGGCAAGCCACAATCAGCGTGGCCGCGGCTTCCTCTGTGTGGAAACCGACGATGACGTCATTGTTCCGTTAGAACTGATAGTCACCGTCCTCAAGGAGTCTATGAGTGCAGAAATCTACGAACTTCTCAAGCGCGGTGATGAGAGCCACGTCGTTATGGCGGCCCACAAAAATGCACGTTTTGTGGAGGACTGTGTCCGTGAGATGGCCCGCCGGATTGTCAACACCTTCCCGCATCTTCCTGGTGATACCCATATCACCATTCGCCAGACGAACGAGGAAAGTATTCACCAGCATGATGCCTATGCAGAACGCAAGGCAACCCTTGCAGAATTGCGGGAAGAACTGAATGTATGATACACACACATATTTTTTCTGTGTTTCCCGAATATTCTCAGAATAATTTTCATATGGAATCATTAGTTGAATGGGAGCAGTTCTTCAAATTTGAAATGTAACCGTCTATATCAATAGAGTCTCGAAGAATCAGTCATATATTCTCACTAAGATCAAAAGTCCATTTTCATATTGTCCCGGAGCGCATGAATGTTTCGGGCCAACTCCAAAAAATACTGGCTGTTATCCAAGAGACAAAGGAGAAATTGACGAAACTTCCAATAAATTAATACGTTGCAAGAAATTAGTAATACTTTAGATCATTTTCCTTGATTTACGTAATCTTTATGGAAAAAACCGGAACTCTTTGGAAAATACTCCGTCCTGTGAAAGAGAAATCTTTAATAGATTCAATCTAAGAAAACTTAGATGGTGTACTTCGGTACATGTCATAAACCAAAAGGACAATGGTAATTTTTCCTGTATAGCTGATTGAACAACCTAAAATATTTAGGATGAGGCGATAACATTGTCGAAAGTAGTAGAAATTTCCCCGACCACCAGGCATGAGGGTCACTCCAAGCTCGTTTTAAAAGTAAACGATGAAGGTATCGTTGAGCGCGGAGACTGGCTTTCCATCACGCCGGTTCGTGGTGTAGAGAAACTTGCCATCGGTAAGACCTATGAGCAAGTTCCCAAGATCGCTTCCCGTGTGTGCGGTATCTGTCCAATTGCCCACACTCTTGCCGCAACAGAGGCAATGGAAGCGTCGATGGGTGTAGAGATCCCCGAAGATGCATATCTTCTGCGTATTATTCTCCAGTGTGCAAACAGACTGCACTCCCACGCACTGCACGACATTCTTGCATTGCCGGATATGTACCTGCCTGGCACTGACTCGAAGATCAATCCGTTCTCTCCTGCAGAACCGGTCAGATCCGTTGCAAAGCGTATCCAGACTCTGCGAATGATCGGCCAGACCGTCGGCGAGATCGCAGGAGGAGAAGCAGTACATCCGTCCAACCCGCGTGTTGGTGGTATGTACACGAATATCACCCCCCGTGCAAGAACCAAGATTTATGACCTTGCAAAGCAGGCGCTCCCGCTCGCACGCGAGCAAATGGAGTTCATGATTGCAATCTTCGAGAACTATGCAAAGCGGGACTGGGCAGAGATGTGCGGTCGCGAAGTTGCCATCCCGAAGGACCTTGGTTTCCATCAGCAGGGATACATGGCAGTTGATCCGTGTTACGGAAGCAGCTCTCTTGACGAACACCCAACGTGGGATCCTGCACGCTGGATTGAAGTCAGACCCTGGGACTGGTACATGGGCGAAGAAGACATCACCCTGGAAGATCCCGCATACCCGATTGGTGGAACCACCAAAGCAGGCGCAAAGGCCTGGCCGCAGATGCAGGCATGTACCGGTGTCCCACTCTACGACGGACAGCCCGTCGAGGTTGGACCGCGTGCACGTCTTGCCACCTACAGAAACTACGACCGCAAGGGAGCAATTGGGCAAAACATTGCACGTGAAATGGAATACATGGACTCCGTCTACAAGATGATTGAAGCAACTGATGCGCTCAACGCCTCCGGAAAAGTCGTTGCAGACGTCATTCCGCAGGGAGACGGATCCTTTGGATGGGCAGCAAACGAAGCCCCTCGCGGCGCAGACATTCACCTCGCAAAGGTCCGTGACGGCAAAGTCGAGTGGTTCTCCATGCTTGTCCCGACTACCTGGAACTTCCCGACCTGTAGCCGTGCACTTATCGGCGCACCGTGGGAACTTGCAGAAGTCATTGTCCGTGCATATGACCCCTGTGTATCCTGTGCAACTCATATGATTGTACTGGATGAAGACAACCGGCTTGTGGCACAGAAGCTCCTTGAATGAGTATCTACATGGATGGACAGTTTCCTGAAATAATAATCGCCGGTGTCGGTAACGAACTCTTTGGTGACGACGGATTTGGTCCCGCAGTAATCAGAGCACTTTCCGAGTGCAAACTTCCTGACAATATTAAAGCGATGGATGTGGGCCTGGGTGGCCCGCACCTTGTTTTTTCGATGATTGATCCGGATGAGACGAGAAAACTGATCATTGTGGACAGCATGGACTTCGGGGGAAAGCCCGGAGACCTGACAAAGATACCCGCCGACCTTCTGCCCGAAGGCAGAAAAGAACGTTACATGGATGCCCATTCCGGAAATCTGCTGGATCCTATCGGCAGACTGAAAGGGAAGATGGATATTATTATTCTCGGATGCCAGCCCGCCTATATACCTGCACCGGGCAGCGAAGACTTTGTGCTTGAGCTGAGTCCGGATGTACAAAGAGCTATTCCCAAAACTGTGAACATCATCTTGAAAGAGATAGGAAGCTAAAATGGGATTATTCGAAAAACTCAAAAGCTTACTGTTTGGAAAAGGCGATGTCAGCGAGGGAACGCAGGACGAAAAGCCTGTTGCCAGTAAACAGGAAAAACTTGTGTCCGCAAAGCATGAAGCACCTGTTACCAAGGCAAAACCGGCTGACATGATGGTCGAACAAAAGCCAATTATTCAAAAACCAAAGGAGGAGAAGCCAGTGGCTGACAAGATTACTGTAGGACACGTACACATGAGCGGATGTACCGGATGTCTCGTGTCCCTTGCAGATAACTATGAAGGATTACTTACTATCCTTGACAAATACGCTGACCTCGTCTACTGCCTGACGCTCGCTGATGTGCGCCACATTCCAGAAATGGATGTCGCACTGGTCGAGGGTTCTGTCTGCTTAAATGACGAGTGCTCAATGGAAGAGATTCTGGAAACTCGTGAGAAAGCAAAAATTGTCGTTGCTCTTGGAGGCTGTGCATGTTACGGCAACACCACCCGTTTCTGCCGTGGCGGCCAGCAAAATCAGCCCCAACATGAGGCATTCCTGCCAATTGGTGACCTGATAAAAGTCGATGTGTACATTCCCTCATGTGCACCGACCCCGCAGCAGATCCGCAATGTGTGCCTGATGGCATATCTGTTGCTGAAGGGCACCGAGGAACAGAAGGCACTTGCAGCTGCATACCTTACCCCACTGATGAGGCTTGCAGGAGGAGGAGCTGATACCTGCGGCTGCTCGCACACCTGTGCATGTGGATGCGATCTGATGACCGAAATCATCAATCAGGGTCTCTGTTGCGGATGTGGCAGTTGCGCTGCAGCATGTTCTGTCCGTGCCATCACGATGCAGTACGGCAAACCGCAGATCGAGCGTGATCTGTGTATTAAATGTGGCGGATGTTCCGCCCAGTGCCCACGGAGTTTCTTCAGCTTCGACGTGTGCGGCCAGTATGAGTCGATCACGCACCTCATTGGAGAGGTTATGAAGCCCTGAGGATCCAGGAGGAGAAAAAATGGAATTTCTTGGAAAATACAAGGCAGTCTACAAAGCCAAAGCCGGCTGTGAAGACATTCTCTCAAAGGCCCAGGACGGAGGAATCGTCACCGCAATGTTTGCTTATGCACTTGAGGCAGGCATCATTGACGGAGCAATCGTTGCAGGACCTGGAAAAGAACCATACAAACCCGAACCGATGATTGCCACAACTGTTGAAGAGCTTTTTGCAGCGCGTGGAACAAAATACTCGATCTCCCCGAACATGTCCCTGATCAAGGAGGCCACTCGGAGCTACGGTCTTGACAAGGTTGGTATTGTTGGAACCCCCTGCCAAATTCAAGCAGTCAGAAAAGCACAGCTTTATCCGATTGGTCTGCGCGATGTCCCGGATAAGATCGCTCTTGTACTTGGCATCTTCTGCATGGAGAATTTCCCGTACCAGGGTCTCTATCAGATGGTTGAGGACCACTGTGCAACCAAGATCGATAACGTCACTAAGATGGATATCGGAAAGGGCAAGTTCTCTGTGTACACCGAACGCGGCATTAACGCACAGATCCCGCTGAAAGTTACTCACAAGTACGAGCAGCCGGGATGTCACGTATGTCTCGACTACGTTGCAAACCTCGCAGATGTCTCTACCGGGTCCGTTGGAACACCGGACGGATGGTCAACGGTCTTTGTCCGCTCCGCAACAGGAGAGGCAACCTTCAACAAGGCAGTCGAGGCAGGATGGATTGTTGCAGAGTCGATGGACGGTGTCAAGCCGGGTCTTGAACTCGTCACGAAACTCGCAACCGAGAAGATCACAAAGAACCAAAAGTACCTCGAACACCGCAAACACGCGGAACATGCAGCACTCAAACCACTGCGCAACCCGTACATCTAACCGTGTCAAAGGGTTGTACATGGTACCCACTCCTCTCGGGTACAACCTTTTTTTGAAAAATCCTCCGCTCATTCATGCGTATCGATGATGTTTTTGTACTTCCGGTGCAAATGAGTTAGTATGACTGAGGAGAAGAGCCGTCCTGCAGGCGAGGTGCCAGAAAAAACAAGTTCTCCAAAACGACGGAGGATCGCAAAGAAAAAGGCAGATACGGAATCAGTCCCTCTCCTGGCAAAGGCTAATCCCGTGGAAGAGAAGATCCTGCTTGAGGGGGCGGCAGCCCCAATTGGAGGTTGTGTCTCCCAGAAACCTGATCAGGCGATACGGCAGGAGCGGCCGCACAAGGAGGTCCCGGAACAATTCCTTGCAGACCTTGCACTCTTTGCCAATATCTTAGAAATGAACCCTGCAGTGATGGAACAGATACGCGAAGTGTTCGAATATCATCTCATCGATCCGATCGACCGCAAGACATTCCCAAAAGTGGTAAATGCGGTGTCGATGCTGTTCGGGCCTTCGGCGACGATGGTGGTAATGACGGCATGCCACGTAAATTCCGCGATATTCTTCGAGGATCTTCTGTACGCGGTGAAAGACGAAAAAAGCAGGGGGGCTGTAGGGACCATTCAGCATCTGACGGCCCTCTATGGAAATCGGGTGCAACTGGCATACACGCTGTCATCTGGAACGATGGATGAAGATTGGCATACAGTGGATGTCAACACTTATCGACGAGAAGGAGATAATCCGTACTGGATCGTGAACGTGAGCATGATGCTCTACTCAGGCAAGGAGACACGGATCAAAATGACACCGGACTCGATCTTTCAGCTGGTGGAAATTCTGTCAGCAGAGCTTGGAAGGAATATTCCCGTCAGAAATGTGGATCCGGGTCTGGTGAAAAAGTGCGGAGAGAACCTGAGAATATTTTACGAAAAATTCTACGGTGGAAAATCCACCGAAGATCAGGCCGAGGAGAAATCCTGTGGGAAAGAGGAACATCCGGCTGGATATGCGTAACTTTTTTTTGGATAGTGCTTCACTGTGCGTTAGGATCATCTTGGATCTGCTGCACACCTCTGATGGAGGTGTGCCGTGCATTGCAGGACAGTGGGCTCCGTTGCTATGCAACTTTTCTTCATTGGTGTTTACTATTCTACACACACCACAAAATCTCTTCAACTATCACTGTATTGTCCTGCATTTTGCAGGATTCAACCCAGATACACGCATTTCGGGTTTTCAGACAAGTGGGCAGTAATGGAACGCAGCTTTCTTGCATCAGGGCCAGGCGGGCTCCATGCTGTTTCCGCCAGTGGAATTGGGGATTCTGCATATTAATAAAGTAGCAGCCGCATGGATGGGGCTACTGATATTTGTGGTTGCTTTGTCGGCGTTCATGTCAGTGTTTGACGGTACCATCGTTAACATTGCAATCCCTACCATCTTGGAGATATTCGATCTCTCAGCATCCTAGCTGAGCTGGATTGCAACAATCTATCTGTTGGTTATGGCTGGGTGTATTCTCACTGCTGGAAAGGCCGTCGACATCATCGAGTTCAAAAAGGCCTCCCTTGCAGGAGTTGCCATCTTCACCACCGGATTGTTTGCCTGCGGTTTTTCCAGAACTTCTTGACTCTTATCCGTCGCTTCTTGCCTCCCGCGTTCTGTAGACCTCGACTGCGCGATGTTGATGACAGTTGGTCTGGCAATGATCCCCACATTCATCGCCGAGCAGAAAGGAAAAATCCTTATGGATTCTGATGATCATTTCAGCCACTAAAATTGTTCTTTGCCAGGTTCTCGAAGGTTTCTGACCAAGTTTTTTCATGGGAGTGGATCTTCTACATCAACGTCCCTCTCGGTATCATTGTAATTGCCTTGGGATTCCAGGCAATTTCGGTGCAGAACAAAAGCATGGTCCCTCGCAAAATGTTTGACAGTAAGGGGGGTGGTGCTTATCTTCCTCGGACTTGCATCTCCGCTCTACACATTATCGGAAGGCCCCGTCCGTAGGCTGGAGACACACCAGACAATCCTCGAATGCTTTGTGGTTGCCAGAGTAACGCTTATCGAATTTATCATCCGCGAGCTCAGATACGCCAAGCCGGTGCTCGATCTCCGGCTGTTCAATAGCCCAGTGTTCCATGATGAACCTGACCATCTCCCTTGTTATTGCAAGTCTTGCTGGAGTCAACTACCTCCTTCCGTTTTTCTTGTGGAATGTCCGCGGCTTTACTGTCTCGGATGCCGGAATGATTTTGACGTCCCTTTCGATTGGCATGATGATCACCGGTATTTTCTTCGGCTTTTTGTTCAATAAGATCGGTGGCAAGATCCTCCCTGTATCATCGGATCCCTTCTGTTGCTTGTCGGCTATTATCAGCTCTGGCACATGAATCTCCTAACAGAAACCGGAACACTCATCAGCGTGCAGTTTGTCATAGGGCCACGGTCTTGGCATGCTCAGGTCACCTCTTATGCACATGGTGCTTTCCTTCGGTAGCCGAAATGGGGCAGGGTATGGTTTCCAGTCTCATCGGTCTTGAGCAGCTTGCGCCGATGACAATCTGTATTGCAGTCTACAATTTCATTTCCGCTTGGGGGTATCGCAACGACACCGGGCAGGCAACATGCAGGCAGACCAGTGCTCGACCCACAGATTTGAGTTGGCACTCCTTGCATCCTTCATTCTTGTTGTGTTTGTGCTGATCCTTTCCTTAATTATCCGCCTGCGTGTTCCAGTTCCGTATCACCTCGGTTATACGGAATTGGAACACGCAGGTGTGGAGTCATCTAACTACCTGTATTTTTCGGACGATTCTGCAAGTTTTCCCCCTTTTTCGGTTTCAATGGTGCGGGGAACCACCAACCATCCCAATTCTCACCGTACACGATCAGTAAAACATCAGGCAATGTTCGTATTGCGGGTTTTGACACCGGCAGATCAGTGAAACTCTTCCAATAACTTATCCTTTGCCCTCTGCTTTTAGAGGGTTGATTATCTGCTGCAACCCGCTGTAGGGTTGCAGCCAAACGGGATTTTGCGTGTCATAGCCGTATTGTTTCTGTTGGTTCGTCATTACTCATGAGAAGAAGTTTGAGAGAGTCTTCTGTTGTCTGATGTCCCTCAGCATTTTTGTATGAGGGAGCCAGAAATTTGTTTTGAGTGCTGCAACTGCCGCCGCAATCGCCTCGGCGAGGGTCTCCGTTCGTATCGGCGCGGTTGAGAGTGATATATGCGACGCCTCGCGGATCACCCAGGTCCCCAGTGGTGCCCAGTACTCCCCGGAAATATCCCTGATACAGAGTACCTTCGCGCAGCTGCCGACCGATTTCAGATATTCAATCACAGCCAGCCGCGCCGAGTAGTATGCCCCGGCGAGCGGCGAATACTTGCTCTTTGTGAGTCCAGATTCACTGTCTTCGATTATCGTCTCTTCGTCTCCCGCCCACAGCGAATGCTTCTGCCAGCGCTCGATCATCTCAAACTTCCATTCCTCGGCCGGAATCAGCAGGAAGCAGAGACTGTTTGCGTGCAGTGTCGCACAAAACACCTGATGCTCAGGCAGTGCGGGTAGCCGCACGATATCGTGCTTCATTCCGGATGAGATCATATCGTCGGTTGCCGTGATTGCCCAGCGGGTTGGGACTACCTTCCGCTGTACACCAAGAAGCCCTGTGGACAGGAGGTTGGTAATTTTGTACACATCCGTTCCGTTTTCAAACAGAATGCGTGCGGCATCCGTTGCCCGGAGATCCGTATCCGAGGTGCAGCGATCCACTACTCGGGAAACATGGGCGTTATCAATCACATCCAGCCTTCTCATAGCACCAGACATGCCGACCGGTGCAACAGTTCCGTCAAAGCTTAGATCGAAGTGCACTGGTTTGGCGAAGACCACTTCAACATCGAGAGGCCGTTCCGATAGTGCAATCTCCTGAATTTTTTCGGCGTCTGGGACGTTTATTTCCAGTTCCTTTCCGCCGCGGATGGTTCGCGAGCGGATGCCCACAATGTCATCGATGGAAAGCCCGTTCCGCACCCATTGCAGGGGATTGTCCGAGTCGCTGATCATAAGAGGGCCGCCGACCACACGCGGATAACCGTGGCTTCCGATGAAGACAGACGGCGACGCTCCCATATACTCGTTGACTGGCCTTACATCTTTTAATGCATGAAACCGGCAAGTAATGGGGCAGACAGGCCGGTCGCAGAGGCCTTTTCCTTTGCAGACAGAACACTGGGAAGGCATGGGGTGGTTACATCCGCTGTTGTTTCAGTTCTTCAAGCGTTGCATCGGGATGTGCCTTCAGATACGCTGTT
Organism: Candidatus Methanorbis basalitermitum; assembly: GCA_031287415.1. Classification (GTDB taxonomy): domain Archaea; phylum Halobacteriota; class Methanomicrobia; order Methanomicrobiales; family Methanocorpusculaceae; genus Methanocorpusculum; species Methanocorpusculum basalitermitum. The sequence goes on along the minus strand of JAITSY010000019.1, from coordinate 39,985 downwards.
GCTTCCAGTTTGTGGAGAAGCAGACAGCTGGTACAGGCCCACACCTTTCCGCCGGACGAACTAGTCGCAAATTCTCCAAGTTCGGTGTCGTAACAGGGGTAGAATGGGCAGTAGCAGAAATCGCAGACCTGGTCTTTGAAGTGGCAGGGATAGTAGGGGCAGCCGTTCTTCTGCCATTCCACCCAATGATTTTCGCCATAGTGGGAATAGATGAAGTATGACGGTTGTGTCCGAGAGATCCGGCCTTCGTGGCGATCAAGAGCTGCCGCAACGCCGGTAAGCACCGCATCATACACCCGCCGTCCAGTTTCGGTGAGGGTTCCGGCGCAGGTATGCCTGGGCACATCTTCAGGGACTGCGGCTACCACCACTGCATCGGAGGTGGTGCCGGTGAAATCGCGGCCGAGGTTGCGGAGGGCATGAATTTTTGCCTCGGTTGTTGTCATGATGGTTTCAAGGGTTGCCGCATCCGAGAGACTTTCGTCTGAGGTGACGATAATGTTGATGGTGTGCTGCCTAGCAGGATCAGGATTTTGGTTGGAGACACCTGCGGTTACAAAGACGGTGATGTAGTCGTACTGAAGAACGCAGAGATGCTGCATGCATACCGCCGTTAAGAGGCCAAAGGCGTCGGTTCCGTATACTTTTTGCACGAGTAGTTTCCGGATATAGCCAGATGGATCCGCGTGGTTAAAACCAATAGGGACGGTACGGTTGAGGATGGTTGAGATAGTTCTCAGCCCGCCGTCAACGCCAGTACTTGCCGCCCGAAACTTCCCCCGGATGTAGACGGTATTCTTGTTGTAGTGATAGCGCACTTCGCTTCCTCGTTTCTTAGGTATGTTTGCGGCTGAGTTCTTTACTGTATGTGTTGGGTGTTCTGTTGAGAAAATGGGAGATCTTATATCCGTGAAATGTGATGGGTCGTGTTCTTTGGCGTCATCTGCCTGGCAAAGGCTGTTTTTTCCATGAAATTTTCGTTGCGAACGCCGTGTTTCAGCAGGTGCTGGAATGCCTCAAAAAGAGAGGTTACGCCGACGCGGTCGGCGGCAGGTTGCAAGCGGGGTCCGTTTGCAGTCATTGCATGACCCAGCAGGTTCCGCTACCATACAACTCATCTCGAACACGTCGAAATCCCTTGCGTTCAATGATGGACCGAACGCCACGGTTCCCTCTGTCAAGAGTTAGGCGTAGCGCCGACGTCGTCCTGCATGGTCGGGCTGCAACCCCGACAACAAAGAAACTGTATACTGGTATCAGGGGTGATGAATCTGTCAAAAGCTGTGTTTTCCTGTGAAAGGGATGCACTATTCTCTTTTTTGTGCGGCAGGGAACTGATACAAAAATAGATACAGATGGCCTTCATACATTCCGGTCTATATATGTTCTGCACCGTGAATCTCACTGTCAACTATCTGACAAAGAAATGGACATTGCTGATGATTTTAGAGCTGTTTAAGGGGAAAAAACTATACCCGCAGATTTTTTGAGCTAAAGGATCGGTTGCCGGAGATTACGGCAAAGGATCTTTCCGAGAGGTTGCACGAGAGCTGGAAATCGATGGGATGGTGTCAAAAAGCGTTGATACAAACGTCGTGCCGGTAAAATCCGAGTCCAACGCTTACCGAGAGCGGCAGAGAACTGATGGATATTGTGCATGGGATAAAATACTGGACACTGAAGTGGATGATCGGCAATCTCTCCTGCGAAAGTCAGGAATGCTAATACTGCCAACTCTAAACATGCGAAAGGGCCAAGGCCGGGACTCGAACCCGGGTCAAAGGATCCACAGTCCTATAGGATGTCCAGCTACCCTACCTTAGCCTGAAATCCAGTATATCTGGAAAAGATCCGGTTTCACACTGCCGTGAGAAACACTCTACTACATAGGGTGTTCCCAAATATTAACATATCCTTTAGTAGAGGGGCTGGACTGCCATTCACGTTTATTACTGTCCATGACCTATATTTAAGTAGTTTTGATCTCTGTTTTGCAAATACAGAGTGTGAGGGAAAAATGGAAGATGAACAACACATCCGTACCCCTATTGTCTGTGTACTGGGTCACGTGGATCATGGGAAGACATCGCTTCTTGATTGGATTCGCGGGTCGCGTGTTGCCGCAGGAGAAGCAGGAGCAATTACCCAGCATATCGGCGCGACGATGATCCCCATTGATTCGATTATGAATATGAGCGGTGATTTAGGGAGACTGAAGACAAAGATCCCCGGTCTTCTCTTCATCGACACGCCGGGGCACCACGCATTTACCACACTCCGCGCCCGCGGTGGTGCACTTGCTGATATTGCCATTCTTGTGGTTGATGTCAACGAAGGCTTCAAGCAACAGACGGTGGAAGCCCTCCAGATTCTGCGGAACTGCAAGACGCCGTTCGTTATTGCGGCAACGAAGATCGATCGCATCCCTGGCTGGCGATCGGTGGAAAATGCCTCGTTTCTGCAGTCATACAAGAGCCAGAACGAACGTGTGCAGACCGAGTGCGAAAACCGTGTGTACGAGCTGGTTGGAAAACTTGCCGAGATGGGATTCAACTCTGAGCGATTCGATCGCGTGAAGGATTTTCAGCACAATCTGGTGATCGTTCCAGTCAGCAGCATGACCGGCGAAGGCATCGGCGATCTGCTGATGGTGATGATCGGTCTCGCACAACGGTTTTTAACCCGGGACCTTAAAACCACGGCCGATGGCCCTGGCATAGGTACGGTGCTTGAGGTCAAGGAAGAGAAGGGTATGGGAACCACGCTGGATGTGATCCTTTACGACGGCATCATTTGTGTTGGCGATGAGATTGCAATTGCAGGAGAGGACGGCCCGGTTGCCACAAAGGTCCGGGCGCTTCTGCAGCCCAGGCCGATGAAGGAGATCTTGATCGAGGATCAGTTCCGTCGCGCCAGATCTGTGACAGCGGCCGCCGGCGTGAAGATCACTGCGCCGAATCTGGAAAATATCATTGCCGGATCTCCCATCCGGGTGATTCGCGGTAATCGCGATGAGACGTTCGCTAAAATCGAGGAGGAGATGCAGGAGATCAATGTGATGCTTTCTGAGAGAGGCATAACTGTCCGCGCAGACACGATCGGTGCCCTTGAAGCACTTTCAAAGGAACTTGAGGGGAAGAAGATCCCGATCATGCGTGCTGAAGTTGGCCCGGTCAGCCGCCGCGACTTAATTGAGATCAGCGTGATGAGAGATGAGCTGTACAAGACGGTGCTTTGCTTCAACGTTCCTTTGCTGCCGGATGCGGAAGCTATGATCCGTGACAGAGAGGTTGATGTGAAGATCTTTTCCAATCGCGTCATCTATAAGCTCATTGATGATTACATTGGCTGGTGCGGCGAGTTGACCCGTGCACGGGAAACAAGGCAGTTTGAGACCGTTATCCTTCCGGCAAAGTTTTCTATCCTCCCGGGCTGCGTGTTCCGCCAGAGTGGTCCGGCAGTTGTGGGCGTGAGAATTTTGGGCGGTATTCTCCGACCGCACGTGGGCGTTGCAACGCGCGACGGCAAAGTGATTGGCGAGATCAAGCAGATCAAGCTGAACAAAGAAACCATTCAGGAGGCAAAGGAGGGGGCCGAGGTTGCGGTTTCCATTGACGACGTCATCATCGGGAGGCAAATCGATGCCGGCGATACGCTCTATGTTGCCGTGCCTGAACGGCATGTGAAGATTCTGGAGACAGAGATGCTATCTCATTTAAACGCAGGCACGCAGGAGGCGCTGGAAGAGTATGCGCATATCTTCCGCAGGAGCAAGCCCTTTTGGGGGAAGTAGTATAAATGGGAAGAGACTAACTATATAGGTACTTCGGCATCCTTTGATATCGAGGAGATGTGCTTATACAATGGTAGACTTTAAGGTCGTACTGTCAGACCCGAAAACCGGTCTCTCGTACAAAATAGCTGCCACGGGGGCAGCTGCAGGTGCTCTTCTTGGAAAGAAGATTGGCACTGAGGTTGACGGCTCCCCGTTTGGTCTGAATGGTTACAAGATTATTATTACTGGTGGTTCGGACAAAGCAGGAACTCCAGCACGTCCGGACCTTCCGGGCAACGGTAGAAGAAACCTTCTCCTTTCCGATGGGTTTGGTTTCCACGCAAAACACAACGGTCAGAGAGAACGTAAGGGCCAGCGCGGCAACGAGATCGCCGCAGATTTTGTTCAGGTAAATGCCAAAATCTCCATTTACGGTGAAAAGCCGATCACAGAGATCATGGCCCCTGCAGAAGTGGCAGCCTCAGTAGAGTAAATCCCTCTCTCTCCAGTACTTTTTCTCTTCGTCCTAACGTTTCAAAAGCTGCATGCCTCTGATAGAGGTGTGCAGCGGGTTCCGTTGTCATGCAACTAAAGCAGTTACTGTCGTCCCTGCAGTGCTTCGCGAAGAGCAGGCTTGTAGTTGATGCGGTATTTTTTTGCAAGAAGGGTGGCAGCCGCCGCAGGTTCCAACAGATTGTCAAAGTGTCCCGAGATCTCCTGGAGTTCTGCAGCGAGCTCTCTCTTGGGTTTGCCGGTTGTTGTAGCAACGTCTTCGAGCAGCGCCTCAATGGGATCTTTTTCCGCTTCAGTCTCGGCAAAGATTTCATCACTGGGGCGAAATCCTAAAGGAATGGTTACACTGGCGAGCGATGCAGCATGACGATAGCTGTTTTCTTCTCCTTCTTTTCTCAGAAGGCCACGCTTTGTGGCAAGTTCAATCAATTTTTTTGCATGATCCTGACTCATCCATCGCTTGTCCTGCACATAGTAGAACACAAGTTCCATCTTGCTGAGCCGGTCTTTTCTGCTGTGCTTGAAAGGTGCTGCGGTGGTTGTTTCCAGCTCGTTCACGCAAGTGCCCCAAGAATCATCATCTTCATGTCCATTGCATCAAAGCCCTTGATCATGGGGGATTTGGTGATGAAGATCTCAGTCCTATCGCCTTTTTCCGGAGTGCGGATCATAAACCGGTGATCGTTTAAGGGGACGTTGCCTGATGCTTTCAGAAGTGTGTCAGTGAGCGTTACGAGAATGTCAGCAGCCTCGGTGGTGGTTTTGCTGATGTCTGCGCCAGGGGTTACCTTTTCAAAACCCAAATGATCATGGGCGAAAAAAATGGATATTTCGCACTTGGTAGGGCCTGCAGCGGTTCTGAAGTTGTTCTGCCTGTCGGCAAGCGACACCATGGCATCGAGAAATGTCGGAAATGTGACGTCTGCTTCAAATTCAATATCACAGCGATTTGGGAATTGATAGGACACTTTCCTCATGTATCAGATATTTGGCGCTGATACAAATAAGTATATTTTTTCTACGAATGAAAGATGACGGAAAAATATTCGGAATTATCTGTTTGAATGGGAACTGTTCTTCAAATCTGAAATATAACTGTCTATATCAATAGAGATCGGAGAGCTGTTTATATTTTATCACTAAAATTGGTAAATCGGAAAAATATTTTGTTTATTCTATCAGAACAGCGTTGATTACACCATCCTGACCCGGGCGACTGACGATGCGGGCTTTGCCAAGTTCGGTCGCAATGATTGCACCCTTGGTCATCAGATTCCGGCGAACGTAGTTCGGGTTTGCTGCATTCTCTGCGACAGAATAGATCCTGGTCATCTGGATCTTTCCGGTCTTTCTGTCGCTGACGTTTGCGTACTCACAACGGAGTGCACGAACCTTCGTGTTGCCGCCGGTCACTCTAATAGTCCGTACCCGGGTTTCTCCAACGATGGTATCGGCCGGGTATCTGCCAATCTCAAACCGCTTTTTGCCGCGGTTTGCGTGATAACGGCCACCGGTGGACTTTCTTACTGATCTTCCTTGCCAAAGCATGAATGAATATCTCCTATAGTTTGTTTCTCTGAGTGAACGCCCGAAACATAAGCTTGCGGACGGATGTCCGGATCACAAAAAAAATCCGTGTCATTTCAGTTTTTTCCAGAGTTCTTTATACATAGGAGATGCAGGTATTTATCTTTGTGGGTTGAGGGAGTGATTTTCATGCCATCAGGCAAGGATCGCATCGACAACTTCCTTCACACCCTCGCCTTTCCGGAGGTTGGTTTTGAGAATGACCATTTCAGGGTTGTAGCGCTTGATGTCAGTGATCATGCGGTCGATGCTGCAGCCCACAGCTTCAGCGAGATCTACTTTATTGATGACTGCAATCTGGCAGTCGCGGAAGATCATCGGGTGCTTGTTGACCACGTCATCGCCCTCTGTGGTGGATATGACAACGATACGCTTCTCTGCACCGAGTTTGAAGTCTGTGGTACAGACCATGTTCCCGACATTTTCGATGAAGACAATGTCAATGTCATCGAGGTTCAGGTGGTCAAGCGCGTGATGGACGAGATTGGCGTCGAGATGACACTCCTTTCCGGTGTTTGCGTTGAAGGCAGAGATTCCGGTCCCGATGATTCTCTGAAAGTCGTCGTCGCCGTAGACGTCGCCCACAATTGCGGCGGTTCTGAGAGTGCGGTTTTGAAGATCTGGTACGGCTTTTTCTATCAGCGAGGTCTTGCCTGAACCGATGGCTCCAAGGAGATCGAAAGCGCGAACCCCGTGAATTTTGAAGTGTTCTGCGTTGTGCTCGGCGAGACGGTTATTGGCGCCGTAGATCTCGGCCTCCATCTGGATATCCACGTGGTGCATAGGAGTATGTTGGCATGCGTCCGGTTTATAGATACAGGATTCGCTGTTAAAGCCAAAGGCTCTGAGCCCTGAGAGGTAGCGGAGTTGCACCTCACAGCTTGCACCCCGTGCCGTGCTTCCACGTTCCGCGAGTTGCACCGCGAAGCTGTCTCGGTACACCGGTTCGTGACGTGCTGCCGCTGTCCCGCCTGCTTGATACGGCAGGCGAAAATCCGCTGCCTTGTTAGTCTTATGGAGGAAACCTGCACGACTTGCACAAGCAACGAAGTAAGCCCCGTTTCCCTGCTATCGCAGACAACAGGATTGTTCGCGAATCCGCCGTACCATGGACTCAAGCCATCGTTATTGTGCATTCTGTGGTTTTGGATCTGGGCCAACCACCGATAAATTCACTGCCAGAACCGCTGGTTGTTCTTGTGCATCCATGCCTCCCCCACAATACTCGGAATCATCAGCCATGTAGCCGCCGGAAAACCTCCGGCCATAAATCCGGATACCTGTCAGCATTGACCCAATCGCATAACCGATGCTTCCACTCGTTGTATCAGATCCTCTTATGGATTTATCGGTTTTAGTGATAATGTGTATCTTTTTTCGATCTCTATTGACATTGACTGTTATATTTCAGATTTGAAGAACAGTTCCCATTCAAACTGATAATTTCGTAGTGTTATATTATACCCTACTTTCCGGACGGACTTAGCTGAATATATATATATATATCCATCGTCGTTGGGTGGAATAGAGCATGGCCAATACTTGCTCCCACCGCAGAAAACAGCAAACGAAGATAGTTCTCGGAAACTGCTGTGAGATCGATGCCCACGCTACCGATCGCCAGGCACAGCGGCACACTTGTCCGATCTCCATACCGGTTCGATAAAAGACTGCAGCACCGACGAGGTTACGTTACACCTCAGTTACAATCAGCCCCATACCGAAGTGCGAAAGGTCCGTCTGCGCAGTCAGCAGCGGCAGGAACGGTAACAGCATCGATGAATGCATATCGATCAAAAAAATGTTTGCAGATAATGCTGCGAATCTTTTGGTTTGCGCTCTCCTCCATGCATACCCTGCAAATCTATCTCTATTGGTGTGCCTGTTATAAATAGCCGCGCTGCCTCGGCCCATCCTTCCATGAACAGTTCCTGATCGCAAGCAGCAGAAAATACCGGAAATATTTACTTAGGCAAGTACCAACTTCGGTATCCCCTCCCAATGAAATATAAATCATGATTTCCAATACTATTGTGCCTTAAGTATTAAGGAAGGAGAAAATCACAAATGGAAAAATATCGCTGTACAATGTGTGGATATGTTTACGACCCCGAAAAAGGAGCGGGCATCATGTACCCTTCTGGTACCCCGTTTGAGGACCTTCCAGACACTTGGAAATGTCCCATCTGCGGTGTATCTAAAAGCCAGTTCAAAATGGTGTAACTGTCAATGGCAGCGCGTGAGATTGCCGACCGAGTCTACTCTGTCGGGACCATTGACTGGGATCTTCGGTACTTTGATGCCCTCATGCCAACTGCCTGGGGCAGCAGCTATAACGCCTACCTCATTAAAGGCAGCGAAAAAACCGCATTGATAGACACCTGCAAACCCAGCGACGAAACTGACTTCATAACTAACCTCATGCGCCTCGAGCAGCATTCACTTGACTATATCGTTATCAACCACGCAGAGCAGGATCACTCTGGTCTTGTGCCGCTGCTCCTTGAGGTGTATCCTGGAGTTAAGATCGTAACCAATGAAACCTGCGCAGGTCTCCTTTCAGTAATGCATCATTTCGAAGAGGCCGAGAACCGCTTCATCATCATTGGCGACCGCGAAACCCTTTCCCTTGGCGATAAAACCCTCAAATTTTACCCTTCCCCATGGGTTCACTGGCCAGACACCATGTTCACCGAAGTAGTCGAAGACAAAGTACTCTTCACTACCGATTTCCTTGGCACTCATTACGCTGCCTCGGCCCTCTTCCAGGACGACGAGAGTTCTGCCTACCTTGAAGCGGCAAAGCGGTACTATGCCGCAATCATGATGCCGTTCCGATCCTCGGTGCAGGATCATCTCAAGCTTATCGATGAGATTGCCCCCAAGTTCATCTGCCCTGGCCACGGGCCGGTGCTTTCCATGCCGGCAAAGATCATTGACCTCTACCGCCGCTGGTCAAGCGACAAACCACAGAACCTTGTCGTCGTTGCCTATGTATCCATGCACGGAAGTACCAAATTCATGACCAACTTTCTCGTCGACGACCTCGTGCAGCGGGGAATCCCGGTACAGCAGTACAATCTGCTTGAAACTGATACCGGTATTCTCGGCAGTGCTGTCGTCGACGCTGCAACAATCATTTTGGCAACCCCGACTGTGATTTTTGGCCCGCACCCGGTAGCAGTCAACACCGCCTACCTCATCCGCACCATCCGCCCCAAGGCTAAACACCTTGGCGTCATCGGTTCCTATGGCTGGGGTACCAACGCCGTCGATTATCTTGGAGAGATGCTCAGCCCTCTCGGTGCCGAAATGCTTGAACCGGTCTACATCAAAGGTCTTCCGGAGGAGAATGCAATTTCTGCCCTCCGTGCAATGGCGGATGCCATTGAGGAACGTCACAAAACATTGTAATCCTTTTCCGCTCTTTTTTGCTGCTTTCCCCCGATACTCATGTATATATTGATCTTGCGCGAATATATCTATCATGTCAGAAGTAAATGATATCTGCAAATGTAACATCTGCGGAAACACCGTCCTGGTCATTAGCAAAGGTACTTGTGAGCTTGTTTGCTGTGGCGAACCCATGCACAAACTTGTAGAGAATACCACCGGCACCGCCCAAGAAAAGCACGTCCCGATCGTAACTAATGTTGACGGCGGATATAAGGTCGCAGTCGGCTCCGTTCCCCACCTGATGGAAGCAGATCACTACATTACTTGGGTAGCCCTCAAGACCGACGACGGCATCTTTCATGAAAAATTCCTTGCACCAGGAGAAAAACCGGAAATCACCGTTAAGACTCCTGCAAAAGCAGTTAAAGCCTGCGAATACTGCAACAAACATGGACTGTGGTCCAAGACCGAGTAACCTGCAAAGCAATGGAGACCCTCGTCTGCCAGTACTGGTAGGTGGGGCGGCGGCCACAAAGCGAGGCTTCCGCTGCCTCGCAAGGCTGTCAAGTTTTTGGCTTTGCAGCACTTCCGTTTTCATCGGCCGGCATGGGGAAAAAGATGCCCTGCTGTCCGTTTCAACCGTTTTTCCAGAAAAATCTTTGGGCGATCCCTACCATTATATTTGAGCAGGTTCGATCACTTTATATCAAATGGGCATCCTTCATGAACTTGTCAGTGTCGGGCGCGACCTCGGATCGGTTTTCCTCTTTATAGGTCTTGCAACCCTGCTGCCGCTCGGCGTTGGGGCATACTGTCAGGAATGGGCCGCTCTCTTTGTCATGGGGGGGGCGACCTTTCTCTTCCTCATCCTCGGCGGGGTGCTCCTTCTTCTTCCTGGAGGAAACAAGCCAGCACGCAGCAGCCTCTCCATTGCAGCGGCTGCTCTCGTCTGGATCTTCGTCAGTTTCATTGGATGCCTGCCCTTCCTGTCCACCGGCATGACCGTCCTTGATGCAGCCTTCGAATCCATGTCCGCCTGGGCCGGAACCGGCTTCACCTTCATAGTAGACTTTGGCACATGGCCGAAAACCTTTCTTATCTGGCGTTCTTTCATGCAGTGGATTGGCGGACTTGGGATCATCGCCTTCACGCTCACTGTTGCCAGCCGCTCGGGCCTTGTTACCCGCAGCCTCTATCGTTCTGAAGGCCGTTCTGAGGCCCTCATGCCAAGTGTCATTGCAACCGCCTTTCAGATGTGGAAAATCTACGTCGTCCTTACCAGCATCTCAATTCTTGCCGTCATGGCGACCGGCCTTGATCTCTGGGATGCGGTCAACGTAGTATTTTGCGCAATCTCCACTGGCGGTATGTCCATTTATACCGAAGGCATCTCCCACTTCGGCAACTTCGGGTTGGAGATGGTCCTGATCCCCATCATGCTTGCAGGTGCCCTGCCGTTCCGGCTCTATTATCTTGTTTATACCGGCCGCTCCTTCAAGAGGATCATCGCTGACCGCGTGCTCCAGCTCATGATTGCCATCTTCTTCTTCGTTGCTGCTGTCCTCATCATCGATCGGACGGTTTTCGGCAACTGCACTATGATAGACGCTGTCCGCGAAGGACTTTTCATGTCGGGCTCTGTCATCAGCTCTACTGGATTTCAGAACACCTCCATTGCTGGCTGGGGTGCTGCAACCATCCTCTTCCTCTCCGTTTTTGTCCTCATTGAGGGAGGATCCGGCAGTACCTCTGGAGGTCTCAAACTTGACCGCATTCTGGTCCTATTTGAAGCCATGGCCTGGTGGTTCAAAAAAACTATTATCAGCCCCCATTCCTGTACCCTCATGCGCCATGACGGCAAAACCCTTTCCGGACAGGATGCCGATATGCTGATAGCAAAGTCCCTGCTGCTGATTATCCTCTATATCCTCACGATCGTGGGGATACTCGTCATCATCCTGCATGATCCGTACTTCTCCAACGACGTCATGGGGACTCTGTACAACGTCCTCAGCTGTCTCGGTAACAACGGCAGCAATATCGGCACCGGTGTTATCGGTCCCGGTATGCCAGACTACGCCAAAATCATTCTGTATTTTGCCATGTGGATCGGCAGACTTGAGATCATTCCGGTCATCATTCTGATCTGGGGTCTCTTCCGAGGGTTCGAATGGCAGCCGCCTGGTAGCGGCTCGCGGCGAAAGTGATCCCCCAGCGGTGCTGTCCATAGCTGCCCTGCAGTTCTCCGCAGCATCATTTCCGAAGATGCACTACGGAGATCATCGAGAGCCAGAAAGATCTCTGGCAACCTTCTTCGCAATCCGGCGGACAAACGGATTTTCATCCTCCAGCAATTGCTGAACATCCGGCAGAGCACGGGCATCACCAAGGAGGCCGAGGCCTTTGACTGCCATGTAGCGGACATGGCCGTGGGGATCGGCAAGTGTTTCTAGAAGTACCTGGTATGCCTCTGGCAATTTTATCATGCCGACAGCCTCGCAGGCACGATAGCGGACAACCCATGATGCATCAGCAAGCAATGGTCGCACTGCCGCAAACCCGCTGCGTCCGAGGCGGCCCAGTTCCTGTGCAGCAGCACTTCTGACGCATTTTTCGGGATCATACAGCAGAACAGTAAGTTCTGTCGGACTTCTCTGTGAATCACACATTAACAGAACATACGCGGCTTCATATATTTCATACTATGGATTTTTCTGTCTGGCCCGAGTATAAATTACAGAACTTTAATGTAACACGCAAACCAAAATTATATCAATGATTCCGCTGATGCTTGATCTCTCCGCAAGGCGCATCCTCATCTTCGGCGCAGGAGTGGTCGGCGTTCGCAAGGCCCGCCATTTTTCCGGCTGCCGAATGACCGTCGTTTCCCGCAGCCTCTCCCCGGATATCTTTACCTTTCCCCGGGTCTCCATCAAACAGATGAATGTAGCTGACGCCAAAGACGAGGATCTTGCAAAACTTGTTGAAACGCATGATTTCGTGATAGCAGCGCTTTCCGACACGGAACAGAACGGCCGCATCGTCCGTCTGGCAAAAATTGCGGGAAAATGGTACAATAGCGCCACAGGCAGCGATTCAAATATCCTCATCCCTTCAATGATCAGGGGTGAGGAGTACACCATTGCCGTCTCCACCTCGGGCTTTGCTCCCGCCGTCCCGCGCTTCATTCGCGAAGACCTTGAGGAACGTTATGCGGGCCTTGACAACATGATCCGGCTACTGCATGGGCTGCGCGGGCAGCTTAAGGAGCACGCCCCCGATCAGGAGATGCGTGCAGAAATTTTTCGTTCCGTTCTCCGTGACGAGCGAATTTGGCAGGCCTGCCGCGAAAACAAAGATGCGGGCTGTCTTGTCGCAGGATACAGGTAATGCCGGACACCGAACTCCTCACGCCGGTTGCTGTTGCCGGCATCGATCACACCACTCTTGATCAGATCCGGCTTGCCGAATACCGGTTTTCTGATGAGGCAGCCTTTCTTGCCGATGCCTGTATTCATTTCAAGGGAGCTGTGCTTCTCCAAACCTGCAACCGCGTCGAAATTCTCGTCCCTGGCAACGGAGCGGCGCTGTCCGGCTACATGCACAGCCTTGGCAGGAGCGGTTTTACCATCTATGAAGGAAAGGCTGCCCTTTCCCATCTGCTGGCCATTGCCTCCGGTCTCGAGTCCCTGATCGTCGGCGAGGATCAGATCCTCGGCCAGCTCAGGAATGCACTTCTCTTCTCCATGAAATGCGGCACTGCCGATCCGATTGTTGGCATCTGTATCAACACCGCAATCCGTGCAGGTGCTGAGATTCGGTCCGCAACCCACATCAACCAAGGAGCAGTCTCTATTGGTTCGGCTGCCGTCCAGCTTGCAGAAACACTGCTCGGCAGTCTTGGCAACAGAAACATCCTCGTCGTTGGCGGAGGTGAAATGGGCAGACTGGTAACGCAGGCGCTTGCGGAGAAAGAACTGCAGGCGATCTACGTCACCAACCGAACCTACGATCACGCCGTTGAACTTGCCAACGAGATCGGCGGTCGGGCGCTGCACATGGACCAATTGTACCCCTGCATCGTGCAGTCGGATGTAGTCATCTCCTGCACGGCGGCTCCGCATACCATCATCAATGTCGAGTCGCTCGCCGCAACCATGAACAAGCGGTTCTGGCCGCTCGATCCTGGGCCGCGGAAACTCATCCTCATCGATATCGCCCAGCCTCGTGATGTGGAAGATGCCTGCCGCGGCATCCCGGGTGTTCATCTCTTCACTATCGACGACCTCCGGTCCATCTCGGAAGAAAACCTGGAGCACCGAAAAGATGAAGCAGCCCGTGCCAAGGAGATGATTGCGAGCTTCCTGCCGGAGTTCGTCCGGCTCTACAACCGGACGGCTGCAGGGGATCTGATCGCAGAACTTTATACTTGGGCAGAATCAATTCGTGTGCGAGAACGTGACCGGGCAATCGGAAAACTGGGTTCTTCCGATCCTCTCATGCTTGCGGTGATCGATGACCTGACTCATGTAATGGTGAAAAAACTCCTTGCCGATGCCACTCTCTCCATCCGAGCGAGTACCGAGTGTACCGATATCACAACAGCCAAGAAACTGGTTGACGCAATAACCCGTGGTGAACAAGTATGTTTCCTCAAACACGATTAAGACGGCTAAGAAGGCAGAGTCTTCGTCCTCTGTTTACTGAGACCGCAGTAACGACCAATGACCTTATCATGCCGCTCTTCTTTGCGGAAGATGCAGCGAAAAAAGTGCCGATAGCGTCTATGCCCGGTCAGTTTCGCTGGCCGCTTGCATATGCCGGAGCGGTTGCAGGAGACCTTGCCACCAACGGCATTAAAGCGATTCTTCTCTTCGGTATTCCAAAAACCAAAGATGCAGCCGCATCCTCGGCAGTTTCCAAGCATGGCGTGATTCAGGAAGCGATCCGCGCCATTAAGGCGGCGGTTCCTGGAATGGTAGTGATCAGCGATCTTTGTGCCTGCGAGTACACGGACCATGGCCACTGCGGCATTCTCCATGAGAGTAGTGACGGTCCGGAACTCGACAACGATGCGTCGCTCGAACTGATGCAGAGGATTGCAGTCAGTCATGCGTCGGCAGGAGCGGACATCGTTGCGCCGTCCTGCATGCTGGACGGCATGGTCATGGCGATTCGCGAGGCGCTGGATGCGGCAAAATGCGGGAATGTGCCGATCATGTCCTACTCAGCGAAATTTGCTTCTGCCCTTTATGGTCCGTTCCGCGAGGCGGCTGATTCCGGATTTGCCTTTGGCGACCGATTGGCATATCAGATGAACCCAGCGAATGGCCGCGAGGCGGTGCGTGAATCGGAGCTGGACCTGGAGGAAGGAGCGGATATTCTGATGGTGAAGCCGGCGGGCATCTATCTGGATGTGCTGGCGAAGGTGAAGGAGCTTGGTCTGCCGGTGGCTGCCTATCAGGTGTCGGGTGAGTACTCGATGATCAAAGCTGCCGCACAGAATGGGTGGATCGATGAGAAACGGGTTGTGATGGAGTCCATGGTAAGCATCAAGCGCGCGGGGGCGGATCTCATCATTACCTATTATGCACAGGATGTCGCACGGTGGTTGCATGAACAGTGAAGAGCTGTTTGCCGCGGCAAAAACGCTGCTGCCAGGTGGAGTGTCCAGTCCGGTGCGGGCGATTCAGCCGTATCCGTTTTATGTACAATCCGCGAAAAGTGCAGTTCTTGAAACGATCGATGGTCGCAGTCTGGTGGATTGTTGTCTTGGATATGGTCCGCTGATCCTTGGCCACGCCCATCCGGCGATCACGGCGGCAATTGCCGCGCAGATGGAAAACGGTTGGCTCTATGGAGTACCAACAGAGCTGGAGATAGATCTGGCGCGGCGGATCACCGGCGATCATCCGTCGGTAGACATGCTGCGGTTTGTGTCCACGGGAACGGAGGCAACGATGGCCGCAATCCGACTGGCACGTGGGTTTAGCGGGAAAACTGACATCGTTAAAGTTGACGGCGGCTTCCACGGTGCACATGATGCGATGCTGATTGCGGCTGGCTCGGGCGCAACAACGTACGGAATACCGGATTCTGCCGGCGTGCTGCCGGACTTTGCAGCGCATACTCGACGTGTTTCCTATAATGATCCGGAGGATTTGGAGGCGTTGCTGTCGAAGAACGACAACATCGCGGCGTTCATTATTGAGCCTGTGATGGGGAACATCGGCCCAGTTCTTCCTGATGATGGATATCTGGCGGCCGTCCGCGAGATTACGACGGCGCACGATGTGCTCCTCATCTTCGATGAGGTGATTACGGGATACCGGATTGGTATTGGCGGTGCGCAGGTGAAGTTCGGTATCAAACCGGATTTGACGACGCTCGGCAAAATTGTGGGAGGTGGCCTTCCGATAGGGGTGTTCGGCGGAAAACGCGAGATTATGGAGATGGTCTCTCCACAGGGGCCGGTGTACAATGCAGGTACGTTTAATGCCAACCCGGCGACGATGGCCGCGGGTATTGCGGTAAGCAAGTACCTGCATCTGCATGAGGATATGTATGCAGATCTTGAGGAGAAGACACGTGTAGTTGCGGAAAGCCTTCCTTCATCTGCTCCTGGAACGTTCGTGAGACTCGGGTCGATGTTTAAGTACTTCTTCCGGTCTGCTGCACCCCGCAACTATACAGAGGCGAAGGAGTGCGATACCGCGGCGTTTTGTATGTTCTGGGAAAAAGCCATCTCCGAGGGTGTGTTCCTGCCGCCGTCGCAGTTTGAGACGAATTTCCTGTCAACGGCTCACGGGGAAGCAGAGATGGCCAAGCTTGTGCAGGTGTACTCGCAATGCTGAACGTGAGAATAGGTACCCGCGGAAGCAAGCTTGCGCTTGCGCAGACGAATACGGTGCAGGGGCTTCTTGTGAAGATCGGGGTTTCGGTGGCGCTGGAGATTATTACGACGTCAGGCGACAGAGTTCTTGACTGCGATCTGCATCAGATCGGCGGTCAGGGCGCGTTTACTCGTGAGCTGGATAATGCGATTATGCGCGGCGAGATTGACGCTGCGGTTCACAGCATGAAAGATATTCCAGTGGATCGGCCAAAGGGCCTGATCACGGGGGCGGTTCTTCCCCGCGATCCACCGTTTGATTTTTTTGTGTTCAACAAGCCGGTGGAGGAGATTTACTCGGTGGGGACGTCGAGCATGCGACGCCGAGCACAACTTCTGCGATATTATCGATGTATGCCGCAGGTGCGTGTTGAGCCTCTGCGGGGGAATGTGGAGACGCGGCTTGCGAGGCTGAATGACGGGCTGTATGATGCGATTGTGCTCGCGGAGGCGGGTCTTGTGCGGCTCGGATATCGTGTGAATGGGGTGCGACTGCCGCTGGATCAGTTTGTGCCATCTCCGAACCAGGGGACGATTGCGGTGGTATGCCGCGATAAACCGGAGCTCCGGGAAGCGTTTGCTGTCTTACATGATCCCCAGACTGCATTTGATACGGGTGTGGAGCGTGCGGTGATGGAGCAGATGGGTGGGGGCTGTTTTACACCGCAGGGTATTTTCTGCCGAAATGGACGTCTGATTGCGGAAATTTTGTCGTTTGATGGCAGCCGCGGTGATAGGGTTGTGGAAAGTGTCAGGAGTATTGAGGAGGCTGTGGAGATTGGGAAGCAGTTCCGTGAGGTTGCCTCTGAGTTGATTGAGGAGGCGAGGGCCGTTTTTGGTTTGAAATCATGACTGGTAAAGTGTTTTTAGTGGGATCAGGACCCGGGGGTCTTGGGCTGTTGACGGCAAAGGCGCGGGAGGTGATCGATGCAGCGGATGTGATCCTCTACGATCAGCTTCCGGGAGAGGAGATTTTGGCAACGCTTCCTGTGCATGCGGAGAGGATTGACGTGGGGAAGTACGGCGGATGCCATACGATGAGGCAGACGGATTTGGAGGCACTGCTGATGGAGAAAGCAAAAATTGGCGGCAATATTGTGCGGTTGAAGGGTGGGGATCCGTTTATGTTTGGTCGGGGGGGTGAGGAGATGGAGGCCCTGCGGGAGCACGGGATTGCAGTTGAGGTTGTGCCGGGGGTGACGAGTGGTATTGCAGTTCCTGAATGTGTGGGTATTCCGGTGACGCACCGCTCATGGGCAAGTCAGGTGACGTTTGTGACGGGGCACGAGGATCCCGAGAAAGAAGTTTCTTCGGTTGACTGGAAATGGCTTGCGGGCAGTCCTGGGACGATTGTGATCTTTATGGGCGTGCGGAACCTGCCGGTGATAGCAGAGCTTCTGATTGCAAACGGAAAATCGCCAGAAACGAAGATTGCGGTGATCGAGCGCGGGCTCCGAAAAGATCAGCGGGTGACATGCGCAACACTTGCGGACATTGGTCCTGTTGCAGTTCGAAGAGGGGTGAGATCTCCAGCAATTATTGTGATCGGTGGGGTGGTGAGCCTCTATCGCGATGGTTTGGAAGGTGCCTGGGCGCAGCATTAGATTGTTTGGAGGATTGCAACCATGCAGGGCCTGCTGTCTGTCATGGTTACACGTGCAACGCTGCAAGCGAGTCCCTCCCTTATTTTTCTGTTCTCTCATTCACGTTTCGTAACTCGATCACCGGGTCCTCCTCGTTTAAGAGCCTGATCACTGCATAGTTCCCTTCAAAAGCAGGCCCTGGGTTTACACAGATCCTTCGCTCAAACACTGCAATGCCCTTCTGCTCATGAATGTGTCCGCAGCAAATAATGTCAAATTCGCGAGCAAATGCTGCCACTGACTCTGATCCGACATGAAGTGACCCATCGCTGCCTATGTCGTCAAGAGCTCCCTTCGGTGGTGCATGTGTCAGCAGAATATTCCATCGATTTTTCTTCGTTTTTGCCAAAACTTTGGAAATATCCGCGGCCATTTCCTCCTCACCCATCTCAAACAGTGTATTAAAGGGTGTTGTGTTCGATCCGCCAAGTCCTGTCACCGTAATCCTGCCAATATCAATGCTTTTCTTATGTAGCGAGATCGCACCCGATGCCTCAATCACCTGCAAAATTTCTTTTGGATCGCAGTTGCCCGGAATTACAAATGTCGGTGCTGGAATCTCTTCGAGTGCCGGAATTATCCCCTCGAGAGGTCCGAAGTCCGTCAGATCGCCGCCGATCAAAACATAGTCCGGTTCTTCTTCTTCAAATATTTTGGGGATTATTTCATATCTGCCGTGTATATCTGTCATAAATACAATGTCAATCACAAATACGTATTTCGCGGCACAAGATATGAAGTTTCAGACGAATTGCTATAGTTGCATGGTAGCGGAACCCGATTCCCTGCAACGCTGCAAGCGGAATGCTTGCAGCTTTGGCGAGATGTTTGTCCCGTTGCTGGGTTCCTTTTGTTGGAATAATTATCGAAATGATTTTTTATATTGGCAAGAGGGTATATTTCTTAGGTTAATCTACTTTCTCTTATAACACACTCGAAAAATATCAGTATCAACAAAATATCAGTCCCACTTATGTTCACGGCTCAATAACACGGAAAATAAAAGGGTGTTTGATACACTCCTGAAACAGTGTGTAACTCTATATCTGCGTGAACTATCCCTTTCCATTTAGCAGAGATCTATATAAGAGGATGTTCTTATTTATCCTGACGTTTTGTCCGTTTTATTTTTTATGGACTCACCTGTCTTAATAGAGATATATATCTATTTCGTAGTTCTCTATTGATATAGACAGTTATATTTCAGATTTGAAGAACAGTTCCCATTCAAACTGATAATTCCGAAAAAATTAGGTGTTTTTTCTGGTATCTTGGATCATTGCATCGACACGATCCGCATCAAGGTTCGGACAAAGGGTGTACCACTCGGCCTTGATCTCCCGTTTGTTTGTCTGGCTGCGGTGCTTGATCAGCGTGGTTACCGCGTGGGAACATATCCGGCACAGCGGTACAAACGCTCCGGATACAAACTGTGGCATTTCTGCAGCTGGCGAAGCGCTGCACAAATGGCAAATGTACAAAATCCTGCATCGCCGGAGCCTGGCAGGCGCGTATTTTGCAGCAGGAGACAGTTGCTGGGCACCTGTCTTCATCGGTGTGCTTGGTGTGATGAAAGGCCTCTGTGCCGGCTTTCGTGCCAGAGCTGCAGGAGGATTCTTTTTTCTCGAAGAGATTTCCTCTTTTTGCTGGAGTAGCGTACTCTGCAGGATGGTAATGCGGCTGTGTTCTGTGCTCTTCGTACACCGAATCGTTCGGCTCCTCCTTATATTCATGCTCGGGATCGATCATCCGATTAATAATGCCAGTCTCCATACTCTCGTCGCGGATGATGAATTCCTGATCGCGGACATGTTTTGGCACATAAGACTCGGCCTCTTTCTCTTCCGCCTCAAAAAGCTTGCTCTCCTTTGACTGCCGCTTCTTTTTCTTTCCACCTTCGCCAAACAATGCGGCAAAGAGTCCCTTTTTTCGGCCTGGAGTGAGATGACGAACTGCTGCCAGGTTCCATCAGTGTATTGGATGAGTCCACGAAAAATGCATCTGAGGAGCTGTCAAGCGACTGTTTTTTTCCATCGAGTGTTCTCTGCCAAAACTACCCCCCAGAACATCAAATGATTTCCCTTTGGATTTGTTCTTTCGTAGCCCGTCGCTGATCTGGCCTGAAAGCGGATCGAACTTTTGTTTTGTCTGTGCCATGGCTATCTTCCGTCATATTTTCTACTTTCATATGGAATGCCTACCTATTAATCCCTCTGGGGTGATACCTGTTTTTATGCGAGGAGGCAGAGAGGATGCAGGAAGTCTCAAACAGACTCGCCAGATGCGCAGCCGCTCCACTGCCTTGCAATTTATTTGCTGACGGAGATTATATAGATCTTCTCGCATAAACAGATCCTTCTGTTCAAAAATAAGTGGACTCGAGGGGATTCGAACCCCTGACCTCCAGCATGTAAGGCTGGCGTCATAACCACCTAGACCACGAGTCCAATACTGCTTTACATTACCCTCCCCACAAAATAATTACCTCTGCAAAATCAGCAGAATAATGATTGGGGGGAGAAAAAACCATATGGTTTTTGGGCCATGCCTATGCAGACGATACAAGACCAAGCCTTGCCTTCTGCTTGCGCTGATGTGGCGGCGTAACCTCTATCAGAGGCGTGCAGCTTATGCAAGTCCGAAGGATTTCAGTGTGATCTCTGCGTTAACTTTGCCGACCTGATAGGTCTTGCCGGTGGAGACCTCATTGATGATGACCTCGGCCGGGGCGAAGAGGTTCTTATCGATCTTGTAGAAGTCGTAGCCAGCTTCTTTGAAGATATCATTGAACGGCTTGCCGTATCCGTTGGACGCACAGCTTGGGATCTTTTCAAGATAGTCGACGATCTCCGGAGCGTTCATCGTCAGGTTGATCTGGCCGTGGTAGATAGTTGCGTCGTTGGTGACACCCATGGCGAGCTTGGGGCCACGGATCGGTGGAACAGGGGCAGTTCCTGCTGCTGCTATGATTTTGCGGGTGTCAAAGCCGAGCTCGTTCAGCTTGTAAACCGCAGTCTCGACACAACGTCCGGCAACCTGAATGGAGCCGACGATGGAGGAGGTCGGTGCAACAAGGGCGCAGACATTTGCAACGTCAACCTTACATTTCTCTGCAATTTTATCCAAAACAGCGCCGTTTGGGAGGTGATTCGCCTCAAGACAGATGACTGCGTTGTCGCATTCGTCCTCGTAGCCGATGACCTCGTAGGTGTGTTTCGGCTGGAGTGAAAGAGCACGCGCCGGGCCGGAACCCATGGCAAAGAAATTTTCGTGCTTCACGGTCCACCCTGCTTTCTGTGCCCCGAGGCAGGCGATTGCGGGGAAGTCGGTGTTTACATCAATGAAGGTCATCGGGAACTTGCTGACCATACCTTGGCGGAAGGCGATATCGCCGAGACCACCCATGCAGATGCGGGTGAAGAAGTCGCCAGCGCCGAAACCTCCCGGAACAGCCACACCACAGTCCACAATACGGGCGCCGTTGTCAAGTTCATGATGTGCTACATTGAATAAATCTGCATTCTCAACGAGTTCTTCGAAGAGATCGAGTCCTAGTTCATTTACGCTAACCAAGATAATCCCCCTTTAGGAATATAATTCAGATATGGATCAGGAAAATAGATAAGAGTTGTGAGTTAGCTTTACAGCCGATTTGATTTTTTTTGGTGGGCAAGAATGCGTTTTGGGTCGTGTCTGAGGCTGATAATCCGTGTTCTGCCATTTCCGGTGTTCTGGTAGGCAAGGGTTACCAGTCTGAGGTTATCGAGTTTTTCAATGATCTGTACAAATCTCGTGTACCCAGTTGCGTGTTTTCCAAGAGCGGTATGGACTGATTTTGTGGTGATGATGTCTTCATTATTTGTCATCTCGGCAAGTTGGAACAACACGTCTGCCTCATCCTCGGAGAGGACGCTGGCAAGTTCTTCAAGACGGATATCGCGGGAGATAGAAAATGCTGCGGTAATATCCTCCTCAGAGACGTTCATTCTTGCGGCCGTCTCGGCCTTCATGACAGAACGCTTGATTATATCAAGGCCGACGCGGATATCTCCGCATATCATCGTGCGGTCGACGATCCGGTCGAAGAGTTCATCACCAAGAACATTCGGATAGAGGCCCTGTACCACCCGTTGCGAGAGAATCCCGGCAATCTCCGATGCGGTGTAGGGTGTAAAATGGATGATTTGTGGTTGGAAAACAGAGGCAACGCGGGCGTCAAGCGAGGCATCTAGATTGACATCCGGGTCACTGATGATGACAATAACACCGATTTTGACGTGATCATAGGTTTCGTGGGAACGTAGAAGAGTGTAGAGGATTTTATTGAACTCTTTTTCGTAGATAAGATAGTTGGCGTCGTCAAGGCAGACAATTGGAACAACTGCCTCATTTTCGATGTACTTTGCGATCATGTCAAAGAGCATCTTAAAGGAGGTTCCAGTTGGCGGCTGACGATTTTTAGTGAGTTTGGTGTAGATGCGGGAGAAGATGGCGTACTCCGAACTGTCGATTTGGCAGTTAATATGGAGTGGGACAAGTTTTTTTGTGGTACTTTCAATTTCTTCAAAAAGTTTTTTTACCGATGTTGTCTTGCCGGTACCTGGAACCCCGCGGCAGATCGTGCTTAACACGCGGCTTCCGGCAAGGGCAGGCCGGATGGCATAGGCAAGTTCCTGAATCTGTTCGTCGCGGTACTCAAACTGTTCTGGGACATAATCGATGTCGAAGACTTCGATGTCTTTGAAGAGGGTCTGATCCCACATGAGCCGACTCTTTTTCATGAGATTTGTCTCCTTATTTCATACATGCTTTGCAGAGCGTTTTACCCATGAAGAGGTTGGATACATCACGCTGAACTTTGGAGACGGTTGCGCCACATTTTTCGCAGATGTAGACCGTTGGTTTCGGAACTGACGGTGTATGCTCAGCCTTTACTGGTGTGGGGTCGATTGGTTCTGGTGTGGAAATAGTCGATTCCGGAACTGACGGTGAATGGTCGTCCCTCATCGATCCTGACGTTATTTTCCCCTTTTTTTTCACCGAATCCCCATAGACAGGAACAGGACCAAGCCGTTCGTCGAGCGGATCAGCCGCTGGTGCTGTGGTTTCAACCACAGAATATTTTTCCAGCACGCGGGTACGGTACTTGCCAATTGATGCACGGGTTGCCGGATCGTTCTGCCCGTATCCGTCCAGAATCCTGCTCAGATATGCGGCAAGCTCAGCTGCCTCTTTCTCACTCTGTGCCTCGTCAATTACTTCAAGGCGGAGACTTTCATAATTGCCCAGATTGATTGCAACGCCGATTGTCAGTGTCCTCTTCTCTGACATAATAGTAGTATGGTTAGTTTTTTGCAGAATTAATGATGTGTATCCTCGCGGTGCAACACAATGAAAGACTCATACTTTATTTTTCCAATAGAGTATAATTTTCCTACAAAACTATCTGTTTGAATAGGGGTTGTTCTTCAAATCTGAAATATAACAATCTATACCAATAGGGACTCACGAACTATTTTATATATTATTCCCAAAACCGATACGTCAGTAATCTATTCATTAGATTATCTTATTTCCAAGAGTTGTTTATTTATTGTTCATATTGTCTTTTTTTCAAGTGTGTTGCGAGAAAAAAGTAGATTGACATTAGATACATATACTCTCTCAAAATGGCATAATTCTGTAATTTTTTTGGAAGATGTGTATACATGGACCTTCTCAGGAGCTTTTTGTGGCGCTATTCTGCACAGTAACGCAGCTATCATTCGCAGGGCAACGGAACCCCCGCTGGCATGCAACTACAGAACTCCGTCAAACGGTCTGCCGCAGTTTTTGCACCGTCCCTTGGAAAGTCCCGGCGTCTTTGCAACATACCCTACCCGAAGGATGATCAGCTCCCCGCATGCGGGGCACAGAGTCTGCGACCCTGCGGCATGCATGATGTTCCCTATGTAGGGATAGTACAGCCCGTTCAGCTTTGCCTGGGCAAAAATTCGGTTGAGTGTCGCTTTCGATGTCGGTTCTTCGTGTTCCATCTGATACATCGGAGAAAACTGCGTGAAATGATGCGGAACAGTGGGGCCGAGATGCTCCGTCTCCCACGCAAGCATCCTGTTGATCTCTTCGGCACTGTCATTATAACCTGGGATGACAAGCGTCACCAGTTCCAGGTGAACCCCAAGGTCTTTTGCAAGAAGAATCGTCTCAAGTACCGGAGCAATCCGTGCACCACAAACCTTCTGATAAAAGGCATCGAAAAACGCCTTCAGATCCACACGGAATGCACCAAGATACGGGGAGAGTTCACGAAATGCTTCCTCGCTCAGATAGCCATTGGTAATAAACGCCGAACCAAGACCCGCCGCAACAGCTAGACGGAGCGTATCCAAAACATACTCAAAGGAGATAGATGGCTCATTGTACGTAAACGAGATGCTGCGGCACCGCGTTGCTTCTGCTTCTTCGATTACCCATTCCGGAGGGATGAACGGTGCGGGCGTCTCCCGAACATGTGACAGCATATAGTTTTGGCAGTGGCGGCAGGTGAAGTTGCAGCCGTAGCTGCTCACCGAAAATGTCTGTGTTCCCGGTAAATAATGATACAACGGTTTTTTTTCAATCGGATCCACGCCTGCAGCAGTCAGGCGGCCATAGCTTTTTGCATACAGCGTACCGTCTACGTTTTCCCGGACGTTACAAAATCCTCTGGATCCCCTGGTAATGCGGCAGTTTTGCGAACAGACCCGGCAGATGACCGCATCACCATCGAACGAGAACAACTGCGCCTTATGCATGCAACAGTATGGTGGGGGAACCTATATCAAAGAACACCTTCATCCCTTTTTTCTTAGTGTCCTGCAAGGCTGACTTTTTGCGAGCGAGGCATGATTTGCCGGTGCCAAACATAACAGTGACCTCGTCCCCAATCTTATACGCAAATTATCTAGTGCTTTTTTCTGAGATTTCAGCCAATGTCCAGCTGTTTCCTCTTCCAGTCGCCTTTGTGGTAGAAGAACAGGTCGCAGAAGAACGTCACCACCGAACCATAGACGATGGCATACCAGATGTACTCAATCGGATACCCAAGATGCGCGAAGAATGCCGCAAGAACGACCTGCGTAAATATCTGTCCGGCAATGGCCGAGTACATGCCCGGTCTCGTCACGCCTGCCCCATTCATGGCAAATCCGAGAGTCATGGCCACGGCAATGATAACGTAGGAGAAGGGGGGGATGATGTGCATAAAGAGAATGCTGTCATTGAGGGCGCCTCCCTCCGCACCGAAGAATGCAAGCAAATCGCCTGCGTGAGAGTAGTAACTGATCGCAATGCAGGCCATAAAGATCGCGTTGAGGATTACCGCGTACTTGATGGACAATTCCGCACGCTCAACTTTTCCCGCACCGAGGTTCTGGCCGACCATGACAGTGATTGCAGCACAGAGTCCCATCGCGACGATGAAGCCAAGCATGTCCAGACGAATGGAGATGCCATAGGCGGCAACTGCTGCCATGCCATAGAAGATGGTGATAATCGAGGTCATCATTAGAAATCCGAAACTTCGAACCCCACCCTGAATGGCACTCGGGACTGCAATGCAGACAATCTCTTTGATGAGCTGCGGTTCGAACGTCCATTTTTTCGGCAGTCGTACTGGGGTGTTCCGGAATGCAGGGTGAAGATAAATGACCGCAAGCAACAAAATTATGCCGATACTCCGTGAGATGATGGATGCATATGCAGAACCCGCAATGCCGAATGCTGGAAGACCTGCCATACCCTGAATCAGGGTCGGATTGAGAACAATGTTGAAGATATTTACAGCAACCATCGCATACATAGGGGTGCGCGAGTCGCCGCTGCTCTGGAACGCGATGACAAGGACCGATAACATGATCATGACAAACAGACCAACGAGAGTCGGGCGAAGGAACTTGCTGCCTTCTGTAAGAACCCCTGGATCTGCTCCGAGAAGAAGGAGAAGGTCTTCAGACCAGAAAAATCCGATAACTGCTATTGCGGCGGAGACGATAAGGGATAGATAGAGTGCATGCGCAAGGATTACCGAAATCCGCTCATACCGCTCTGAACCGTAGGCATGGGATGTAAGTGCGGCGCAGGCGACACCTATCCCGAACAGTACAGTAGTTAAAAACATGATGATAGAGATACTCATCGTCCCGCCGGCAATCGCATCCTCTCCAAGCTGGCCGATGAAGTACATGTCCACCACTTCAAGAACGCTCTGCAGTATGTTACTGATGACGATTGGGATGGCGACGATGAGAAGGGCTTTGATGATACTTCCCTCAGTAACAGCATTCCCCTTTCGGACCATAAAGTTGTGTCATTTAGTGTTTTGAGGATAAATTATTACCCGTAAGATCCCACCTGTGGGTAATATTTTAATATCTTTGGAGTCTAATAATAATGTATAATGCTTTACAAAGATTTTGAGGAATTTTTCCCGAATGACGCTGCGGCCATAGCTTACTTCATCAACATTCAGTATCCCGATGGTATGGTATGCCCGCATTGTGGGGAAAAGCATCTACTTTATCAAGAACTGGGTAAACCCAAACATTATGCTTGCAAACGGTGTAATAATCACTTTTCTGTGATGAGGGGGACGATTTTCGAGAACTCATCAACCAGCATGAGGATGTGGTTTTATGCCATCAATGCCAAGTTAAACGGAAAAAAAGGCATTTCTGGACGGCAATTGCAGAGAGAGACCGGCGTTACATATAAATGCGCTTGGAGAATGCTGAAGCTGATTAGAACGGCAATGGGATATGAGCAAGAGAGAAAGATGTTTGAAGCTATCGCAGAGATTGGTGAAATGTATTGGGTGGAAAACCACCAAAAGACAAAGACATGAAGCGGAAGCGTGGCAGGGGGACAACGAAGGCCCCAGTCGTTGGTGTGAAGAAACGTTCATCGGGGCGTGTGCGCGCTGTAGTTACAAAGCTGGATGATCAGAATATGCGATTGGAAGATACACAAATGTTAAACAGTATCTTAGGAGGTGTGTAAAGAAGGGATTACGGTTATTTCAGGCGAGCTCGTGGGTCACAATGTTCTTGATTAACACAAGGAGGATGTCCATATGTG
Source organism: Candidatus Methanorbis basalitermitum (assembly GCA_031287415.1). Classification (GTDB taxonomy): domain Archaea; phylum Halobacteriota; class Methanomicrobia; order Methanomicrobiales; family Methanocorpusculaceae; genus Methanocorpusculum; species Methanocorpusculum basalitermitum. Next base: position 13,065 of record JAITSY010000019.1, on the reverse strand, counting down.
GGTGAACCATTCATCTGGGCTGTATAGCGATTATAAAGGTACACTTACCTTATAAATTTTCATGTTTAATAGTGTTGCTCTACCAATGACGATTCGTTTTCTTTGCCCCTGTTGTTTTCATGCAGAACTGACGCGACCCGAGGGACGGTGCGTGACAAAGGTCCTTGCCATTGTTTCGTCGAGCCTTGTACAGGTTGCACGCGCCGCAAAACAGTGCGGTCTGACCGTTATTGCTGAGAAGTGGAATGCGGAGCATCCGGCACGTTGGTCTCTGTATGACGGACGGCTCGCCAAACAGCAGGTCGCATCAAAAGTCCTCGGTCAACTCGAAAAGATGGTCCGCAGTTACATTCGGGACGAGCTTGACGTCATCTCCCAGGGGTCCTAAAATGCAACTTTGCGGCTGGATCGAGGAAAACGGTCATCTCCTCACACCAGCCGAGATCGAAAACATTACTCCGGAGCGACTCAGCCGCTGCGGCGGTGAGTTCTGTCTATCAACCGATCATCTCACTGCCCGCGACCGCTACGGCATCATGCCAGGTGGGACACCTTCGGGCATCATCCGCATCGGTGGCCAGGTGATTCCCATCATGCCGGACGTGCCTGACCTCAGCCTCGAAGACGCCATCCGGGATGCTGTTCGGCTGCGATGTGACGGCCGCAGAGAATCTGCGGTCGTTGCCCTCTCTGGCGGCGTTGACTCCACTCTCATTGCCGTTCTTGCCGATCTTCCCTGCATCGTCGTCGGCCTCGCCGGCTTCCATGACCTCGAAGCCGCAACAGACGCCGCCGATCGGCTCGATCTTTCCCTCACAACGTACGAAATTACCGAGGCAGACCTCGAAGAAGCGCTTCCGCTTCTCCGTGCAGCGCTTCCAGATACAGCCAGGATGAACCTCGAAATCGGCCTTGCTGGATATTTTATCGGCAAAGCCGCCGCCAGATGCGGGGCGAAGCAGGTTCTCACCGGACAAGCAGCCGACGAACTCTTTGGCGGCTACGCCCGCTATGGCAGAAGCCAAAACCTCCGGGCCGATCTCGATGTTGACTTCCGCGGACTTGCTGCCCAGCGTGCCCGTGATTCGGTCGCCGCTGGACTCTCCGGTGTCTGGTACTCCATGCCCTACATGGATGAACGCGTTGTGCTGGCCTCCCATAAATTCGCCGCCGGCGAACTTGTTAATGGCGATTGGAGAAAAATCGCCCTCAGAAAAGTAGCCGAAATGTATCTGCTGGATGATCTTGCGTGGAAACCAAAAAAAGCCATGCAGTATGGGAGTGGCGTGACCGCAGTACTCAGGCGGTTTGCAAAAAAAAACAGTGCTGGTCTGGCATTGGCGGGTACGCCGCATGTACGTGCGGACTGCAGGGACAGGAACTGTCCCTGAGAGGCGTTCAATCGCATTTTTTGGAAACACCTCTCTCGAAGCGTGAATTGTCTGATAATCTTTTCATCGATTTTATGGTTGATTATTTCCAATAAATAGATGTAGTATAGGCATGAGTTACGGGACCGCCAATTGGAATACTACTGCTTCAGCCATCATGGTATGCGTGGAGAGGAACAACACCGAGTAGCGATACCTCAATTGAGGTATCAACGCAGCTTTCTACAAAGAAGAACTTCCCTGCATTTCGGGAGTTTACTATCTTGACGCAGTACAAGACCATCGAAGATGTCGTGGATGCTGCTGTATTATGGAAAGATAGGTCTAATACGGAATGAGCCCTGCTTACCAAGAGTACACGCTGGTAATCAAATGGAATTATGTCTTTTAATAAGATGATCTGTATCTTAGATTTAACTTACTTTCTCTCGCAACAAACTTGAAAATTATTATGGCCCTATTTGTTTTATAGGTAATATATATGTGTTTCTCAGTTCTATTAATATAGACTGTTATATTTTAGATTTGAAGAACAGTTCCCATTCAGACTGATTGTTTCGAAATATTATTACCAGACACAACCTACCAACTATTACCTGTCGCATGCCAGATGGCAAGCCAGCGATCCTGAAATTACTTTCTTACTTCCCTAATTGCTGTAGTTACTAGCTGCAGCTTGTTCTCAAAGATAAAATTCACGTCGACATTGAGGGCTGGAGACTGGGTGAGTCTAAATATGGAGCTCCTGGCAATTTGGTTTTTGGCAGGGGTTAGGGCCTAAAGATCATACCTATTATTTTGTTTATGGACTCAAGTACCGCGAAATAGACGTAATCGATGGGAAAGAGGTTGTCGGTGGATGGCACGCTCTGTCAAAATCGGAAATCCGCTATGATACCTGGTTGCTGTGGGACTCTACGAAAATGTACACTTACCTTGGTGCAAAGAACACGTACGGAACGATAACCATTTAGCATCCTGACCATCCAAAAGAAATTCAAGTGGATATTTTGGCTAAAGCTTGGAGATAGACTATGTGGGGTCGTTCGGGGAAGGGGGATGCGTATCATCATATATGGCATATTAGTCCCAGGGCTTCCTGGAAAATAGCGATACCATCCCTTTTTCAACGGAGAGCTATGATCGTGGCAAAGGCAAGCGCGACGGGGTCCGGTCGTATACGGGCCCATACGGCTCTGGGCAGACAAGTACGCGTATTGAGGGGGGCAATGGAAGAACATCCTCGGTCGAGAGGGATATGTGCGGTTCTCTCTGGCAGCGGACTTGGATCCCATGAACTGACGTTGAGGTGAGGCAATACCGGGTAAGATATCTGGTTTAAGGCATGGTTGTGGCTCTGATCAAACCCAGTATCTTTTATTCTATTATTTAAATGTGATATCTCCGTACTCCATCAATATCATCGAAGGCCGTGACCTTTAAGATGGCGAGTGTTCTGTTCCCCGCTCTCGTTTCAGGAGAGTTTTTCGCCGTTGCGGGTAACGCTTGTGCGGCCATTTTCGATTGAGAGGGAAAATCCATGTTCGTAAAGCCATTCCCGGGCGTTGCCGCGGCCGTGAATCATCAGTTCGACGAGATCGACGGGTTCGTCTATATCAGTTGCCATCCGCATGGAATCGACGATATCAACGTTGAGGCCGAGTTCATCTGCAATCTGCAGATGTCTGCGAAACGAGAACCCATAGTATTCCACATGGAACGTCTCTGGGTGCTTGACAAAGATGACATTGGTTCCGCCACCTAGTCCCGGAACGATTGCCATGTCCGCCTTGGTGGAGAGTATCCTCCGCAGGCTTTCGGGTGTGATCAGGGGCAGGTCGGACATAATGATGAGTGCTGGGCAACGGAACTGCGGAAGTGCCCAATTGATTGCTTCATTCAGCCCCTCTTTGCGGATGGCGACGCGTGTTTCGATGCAGGCGTATCTGGTGGTACAGAGAAGAGTTGCCTCACAACCTGTTTTGCGGACGGCAGAAATGACATCGCCAAGCATTACCTCTGCAAACTCCTCACGTTCCCCCTGGGTCATGACGGAAGAGAGGCGGGTTTTGGGGTTGATCGGTTTATAAGGGATCAGGGCGTGGAAGTACATCGTTATTTCTTGTATTAGTCTCTACAGATGATATATGCTATTTTCCATCGGAATTATCAGTTTGAGTGGGAACTATTCTTCAAACCTGAAATATCAATTATCTCTATCTATGGTGGATTAAGATGTATTTATATATTTCTACTTAATCATAAGTCCATTTTCTATTGCTGCACGCCTCTTTGGTAGAGGTTATGCCAGCACATTTGCGCAAGCAGCAGACAAGGCTTAGCCTTATCAAAAAAGATCAAAGCGGAATTTTCTCCGCTGCATTATTTCTTTAGTACCGAGGCGTACGCGGCGCTCTGTACTTTGGGAGGCAGTCGCGGCAGTAAACCGGTCTTCCCTCGGTTGGTTTGAACGGAACTTCGCACTCTTTCCCGCAATCTGAACAGATTGCCTTGGTCATTTCGTGGGGCGCGTCGTTGTAGTGGCGGGATCCGCCGTATGAATTTCTTCTTTCCATGTTGATAGCTCCATGAACCCGGGATAAAGTCCCGTGTCCATGAGTCTGCACATATCAGTTATTGAAGCTGATTGCACAGATAACTCATGCAGACGAAACTGCACCACTCTTATTTGTCGTGCTTAGATATATAGGAATGTATCGTCCTAAAGTAGCAAGGCAGGTGTCAGAAACACGGCAAAGCCCCGGCGTGTCCCGCTTTGATGACGCGGCCTCCGTGCCTCTGCTGATGCTGCATGCCTCTGATTAGAGGTCACGTCGGCATATCTGTGCAAACAGCAAGCAAGGCTTGGCCTTGGGGTGCCGGGGCGGTGTGCAGTGGTTGCACGTAGAACATGTGCAACGCTGCAAACGTTCCGTCTGCAGCCTTCCCCACGGGGCCTGCAGCAAATGTGCGAAATGCGCGCCGTAAGCTGTCACCAACAATCAATAAATCCGGGTAAACTGCATGGTGTTTACAAATCCACTGATAATCATCAAAAACACATGTTATCTGAGTTAATTTAACATCATTATTATATACTGACGTCATCGAAATTTCTATGGATAATCATGGAACTGAAATATGTAACGACTATCTGTCCCTACTGCGGGACGGGATGTGGCCTCAATCTCATTGTGATGGATGGCAAAGCCGTTGGTGTTGCCCCGTACCACCGCTCCCCGGTTGGATCTGGCAAACTTTGTACCCGCGGCTTGCACGCAGCAGCAGCGCTTGCCGAGTGGCGGATCGAAGAACCTCTTATCGGTGGTCAGCCGGTGGAATGGGATGCGGCAATTGCCGAGGCGAAAAAAATTGCAAATTACCAGGGCGATGAGATTGCCGTTGCGATCTCTTCACGCCTGACAAATGAGGCAATGTTCCTTGTGGCAAGCTTCGCTCGCGAGATCCTTGGTGCGGCAAATATTGGCATTGTTTATGGCGGTACTGGCGCGTCCACCGCAAAGATCGTCGATTTCGGCAAAGCCGATGTCGTGCTTCTCATCGGCGATGTCATGAAAAAGCTCCCGATAACCGGCAACAAACTCTATCACGTGCAGAAAAACGGGGGCAAACTGCTCTACCTCGGCCCGCAGTCCTATACGGCGGTTCAGGCTGACGTTGTCGTGATTGCCGATGAGTATACTGAACTCCCGACCGAGCTTGCCGATGCGATTGCGGCAGCGAAAAACCCGGTCGTCGCCTATCTCGCAAATGATGCGGCTGCCTCCGCGATCGCTGCAAGACTTTCAGCAAAGACAGCCATCCTGTATGATACCAACAATGGCCGCGCCGCTACCGCCCTTGGCCTCGGTTCGTTTGTGCTTGGTGAAAAGACCAAAGCTCTGTTTATCATCACTGAAACCCCAGAGATGGAGGAGGACATCTACGCTACCCTCATGCCGTCACTCGCAAACCTTGAACTGATCGTGGCCGTCGCCAGTAACGCGACCTATATATCCGATGCCGCGACCGTCGTGCTTCCGGCAGCTGCCTCAAATGAGTATCCTGGTACCGTCACCAGCTGGGAAGGTCGCGTACAGAAGGTTCGTGCGGCCTCCGCCGCACCGGGGGGGGCCAAATGCCCGTGTGAGATCATCAGCCTGCTCGCAGATGGCAAATACGCCTGGGAGGACAAGGCAAAGATCTTTGCCGATCTTGTAGCAGCCGTTCCAGCTTATGGCCAAATCGTTTATGAAGAGATAGAAAAGCCCGAGGGCGCATTCATCAAGGAGGCCTGAACATGACATCAAAAGGCGATATGGTATATGCATGGACCACGTCCTGCGACATTAAAGGCGAATGCGGCGGAGCGGTTACCTCCCTTCTGCAGCATGCGCTTGCAAGTGGTATGGTTGACGGAGTTCTTGCGGTCTGCCGTGGTGCAGATCTTTACGACGCAAAACTCAAACTGATCACTGATCCTGCCGAAATGCCCAAATCCGCGGGTTCGTTGCACTGCGGAACTTTGTTGTCCGCGAAGATGGTGAAGAAATATCTCGGTGGTGCAAAGGAAATGAAAGTTGCAGTCCCCGTAAAAGGCTGCGATGCGATGGCGTTCTATGAGCTTGCGAAACGCCAGCAGATCAACCTTGACAATGTGATTCTGATTGGCCTTAACTGCGGAGGAACCGTCTCGCCAATTATCGCCCGCGAGATGATTGCAGAAAAGTATGGGGTCAGCCCGGACGCAGTCTTTAAAGAGGAGATTGACAAGGGACAATTCATCATTGAGTACACCGATGAAAACGGTGCCCACCAGCACAAGGGCATTTCCATCGAAAAACTTGAAGAGGAACCGGAGGGCTATGGCCGCCGTCTAAACTGCCAGCGTTGCAAATGCAAGGTCCCTCGGCAGGCGGATCTCGCCTGCGGAAACTGGGGGGTGTTCGGCGAGAAGGCAGGCAAGGCAACGTTTGTCGAGATCTGTTCCGAGAAGGGTGCGGCTCTTCTTGACTCGGCGGTCAGCGTCGGAGCGGTTGCGACCTGTGTCCCGGAACCGAAGGGTCTTGAGATCCGCGGTAAAGTGGAAAATGCGATGCTGAAACTTGGTGAGCGTTACCGTGCCCATCAGTTTGCAGAGCTTGGAACCGGCCGTGAGCGGCTGGAGAAGATCATGAAGCTGTCGTCCCGCTGCATTGCCTGTCGCGCCTGTATCGAAAACTGTCCTGTCTGCTACTGTGTGGAATGTTCCACGGCAAAACCACATCTGGTGCGGCCCGATCAGGTCCCGCCAGACTTCATGTTCCACTTAATCCGGTTTGCCCATATCGCAGACTCCTGCATCAACTGCGGCCAGTGTCAGGAACTGTGTCCGATGGACATTCCAAATGCGCTTTTCATGCATGCTCAGCAGGTGGAGCTGGAGAAGATGTTCGGTCACAAACCTGGCTACGACATGACCCTGCCGGTGCTTTCTTATGCCGAAGAGGGGGAAGAACGGGCACGTCTGAACGCCACGGGATCTGACATGATCTTTGATAATGTGTTCAAAGAGTAGGTTTCCAGCAGACAGAACCTTGAAATTTCTGCCCTCATATCTTTTTTGGAGTTGCATGGCAACGATTCATCTGATTCTTAGTGGATTTCTCTTGGCGATGCAAGATGTTTTGAAAAACGAGCTAACTTTTTTGGAGAACAGCAGCATACGCTTTACAACACCAGAATTTTATGGTCTCGGCACCAAAGTATAACCTATGGTTGACTCATACGAGAATATGCTGAAGTCAGCATACGCAGGGATGTCCGAGCCGACGGACACTGGTGAACGATTTGTCATGCCCAAAGCCAAGATCTATTTCGAGGGAAAAACGACGGTTTTGGATAATTTCGCGGACATTGCCGATTCGCTCAATCGCGATCCAGATCACTTCATGAAGTTCATCTTAGGCGAACTTGGAACTGCCGGAAAGATCGACGGTAGCCGTGCGGTCTTCAACGGCAAATTTGAAGAGACGCAGTTTGAAGCGATTGTCACCACATACGTGAATGATTACGTGATTTGTTCCGAGTGCAGCCGTCCGGACACCAAACTTGTCAAAGATGACCGCGTCCTGATGCTTCTCTGCGAGGCATGCGGATCGAAGCGTCCAATCAGAAAACGTAAAGTAAAAACAGAAATACAGAGACCGGTAATTGAGGAAGGCAAAGAACTTGAGGTCCACATAGACTCTATCAGCAAAAAAGGTGACGGTGTTGCCCACGTTGGAAAGTATATTCTGTATGTCTCCGGAACCAAAGCTGGACAGAACATCAAGGTGCGGATCACCCGAATCTCCGGCTCAGTCGCCTTCACCCAGAAAATTCTCTAAAATATTTCGGAATTATCTGTTTGAATGGGAACAGTTCTTCAAATCTGAAATATAGCTGTCTATATTGGCAGAGAACGGCGAAACAATTATATTTTTTCACTAAAACCAATAAGTCCGTATTTCTAAGCAGCAGGCAGATGATGATAGTTACCCCCGCTGAATCGCATGGTTATGATGACGCAGGAGCTGATGCCGGCTGACTGTTTAAAAAAAGTGGTGTGATCATTCGTCCCGTTTTTCGATTTCGGCGATCAGGCTTTCCATAACCTTGTCAACTGCATCCCATGTTGGGTTCGTCTGGCCCGGTTTTTTGACGATGAATGGTCGTCCCTCGTCACCAGCTTTGCGCATCTCAATGTCTATTGGGATGTCGCCAAGATAAGGCACATTGTACTCCTTTGCCGCTTTTTCGCCACCACCTCTGCCAAAGAGATCGATTACTTCACCGCAATGTGGGCAGATCATTCCGGACATGTTCTCCACGATGCCGAGAACAGGCAGATCCATCATCTCGACAAACTTGATCGCCTTCGTGGAGTCAAGCACAGCAACATCCTGTGGGGTAGTAACGACTACGGCACCCTCAACGTTTGGTGCGAACTGCACAATATTCAGCGCCTCATCTCCGGTTCCCGGTGGCAGGTCAACGACGAGGTAGTCAAGGTCTCCCCAGTCAACATCGCTGAGGAGCTGCTGGATTGCCGCAGCTTTCATCGGTCCGCGCCAGACAATGGGGCTGTCGGTGGTGTTTAAGAGAAGGGCCATTGAGATGACTTTCAGGGAACCGGTAACCTTGACCGGCACGATTTTGTTGCCGAGAGCCTGCAGTTTCAGATCCTCAATGCCAAGCATCTTTGCAATGCTCGGACCGTGAAGGTCCAAGTCAAGCAAGCCGGTCTGATAGCCGTGATTTGCAAGTGCGTAGGCAAGGTTGACGGAGACCGTGCTCTTACCGACTCCACCCTTGCCGGAGAGAACTAGGATTACATGTCTTACGCTGATGTCTGCTTTTTTCGGCTGCTGGCAGGTATCGGTCTTCTGTGTGCATCCATCACTGTGTCTGTCACACTCTTTGGGTTTGTCTAACATTTAATCTCACCTATAATATAAGTTTATATAACTTATTGCGTACTCTGTTATACTGTGGAGAGTATATCTTTTGCGTATTTAGCATGGAAATAGCTGCACGCCTTAGAGATTACGCCGACCCAGTCGACGGTATGCAGCGTTGCAGGTCAGCGGGTTTCGCTGCCATGCAACAATTCCACGCAAACCAGTAGGGGATGAATATCGCGTCCCCCTTGGCAAGGCCTAACAATCCGTCGGAATACTCAGGATAGATCTCAATGGTAATGAGCTTGTCAGTGTTTTTTCCCTGATTGGGTACGTCTTTGCACACCTGAAAGTGAGACTGGACGATGCCAATGGGTAGACACACAAACGGCTACATTTTTTTCCGCGACTTGACCGCATCCTCTGCTGCCACGAGCGTGTCAAGAACATGGTTGCACAGCCAGTCGCAGGACCCGATGTACGCGTTTTCCCGCGGAAGATGCATGTAGGATACCTCCGCAAACACAGATGCATTCTTCACCGCCTCATCATAGAGGGGTCGGAGGGTCTTGGAGCGGACGGCATATGTTCCGTTCATCTGCGAGATCATGAGTTCGCTGTCGGAAAACACCGCGAGTTTCGTGGTGTTTGGATTAGAGTAATTCGTTGCGGCGATGAGGGCACTGGCGAGTGCGGTGTACTCAGCCGCGTTGTTGGTCTGTATGCCAAGAACGCGAACCTCGGACTCCAATACTTCGGTTCCCCGGAGAATCAGCCATGCAGATGCGGCTTGCCCTGGGTTTCCGCGGCTGGCGCCGTCAGTGTATATGGTCAGAGCGTCCATGCCAGTTTTGTTGCCTTTCCCACTATTTATTGTTGAGGTCTCATCTCATGGATGTTGTTCCCCAGCCTATACATCTATCTGGTTTTCGGGAAAGTGTATTATATGCAGTAGCTTACCATCCACCTTGGAGCGAACAGCATCACTCCTTCACGTATGTTCTCCGGCTGCAACATTTTGCCAAAGATCGATCTTTCCGGTGTCCTCACAGAGGTGAAGTACATTGCAGTGATTGTGCAGAATAAGTCATGCGAGGGCACAAATTAGTACACCTGTCGATCTGGAATCTTCCGCCGGTATGTTACCCGGCCCGGATATGAGCTGGGTCCGACACTACGTTTTCCCTTTCCTGCGAGGAAGGGCGTCAATGATTTTGGTGACCACAGCTGGTATGGGCTTGATCTGGAGCTTGGCAGCTAGGAGCGAATGTTGTTTCGGGTATTCGGCCGTATGGAGCCTGTCCTCGCTTATGTTGATGCCAATATGGATGATGTCATCGCAGCGCTTCGCGACGGCAAAACGATCACGTACGGTAGTCTTGAATCACCCTACTTCGGCTAAAATTTTCCTCTTTTTTCATGTCAGGGCTGTTCTTCACAGGAAAAATCGCCGCTGGATGTATGCTGTTTCTCATTATTCTTCTGCGTTCGGTACATTCTGTATTGGAAACCTTCGAATTTCCAAGCAAAATGCCGATGCTTTACTGCCACTGCAAGCAGCATTATGCACGCAGGCAATAACGTGTAGAGTTTTGTCATCCATAAAGGCAAACAAGGCAGCAGCAGACAGCCCCTAAAAAAGAGCCAAGCCTGAAAAGGCAACAGAACCCTGCCGCGGGCTGCAAAGCCAAAGGCTTTGCAGCTCCTCCTATCCTTTATGAAAGAGAGAACGGTGCAGTTTTATCCTAAAACAAACCGAATTATCTGTTTGAATGGGCCCAATTTTTCAAATATGAAATATAACTGTCTATATAATTAGATATATATGGTATGTGTGTCTAACACTCGTAATTTATATGTAATAAAACAAAAGCCCATCATGCCTAAGAGGCATCGGGATTTTTTGCGTTTGGCAGCTGACGGCAGATATGTCTACTTTGGGGAAGCAGGTATAAATATAGACAACACTACGGTAAACCAAACCATTATATTTTTTCAGAGGCCACGTAACACCCGGAAAAATTATGACCATCATGAAGATCCGGGGGGGAGACCTCGATCTGGTTGAGTACGAGTTCTGTTCCTTTTACCCGGGTGAATGTTTGCACATCGACGATATCATCGTCTCCCATGAGCCGCACTCGGCAGGAAATACCATAACAGTCCGTGTTCCTGCGCGTATCCACCTTTCTGTTCTTGACATGAACCGGTTCAGCCCTGGGACCCCCGGTGGCGGCGGATTCGGATTCGCTATCCAGATCTACTGCGAAGCGACGGTCACCTGTACACCCGGGGCTGTCGTCGTCGACTCGCCCCGCATGCATCTCATCGAACACCTTGTTGCAGCGTTTAAAGCAGTCACTGGCTATTCAGGTGGCTTTACTGTCAAAACTGTTGACTATGGCAAGGAACACGTTGGTCTTGGTTCGACCTGCACCATCGCAACAGCGGTGGTCACCGCCATGAATGAGGCCACCTGCTGTCCTCTGAGTCTGGAGAGTGTCCGCATGCTCATCGGTCACAACTATGTGGAAGAGACTGAAGAGGAGGGGAAAGTCGCATTCGGGTTTGAAACCGGTGTCGGGTCGGCCGCAAGCATCTATGGTGGAATGACAATTGTCGGTGACCAGCTGATCCGTGTCTACAATCATCCCTTTGCCGAGAGCAGGAATGTCTTCGTCGTCATCCCGCACACCCATGATATAGATGCCAACGCAGGCCACGAAGAGTTCACGCTGCTGATGAACCGGGCGAGAATCCTCGACTACCGTGACCGTGAACTCAAAGCCTACCTGCTGATGATGGACCTGATTCCGTCGCTTGCTAGGGGCAATCTGAAAGAGATGGGCGACATCATGGAGGAGATCGAGTTCCGCGGCTCCAAGCGCGCTGAGGTGCAGCACCACACGTTCTTTCTTTACCAGTACATGAACTCCCTGAGGCATGCAGGTCTTGAGTTTGTGGCAATGAGTTCGGTCGGTCCGTCAGTCTGCATCGTTACGGAAAAGTCTGCAGCTGAAGTTCAGCTGATTTTAGATCCGTTAAGTCTGGAGATTGCGGTTGCAACAAAGGTTGACAACAAGGGAGTTGTTGTTACCAAAACCTGATTCGTACGGCATGAGTTTTGCCTGGGGTTTGCAGGGTAAACGCGGCATTCATCATTTGTCAGCACCAACATGTGTATATGCACTGTATTGTTACCGGCGGAGCTGGTTTTATCGGCTCGCATCTGGTGGATATTCTTCTTTCTCGTGGGGATTTGGTCACTGTCATCGACTCGATGGTTACTGGCAGGATGATGAATCTTGAACACAATATTGGTGCCCTTGCGGCCTTCAAACATGCGAATCTGCTGGATGATGGATGGCAGGGGCTGTTTGCCGATGTTGACCGTGTGTATCATATTGCGGCAGATCCGGATGTCCGGGGGTCGGCTCGCAAGTCATTTGAGGTGTACAATAACAATGTGACGGCAACAGTCCGGGTTCTTGAGGCGATGAAGGAGCACGGTGTCCGGGAGATGGTGTTCACGTCGACCTCAACGGTATACGGCGAGGCGGAGGTGATTCCAACGCCGGAGGGGTATGCACCGATGGAACCGATATCGGTCTACGGGGCAAGCAAGCTTGCGTGTGAGGCGATGATTTCGGCGTATGCGGCGACCTGCGGGATGAAGGCCTGGATCTATCGGTTCGCCAATATCACGGGTTCACGGAGTACCCATGGAATTATTTACGATTTCGTGCAGAAGTTGCGGAAGAACCCAAGCGAACTGGAGATCCTCGGTGATGGTCGACAGAGCAAGTCATATCTTGCGGTGGAGAGCTGTGTGGCGGCGATGATGTATGCGCCGACGGTTTCTGATGCGGCGGTTAATGTGTTTAATATTGGATCTGAGGACTGGGTGAGCGTCCAAAGAATTGCGGAGCTGATTGTGGAGGAAATGGACCTCGCCAATGTTTCGTTCAGTTTCACGGGCGGCGACCGCGGTTGGGTTGGGGATGTGCCGATGATGCGACTTGATGTGGCGAAACTGAGGTTACTTGGCTGGGAACCAGGGTTTACCTCGGAGGATAGCGTTCGGCGGGCAATTCGTGCGATCCTTGAGGAGTAGTATTTTGGGAATATTTTTCTTCGGAATGATACCATAACTAACTAAGATGTATATCTTAGGTTAACCTACTTTCTCTCTCGGCCTACTTGAAAAAAGGGGCGAGGTAAATGTAAAAACATCAGAAGTATTGGGAACAATG
>JAITSY010000017.1 GCA_031287415.1 Candidatus Methanorbis basalitermitum | reverse complement strand
GGTAACTTCAAATTCTTTGGGCAAATTTTCTAATCTTCGCATACTTATATTTTTACATTTATGTCTGGCGATAGAAACGGCATCAACTCGTTTCCTGCATTGCGGCATACTGGCAAGTTCATCGTCCCATTTCCAGTAAATCTCGCCGCCGTGATTCGCCATCTCCGGCTCTTACTCCTGAACTCGGATATTCGTTAAACGGACACCTCCCTAATCTTCGCGACGATCTCCCGATTCACCGCCTTCATCTCTATCAGGCGAGGAGTCAGCCACAATGATATCCCCGGAGGGGAAGTAGACATGCATACCATAAACATCTTGAAAGATAGTAGTTCCGACTGTACGTGGGAATAACCAAAATCAGCTTTGCAAGCAGCGACAGATTCATCCCAGCATAAAACTTGTCAACGAAACCTCCCACACTTTCCCCTCATTTTTCAGGCCAAGGGATGCTGTTCTAAAGATATTTCCTTGTTTCTCTCGTCAGTCGCAGGTAGCGAAGTCCGATAATGCCGAAGAAAACAAGCCACACCGCCACAAAAACTGCAAAGCAGGTCGCGTAGTCTTCTGGGTAAAACCGCATCTGGATCTCACACATCTTCGTCCAGACGACAGCCGTTTCATAGGCAGCCCCTCGAATCTCAACAGTGTTGCCCATCTCTTGCAGTCGGATCTTTGCCCCGGACGGTGTACAGGTCTCCCCAGTGTCACTGATCGGTCCCAGGATAAAATTGTTTGTGCGAAAACCCGCCGGTAAAAACACCGTTGTGTTGTACGGCGACAGATACTGCGCATACACAAAATAACCGTCCAGCGGCACATCGTACGTCAGTGTGTAGTTGCCGCTCGGGAATCCAATCTGCATTGGGCTCTCTTTGGTGGCGGTAACCACCGTTCCGTTCTCTGCGGTCAGCGTAAGATTGCCTGTTTTCAGTGCGGTACCCTCACTGAAAAAACTAGGGGAAACCAACAGATACCTGCTCTGGTTCACCAGGGTAATATCTGCCGAAAATGATGTCCCATCCTCTGCCACATAGTAGAGGGCGGTGTTTGCAGACGCAGGCAGAATCAGCAGTACACCGATCAGCAGTGCCGCAGTACCAGCAATGTAACGAAATCTCGCTGTGCCGCGAGGTCTCGGGGGCTCTATGGATACAGCACATCGAGCAGTGTTTTGATGGTCAGATCGATCTCTATTGGTGGAGCGCATTGCTTAATCACCGTTTCCTGGTTCATTAACAGGTGGCGGTAACAACACAGACAATCTTTTCGCTCGGATCCAGCATGTCCTGCTCGGCAAGCCTACAGACGCCGGCAACCGATGCCGCGGAGAACGGCTCAACGCCGACACCCTCGAGATGGACAAGGTCGCGTGGCATGGCAAGGATCTCCACGTCGGTAACAGACGCAGTCAGTTCCGTGTGTTTCGTGGATGGCCCGAAACGCGCTTTTTCTCTGCATTCGTCGGCACACCGATGCAGATTGCGGATGCAGTGGTCTCCGCATTTTGTTCAGCAACAACCTCCGGCAGATTGCCTTTGACTGCCGCAACAACCGGAGCTGCACCTTCTGCCGAATTGCCGTCATCATCAGTAGAGTGTCGATGTAGCCGACATCACGCCACTCGCACAGATCTTTGTGGACCGAGGAGAGATGTTTCCTGCGTTGCCGACAGGAAGCACCATTCTGTCCGGTACGCAACCAAGCTGGTCGATCGCTTCAAACCCAATGGTCTTCTTACCTTCCTGCCGGTATGGGTTGATAGAATTCAGGAAGTAAATGCCATGGTTGACGCAGAACTCATGCACCATCTCCAGAACACGGTCAAAGTTGCCGCGCGTCGAGATGATCTTTGCACCATGCATCAGTGCCTGGGTAACTTTGCCAAGGGCAACGTGCCATGTGAGCAGCAGAACAACAGCCGGCATTCCGGCAATTGCCGCATAGACTGCCATCGATGCAGAGGTATTGTCAGTTGAGGCGTGGGCAACACTACACTTGTCACGCAGTTTTGACATCGAAACATCAAGTGCTATGCCGCGATCCTTGAAGGAACCAGATGGGTTCATATCCTCGTGTTTTGCATAAAGATGGGGAAGACCAAACTTTTCGCCAAGCTTCTTCAGATGATAGAGAGGAGTCACGCCTTCCTGCAGGGTAACCGGTTTGATTCTGACCGGCAGGAATTCTTTGTATCTCCAGATCGAGATCGGGCGCCTGTTCAGTTCTTCGCGAGGGGTGGTTATCTCATCGATATCGTACTCGACGGTCAGAAGATGGCCACACATCTCACTGTTGTACCTGATTGCGTCCAGAGGATATTCCACACTGCAGTGGACACAGACGAGACGATACATGGTGTTATAATTTGGTGTTGAAACGTTAGAATGTTATTCCCATGTGGCTTTTTTTGCGGGCACGCCTGAGATTTTCAGAAAGATTCCCCACAGGGCCGCAGGTACCAGAAATGCAGCCCAGACCGCATAACTGGAGGCTATCCTGCCGGTGGAAAATTCGGAGAAGAGTGCAATCGCAGCAACCACCATAGTGGCTCCAAACATCTTCGGGCGGATGTCGAATCCATCGCCCGCAACCGTACCGCGAACTCGGTGGAACTGGAAGGGGTAAAGGTAATGGATGCCGGAGTTATCACAGGTATCCTCCAGAAGATGCAGGACGCATCCGAGCAGAAATGCCGCGCCAAATATCCAGATGAGCAGGTTGTTCCGCAGAAAAGATAGACTGGGGAGGCAGGAGAGGGTGTAGCAGAGCAGCCAGATCCATAGGGTCAGCAGCGCCGATATGCAGATGATCCCAACAGGCGAGTGCGGCAGTTCGCGATGGCCCTTCTTTGGTAGAATTTTCTGCCCAAAGATGCCCACGAAGATGATGGAGAGCGGTTTATAGCAGAGGAAGTAGAGAGTATAACCTATGACCGGTGTCAAGAAAAAGAGTCGACCTTTTGCGCCAGGAATTGCCGAATGGAAGATAGCAGAGCCGCATCCATTATCCACATCGGGAGCGAGAGATCCAAAGAATATACCAAGCAGAATAGCAATCGGCCATGACCGATGCATCAGTTCCTCAAGTGGGGCAAGAATGACGAGACCGGTCAGGAGGCTGAGGAGGAGATGAGTTGAGCCTTTCACGGTATCAATATTGGCGGCGCCGGAAAAATAATCAATGGTTCTGCGACACCAGAGTCATTGCAGTCGATGTACGTTTTAGGGCACTTTTGTTCCAGACGCAGCATCGCGCAGCAAAATAAGAAAAACGTGGCTTCTCCCGCCGCAAACAGCATGCCGTTACTCTCCTTATCCCGGAACATCGCGGGTTCAGATGCTGTACGCCTCTGATAGAGATGTGCCGTGCATTGCAGGGCCGCGGGTTCCGTTGCCATGCAACACCACAAGTACCACAATCTTCCTACCAACTATCACCCCGGGAGTACTCATTACCAGCCACTCCTGTGGAAGCGGATTGACATGATAAGCAGATATGATTTAGATATATGTATATTTCCATCTCGTTGTTTTCAAGGCAACATCTAGCCACAATAGCAGATCCGGACAATAGTCGTTGTGCTGCACAAAACAACGCTCATCATTCAGAAAAAATTGTGAGACTCTGCTGAGAACACCGTGCGATGATCTCATTGACCGTTTTCCAACTTTTGCGGGAGCAAGACGGCGGATACCCATTCTCGAGAATATATGTTTTGAGGAAGGCAAGCGTGACCGGATCCGACGGATATCCGCTGCCTATATCGCCGAACTCCTTGGAAAGCTCTGTCACCAGCCGGTCCCGCGTCACTTTCGCAACAATACTTGCCGCCCCGACAATCAGATACATATCGTCAGCTTTGTGTTCGGAGACGATCGAAACCCCGGGTATCCCCAGAATATCCAGAACCGCTGCCCCAAACCGTGCGGCAGTCACATCGCAGGCATCCACATAGGCAGTTTGCGGCAGCAAACTTCGGATAACCTCCGCATGGCAGGATGCGGTAAACGCATTCATGGTTCCTATCCTGGCATCAATATCTGCAGGGCTTTTCACAACTACGATGGTCTTCCAGTGACCAATGATCTCCCCATACAGCTCCTCCCGTCGGTACGGCGTCAGCTGCTTCGAATCACGGAACCCAGATCCCTCCAGTTCCGACAGTTCCGGTACCAGCACACCTGCTGTCACCATCGGGCCGAGAACCGACCCTTTACCCGCCTCATCCACCCCGCAGGCACTCATCTGGTCAGTATGTATCACTGGGAATAGATATAATACCCCACGATCTCAAACAATCCAATATGTATCTCGTCATCGTCGGTCTCGGGGGCATCGGCAAAAGCCTTGCTGGCATAGCATCCGAGAACGGGCACAGTGTAGCCGTTATTGACCGCGACGAGGAACGCTGCGCAGAGATTCTCAGGCAGTATGATCTCCTTGCCATCGCCGGAAACGCCACCGACAAGAGCATACTGGAGGATGCAGGAGTTGACCGAGCTGACGCCCTTGTTGCCACCACAAGCGACGATGCTCTCAATCTCATGGCCTGCTGGCTGGCGAAACGCTACAATGTGCGGACGCTTGTCTCCATCGTAAACCAGACGGAACACGCCGATCTGTTCAAAGAGGTCGGCGTCCGCATTAGCGAAAACCCTGACGAGATCGTCGCCCGCAGTCTCTACGTCTGGTCTGAGAACCCCGACACCAAGCTGCTCGCATCCATTGAGGGCGGCAGCATCTTTGAAATCACTGTCAACGAAGGAACACAGGGTGTCGGCAAAGCGGTGCGTGAAGTCTCCAAAGTCAAAGATATGCTCTATATTGCCATCCGCCGAGGTGGAAAACTCATCATCCCGTCCGGAAATGTAATCTTCCAGCCCGACGACGCCATCACCGTATTTACAAAGAAAGAATCAGAGGGAAGATCCGTCAAGTACATGAGCGGTCTCTTCCACTAAAAAATACTTTTTCAGACTTATCGGTTTTAGTGGTAACATATAACTGTTTCGTAAATCACTATTGAGATAGACAGTTATATTTCAGATTTGAAGAACAGTTCCCATCCAAACAGATAATTTCGTTTTTGAAAAATGAAAAAACAGGTATTTTGAGGAGGCTAAAGCGGATTATCCAAGTTCGTCCCAGCGATTGTCGGTTCTGCGGCGAATCACGATGATCGCACCAATTACCACGATGATTGCAACAACAATGAGAACGATATAAACTGCGGAGGAGCCTATCGCGTCAAGAAGAGATTTCTGTGCCTCTTCCCAGAGCGCATTTGCCTCATTCAGGGCATCTACCGAGCTGTTCAGTGCCCCGATCGACAGAGACTTAGCTGAGTCAGACACTGAATCCTTCGAAGCCCCGTAAGCGGAATGTGCAACGGTGTACTGACTTTCCGCGGTCTGCGTTAAAGCAGACAGAAGAGTAACCCTGTTATCAGAGGTCCAGCCTTTTTGTTTCAGGTTTTCAATGATCTGCTTAGTCTCAGCAAGATTGCTCTTTGCCTTGGCCAGAACAGTATTGACAAGCTCTTTTTTGGTATCTCCAATGGCTGTATTTGTCGATGCAAGCTCTTTGTAGGCAACAGCAACATCATGACGGTTATTCTCTGCTGCGCCAACGTGGGATCTTGCCGTCTCCAGCTTGAGGATTGCCGCAGATACATTGACACCCTGTTTGGAGCATTCGGTAATCTCATTATTAAGCTGACTAATACTCTCGGTAATACAGGTAATCTGATCCGGAAGAGCAGCCGGATCATAGACTGGCTGCTTCGGGGAGGTATACTTTGAGACGATATTACCGGAACTGGCAGATTCCTCAATTGTCATCACGATAATATCTTGGCCCGCTTTGCTGTTCGGAACTTCTCCATCAAGGTTAATGGTCAGTATGAGTTCTTCGGGAATACCACTCAGCTCCCATCCATTAATAGAGTTATGTATCTCAAACTGGGTAACAGGATGTCCATTAGCACCAGTAATATTGCATGTCCAGGCGGCGGATGTCAGATCAGTACTCACCGAAATCTGAGATATCTTCGAATCTTGCGGAATTTTTATCGTTATACGGCCAGAAACATCGTCTCCTGGCACCAAGCCCCCTGAAGGGTGTATGATGGCCTCAGAGTTACTGCCCCATGCACTGGCAGATCCGGCAAACACCACACACAGCAGAAGTGCAATCAAAAAATATGTAAGTTTATTCATCATTCACCTCACTCAAATAACGGATCCACACCACCCTCAAACATAGCCGTGTGCGACCGTTCGCGGGATTTGACAACCTCTTCTCGCGCTTCCTTGGCAAATTCCATGAGCTCGCGGATACGCGGAGCATCGCCGATCGTTGCAAGCAGCACAACCGCTGCGACATAGCCACTGTCTACCGGATAGTCACCGCCGCGGACTTCCACACCCGCGATATTCTCCTCAACCCAACTCTTGGACTTCTCAACACCCTTGCGATCAAGCTCGTTCGGCGGACCTGCAACCAGCACCAAGGCGCGTTCTGCGGTTGAGTAATCGCATGGAAGCGTCAGGCGGCCGAGCATCGCGCGGCGGACGAGACCAATGATCTTTGCAGACTTGTCCTCGCCCGAGGCAATGTCCACGCGCGGTTCGACCATCTTCTTTTCCTTCTTACCAAAAATACCGGAGAGAAGGCTACCGCTGGTATCTTTCCTTGCGACAGGCTTGCCTCCCTTCATCGTCGGGACTGCTTCACTGATGGCATAGCCTACAGAGGAGATACCGCCGCCGCGAAGCGTGTTGATGATTTCACTGGAGTCAACAACCATCTCACCAACCCCGTACTTGCTGACCTCTCCTGCACGGAACAACACACCGAACCGGCGGACGATCTCCTCGTTGAGACGTTCGTATGCACTCTTCACACTTTCTCCGTCATTTTTCCAGGCGCTGTTGTCGAACACGATGACATTGTCAGCCTCGTTGACCAGCGTTGAAAGACTGCGGGCGGCATTCAAAGAATAGAGACGGCCCTCTTCCGGAGATGGAATAACACCAACCGCATACACTGGCTCACGATAAATGCGTTTTAAATGACGGCAAAGAACCGGCGAACCACCGGAACCTGTTCCACCGCCAAGACCAGCGCAGACAACGAATGCATCTATGTCATGCGTTCCGCGGCGATCGATCGCATTAATAATAGTGTCAATCTCGTCAGCGGCTACTTTTGCACCGGTCACGTTGTCAGTACCGACACCGTGACCTTTGACCATTGTCTGACCAATCAGGAGACGATCTACCATAGGAATGTTCTTAATTCCCAGAAGATCGGTTCGGGCAGTATTGATGACAATACCGCGGAAGTTTGTGGAGCCAAGTTTTCTGTCCTGTGCAAGGAACATGTCCACTAGCTTTCCTCCCGCTTGTCCGAATCCTATAAAAAATACCCGCATTTACACTGACACCTTCTTGTACTTGTACGTATGTCACTTCATAATATATATGACTGCATTAATTATACGGCTATGTTGGTCAAAAACTTTCTTATGATGCGGGCCTATCTAATAGAACAATGAAGATCGGTATTCTTGGATCAGGCCTGACATGACTTGCCACTGCCCTCAGTCTATTGGAGGTTGGCGAGGTTGTTGTGTTGGAGAGAAATGCCATGGCCGGCAGATGCCTCGCATCAAAAAATTACGGAAAATATACGCTGGAAACTCACTACCACCACTGTCTCTCCGGGGATACATTGCTCTTTTCCCTGCGTGAAATAAAGGATCTGATCTGACTGAAGGGGTCAACCGGCTACTACCTGCATGGGAATCTCCATCCACTGACAACACCTAGGGTGATCTTCCGCTGTACCTACCTCAGCTTTTTCCAGAAGGCACAGCTGGGGATGTTCATATTGAGTTCGTGGAAGATCGACGTGACGACCCTTGACATCGTCACTGAAAAGGACTATCTCTGCGAAAATGTTGGTGAAGACATCTATTAAGGCCTTCCTTGCTCCGCCCCTGTCAAGTAAGTTCGGTCCTGGAAGCGGCGAGATTTCGGCCGCATGGCTGATGAACAGAATCACCATCCACCTGACCGAGAAATGGAGGGAGAACGGCTCAGTTATCTGAAAGGGGTATGGTACCGGGTGATCGATGCAATGACAGAACGCCGCAGCAAGCAGGAAGTTGCTCATCGACGCGGGGAGTTTGATGCGGTCAGCTCGATGCTTTCGCCGCGGGCGACACCGGCTCTGCGAGACAAAAAACATGGAAACAGTTATTCCTGCCGAAACTGCCGTATCAGGAAGCTGGATGCATGACCCTTGGACTCACCCGAGATCCGGCGAAGGGCCGGCAGGTACTCGGTGGAGAACTATCCGGAACGGAGCATGGAAGGATAAATCCATGCGGGGTATCGTGCGGCTGCCCTACTGGAGGAGGAAAAATTCATGAATTCTGTACAAATAAATAGTAGTACTTCCAGTTTACAACGATACGGCGGCACTCAAAACTACGATCCTGACCATCCTAGCGGTACTCACCCATTTGGTAGAACGTTCGAGCTGATCGTTGCCGAGGACGGCATTACCGACGGTCGACACGACATTGATTACCATGGTGAACCACCTGATCACAAACCTTGTCACGCTCACAAGAGGGTTCGTGTCCCTCTACTACTTTGGCAACTAGGTAATGTCGTTTCTCATGAGGCTGTTCTGCAAGGACGCAAAAAACTGAAGGATGAGCAGGAATCCTCCTGAGACGCAGATAGCAATGGTCATCCTCTGGCTGATCGGGATGATGTCCTGCTGGCCCGGTGTATCCGTATCTGAAACCTGCTGCGGGCAATCTTTCCTACGGTCTCGGAGGCTACCTGCAGGCATTTCAATTCTGACGTGTATCGCCAGGTATATGGGACAGTCCGGGCTTCCCATGCAGCTTGCACTGCTGCCATTCGCTTTTACCGGAGCGGATGGTATCTGGAAATAGACTCTATGATCTATCAGAAGTTCACAAAAATTTCTGGTGGGGTCTGGTCTTTGTTGGGGAGTTTACCCCGATGCTGATTCCTCGCCGGTTTACACTCGGGATCATTCCAGTCGGCGAAAGGTACATGGATGCGGCCTTTCTCTCAAGTATCATGCTAGATCCGACGGCACCCCACTGGACCCTTGGTATGCAGGAGGAAATCCCTCTATTTACTATCTATCTCAGCCACTATAGGTGCGATGTGCTTGGCACTCTCTCCAGTGGCGCTTCGACAGTTGCGTGGGTCACCCGTGCATTCGCTGCACGTCTCTGATAGAGATTTCGCCGGCACATCTGCGCAAGCAGCAAGCAAAACTTGGCCTTGCATCAGTGGCAGCATACAGCATTGCAGGGCAACGGGTTTCCGCATCCGGCAGCAACAGGACAAGCATCCCGCCAGATGCGCAGTCGTTCCGCTGCCATGCAACTTGGGGTCGCATCACGTACCGTCAAAGCAAAAAATCACGATAGGAGAGAGGAAAATAACATTTAGATAACGATTCCGAAAAACGTCAAGACGATGAGCAATGCAGCGCCAAGGATGCCGCCAACCGCACAGACGATGATCTGCGCCAGAGAGAAGCTGCCGGTGGGGGCGAGGTTGAAGTACGAGACGGTGAAGAGGATGACGACTCCACAGACAGCGTTGATGAGAAGCTTGAGTCCATTGCGAAGGAGGAAGAACAGTACTGCCGCAATCGTAACGGCGACAAAGATCATGAGGATTGTTCCAATCATGCGTAGTATATCATTGGGAGAAAGAGATGATAAAATATTGCGATCACGCGGGTGTTGCTGCACCAAAAAACTATGCGTTTTTGGTCGTGATACAAAATCAAGGGCAAGCGCACCTGTGTTTAACCTTTCTCACATACGCTGCGCAACCCACAAGGGAAACAACGTGCTAGGTGCATTACGCATGCTGCGGCGCTGGACTGCCGTCTACAATTTCGTCATCGTGGTCCACACGACTGCAGGGGTATCAAACAAAACCCCATGGAAAACTAAGCTGGTGCATCTGTAGTTGCAGAATAGTTGCTGGGAAATGAGGATGGTAACTTGATGATGGAAGTTTCCTGAGGATCTAACGGGAGTGATAAAACATGTCAGCAAAATCAGCATTCAAACAATTCAATGCAAACAAATTTTAAGCCTTCTTATGAGAATGAGAGGATGTTCAAACCGATTGGAGAACGGCACTATAGGCAGCGTAAAGGCGACAGTGTTACCAGGTATTTTAAATCAAGAGTGATGTCCCTTACAAGGGACCAGCTGCGGAATCCGGAGGACGGTTTTTGGGGGTAAAATCCAACCAAAATCAAGTTCTTAGAGACTTGCTTGCCACAATTTAACCATTAAACTGGTTCGGTTGCAAAAGACCCCACGAAGTCCCTGCCCTAAGGATAAACAACCCGTTGCCACTCTCAAAAAACAGGAAAATGTCTGCTATCTCGGGGAGTATTCTATTCCGAAAAGATTTGCTGAAGTTGCACATGCAACCACTGCACACCTCTAATCAGAGGCATGCAGCAACTGCTGCA
The DNA here is from genome assembly GCA_031287415.1 of Candidatus Methanorbis basalitermitum. Classification (GTDB taxonomy): domain Archaea; phylum Halobacteriota; class Methanomicrobia; order Methanomicrobiales; family Methanocorpusculaceae; genus Methanocorpusculum; species Methanocorpusculum basalitermitum. Next base: position 15,914 of record JAITSY010000017.1, on the reverse strand, counting down.
GCGCGTTTTCTCTCTTGCCTCCAGACCAACCTGTATCTCTCACAACAGACAGCCTTATGACACCAGATATTCCAAAAAATTCGAAAACAGCCCCTCGGAATTAAAATAGTATTGTGTTCCAAAGTATGTTAGGAAGTACCCCATTCCCAAGCAGACTGTTTAATTGCGCATAGGTGACAACTATTGATGGATGTAGGTCTGGTATTGACCAGCAAACTTTCTGTTGCATGGAGAAAAACATATGACCAATCTGCTGAATACAACCACAGGAGTGAGATAGCACCGTGAAATGGTTTATTCCTTTCATCTCGGCAACCGTTGCTGCCTTCATCATCTACCTTGTATTATCCGTCGGAACCGCCGGTGAAACAAACTCGATACTGCTCTGGTCAGTACCCGAACTTATTTTAGGATTAAGCCTTTCGATCATCACCGGATTGCTATGCCGCAAGCTCTGGCAGGGAAAACGCTACACCATGGCCAATCCCCTTCGTTGGTTGCTGCTTGCCGTCTATATCGTTCCGTTTGTAATTGAACTGATTATTGCAAATCTCACCGTCGCATGGAAAATCATCACCGGAAGAAACATCCATTCGGGCATCATCAAACTCACACCCGGCCTCAAAACCGATGCCGGAGTTCTCCTGCTGTCCGCCTCCATCACGTATCAGCCAGGAACCGCTACCGTTGACATCAATGAGAGAACCCACGAGCTGTACATCCACTGTCTTGATATCGGCAGAGAGCCGAAGGAAGCGATCGAACCCGGGAAGATCTTTGCAAATATCAACCTGGTCAAATGGATCCGGAGGATCACCGAATGATCGAGCTGGACATCTTCATGATTGCTGCAATTATCTTCGTGCTCCTCATTTTTGCATGCGGAGTCAGGATGTGGCAGGGGCCGACCAATGCAGACCGGATGCTGGCACTTGATGTCATCAACGTCCTTGTTATCATCATCATGATCAGCCTCTCGGCTCGATTTGAGCAACCGGGATTCGTTGACGTTGCGATCGTGTATGCTCTTCTCTCGTTTGTCGGGATGCTCTATGTCGCAAAGCTCATCCGGGGTGATCTCGAATGATTGAGGAACTAATCGTCATTTTTGTCGTTACCTCGATTGTTTTCAGCGCCCTTGGTGTTGCCGGACTCTTCAGATTTCCTGATTTCTACACAAGAATTCATGCAGCAGGCCTTGTCGGAAGCTTCGGCGTACTCTTCGCAGGACTTGCCGTGCTGCTGTATGCATACCTGCTGTACGCCGCGGGCGAGCCCGTATGGTTCAACTACGGAGCACACGTGCTGTTTGCACTTGCCATCGTCGTTGTCACCGCGACCACTTCGACGCATGCAATTGCCAGCAGCGCCTACAGGTCAGGGAACACCCCAAAAAGGCTTGTTGTCGACGCACTTGAGCAGGATAAACTGAAAATGATGGCACCGGAGGAAACACGCAAATGATCGAACTCTTTTCGTTCGCGTACATCATCCTGCACGCCCTCATTCTTGCTGCCATGATCATCTGCGCCGCAGCCACCTTCTACCTAAAAGACCTCATTGCCGCAGCCATCGCTTTTGCTGCATTCAGCATCCTGCTGGCTCTGGAGTTCTTCATTTTGCAGGCGCCGGATGTTGCCATCGCTGAGGCCGCTATCGGGGCAGGGATTGCAACAGCTATTCTCATGATTGCCATCCACGGAACAACTCGCGAGGAAGATGAGTAAATGCTAGCAGTTCGCGGAGAGCGCCACTCGCCAAACAGGGGATCCGTTGCACCGCTGAACGCGGGGGACATGCAGCAGGCACACTATCCACTCCCACAGAAGCTTGGGGTCATCTCCCTCATTATTGTCGTAACCCTTATCCTGATGCTTCCGGCATTCAGCCTATCGTTCGGCCATCCGGCAGCCTCAGCAACCGATCAGTACTACATCAGCCACTCGCAGGCAAACACCGGTTCAAACAACGTCGTGACCGCAATTGTTTTCGACTTCCGTGGCTTTGATACCCTTGGCGAAGCCACAGTTCTTTTCGTCACTGTTCTTGGCGTTGCAATGCTCTTCAGGAGGATACACTAATGGTTACTGGACTTATCGGACGGACCGCGGGACGCCTGCTCGTTCCGGGTATCTTCATCTTCGGATTCTACATCATCACCCATGGTCACCTCTCACCCGGAGGAGGATTCCAAGGCGGGGCGGTGATAGCAACGGGAGTCGCACTTGGCCTTGTTTGCTATAACTACCGCGAATGCATGGAAAACTTCATCGAGACAAAGAACCTCAAACTCATCGAGTCGGCAGGCCTGATTCTCTTTATCTGCACGGCCCTTGCCGGACTTGTCCTTGCATCCTCGTTTTTCTTCAACTGGCTCAACGCATCGGGAGGACTCTTCGGCGACCCGGTTGCCTGCGGTGTCAATGCAGGCAATATCTTCACCGCAGGATTCATTCCTGTATTGAATTTTGCCGTTGGTATTGAGGTATTTGGCGGACTGTCGATTGTGCTCCTTGCCATGTTTGCCGGTCTCAGAGAGACCACGCAGGAGGAGGACGAACGCGAAGCGGTCAACTTTGTCCAAACGGAGAAGGAGAAATGATCGCCAACCTTCCATTCGTCGCAGTTGCCCTCCTGATCGGCATTGCGTTTGCGATGATTCTTCTCAAATACAACATGATCAAAATGATCATGGGGCTTGGCATTCTGGAAGGAGCGGTCAATCTCTTCTTAGTCGCACTTGGTTATCGCGAAAGCGGTATCGCCCCCATTTTTACGAATTCCCCAGCCAACGGGTCTGCCATGGTGATGCCGACGGTGCAGGCACTGACGCTCACGAACATCGTCATCGGTGTTGCAACGATGGCTCTTATGCTTGTCTTCGTGATGCTGGTCTATAAGAAGTACGGTACGGTCGATGCCAATGAGATGCGGAGGCTAAGAGAATGAACGTTGATTTTCTTACCGCCAGTCTTCCGGCACTGCTGATCACAGTGCCGCTATTCGGCGCATTTTTAACGCCTGTTTGCGGCAGATTCCTGCCAAATGCCCGCGATGCATGGGTAATATTGACAAGTATTGTATCCTCTGCGATCGCCGTCCTTCTTGCCGTACAAGTCTATGCCAAAGGCACAATTGTTTATGTCTTTGGAGCAGCTCCGGGTCTCGGCACGATTCCCGCAGACTCAGGCGGCATGCCGATCCGCATTCTCTTTCATATCGATGGATTCGGGGTGTTCATGCTCATTTCCGCCGCGATAGTCTCCTTTGCGGGAATTCTCTACCTCACTGTCTCTCAGAGCAGACGCAGTTCCCGTTCCGAGTTCTATGCTCTCTATCTCCTGCTGGTTGCTGGTATCTTCGGCATGGTCTCTACCGATGATCTGTTCAACTTCTTCGTCTTCCTTGAGATCAACTCTCTTGCAGCGTCAGCATTAACCGCCTATCACCGGAATGGCGGCCTTGCGATAGAAGGGGCGCTGAAGTACTTAATCATCAACACCGTTGGCGGTCTGATGATTCTGTTTGCCATAGGTTTGCTGTACGCCAAGTACAACTCACTGAATATGGCGGTCATTGCCTCACAGTTGTCTCTAACGACCCTGAATCTTCTGGCGCTCATCCTGCTCATCGCGGGCCTTGCAACCAAGGCAGGTGTCGTGCCCTTTCACTTTGCAACACCCGATGCCTACTCGGTCGCCCCGTCGGGCGTGACCACTCTAATGATCGTTGCAAGCCAGGCTGGTCTGTACGGACTGTTCCGGATTATCTTCTCTGTGTACGGTAGCATGTTTACGCCTGCAGCTGTCGGCTGGATTGTGATCATTCTTGGCGTTCTTTCCATGTTCATCGGTGTCACGATGGCAATTCCACAAAAAGACATCAAACGGCTGCTCTCGTACCATGCCGTTTCGCAGACAGGCTACATGCTGCTTGGCGTGGGCACCGCCCTCGCTATTTTTGATGACACGACGCTGATAAACACATTTGGCCGGATGGCAATGGAGGGAGGGCTCTTTCACATCATCAATCATGCACTGTACAAGGGACTGCTGTTTCTCGCCGTTGGTGCGGTGATCTACCGGACTGGTGTGTGGAACTTAAACCAGATGGGAGGTCTCGGCCACAAGATGAAGTGGACAATGATCTTCTTTTTGATCGGTACTCTTGCAATTGCAGGCATTCCGCCATTCAATGGGTTTGCCTCAAAGCTGATGATCTATGAATCTACGTTTGCTTTTAATCCGGCGATTGCCGTGATTGCAATGGTCGTGAGCATCTTAACGCTTGCGTCTTTCATGAAGGTCTTCCACTCCGTGTTTATGGGGCCGGAACTGCCCGAGTATGCAAACGTCCGCGAGGTACCGAAGCGGATGCTTGCAGGAATGGCGATTCTTGCGGTGTTTGTCATCGCATTTGGTTTTGTGCCGGATCTTACCGTTAACATCCTGATTGCGCCGGCAGCCGATGCACTTTTACACCAAGAACAGTATATTCTATGCGTTCTTGGAGGTGGATGATGATCGGAACACTTACAACAGGGTTTGGTGTGTGGAATCCACTGATCTGGTTGTGTGGCATCGCTGCATCTCTCTTTCTCTCCTGGCTCATCTGGCAATGCGGCGAGTCGGACTACGAGGGGGATACTGAACAGACGGCTCCGTATCTTTCCGGCAATGCCGAGCCGGAAAAAGGAGCTGTACACATCCGTGCCGGCAACATGTACTGGGGGTTTACGGCGGCACTTAAACCCTACTATGAACGGCTGATTCCTCTTCACTCGGGAATCGTGAACGACTACGTCTCATGGTTCCTGATTGGTGCTGTCATTCTCTTCGTGGTGGTGATTCTCGGATGAAGCTGACAAAAGCCCTGAACAGATCACTGTGGGCGTTCCATTTCAACAGTGGTTCATGCAACGGCTGCGACATTGAGATTGTGGCAACGCTGACCCCCCGTTATGATCTGGAGAGGTTCGGGGTAAAATTGGTCGGCTCACCCCGCCATGCGGATGTGCTGCTCGTGACTGGCCCGGTCACCAGTCAGATGGCCGATCGTCTGCGACGGGTGTATGCCCAGATGCCTGGACCGAAAGTTGCTATGGTCATTGGCACCTGCGGCCTGTCGGGCGGTATTTTCAGCACGTCCTACAACCTTGCAGGTCCGGTTGATCAGATCATACCAGTGGATGTCTATGTACCGGGATGCGCTCCGCGTCCCGAGGCAATTATTCAAGGCGTGGTGACTGTTATTGCAAAACTGGAAAGACTTGAAGTGGGAGAGAGAAATGACTGATGAAATTCTTCCGCCGGAAGCTGTTGTGGAGCTGCTTGGTGTCGCTCTTGGCGATGCAGTGATAGATTCCCGCGTGCAGCGGAGATCGGAAGGCAGTAAAAAACGTGAAAACATCAATATCTGGATAACCATCCGCCGGGATGCGGTGCACGCAGCAGTGGAGGAGCTGATGAAGATCTGGTATCCGCATCTCTCCTGTATTGCAGGATACGATAAGGGAGCAGATAGCCAGGGTATCCGGGTGCAGTACATCTTTTCTATTTATGGGGGCGTTGTACGCGGCGAGTGTCTGGTTATCTTCTCGCTGGATCTCCCCAAAGACGATGCCCACCTTCCAACGATTACGGATCTTTTGGAGGGAGCAGCATTCACCGAACGAGAGAAGACAGAGTATCTCGGCATCACCATCGACGGCCTTGCTCCTGCAATCCACAAGTTCTTCCTGCCGCCCGACTTCCCTGATGATGTGTACCCCCTCCGCAAGGATAACAAAAAAATTCCTGACTCGATGATAAAGGATCTCTGGGTCTGCGGGAGACCTGCAAACCGGCCGCCTGCCCATCTTAAAGGAGGTGGGGAGTGACGGCAAAGAAGGTACCCTATATCGTACCGGTAGGCCCGATCCACCCGGCATTAAAAGAGCCGGTGCACATCGAACTGACTGTTAGCGGTGAGGAGGTTATTTCAGCGGACTTCACGCCGGGCCAGACCCACCGCGGCATTGAGTGGATGGGATTGTCCCGCAATCCGGTGCAGATTGTGCACCTGACGGATCGAATCTGTGGCATCTGCGGCGTGACACACTCGCTTGCATTCGCGCGAGCGGTCGAGCAGATTGCAGACATCACCGTTCCGGAACGAGCCGATTATGTGCGAACGATCATTGCAGAATTTGAACGCATTCAGTCGCATCTGCTCTGGGCGGGTGTTGCAGCCCATGAACTTGGATTCGATACGCTGTTCTATCTGGCATGGCGGGTTCGCGAGGGAGCTATGGATGCAATTGAGCTGATTAGCGGCAACCGCGTGAACTATGATATCATCCAGATAGGTGGTGTCCGCCGTGACATCACCGAGGATCAGTTCGAGCCGATCCGCCGTTGTCTGGCAAACTACAAGGACCTCTTCGGCAAGCTGAAGATGTTGTTCTTGGAGGATGCAGTCATCAATTCGCGCTGCAAAGGGGCGGGACGTCTTTCGTTTGAGAAAGCGATGGCCTACTCAACTGTCGGCCCAACTGCGCGGGCATCCGGCTGCACGGCGGATCTCCGTGCAGACTATCCGTATGCTGCCTATGGCGATCTGAATGTAAAGCCTGTTCTGCCGACGGTCTACAGCAACGATATAAACGGCGATACATATGATCGCATCGTTGTCCGCATCTTTGAGATTGCCCAGTCGATTGAGATCATTGAGGAGTGCCTGGCAAACATGCCGGTCGGCCGGATTCTCTGGGAAGAAAAGGTTGCCGGGATTCTCGCGGCCTGCAAAAAGGCCAAAGGTGAAGCAGTCGGCCTCCACGAGGCTCCCCGCGGCGAGTGTCTACATTATGTTGCAATGGACCTGGCGGAAATTCCCATTGCATGGAAGGTGAAGGCCTCTTCCTACAGCAATCTGCATGTCTGGCCACTGATCTTAAAGGGAGCCCAACTTGCTGACATTCCGATAATCGTCGCCTCGATTGATCCCTGCCTCTCTTGCACGGACCGCGTGGTAGTCACTGACGCGGCTGCAGGCAGAACCAAAATTTTCACCAAAGAGGAACTGACGCGACTGTCGTACGAGAAAACACGGAGACTTATGCAATGAGCGTGTTTTTTGCCGCACTCGGCGGTACGATTCTTCTTGCTAGTTTTGCAATCGGGTTTGGTCTGCTTCTTACAGGAATTGATCGGCGGGTTGCTGCAAGGATGCAGGCCCGCGTAGGTCCGCCACTTTTGCAGCCGTTTACGGATGTGCGGAAACTTTTTGCAAAGCAGAACATCATCCCGGCCAATGCAATTCCGTGGCTCTTTAATGCGATGCCAATCATCGCCCTCGCATCGTCAATTGCGATCCTCCTCTATCTCCCGTTCGGCAGCTTTGCTCCGGTGCTGGGAGCGTTCGGGGATGTGATTCTGGTGCTGTATCTGTTGATCATACCGTCCCTGGCTCTGGTCCTCGGAGGTTTTGCGTCCGGTTCGCCGTATGCCACCGTCGGTGCACAGCGTGAGATGGTCTCGATGATTGCATATGAACTGCCGCTCGCAGTCACGGTGATCTCAATTGCCTGGCGGTTGCATGCAGCACATGTTGCCGAACCGTTTTCCATGCTGACGCTGATGCAGACACCGGTCTGGGATGTTGTAGGGCCGCTGGGCAGTACTGCCCTCTTGATTCTCCTCGTGGTGATGGCCTGGGTTACGCCTGGTGAATTATCGAAAATTCCTTTCGATTCGCCAGAAGCAGAGACGGAACTGGCCGGTGGTATTCTTGCGGAGTACTCAGGACGAAACCTCGGCCTTTTTGCACTGGCACAGGCAGTGAAGACTGTGGCGGTGGCGGCGTTTGGGATCATTCTTCTGCTGCCGTGGAACCTCTCGCCTTTCCTTGGGCTTACGATGGTCGCAGCAGGCATTGCCGATCTGGTATTTTTTGCTCTGAAGGTGCTGTTCGTTGTCAGTATCTCGGTGACGGTTGTCCGGATGATGATGGCCAGGTTCAGAATCACGCAGGTTGTCGGCCTCTACTGGCTGGTGCTGGGGGGTCTTGGTGCACTTGCAATTTTTCTGCTGATGGCAGATACTTCCTACGTTCCAGGGATGATCTGAGATGGCAAAGCTCCCGATGTTCAGAGAAATTCTTGGGCAGTCAGTGAAAAAACCGGTGACAAATCTCTTTCCGACGATCCGGATGCCGAAGTCGATAACCCGTTTTTTTCGTTCTGTTACCGAAGGGAAGGCGGAGATTGTGCCGCCGGTTGCAACGCCTCCGGTATTCCGCGGAAAAATTGTCTATGACAGAACGGCGTGCAACGGCTGCGGTCTCTGCCTGAAGGTCTGCCCCACGCATGCAATCGAGCAGGTTGCATACCCACCAATGACCGTGACGGTGACGGATGAAAAAGGCAACGTTACCGAAAAACTCAAAACAGAAAAACGGATCCGGATTTATATTGCAAGCTGCGTCTTTTGCGGTCAATGCAGCGATATCTGCACGAAAGGCGCCGTTGCGATGGGAAATGAGTTTCTGCTGGCAACTGAGGATCGGTTTGCAGAAGAACAGATTGCTGAGTGAATCCCGAGGAACTCACTTTTTACCGATGCAGCTATGGTGATATTCCAGCATTCTCAGAAAATATTACGGGATTATCAGTTTGAATGTGAATTGTTCTTAAAATCAGAAATGTGAACTACAATATCAATAGTTATTTACGAAACAGTTATATCTTACAACTAAAACCGATAAACCCGAAATAGTATATTCCCTATGGCAGATTATCTTTATCGAGAACTATATACACCCTGCAGGAATTCAAAAATGACAACACCAGCAGTTGTATTTGGCGGGATCGGACTCATCGAGGCTGGGGTTGTCGCCCTCGCAATCGCATTCGCTCTCTGAGCAAATGAGCGAGGGGACTTTCACACCTCTAATAGCGTTGCAGAAAGGCCGCCAACCAGTTATTGATCATGCCATCACCACCATGATTTCACGGAAGCAGCTGGACGGCTCATCGCTCAACACCACAGATCGGCATCTATCCTTGCCGGCACGCCAGAATACTTACTCTGCTATTACGAAACGACTTGCTGCATCTGCAGTGCATCACAATGCTATACAACCGATCCGCAACATTCTCGAAAATCAGATACATTCCGCAGTACGTTACGCATTCAGAATCATACTCCCCTTTCATCCAAAGGTGGCACTAAATGTTTTAGATTCTGTCATATGACATCAAAGAATCCAATCTTCACAGTAGAGTAATAACCATCTCTAAAAAAATAGTTTCGCCCGATTGCACAAAAATGTATTTATTGCCGATGTTCCGGCAGAGAGAATCGGCGAATTATGTTTCTGTCTCACTGCAAAACTATCTTCCAATTTCCACGAAATGGACTCGATCCTCATAATTTCTATCCTCATCCACTCCCAAACATTCCATCGCCAGCATTGGACCCTCAATTCTGTCACCCCAGAAAAAACTACCCGAGTACTTTTATTGGTAGTTGCGGGTTCATCCGGACAATCCAGTTACCCAAACGCTCGTGACTTCTCCTCGGAATTCACCATCTGATTGATCAATATTTCCGCAATATCCGAACTGTACTCGCTAATGCGGCGCAGGCTGTTTACAACCGCCGTTATCGCAACCGCCTCTTTTATCTTCGTGTTCGGCACCGTTGCAGACAGCGTGTGATACTCCGGCTGCAGCGCATTTGCTGCCTCAATAACAGAATTTGCTTCCGGAATACTGTTTGCATAGATCGCTTTCATGCCCCGGTTGAAAATATCCAGAGATGCCTCACCCACCGCCGTCACCTTTGCAACAGCTGCATGATCCACATGCAAATCTATCAATGCAATTACAGCATCGGAAATCGCCACCGCATGATCGCCCATCCGTTCAAGGATTCTGGCTATCTGATAATACATCATCGCTTTCGCTGTATCAACGTCCATTTTTGCCGACAACGCGAAATTTGCTGTAACCAAGGAAGACTGTCGATGAATCAGCCAGTACAGACGACCCACGTCAACATCACGGGCCGCGACATCCTCCGCAAGTTCACGGCGTCCCTGCTCCAAAGCATACAGTGCATCCTCATGCATCGCTTTTACAATCATATACATCCGACGGATCGTAGTCTCAAACGGCATTTCCACAGGATTCAGGATGTCCTTCAGAATAATGCTGTTGTCGCTCTCTTCCGCGACCTCCTGGCCAATCGTCATCTGCGTGAATTTCCGCACCACCTGCCGCACCTTCGGAGGAATCCTACCAGCAGATGCCACACGAATCGTCGTAAAACCCGCAATATACGCACCAATGAGCGCACGAAACAGCATCTCCGGGTCAGAATAATCTTTCAGAAAAAATACTTTAACTCGTATACTACTGTCATATGCCAAATTCGGGGTCAGAAGAAGCGTTCCGTTCCCCAGGGTGATCACGCCGATGGGATCATTCTTTTCAATTTTCTGTTGGCGGATCCAGTCCTTCGGCAGGGAAATCACAAATGATGATCCACCGGTAACCTGCACTTTCCGAACATCCATGACAGTTTAATGTATTATGTCTCAGCTAGTATTTCTTATTTCCGTGTGATTATATTTTCCATATGGCAAGACAGAGAGATACAGATAGAAATAGAGAAAAAAGAATTATGAATAGATAGAATAGAGTCAATATAAATAACAATTACGGGATTATCAGTTTGAATGGGAACTGTCATTCAAATATAAAAATACAACTGTTTATATAAAACAGACAATTAAGGACCAAGTATATATTACCACCAAGACCGATAAGTCAGAAACATTGTATATGAAAAACAACAAAAATATCTATACTGAAGATAGCAGACGAAAAAGCTGTTAATCTGCTGGATGGAAATCATATGCATAGTTTAAAGTATTTCAGCAAAGTAAGTATTGCAGCAGCAATTCTTGTTTTCGTAGTCCTGGCTGTAGGGTGTATCGATGCCGTTGATCCAGACATAATCACCGTATCCACGTCGACAACTGCTCTTCCTGCGGTTCAAGCTCTTATCGACGCATACATGGACAACCACACATTCGCTGACATCCAGACTAAATATTACGGCTCTGGGGCTGTCGTAACCGCAGTTTCATTCGGAATCTCTGACATAGGTATGATATCCCGTGACCTCGCACCTTCCGAAAAGGAAGGACACATTTTCAAAGAGTCTGTCATCTGCCACGACGGTATTGCAATCATCGCACACCCGTCCAACACCGTCGATGCCTTGACTCTCGCCGATCTCAAGGACACCTATCAAGGCAAGATTACCAACTGGGAAAAACTTGGCGGAGCAGACGAACAGATCGTTCTCGTCGGCTTCAACAGTGCATCCGGGACTCGCACGACCTTCAATAAGATGGTCTTGCACAATGAGGACGCAAGCGAGACGATGCTGGAGTACAACGCAAATGGTGCAGTCCAGAGAATTGTTGCCAACACCCCTGGAGCAATCGGCTATGTTTCCCTCGGGTATGCCACAGACAGCAAGGTTAAATCGTTTACCGTTGAAGGGATCGCGCCCAGCGTAACCACCGTGACCGACAGGACCTATCCAATTTCCCGTCCAATCATTATGATTACCAATGGCGAACCAACCGGTCTTGCAAAGGACTTTGTTGAGTTTATCCTCTCTGTAGACGGCAAAAAGACATTAGCCAATCACGGATTTGCCCCAGCATGAAATGGCAACACTTAAACAAAGTATGAATGAAATGCGAGAGTGCATCGTGTACCTGACATGAAAAACAGCCAATTACATGCGAACATGCCTGATAACAGCTGTGCGTACGAAGTCCTGCAAGTTGGCCTTTCGGGGTATCATTCCCCTGCAGACCTCTTTTGGAGAGGAAAATAGCTGATGAGTTACATGGACAACACCACAAAAAAACGTGTCCTTCGGGAAGGAGTCATTAAATCGATATGGCTTGCTACCGCCCTGATCTCTGCCGTGGCTGTTGCCTTCATCCTCGGCCATGTGATCTGTACAGCTCTTTCGGGATTTTTATTCAACACTAACTGGAACCCGACCGGGACGCCTCCGTCCTACGGAATAGCGGCATTAATTATCGACACCCTGCTCGTAACCCTTGGGGCGCTCATTTTTTCCGTCCCACTGGGACTCGCAACTGCAGTCTACATCTCCTACGTTGCTCCGCCAAGAATGCGCGATGTAGTCAAGCCGGTCATTGAACTTCTTGCTGGGATTCCGTCAGTTGTGTACGGTTTCTTCGGCATGATTGTTCTCGGCAGTTTTCTACAGAAAGCCCTTAATATTCCAAGCGGCGCCTGCTGGCTTGCGGCATCAATCATCCTTGGCATCATGGCGTTGCCGACCATTATTTCAGTTTCCGAAGATGCCCTTTTTGCCATTCCAAAGGATTACAAAGAAGCATCCCTCAGTCTCGGCGTCACCTACTGGCACACCATTTCCCACGTCCTTCTTCCCGCCGCAGCATCAGGAGTCTCCGCAGCTGTTATCCTTGGTATGGGCCGGGCCATCGGTGAGACGATGGCAGTCATGATGATTGCCGGAAACGCTGCAATTATTCCGAACCCTATCTGGAATGTTCTTTCGCCGGTCAGGACACTTACCGCAACGCTCGGTATCGAGATGACCGAGGTTGCAACCAACAGCATGCACTATTATGCCCTCTTCGGTGTTGCAACCATTCTTCTGCTGATAACGCTGCTCATCAATCTCACATCTTACTGGCTTATCAAAAGAATGCAAACTGGGTCCTGCCTCCCAGACAGGATGCGGAACTGGACGCACAGCGAAGGCATGCGAGTCGCAGTTGCGGCTGTGGCCGGTATCATAGTCGTCTGGTTCTTGAGTGCAGTCCTCGGCATTCTTTCAGCGGTTGTGATAACAGCAGCCATTGGCGCCTGGTATTTCGGCAGGGAAAAAATTTCACCCAAATTTGCGGAGAAAAGTTCTTTCGGCATCATCTATGCCTGCACTGCAGCGGTCATTCTGATCCTTGCAATTATTCTCTGGGACATCTTCGCAAACGGTTTACCTGCAATTTCATGGGAATTCCTCACAGGGAGGCCAAAGCAATGCGGCCTGGCCGGAGGAATTTTCACGGCAATCGTCGGTACGTTACAACTTGTTGCAGGAGCAATCCTGATCACTCTGCCGATCGGTATCGGTGCTGCGATTTATTTTACCGAGTACTCCCATGAGAACCTCCTTACCCGGGCGCTGCGGATCGGAAATGATCTCCTTAACGGCACGCCGTCAATTGTGTTTGGCCTGTTCGGATTTGCATTCTTCGTCATCTATCTCAACTGGGGCACCTGTATGCTTGCAGGACAGATCTGCCTTGCATTCATGATTCTTCCAACAATCATCAGAACGACTGAGGAGGCACTTAAATCTGTCCCGAACTCGCTTCGTGAAGCCTCCCTCGGACTCGGCGCGACCCAGTGGCAAACGATCCGTAAAGTCGTTCTGCCGTCGGCAGCTCCGGGTATTTTGACCGGTGCTATCCTCTCCGTTGGCCGGGCTGCCGGGGAAACGGCACCGATCATGTTCACGGCCGTCGTGTTTTCGAAGCGATTCATCACAAGGGACGTCTTTGACCCAGTCATGGCACTGCCGTACCATCTGTTCGCCCTCTCGACCACCGTGCCAGATGTAACAACCCAACATTACGGGACAGCCGTTGTGCTGATTGCCCTCGTGATAGCAATCTACCTTGCGGCAATTTTCTCCCGCAGACACTTCCAGAAAAAGCTCTTCAGGTAATCATGACACCAGCAATCCAAGCGAATCACTTAAACCTCTTCTACGGAACAAAGCAGGCACTCTTTGATGTGGACATTCTATTTGAGGAAAAGAAGATAACTGCCCTCGTCGGGCCGTCCGGCTGCGGAAAGTCAACGCTGCTTCGATGCCTTAACCGTATGAACGAGCTCATCCCAACCTGCAAAATCAGCGGCGAGATTCTATTCCGGAGCGAGAATATCCTTAAAGCCGACCCGGTTGAACTTCGTAAACAAATCGGGATGGTCTTCCAGCAGCCGAATCCATTTCCGAAATCGATCTACGACAACATTGCCTACGGTCCGCGTGCTCACGGCGAACATGACACCGGAAAGCTTGACACCATTGTTGAGAACAGTCTGAAGAGTGCGGCACTCTGGGATGAAGTGAAGGATAGGCTGCATGATTCGGCTCTTGGACTCTCCGGTGGCCAGCAACAGCGGCTCTGTATTGCAAGAACTCTTGCAGTAAGTCCCGAGATTATTCTGATGGATGAGCCATGTTCGGCACTTGATCCGATCGCAACGTCCAAGATAGAGACGCTGATCACCGATCTCAAACAGAAGTACACTGTCATCATTGTAACCCACAATATGCCGCAGGCAACCAGGGTCAGTGATATGACCGGGTTCATGTATCTTGGTAAGGTCATTGAGATGGATGAGACGCAAACTATTTTTGTAAATCCTGCCGAAAAGCTTACCCAGCATTATATTACAGGGAAGTTTGGTTAAATGAATGAATATTTTCATCTTGAATTCGGATTCTACAAAGATCAGGTAAACAGATACAGTCAGTTTACCCTTGTGATGCTGAAAAATTTCCTGAGGGCCTTTGGAACATTTGACTGCCCCAGTGCTCAGGATATTATTCGACAGGGGAAATACTGCGATCTCTATTATATCCGGGTCTCGTTTCCAGAATGAGTCTTCAGGTTAATTGGATATCCCTCAATTCATCCACCTTCCGTTGCCATAAGAGGGCATGCCTATCCCGCGCTCCCAAAGCACTGCGCTGCAATGAAATCTCATAATTGCAGGGTTGCGGAGCCATATTTTCCACAGAACAGGGTATGTGAAAAAGAGAGGATGCATAGTTTTCCTCTGATTGGTAGGCAGGTTCTCTGCAGCATTTAGTGCCGCGCGGGGACCGAAGTAGCCATCTTTCTTCATCGGGTCGATCAGGTACTCATGAATAGCCCGGTTTATCTCAGACGAGAGAATGCCAATAGAAGAGAGGAGCTCTTGGATGCATTTTCTGAATTTAGTATATTTACCCCCGTATACCTGATCAATCATATATTCATCCAGATGCGGATATCGTGTTGTTGATGATTCGTTTGCGTTGACTTTAGATTTGGTTCGAAGGGATCTAATGTGCGTGACGTCCCTGAGTAATACATCCAGTGGATAGTAGAGTGTCTTGCATAATATAACTGCTATGTAATATATCGCCACCTCGGCAAAATCGAATATCGTCAATATCATGCTCCCGGATAAGCGAAAATACTCTCTATACTGCTTATGTTTACCCTGTTGAGAACATTGCTGGATCAACTCCTTCGCCAAATGCCCTGGTTTTCCAGACGTTGTATTGGATAGTTTTGATCCAAAGAGATCTGTTTGGGTCGTGTTCTCAACACAAAATTTTTCTTGATGATGCAAATCAGTTATATATATATTTATGGAATTTCTCTTTCTCTTCTCCTCCTCCTCATCTGATACTTTTCTCGGCTTGCCGCCTATATACGTCTCGTCAACCTCTACAGTAGCCTCGAACGGTTCCTTATTCTCTTCGTTCCCCATAGCCTCACGGATTAGCTTCAGCATCCTCCACGCTGTTTGATACGTCACACCTAACTCACGCTCTAATTGCTTACCAGATATACCCTTCTTCCCGTTTAACATGAAGTGCATGGCCAAGAACCACATTCGAATATCAACTTTTGTCTTTTCAAAAATTGTACCACGAAAGACCGACCATGAATTATTGCACCGTTTACAAGCGATCTGCTTCGGATGATTTTTTTCGCGATATATCCGGTCAGTCACACCGCAGTGAGGATATACAATACCATCAGGATACCGGTTTTTAATGAAAGTA
>JAITSY010000015.1 GCA_031287415.1 Candidatus Methanorbis basalitermitum | reverse complement strand
AGCTGCAAGCGTTCCACAGTCGTTCCGCGGCCATACAACATCTCAGAGAAAGCCTGAGAAATCCGAAGTTTAACAGAGGAAAAAGCATTATATTCAGATTTTCGTGTATTTCTGTGCCTTCACGCGAAGGGATGAGCGAGTCGCAGGCATATGTTCCACGGCTGCGCAAAGTACATTCCCATCATCATTCAGAACCCAACACGGAAGATTTTTTGAACGCCACAAAACAATTATCTTCAAGGATCTGAAACACTATAAATTATTTTCGATAGCTGCAATATGCAATGCCGATCTTTAAACATTTTCTGTCGGATACATAGTAAACAGACATGGTATCGATACTTATTACTTGCTACAGCCGCACGGGAAAAACCAAACTGCTTGCCGAGGCGATCGGACGCGGAGCTTCCGAGGTTCCTGACATCAAGGTTGATGTACTGGCATTCAATCGAGTGACGGCGAGCGATTTTGTTCGCTATGACGGCATTATTCTTGGATCACCTGTGTACTTCGGCGGGGTTGCCTCCGAGTTCAAGGAGTTGATCGATGATACGACGTTTGTTCGCGGAAGGCTCTGCGGCAAGGTGGGAGCTGCCTTCACGACAGCGGGTGATCGTAGCGGCGGTAAAGAGACAGCGATTCTTTCCATTGTGCAGGCTATGCTGATCCACGGCATGATTATTGTCGGCGATCCGATCGCAAACTCTGGGAATAGTGGGGAGCACGTCGGTGGCCACTATGGTCTTGCTGCAGACGGCCAGCTCGGCGAGACAGATATTGAGCATGGTGTGAACTTCGGCAGGTATGTGGCAACAGTCGTCTCACGCATGGTGGATGAAAAAGCGGAATAATTTTTCGGCATGATATCATCGGCGAATAAGTTCTGGGGCGGTCTGTTCCCCAATGTTCATGGAAGTGGGATATCATCAAAAAAACAACCAAAAATCGAAGATGCTAGTGATGCTATGCTGATCCAGAGGGCTCAGTGTGAACGAGTTCTTTTACCGATCACAACTGCAGGACGGGAACGATTACGGCAGTTGTATGGCAGCGAAACCCATTTCCCTGCAATGCCCGCACACCTCTTATCAGAGGCGTGCAGCATCTCCTCAAGCCGGGCGCGGCTAATTCCGGCCCGCATTTTTTTCGTATGCTTGCAGAGAGAAGGGACGATGCCAGGAAAACGACACCCGTTTAAGGCGGACGATCTCAAGGCATGCTGAGCACTGTTCCGCTGTGCAACTCCACTGACTCGCTGGGGTGCGAAGCCTTTTGCCTTGCAGCAGTTGCCGTTTACTCTTTCCAGAAAGACATCGGCGAAATACTTCTGTGACTGCACGGGCGCCTTTGCAGTCTCGCGAGGTTCTGCTGCCCTGTTGGTTTACACAAGCAACAAGCTATTTAGTACTGGAAAGAGAATAAATATATAATTCTTAGTTTGTAAAGGTATCATTCCGTAATTAATTACCTGCGAGGAATTTCGAAGATGACAAAAATCATTACTTACTTATATTTTTTTAAAAATAATAAATAAATATTTTTATCTAACTATATTTATATAAACAATTATATTTAATATTTTAAATAATAATTATCATTAAAACTGATAATTCCGAACCATTTATTACCGTTGTAGGAAAAAACACCGCGGGATTATCGCAGAGGTACGTGCCTACCCTGTAGAAAACAAAGTAAACATCGAAGACATTGCCCAGACGATCGTACAGGAGCTACTTCAACATGATGATGATCGCAGATGCAACTGCCTCTTCCAAGCCATTCGGTGAGATGGTGCAGATCCTTGACAAAATCGGCGAGGAAATCGGCATAAAGATTCGCTGCCTGCGCGAGGACATCTTTACCAAGATGCATTGCATCTGAGGAACTGGGCATGATCAATATTTTGGGATCAATGAGACGAACAAGATGATCGAGCAGGGAAAGCTCTTGACGTCAGAACGATTCCACTTGGCATCTGTCTGTTGCGACGCAGACCTTGACATCCTAAACGAAAAGATCCACGCAAAAATCATCTGGGTCGCAAAGGATCTTGTCACAACTGGAAAAACAATTGATCTTGAGTTCGGGATTCTAATCAATAACAAACACATCTCGGTAACGCCGATTGCCCTTGTGGGTGGACAGGCCTGCAGAAGTCTGGAGGATTTTGTAACGATTGCAAAGACACTGGATCAGGTTGTACGCGACACCGGTGTCAATTTCCTTGGCGGCTACTCCGCTCTTGTCCCCAAAGGTATGACGCTGACCGATGAAGATCTGATCCGGTCCATTCTCCAGGCCCCCACCCAGACAAAGCGGGTCTGCGGTTCGATGAACAGCGGTTCGACCAAGACCAGCATTAACATGGATGCAGTCAAGCTGATAGGAGAGGAGTTCATCCTCGGCACCGCCGAGGCGACCTTTGACAGCAAGTCGTTTTGCTGTGCAAAGCTTGTGATCTTCTGCAATGTGCTCGACGACAACCCATTTATGGCAGGCATCTTCCATGGTGTGACCGAGGCAGACGTGGTAGTAAACGTCGGCGTCAGTGGTCCGGACGTGATCAAGCATGTTCTTGAATCAGGACGGGGCAAAAAGTTTGAGGTTCTCTGCAAGACAGTCAAGAAGACTGCATGCAAGGTGACGCGGGTTGGTCAGCCTGTCACACAGGAGGTGTCCGAGCGGTTCTGCGTACCCTTTGGCATTGGTGGATCTCTCGTTCGCCCCAATCCCGCGAACGGCGACGGTGTTGCGGAAATTTTTGAAGAGATGGACCTTGAATCGATCGGCGCCACCGACACAACCACTGCCCTCGCCCTCCTAAGTGATTAGGTGAAGAAAGGTGGTGTTATGGCAAGTTTTTTGTGGGCGGACTTGCTGGGAGCATTCATTCCAGTCAACGAGGATCAGGGCATGATCGATGCGATGAACCACGATGCTTTGACGATCGAAGAACCGGAGGCCATGACCTGTGTCTGCTCGATCGGTCTTGACATGATCACAATTCCGGGCAGCACGCCCGCAACGACAATTGCAGGAATCATCGCAGACAAAGCGGCAATCGGCATGATCAACCAGAAAACAACCGCTGTTCGCTTGATCCCGGTCATCGGCAAGGATATTGGCGATACGGTAGAGTTCAGCAGCGTTCTTGGCTATGCACTGGTGAGGTGGAGATGCTCGGCTTTGGGGTAATCGTCGGTAACATCCCGAACGATATCTATCGCGGACGTCTCCTAAACAACAACCCAAACCTTTTTTCTCGCATCCGGCAAATACACTCCGTAATGAGAGTCATGGCTGGAGGGACGTTTGATCCTCTGCATATCGGACACCAGCTGCTTCTGCGGCGTGCCTTCGTGACCGCGGGTAGCGGCGGCCATGTAATGATCGGCCTCTCAGCCGATACATTCGCCACAAAAAAACAGCATCCGGTCCGAAGCTATGGGGTACGGTTTGCCGAACTGACGGAATGGATCAACAGCCAGGAATTTGCCGCAGCATACGAGATAGAACCCTTGTACGATCAGTACGGCAGCGCCTTAGCGCAGGAATTCGATGCGCTGGTCGTCAGCTACGAGACATTTCCGGTGGGAAATGAGATCAACCGCAAACGAAAGGAGTTGGGAAAAGCAATGGTGGATCTCTACCAGATTCAGTGCGTTCTCGCCGAGGACGGCAAAGCCGTGTCCTCAACACGAATTTACCGGGGCGAGATCAACCGCTACGGCGAACCGGTCGCAGATGATGAGGTTGTCTCCCGGGGCTAATCTGATGAGAAGCCCTCAAACAGAAAAGAGCGTCTCCTCGCCCCATGATCATGGTGTAAGAAACAACCATCCTGGAAAGAAGCTCTCCGTCGGGTGAACCTTTCCTTAACCTCTGCCTCAGCAAACACATTTTATCTTCCCTTGCAAATAATAGCTGCAACTCCGAAAATCTCCCCATCCCGTATGCCTCAGATAAAATGTGTCGTCTCCGAAATCGTCGCCGTCCCCTCATTCTCACCCGCTGCCGCAAGAATGGCAAGAGCAATTGCTTCATCCGCTAAAATCACATAAAACCCTCCCTGCAGAAATCCAACGCCGTTGTGAAAATTATGGATCACCGTCATCTTCAAAATAGCCTTGCCATTTCCCCGGAAAACCTGTTCGATTCCAAGCGTCCGAAACGTAGGATTTGCTTTTGCTTGATAGATAGTAAAATATTATCTCACCAATTTAAAAGTGTGTTGCGAGAGAGAATAGGCTAACATCAGAGATATATTTTACCCATAATAGGCATCATTTCGAACATATATTCATGTTTTTGCAGCAGCTTTCGGTTGAATCATAGATTGGTACGCGCAGACGAACTCTTTCTGAGGTGAAGGATATCATGAGCGCAATCATTGAAAATGTGCAAACAAACGACGATGTTGCGCCGTTTGCCCTGACAGAGAGGTTCGATCATCAGAAACTATCATCTCTTTGCATCTCCAGAGAGGAGATAGCTGCAGCGTACTACAGCGTTGCGCCGGAGCTGGTGCAGGCGCTGATCGAAACAGCGGGCCAACATCACTCTATTTCACGAGCTGCAGAAAAACAAGACCCTGTGACCCGAGGGAATGAAACTGGGGATTACACTTGGGGTGAAGACGACACCGCTTGATCGCACCGGCGCCTATATCCCCAGCGACCGTGCTGCATATTTATCCACGGTTCTGATGACAACCATCGCTGCCCGCGTGGCAGGCATTCCGGAGAGAATGGTCTGTACGCCGTCGCCGGTGCATTCGCTGACTCTGGTTGCCTTCGATATTGCGGGTGCTGGGGAGGCGTACAAGATCGGCTGGGCCCAGGCGGTTGCCGCTACGGTTCTTGGAACCGAAACCATCAAACAGGTGCAGGAGATCGTCGGCCCGGGCAATGTGTATGTGACGCAGGCGAAACTGATGCTCCATGAGTACGCCGAGATCGATTTTCAGACAGGACCAAGTGAAATCGGCATCATCGCTGACTCCTCGGCAAAGCCTGCATATGTTGCGGCCGATACTCTGGCACAGGCCGAACACGACCCGAACACGGCAGGAATTCTGGTAACCGACATTACAGCATTTGCCATAGCCGTGGGCGGTGAGATCGTGGTGCAGATTGCAACCGTACCGCGACACGAGATCCTGGAAAGGGCCCTCGCCCACTCTGGTTATGTAATTGTAGGGGATAAGCAGGAGGCTATTTTCCCAGATGAACCGCGCCGTTCCCGAAAATCTTTCGATCCAGACGATCGATCCGCTGGTGATACTATCAAGCAGTCGTCACACAGGCTCCATCTTCATCGACTCATATACACCGGTTGCCTGCGGCGACTATACATCGGGTACGAATCCTGTACTCCCGACGACCGGCTATGCAAAGAACTACTCTTGGCTTGACATCGCCCACTTCATGAAGCATTCGGCAGATGCAGACTGTTACCCGCAAGGGCCTTGAGACCATCGGCAACGGCGTCGAAACCCTCGTTGAAGCTGAGGGACTCGCAGCGCATGCGAACGCGGTCAGGGCCCGGCGTGAATAATTTTCAGATGTGTCTCTACTCTATGGGGAAGGCCAGTACTCTTCGGTCTTATCGTCGAAAAATTGCCAATGCGTTAGATGAACAAAGCCCTGTCAGCCCGCATCTTTTGGGAAGCTGCATGGTAACGGAACCCGCTGCCCTTCAGAGCTGCAAACGGAACGCTTGCAGCTCTGGTGAGATGCTTGTCCCGCAGGGGGGGCCATGCAGCTTCAGAAAGTTGCCATCGTCAGTCCCATCAGTCCGAAGACACCACTCCAAATGGTCTGCACCGCAATTGTTGTCAGGAGCAGACCCACGATCCTTAACAAGATCGCAATCACCGTTTCACCGAGTAGTGCAGTAATCCGTGAAGAGAATGCCAAAAACATCCAGATCAGAATCAGAGCAAGTCCAACTGCAAGTGCAGTTATCAAGAAACCGTTCTGAGATCCGAGGATCATCACCGTCGTGATAGTACCCGGACCGCACATGATCGGTGTTCCGATGATGACGCCTGCCATGGACTTCCGAACCGTGCCTGGCGTCAGTTCCTCTCCATGTCGTGCCTGTTCCGCCCGTGTCTCATGCGCCGCTTTGCCTCCGATCTCGAGATCAAGCATGATCTGCAAGCCTAAAATAAGCAGAAAAATACCGCCCGCAACTTTGAAGCTGTCAAGTTCAATTTTGAGGAATGAGAATATGCTGTCGTTGAAAATGAGGAATGAGAACATCAGGCCGCCAGCTACTGCTGTTGCGATACCCGCCTGTCTCAGCACCTCTTTTCTGGACAGCCCGCGTGTCAAGTCAATGAACATCGAGGTGGAAAGCGGCGGGTTCAGGATAATAAACAGCGTAATCGCCGCTGAAACAATATCAGTGAGCATCTTCAGCATAGATATAGCAAAAGTATATGCTGTCCTTTGATATATTATGGACTTATCGATTTTTTATTAAATATATAAATGTATCGTATATATTCTATTGATATAGATTGTTATATTTCAGATTTGAAGAACCATTCCCATTCAAACGGATAATTCCGGTTCTTATTGACACTGCTTTTGATGCCAAGCTCTTTTTTCTCACCGCACCTACACACCTTTAGTAATATATCCGTTAATCATATCATCACATCCGATAAGCGGATGCAAATATTTCTCCACACGAGATTCTATCTCTGAGAAATCCTCCATTTCTTTTTCGATGAAGGTATAGTATTCCCAGTCATAAAGTACGTTCCCCCGTCTCACGTTTGGCACATTTTTGCATATCGACACACATTTATTCTTTATCCATATATCTTGAGCATTCTTAAGATAAACATTGATATGGGGTTGTACCTCTATCATAGAAAACACGATGATAATTACCATAACCCCTGCGCTCATTTTTGCCTCGTATAACCATTTGAAACGAAGAACAGCAAAATTTAGGTGATTTTCAGCGTCAAATGGTGGTTCACACAATGACTGAACCTGCTGTCCCTGGCAAATACGAATGCTACATGTGTATTATGATTATTTTGTAGGTATGCTGATGCTTTGATTAAACCGAGCAGCCGCGTAGTCCAAGCGACGTGGTATTATTCAAACCGAATGATACCCTATATGGGTAATATCTAATATCTTAGGAGTTTAATAGTAATGTATAATATTTTACAAAGGATTTGAGGAACTTTTCCCGAATGACGATGCAGCCATAGCTTACTTTATCAACAT
>JAITSY010000023.1 GCA_031287415.1 Candidatus Methanorbis basalitermitum | reverse complement strand
GATGATTTTTCGAAGATGGTATCCCGCATGATGGAGAAAGTATTGTCGCAGTGTTTGCAGTCAAACATTTTTGGTTCATCTTTTCTCCGGTAGATCAGTTGTCGGCCACCGCAATGCGGACAGACGACACCATCAGGGTATCTAATTTTAATGAAGCACTCTATAGCAGATAGTTCCGATGGGAACAACTCCTCAAATTCTCTGTATAACAATTTACATTAATATTGGAATATTTGACGTGATAGAATATAATTCTTCGTTTGTAAAGGTATCATTCCGTTCTGTAATGTATTACTGTCTGTTTTAGTGGTAATCTATATCGATATCTATTTAGTCATTTTCTATTGATATATAGTGTTATATTTCAGATTTGAAGAACTGTTCCCATTCAAACTGATAATTCCGATGTATTATTCTTCCTTATCTGCGGCCTTTTTCGCCCGCTTTACCCGCTCTTTAGTAGTAAAGCCAGTTACCCCGTCAAGATACTGGCGGAAACGCTTGTTAGTGTCTAGAATGAGCGTATCCGCCTTGTCATCGGGCATCGAAAGAACCTCTTTGTTGGTCTCGGTATCGATGATGACTGTCTTGTTTTTTTCTCCGGTCCAGATCTCAAGACGCGACAGGCTCCCGTAGGAGATGATGTAGTGCCCATCCTTTACCATTGGCTCTGTTTCAAAGATATCGGCAAACCCTGTGGTAATTCGGTCAGGGAGATCCTTTATCATTCCGCGCTTCACTTCATACTCCTGCATGATACTATATTTTTATTCGATGCGGGAATTTAAGTACTTGTCACTTGGCGAAAACCACCTCTATCCAAACCCTTATCCGCCCAGGAACGCATCGATCCTTATGGACATTACAGATGCGATACGTGTGGAATCTCCTGCGCCGACCGCAAAAGAGATTACGCTAATAACAGGGTTCCCGGGATCCGGTCTGGTTGGCAGCATTGCCCTGCAGTATCTGGTTAGTATCTGGTGGAAAATGCAGGCTTTATGCATTTCCGCAACATCACCAGCTGGTCCCTCCCGCGGATATCTCTTGCCACACACTGTCTTGCATAGGCTTCAATCCTGTTGTATTAGAAGGACAGCTTCGTTGCGATTATTGCGGATGTCCCCACCCCTCCGCAGATCTCCCACGAGGTGTTTGCAGGACTCGTCGAGTGGTTTTCCGGCAAGTCGGCGATAACGGGACCTGGTGATGATCGGCGGTGTTGCAACCGGCAGTTACCGCGAATGGGTGTTCTGTGTTGCAGCAATGCCGACGGCCTGGAAAAGATCAAAGACTTGGTGATCGTTCTGCCTGCCTTAAGCATCATCGGCATCGCAGGATATATGATCATCAAAGCACAGCTCCACGGAATCCCTGTCACCGGATTTTTGGTTGAGACCAACTTCAATGTTGATCCGCGTGCCGCGATTGTTGTCCTGAAGATTCTCAATAACCGCTGCGATTTTGATGTCGATACACAGCCGCTTATGGAGCAGGCAGATCATGTTGAGGCGATGATGCATCAGCTGGCAAACGATGTGCAGGAACTGGAACCTGCAGAACACAAATCATTCTCTGCCGGTGAGCAGATGATGTACGGGTGATCGCAATGCAGATGGTGGGTATTGTAGGATTATCTCCGGAAATGATTGCCGAATCGAAGAAGGACCGTCCAAGAACGGTTGAGTTTGTAAGTACCCAGAATGTGGTATCGGCAGATGCCGTCAAGATTGGCGACCCTGTGTTCATCTTAACCGTTCCACATGAGGATCATCGCCACCGGAGATGCAGGAATTATTGCGACGGTAATGGCGTCTGCGACCACAATGCAGCGGATGTCAAGCGCGATTCTGGGGATGTATATTATGAGGAACGCGAACGCCTGTTGGTTCGGCTGCAGCTGAAGTTTGCCTGCGTATTCCATCTCCGAAAAGTTGCAGAGCGCGAATGCTGCAGGGCTCTGATGGTTGAGGCTACGGAATGCAGTTGTCAGCGGGCGAAATAAGCTCATCCTCCGTTTTTTGGATGAATGTGTGATAGGGCTTTACCCAGATTCATCCTCCTGCGTTCGTAAGTAGGAGGATTCTGTCTGCTGCCAGGCCACGCACGGGGCTGCCCGATGCAGGCAGATGAGATTCCACTGCATTGTTGGTTTTGAGTAGATTTTATTATCTGGAAACGCGAATAGAATAAAGCATTAAGCAACGGGCTTGTGGCTTAGCCAGGATAGAGCGTCGGGCTTCTAACCCGAATGCCGGGGGTTCGAATCCCTCCAGGCCCGTTTTTTCAATTACAGTAAAGCCAAAGATTTTGTAGCCAAGCGAAGTTGCGGGGCAACGGAGCCGTGTGATTCTCGGAACGCGTTCTCACCTGTGGATCATGGAGCACGACCAAAACGGGCGTGAGACTCACGAAATGCGGGAGCACGGTGTACATGACGTGAGACTCCGTTGCATTGTTGGTTTTTTGTCGGGGATATCAGATAAGCCTTCGCTGAGTAAAAAAATCAGAAATCAAGAAAATATTTTTAGAGCTTTGTGACAATCGTCACGATGTCCGCATCCGCCACTTTATGCTGCAGACCGACCTTTGCTGCATCATGCTTAACGGACGTCCCCCAGATCTTTGCGTACCTGAACCGATCCACGAAGTCGCGGTGGAGCCTGCGGCAGATGTCCTCAATCGTACTGCCTGTTCGCATGATCATCGGCTCTTCCATGTCAGCCTCCTCGCCGTAAGGCTTCATGAAAATACGCACAAAACCGAGATGTTCGTAGATGGCATCCTGCAGTTTATCGATGTTGTAGCCTGAGTACGCAGAAATCATAATCGGATCAACACCGTACTTCTCCCACATTTTCTGCTCCACCTCGCGTCGTTCCTTTTCACTGATGAGATCTACTTTGTTGACGGCAATAAATGCCGGAATATACATCCGGTTGCCCATCATCGCGTCAATGACATCATCCTGCGTCACGCTGCTGCCGCGGGCCAGCACATCCGCGTTCATAATCTTGCTCTCTGCGAGAATTGCCCGGACATCATCAATATCGATGTCGACCACGCCAACCGTATTGAGGTGGATGCCGCCGTACCCAGTCTTCTTGATGGTAATATCCGGCTTTGGTTTGTTGATTCGGATTCCTGCGTCGTACAGCTCATGCATCAGCACATCCACATGCACGCCATTAAACACATCGCCTAAAATCACAATCAGATCCGCTGTTCGTACAACTGCGATAACCTCCTTCCCGCGGCCTTTTCCCATGGCTGCACCGGCGATAAGTCCTGGAATATCCAGAATCTGGATCTTCGCGCCCTTGTACTCCATCAAGCCAGGAACGACCGTCAATGTGGTGAACGCATATGAGGCGGTTTCGCTTTCCGCATTGGTGAGCTGATTTAGCAGCGTCGATTTACCAACCGACGGAAACCCGACCAAGACGATCGTTCCGTCGCCGGATTTCTTAATCGAATATCCTTCGCTGCTGCCGGCAGACTTCAGTGCGCGGGTGATGGCATCATCCTTGATTTTGGCGAGTTTGGCTTTTAATCGCCCGATATGCTGTGAAGTTGCCTTGTTGTATTTGGTATCTCTGATCTCGTCCTCAATGGCTTTGATCTCTTCTTCAAGGCTCATATTGTCTGTACACATTTGTTCTGTTGTTAGATGAACATTGGTGTTGCACGGCTATGTCCCGTTTCCCACAAAAAACATGAAATTCATTGAACCTTGCAGCTGCCTGCTTCACGTACCAACCCCAAGAATCGCCATACTCCTCATGGTTTCTCCATCCCATGCAAATGGACGAGCTGCACACCTCTGATAGAGAGAGGTGTGTCCCGCAACTTAAGCAAGAGGCATACTCTCTTTCTAATAATTTTTCGATACATTTCCGTACTATAACTCCCCAGAACGATGCCATTTGTTGGTACGAGCGTCCGTACTGGTTTTTGGGATGTTTTCCCTATAAAGCAGCAGGGCAGACACGTGGGGATTGTAACCACATGCAGTCGGTAGTGACGAAGAGACCTTTGACCCCCCCCCGGTTGGCGGCCATCAAAGGCTGCACACGTTTTCTGATCTGCCGCCCAGATAAGCACGGATATTTTCAAACACACTCTCCGCTCTCCGACGCATCGATTCTTCCGAAGCGAATGCAATATGCGGAGTAAGGATGGTGTTTGGTGCGGTAAGCAGCGGTTAGTCCTGCGACAGAGGCGGTTCTGTGTCGAAAACATCAATACCCGCACCGGCGATTTTTCCTGCGGTGAGTGCCTCGGCTAGGGCTGCGTTGTCCACAACCGGTCCACGAGCGCAGTTGATGAGGAGGGCTGAAGGTTTCATGCGAACGAGTTTTTCTGCGCTGATAAGATGTTTTGTCGCCGGTGTACTCGGGACATGAAGGGAGATGATGTCGCTATCGCCTATGAGGGTATCGAGCGGCACATACTCCACGCCGATTCGTTTTGCCTCACCCGATTCGGACCGCGAGTACGCAATGACACGAGCACCAAACGCAGTGAAGAGTTTTGCGGTCACAAGACCAATGCGGCCAGTGCCAATGATGCCGGCTGTTCGTCCGGTGATCTCTCCTCCGTGTCACTGTTCCGTGCTGCTGCATCGACCACCGGAAGCCTGCGGAGCAGGGAGATTGTCATGCCGATGACAAGTTCTGCGACGGCCTTGTTTGAGTAGTTTGCAGCATTGTACACCGCAATTCCCCGTTCCCTGCATGCATCTGCACCGATATGATCGATTCCAGTGAAGGCAACGGAGATCATCTTGAGATGCTCAGCCTGCCGGATAACTTCAGCCGGATACGGGGTGTTTGCGATGATAACGATATCCGCATCCCAGGACCGCTCTGCAAGCTCTTTTGGATCGGCTGTTTTGGTATTATAGTAGCTGAGGCTGTGTCCGGCATTGATGAGGTCGGCGGCAAGTTCTGAAATAACTTGTTCTGAGACACCGATTGGTTCAATCAAACTGATCTTCATAGTCAGTACTTACTATTAATGGGCTGCGGATTTTTTATACTGATGCCTGAAAATTTAACTGACAGAGTAACGAATCATGTTCCATGCTGGTGATGTAGGAAACTCCACGCCTGATGATTGCAGCAAAGCCATTGTATCTGCCCAGTGGCCTCTGTGTGAGTACCTGTGTTATCGCGATCTGAAAGACCCGCCGTTCCGAGCAGGGCTGGTTTGTTGAGTTCCATCTGGGGCGATACCGCATACGGTACCGCCGGAAGATGTCCATGCGGTGCTGAGCACGTTGTGGGCGGGATGACCACACGCTTGTGTACTGGTTCGGCACAAATAACCGTGGGAACTGCGTTATTTATAGGGAAGAGTTGGTCAAGCCCTGTTGGGGGCACCTCTACAGCTCATTTCTGACGTTTCTTGCGGCATCGCACATATTCTTCAGTTTTGCAAACGCCACCTCCGGTGTGTGCATCCGAAGACCGCAATCTGGATCGATTAGTAGCTTCTCTTCGCCGAATACCTCCACACAGGACCGGATCCGCTTCTCGATCTCGGCTGCGCTTTCCACCTCCGGCTCGGAACTTTTCACACAACCACAGCCGATCTTTTTTTCCCGCAGATCCTGGCGTGAGAGGCAGGAGAGATTGTCGGGACTTGCCGCGTACTCGAAATCGATCACATCCACTGGCAGCTGTGTCCATTCGGTTGCAATCGTATGCAGCAGCCCGCAGGTGTGAATGCAGGACGGCGTTGCGACATCTTTGAGGAGGACCTTCAGTGCCTCCTTTGCCGTTTCAATATCCATTGCGCCAGTTGAGAGAATCGGCTCATCCACCTGGATCAGATATGCGCCAGCTGCAGCAAGTCCCTTGGCCTCCCAATGAAGCACTGCCGCAAGATCCATCACCAGCTCCTCTCGGTTGCGGTACGCCGGGGTTTCGATTTTCAGTGCATACGCGAGCGTACAGGGCCCGGTCAGAATACCTTTCACGTACTTTGCCTGTGTCAGTGCGTAGTTGGTGTCTGCTACGGTGATAGGCTTCTCCGGCATGCCGACTGTACCGATGACAGTACTGCCGCTAATACCTGGAAGTTTGGATACAAAGGCCTGCACCATGCCTGCCCGCACCTGCCCGTCGGAGATGATGTCAACACCTGCCCGCACCTGCTCGGCGACCGCAAACTGAACTGCTTTCCTGTACGGATCAAAAAGTGCCGAAAAACAGGCATTTTTCACACATGGGTAGGAACCGACGACCGTTGTTGGGAGAAGTTTCGGGAGCTGCATATTCTACAGCATGCGGGAAGAAACATAAAAAAAGTTTGGATTTTTTTCCGGCTGATCAAAGGAGCATCCCCACAGACATTCTTGATTGCAGGGACAGGTACAGCATCAGAAGGGACATGGCAATCATTGCCGTGAACACCGCCGCGTCATAGCTGAGGATCTTTCTGCCGTCAAGCGATCCAACCGGCAGCATATTGAACAGGGCCAGCATTGCATTCACCTGAAAGCCTATCATGCCCAGAAAGAACAGGAATCCGGAAACCGTAAACACACTGGCCTCCGCCCCTCCAAGAATGCCTCCTGCGATCATGCAGATGAAGAATGGTACTGCAAGGATCAGATTCGTGAGCGGTCCTGCAAGAGAGATAATGCCGCTCTCCTTTTTGGTCATCTCGCGCCCGGCGGTATTGATCAGCGTTGCACCGGGTGCGGCAAACACAATGCCCGTTAACACGGTGATAACCACTGCTATCAGCAGCATTTGCGTTTTCTTGCGGAACCCCGCCCAGTAACCGTATCGGACTGCTGCATACTTGTGGGCCAGCTCATGCAGCACAAACGACGGACCCACCGTGATCACGGCAACGATGAAGATCATCGCAAGCATATCAACAGGGATCCCGCCAGCGTCCGTGATAAGTGCCTGCCGCCTTGAGGTGCCGAGCGTAAAGGCCACCGCAAGACAAACCCAGGCTGTCAGCAGATCGCGTTTTTCAAAGACGGAAATTATATCCAAGAAGCTCATTTACGCACCACACCCCACGCGGACACATTCCTCCAAAGTCCCCATCCGAGAAGTCACGCCGCATATTTCTGGCAGATAGGAAAACGCTTTGCCGGAGTTGGTCATCACGCAACCAGTGTGATCCATAAAGGGAGACACCACCATACAGGTATCGGGTACCACTTTTGCTCCGGATTTCTCGATAGCCGCGATTTCATCTGTACAGGACTCCATCAGCTCTCTTGCGATGAACACATAAAACGGCATCATCGTCTTTTTTCCGACAAGCAGCTCTGCGGCCCTCACCACCTCCTCTTTGGAAAGGTGCGGACAGCCGACGGCCACCGCCGAAACCTCCATGTCTGCGAACATGTTCATCACATCGGCGACCCCGATCGTCACCACTTCCCGTTCGTCCTTGGTGACGTGCTGCCGGAAGAACGGAAATCGTGTCTCGGGCGTGATCTCGTTGACGTGGTAGAGGGCAACCGCACCGGACGCAGCCATTGCCGCACCAAGACTTTTCAGCATGTCGCGGTTCGGCCGAAGATCTATAAACAGCGGAATACGGTTTTCGGCAATCGCTCCGGCAACCATGCCGAGCGCCCCGTACTCGGCGGTTGTCCAGTGCTTCGCCGCCATTGGATCATCAAGCCGGAACTCGATCTGCGGCAGGCGGTTCCTCACAATGTGCAGCCCGTACTCCGGTGTCTTGCCGGTAAGGGCTGCCGCGAGTGCCGACGGTCCTCCCTCACGGTTTGTACGGGCACCGAGTACCGAGTTGGCGTAACTGACCGCAGACGACTCTGACCATGCGAGGTGATCGCCGCGCTCCACGATGCTGAAGTAGTACGGTGTGCAGGTGCAGGTCGGTCGGATACCGAGCCGTGTGTACGCCGCATTAACTTCAAACTGCTTCTTTGCGAAGCTTTCGGAGATGCCGAGCTCCTCCCAGCCAGTTCGCGGCATGCCGATTGGATTCAGAAATGCCGGGACTACTGCTTTTGCATCAATGCTTGCAAGCCACTCGAGGCCAGCCTCACCGATTGTCTTAAATGATGCTCCGGAGACCTGTACACTTTTTACTGGAATAAACCGTTCCGCATCGTAAATCCTGCCGAGTGCCAGCAGAATCTCCATCATTTTCTGACGGCTCTCGCCGTATTCGCCGTCTAGCAGTGCCTGATCGTAGGTATCTAATTCCATTCTTCACTCTCTTCCTTATTCATTCCAGCCGGCACGGATAAATGCATCTTCGTGACCGAGTGGCATCGTTGCGTCGATACCCATCTTCACGTTCATCCCGTCGCCGATCCGACACGGGTCAAGCGACGACCCGCGCACGCCCGTGATGATCACCATGTCCTGATCAGCCCGAACACGGGTAGCTATTGCAAATTCTACCTCGTGCGGGTCGTAGATGTTGATGTCCTCATCGACCACGGCCACATGCTTTAGCGAGGTGTGGGCTGAAAACGCCGCCATGATCACGTTCTTGCCGTCGCCCTCGGTCATTTTTTTAATCTGCACCACCGCATGGAAGTAGCCTGCGCCACCAGGCGTCAAAAACACGTCACGGACGGCGGTTACATTTGATACCGCCTGGTAGATCCGCGGTTCATACGGGGCGCCCATCAGCATCCTGTGTTCCGCCCCAGCTGGCACAATGCCGTGGTAGATGAAGTCCGGCCTGCATGCCATTCCTTCGATTTCAATCACCGGTTGCATGCGAACGGGATCGTACGTACCGCTGATATCAACAAACGGCCCCTCATCGTGCAGTTCGGCGGTCATGTAGCCATAGAGCACAATTTCGGCGTCCGGCACCCGAATGCCGTTCGGACATTCGCAGAGTGGCAAGTCCTGCCCAAGAATTTCCGCCGCATACGCCATCTCCTTTCCTTCCGGAACGCGGGTGCATGCCGCAAAGATCACCGCAGGATGCGCCCCGATAGCGATCGCTATCGGCAGCTTCTGTCCTGCGGCCTTTGCCTGTTGCAAAAGTTTGTACGTGTGGCGGCCTTCCACAATTCGTCCAACCAGATGCGTGTCGTCGAGAACCTCAAGCCGATGAATAGAGGCATTTTCCATCCCATCCCATGCAGAAAACACCACGCCGGATGTCAGATACCGGCCGGCATCTTTGGGAAAATGCTTCATGACTGGGATCTTTGACAGTTTTGCGGGGACAAAGCTGATCTTTCCCGCACAATGGGTTTTCCCGGAGTACGTGCAGGTGGCAAGGGTCCGGACCAGCCGGTCTTCGGGAATATTTAATGCTATCGAGAGACTTTTTCGATCATATATGGCGTTCATCACGCATTGATGTCCATCGCAGTTGTGGAAGTAGAGCATTTTTTTGCGATAAAATGCCAACTTTGGCGCTTCGTACACTGAGGAGACCGGCTCAAAAATTTCTTCTGCCAGTCCTTCGGCTATCATTCGGCTGATAAACTCTCTCATTCTTTCCATCGTGCTCCTATGATATGGGGAATTTTGCAGTGGTCCAACACACGGGCCGCAACCTGGTCAGCGAGGTCGTCGAGCGTCTGTGGATGCGTGTAGAATGAAGGGGAGGCAGGCATGATCACTGCTCCCGCATCATGGGCGGCAAGCATATTGATCAGATGCACCCTGGAGTACGGCGTCTCCCGCGGCACAAGAATCAGTTTTCGTCGTTCTTTTAAGCAGACATCTGCTGCACGGGCGATCAGGGTTGTTGAGTAGCCGTTTGCAATGGCAGCAAGGCTTTTCATGGAACAGGGGATCACCACCATGGCATCGAACAAAAACGATCCGCTGGCAATACCGGCGGACAGATTGCAGTTCTCTTCGTAGTGAACCGGATAGCCTGACAGGGCAACCTCCTCGAGGCATGCGACAGCTCTTGCGGTATCGGAGATGATCAGATACATCTCCGTGCCGTCCGTTTTCGTGAGGGCTTCAATGAGCCGCTTTGCGTACAGCATCCCGGAAGCTCCGGTAACCCCGACAACGATCCGTTTCATCTCTCTTATATTACACCTGTGAGTTTATGTTGTTTTGTTGTATGCCTGAGTGCGAGCACCTCGCTGGCTGCGGCTCCTACCCGATCACGAAGCCCGGCCGGGGTATACACGCCAAGCCGCCACTGTCCCTGACGGGTGGCGTTCATCATGGAGATCATGGGGACAAGTTCCTCAAATGGCACGAGGTCGTGACGGTTGCGGATCAGAACATCCATCTTCATCTCTTTTCGGAGGAATGGAATGTCGAGAATTACTGACTCGGGCGGAACATCGGCTGTCTCAACTATCGCAGCATGGAGTCGTGCGGTACCGATTTTGGTACGGGGCAGATGCGCGAGGTCCACCTGTTCGCGGTTGGCGTAGACTGCTCTCTTGTACAAGTGGCGTGTTCTGATGCGGATCATGAGGTCCCGGGTGATCGGTTCCGATGAGTTGAGCAAAATGGCGGTTGCAGTAACATCGTCGAGACGCTGAAACCCACAAATGGCGTCAGCGTCATCTCCGAAGTGGGTCCTGGCTGCCAACAGGAACATCTCCTCTGCAATCCGGCAGACGTGATGATAGTAGACAGACGGACCCATGAGCGTTCTTGCGATCAGAAGCGACTCAGCAGCTGAGATTCCTGCCTCATTGAGGACGAGTTTGTCCTGTACGATCACGAGGGATTTGATGAGGCGGCCGGCATCGAAGTAGCCGTAGGGTGCTCCGGTGTAGTGAGCGTCGCGGAGAAGATAGTCCATCCTATCCACATCGAGATCGCCGTGGATGATACCGGCATACGGGTGGTTTCCAGAAACAAGACTTGCGACCTCTTCGGGACTCACGGCATTTTTTTCGAGTAGTCCTGCAATCTCCGGTTCGTTCAGTAGCCCTCGGATGTCATCGTGCGAAAACTGTCTGTACTCCTGCATGAGCCGTTCACTTGAGTGGGAGTACGGGCCGTGGCCTGTGTCGTGCAGGAGTGCTGCACAGCAAACTGTCTGCGTTGCGACGGTGTCCAGTTCAAGACTGTCGCATAAAAGAGATGCAAGATGCATCGCTCCAAGGGAGTGTTCAAACCGAGTGTGGTTTGCCCCGGGATATACCAGATACGCAAAGCCAAGCTGCCGGATGTGATGCAGGCGTTGTGTTGCTGGTGCGTCTACAAGGGGTACAAGTTCTGCAGGGACTTCTATATATCCGTGAACCGGGTCTTTGATGTGTTTCGGCATGCTCGGGTTATCTGCCGTCGGCCCGTGGCGAGGCATTCTGCGGCACGGTGGAAGGAGGGTGTTGGCACAGACTGGTCCGCGCTCATTTCACTACCGCTGACATTACAGGCGATGACGCTGCCGGTGCTTCCGTGGCAGGCGTTCATTTGCTGCATGCCTCTGATAGAGGTGTGCCCTACAACTCTGTACTAATAATACTATGTGGGTGTTTATTAATGAATCTTTACACAAAGCTTTCATAAGGGTCATGCGCTTGCATGCTGCAACGTTTCCGCTGCTTGTTTGGGTGCTGAGAAGTGGCAGGCAGATGAGGGATGCCCTGTTTGTTTCAATGCGGTACAGCTGCAAAAAGAGAACATCATCAATACTGCCTTAACTATGTACCTCGCCTTAGTTATCCACCCCCATTTTGCACTGCCCGATTGTCGTTGCGATGGCATCCTCCGTGCCCACGTGCGGGTACTTGTATTTTTCAGAAATTTCTTGGCCATGTGCCACATTTTCGTGTGGGCTGGCTCTTTTTTCTGCCTGTCTAATAGTACGGTTTTTCTGGAAAAAGTCAGCCAATTCCCTTGTCATCGACACGAGTTCATCGTTTTCGTAAATGTCTCTGATGGCCGCTGGTTTTGTCAGGGCGTCAGAAAGGCCAGTTCCTCATCGGACCGTCCAAGAGCATCCCTTTCTTCATGCGCGGTGTGCATTTCCTTTGCCATCTTCATCAATTCCGCGATGACCTCTTCATTGGAGAGCATGTCGTTGAGATACGTCCTCATAACACGGGAGGGTATCTCGGAAAATTTCTCCGATTTCCTGAGATTTGTCCGTCGGTAAAGTGAAATTTGCTCGGCGAGCAATCTCTTGAGCATCTCAACTGCAAGGTTACGCTCCTTCATTTTGGAAATCTCTTCAAGAAATTTCGGATAAAACAGCGAGAAGCCCGTGCCTATCTCTGAAAACAGCTTGATTATGCCTTTGCTTTGGATGCTCGCTTTGAGCAGCTCATTGATGCTCGCGTTAATTTCCGTGAGTGAGAGTGGTTTGCCTTCTCCCGAAATGCGCATAAGCAATGTGCGCACCACTTCGAAGTATGCAGCTTTAAGTCTCTGTTCGGCGTTCAGCAAACTACGGCAGAACGCAGAAGCATCGCTTCCGTGATAAAAACATCCCTGTGGTGGATCCCGCCATCACCCGGCGCGTTGTACACGAGTGGAGAGGGCTCTGCCACAACACTGTATTCGTAGCCACTCATACCCACCACATTTGAGGTTGGATTGAGCGGCTTTTCCACAGCCGCCAAAAAGTTGACGCCGTCGCTTATAGCCTTTGCACGGTCAAGGTCAGAGGCAGGGTCCCTCATAAACACAGAATAGTCGAAGCTATGCATCAGGTCTTGGCGACCTCGAGCTTCTCGATGAACTTCGGCAGAGCCAAGGCCGAGGAACACCTGAGTGGCTGCGGCATAGCGTCGGTTTGCCTCAATATCCAGTCCGGCAAGCAGAAAGATGCGCAGTCGTTCCGTTGTCATGCAACTTATAGCGGGGATCGATCTTGTCCGAAAGTTTACCTGCAATTGGAGTCAAGATCGCTCGAATCAATGGCTGGAAATATAGAATCAGGCCTGCCTGGTTGTGGTCAAACGGCCGACTGACTACAGATACACACTCACAAAGAAGACCAAACCGTACGTAAGTACAGCCATAGTTGAAGAGGGCCGCGTAGGAGGAGTGGGCGAACCGCTTGTCCGTGAAGAGCTGCTTTACATGGAAATACGGTGAGGGAAGATTCAGCTCGTACCAGACAAATGGGCCATCATGAGAATACCCACTGCAGTCCGAATCACGGAGAATGGATTTGCCAAGACGGGCAGACCTTACATCATGAAGAACATCGCTGCGGCATGAAAAAAAAGTACCGCGGATGTTAAACTGGCTGTATGAAGAGGCCTTGGCCTCATTCACATCGTGGAAGGATCGCTGCATCGGGGCTGCCACAATCACTGCAAGCGGTACCGTAACCAGAAACACCACTCTCCATCCAAGATAGCATGCCGAGACGCCGGACGCCAACCTCGGGCCTGGCAAGGATGACCCTCGAGCTGATCAATGGAGCTAAAACGCACCGATGGATGTGGCGAACACAACCAACCGTTTGGTTTGTACATCCATCTCTGTCATGTTTACGGTGTTTGTATTGTCCCCTGATAAATTCTGCACTGGATACAAATGCTGCAGCGTTCGCACGCAGGTTTTTTTGCAGTACAGACTGCTCTACCGTGACTTATCAGCAGATAATTGATATCGCCCCACCATTCCTTGGAAAACAGTTTCATTAAGTCGGCCTCGATCTTGTTCGGGTTGGAGTGGTCGGAAAATCCGATCCGCCGTGAAAGTCTGCCAACATGCGTGTCAACCGCAATACCCTCCGGATTTGCGAAAGCATGGCTGGTGACGATGTTTGCAGTTTTGCGCCCTACACCAGGAAGGGTTATCAGTTCGGGAATTGTCTCCGGAACTTTGCCGCCGAAGTTTTCGCAGAGACGTTTTGCAGTGCCGATAATATTTTTTGCTTTGATGTGATAGAAGCCTGCCGGGTGGATGATCCGTTCAACCTCTTTTTGCTCTGCTGCTGCAAGTGCTGCGGGATTGGGGTAGCGGGAGAAGAGCGCGTCTCGCAGGCCATTGATGGTGACGTCGGTGGTCTGGGCAGAAAGAATAGTCATGATCAGAATCTGATACGGGTTTTCGAACTTAAGGAAGTTCATGCCCTCCCGCTGATGCGGATAGAGGCGGTTTAGTTCGGTGAGAATAGACAATGTATCAGGGGTATTCATAATAAAATGGGGCAGCCCAGATTCGAACTGGGGTCAAAGCGTCCCAAACGCTCTAGGATGGACCAGGCTACCCTACTGCCCCGGTTAATGCACTATGTATTGGTAGCCATACATTTAAAAAGCATATGCTGCATGCCTCTGTTAGAGGTTGCGCCAACACATATGTGCAAGCAGCAAGCGAGGCTTGGCCTTGCGTTATTGGCGGCGTGCACGTGCATTGCAAGGCAACGGGTTCCGCTGCCACGCAACTGATACCGCCCAGAGCGCGAAGTATCAAGAGGCCTGGCATTTTTCGTGGGAGACAAGAAATGAAGATGCTTCTGTTCCCGGATCCCAGCGAAGGGACACAAACGAAGTCAATATCTGCACGGCAATGGAATCTCGCCAGCGCCCAGCAGCAGACCAGTGGGAATAGCGACCGCACGCCACTGCCTCGCCTGGCTGCAAAGTCTTTGGTTTTGCAGCAATTCCAAGCCTCTAAAAAGACCAATTGTTGCCGAGAACCACACGTTCGGCGTTTGATTTGTGGTTTTGACAAATACAGATCTTTGTGTGAATCGTCACAGAGTCCTTCTTCAAACCGCAGAGTATATAATATTTGCCAGCTATGATAGTGTTGATCATTTTCGTTATGGTGGATGCCCGAGTATCCAAACTGTGATGAGAAGAGATGAGGTGAAATTATGTCGACACATTCCAGGACTAAAATGCTCTCCGAAGCAGACGGATACGACCTTCTGCGGAAATTCAATGTGCCAGCCCCGGTCTTCGAGATCGTTACCAGCCCCGAAGCGGCGATAGTTGCTGCGGTGAAAATAGGATATCCGGTTGTCATGAAGATCGTCAGTCCCCAGATCATTCACAAAAGCGATGCAGGAGGCGTGGTTGTTGGTATCATGACGGATGAAGAGGCCAGAGCCGCATACAACAACATCATTACTTCGGTCAAAGCCTACAATCCCGACGCAGAGATTAATGGTGTCATCATCGAGGAGATGGCCTCCCCTGGTCTTGAACTGATCATCGGCGGAAAGATCGATCCGGCATTCGGCCGCGTCATCACTTTTGGTCTTGGTGGAACGCTTGTCGAGCTTCTCAGGGATATCGGTATCTGCATCCTGCCGTGTACAGATGACGAGATCTACAGCCTCATTAAGCAGATCAAAGGGTACGCACTCATTACCGGTTATCGCGGCGAAGCACCAAGGGATGAGGAGTATCTGTTCCAGACCTTAAAGAATGCCTGTGCATTTTTCGAAAAGAACGAAAACGTGGTGGAGTTCGACATCAACCCGTTCCGCTTGTATGAGAAAGGTGGCTGTGCGGTTGACGCCAGAGTGATAGTACAGGATGAGTCTGTTTCCCTCCCGCCACATTATTCTGCATCAAAACTCGTTCCAATCGACTACTACAAGCCGCAGTCCGTTGCAGTCATCGGTGCATCCGACGACAAAACCAAGATGGGCTATGCGGTGTTCCGCAACCTGCTGCAGTTCCCGGGTAAAGTGTATCCGGTCAACAACAAGAGGGCAGAGATTCAGGGGGTTAAATGCTATCCGACGCTTTTATCTGTCCCTGGTCCTGTTGACATGGTAGTTATCACCGTTCCGGCACAGCTTGTTCCAGACATCATGGAAGAGTGTGGCCAGAAAAGTGTGAAGATGGCCGTAGTCATCACCGCAGGATTCAAAGAGATGGACGAGAACGGCCGTGCCCTTGAGAACCGAATGGTCGAGATCGCAAAAAGTCACGGTATCAGAATCGTCGGCCCGAACTGTCTCGGTCTGATCCTTCCGCCGTACAAGCTGGATACGACGTACGTGTCTACTTCCCCATCGCCAGGAGAGCTTGCGTTCATCTCCCAGTCAGGGGCAATTGTTAATGCGGTTGTCGGGATCTCGCTTTCCAAAGGTTCCGAGATGGGATACTCCGAGGTTGTGTCGGTTGGCAACCAGTCCGATCTTGATTTCCTCGATTACATGAGTTATGCCCAGAGAGATCCGCATACCAAAGCCCTCATTCTCTACATTGAGGAGATCAAGAATGGTGTGGCTTTCATGGAGATGGCAACGGAGATAACCAAGACAAAACCGATCGTGGCAATCAAGGCTGGGTCCTCCAAACGCGGACAGGCAGCGGCTGCGTCGCATACTGGATCGCTTTCTGGATCTTACGAGGTGTACATGGATGCGTTCCGCAAGTGCGGCGTAATTCCGGTACAGACGTTACCCGGTGCATTCAAGGTGGCAAAGATTCTTTCCGATGCAAACCATGTCCCGAAGGGGAGCCGTGCGGTCGTTATTACCAATGCCGGGGGATTTGCTGTTCTTTCGAACGACTATGCTGAGGCCTGGGGTATTGAGATCATCGATCTTCCGAAAGAAATGATCGAAGAGATGAACAGCTTCCTCCCGCCATTCTGGAACAAGAACAACCCGATCGATCTGCTTGGCGATGCCGATGAAACACGATTCCGTGGGGTGTTTGAGGTGCTCTGCCGCGCCCATGACCTATGGGACATGGCAATTCTCGTCAACTTCCCGAACAAGGTGTTAAGCCCCGAGCAGGTTGCGCGGGTGCTGATAGATTACTCCAAAAAGACCGAAAATCTGCTGGTCGGAACCCTTATTGGTGGCGACAGCATGAAACCTGGCGTATCGCTTCTTGAGCAGAACAATATCCCGGTGTTCGAAGAACTGGAATTCACCTACCGTACACTGGGCCATCTGAACCGGACTGCAGATCGTTAAATAGAGGATTCTGCAGAAAACATTTCGCTCTGGCAAAATACCTGTTATTTTTTCGGACTTATTGGTTTTAGTGGTAATATATATACATATATGAATATATGTTTCATCGTTCTCTATTGATATAGACTGTTATGTTTCAGCTTTGAAGAATTGTTCCCACTCAGACTGATAATTCCGATAAACAATACCGCAAAAATACAGATTCATTATTATCATTCACAGCGAGAAGTGTTGAATTATGGTAAAAACTCCCTGTCAGGAGATCGTCTGGAACACCATCCCTGCCTTGCAGGCAGCTCTCGCCGTAGAACTTGCCAGCCGCGGAGTTTCCCAGATCAAAGTTGCTAAAGCCCTATCAGTTGCCCCCTCAGCAGTATCCCAGTATCTCTCCGGCAAGCGGGGATACCGCGTCATCTTCGACGACGATATCAAAGAATTCATCAGTAAACTTGCCGAGGACATCAACAATGGAACAATCCCGGAAAGCGAACTCAGCAACAAATTTTGCACCATCTGCCGGCATCTCCGCGGTGAGGAGACCGGCAACGGAGCAGGCATATGACTCTTTTTTCCGGTGGTCTTTTCAACGAGCAGAGCTTCGTCCTGACAGTCAACGGCAGAAATCTTCTCTCAATCCTCATGCTGCCGGATAACCTTGAAGAGTTCGCCCGCGGCTATCTTGCGACCGAAGCCATTATCACAGACGATGAGATTGAATCCATCATGATCGACGGACAAACCATCGGTGTCCTAACCAAAAATCCCTTCAAGATCCTCCTGCCAAAGCGCGCAGTTGTTTCCGGCTGCGGCGGTACTGTGTCCTATCTCGATCCTGCCAGACTGCCGGTTATTGGAAGCGGCATCAGTGTCGCCGCCAATTCTCTTGCCGTCACATTCCCGCAGGACGTCCTTGCCGCAGGTGGCTTCTGTGCAGCAGCCCTACTGCCGGATGGCACCGTCTTCCCTGCATCTGATCTCAGCCAGCCGACCGTCCTTGATAAAGTAACCGGCCTCCTTCTCAAATTCGGCCGGTATCCGGCAGAGGCCGCACTCATCATCTCCGGCAAAGCAGCAGCTGACACAATCCGGAAAACCCTCAACGCCGGCTACTCAGTCCTCGCCGCATACCGGCCGCCGACCGCTCTCGCCGTTGGACTTGCAGATGCAGCAAACCTCACGCTCATGCATCTGCCGGACAAAAAAATCTACACACATTCGGATCGCATCAGGTAAAATAAAGAGCTGATTTATCCAT
>JAITSY010000022.1 GCA_031287415.1 Candidatus Methanorbis basalitermitum | reverse complement strand
AGTACTCTATAGCAGATAGTTCCGATGGGAACAACTCCTCAAATTCTTTGTATAACATTCTCCATTAATATTGGACATGAGAGAATATAATACTTCGTTTGTTAAGGTATCATTCCGATTATTTTTTGTTATTGTCTGTACA
Organism: Candidatus Methanorbis basalitermitum; assembly: GCA_031287415.1. Lineage (GTDB taxonomy): Archaea > Halobacteriota > Methanomicrobia > Methanomicrobiales > Methanocorpusculaceae > Methanocorpusculum > Methanocorpusculum basalitermitum. Next base: position 22,177 of record JAITSY010000022.1, on the reverse strand, counting down.
TATAATGATTGTGGGAGATGACACTGCCTTGCTGGTTTATTCGTTCGTCCTCACAAGCAGGGAGCCAGGGACGGGTATCCATAGGAAAGAGGGTATGGAAAAATCGTTTTCAAAGGTTTTGCAGCCCCACATGCCACGAATCGCACGTCACTTGCAGGTACAGGCTTTACCGTGCGTCCCGCTTTGTGGCAGCTGCTCCTTTGCCTTGCAGGGAGACTGAGACACCACTTGATGCCAGACAAAGGGCTGCACTGCAGTAAAAAATGGAAAGCAGCATGGCAGGCGAAGTCATGCTCAGCATGTGGTGGCGTATGACTGGGTCATGCCGCGTTGCCCTGCTTAAGGGGAGTTGCAGCTTATCGCCTGGCCGGACCCGCATCGGCGAACCCTTGCCGCTAGCAAGCCCCAACCCATTTTATCATGTCCTGCTGTTGGGTAAGCACGAAAACAGCATTGACTGCAGGTTCGTGCGTCAGCTGTTCCAAAAGCCATGTGAGTTCTGCATCATCTTTAATTTCGTCCTCATGAATGGAAGACCTCAATGATGTGTTTGTTGGTCATGGGCTGTGCCATCATGATTCCCTGCGATGCCTCGTGGGCATAGATCTTGTCCCGAGATCCTTCACGCCAGGCATGCCAAGAGCCATGACAATGCCGCAGTTCTGCTCCACGATGAATTTTTTGCAACGACCGGGAGAACTTTAATTCCCGGAACCGTGATCCGTACGATGGTGGCACTCGTGTGCTTTTTGAGCTCATCAACCGCAAAGGAACCCATATTGACACAGATGAATGTTGTGTCAGGCTACACCGATCTTCTATGCAGACAAAATCTCGGTTGCAGCAGCAAGACCGTCAGCTTCAAGTTTGTATCTGGCTTTCCTGAACGACATCGGAACAGCTGCAATAGCTGCAAGAATTTCCGGTGTGTCGATGATGCCCATGTTGCCAAAAATTATTTGGGAAAATTCAGCCGGTTCCACCATCTACCGATCGACTTGCCCGCCACTTTTACCTCTGTCTCACGCATTTCTTTGAGATAGATTACATGGTGCATTATCCTCACCTCCGTTTTCAGCTCATCTATGCTGGCAAGAAGCAGATCCACATTCTTCTGCATCCTCCCAAACTCCTTGAAGTCACGTTTTGGCGCGGGAAGCATCTCCCCATTCTGTTCCGCCTGAAATAGCCCTGCCTCAATTAGTCGGAGCACAGCCTCGTTGCGGTCAAGTTCCTGCTTTTTTGCAAATAGATCGATACGCTCTAAGAGCTCTGGATCGAGCGTGAATGATAATCTGAGTGTCATCTGTATCACATACATCGGTGCTGAGTAATGATTTAGTTAATCCTGGAGAGCGCAACGATGGATTCAACATCGAGACAACACTCACGGTGCCGGGTAAGGGCGGCACACGGAGCATCTACTTCGCCTACCGGGGTACAGGCGACACCCTTTTTCTCTGCGGGATACCCGACAAGTGCATCAACCGCCCCGGCATTTGCGAACAGGCCGCGCATGTAGGTTCCAAAGATCAGACCATCTCCGCTGACGGCTCCTTCGACAATGATGTTCGTGTACTCGTTTTTAAGCCGATAGTATGCAGCAACCACTTCGTCAGCCAGAGATTCTATTTCTTTATAATAGTCTGCGATCTGCATATCCTTCCAGGATTTGCCGAGCGGGGCGATCTGGGAAACGGCATTGCCTTTTGGTTTAAGAAGGATCGGATTCATGTCAACAACGAGTCTAGCACATGCGGCGAGTGCCTGCGTTGCCTGGGCGATGCCGGTTTCTGTCCCCTCCTCAGTGACGTAGGGATTACAGCTCATGTTCGGTGCTTTAAATGGTGCGAGGGAGATGCCGCTATCACTTAGTATCCGGCAGATTATATCAATAGAGAACGACGAGGCAGATATATATTACCACTAAAACCAATAAATCAGAATAAAAATTAGTTTTAGCAGTCTTCACGGTTACAGCAGACTCATCCGGATTGAAACCGGACGCCGAACAATGCCTTCAAAACCTTTGGCTACTATAAATTTCAGGCCTTTTTCAGCTGCAATATCTACAAACCGCTGATTGACCACTTCATCGATGATAAGTCCGGCCAAATCCCCTTTGAATTTCGACAGGATGTCGTACATTTCGGAAAGCGCGTAATCTCCGTAGATCGCTCCTTCTCCGGTCAAAACGCGTGCCTTGCCGGTCTGCTGCATATAGTCTGCGTGCTCTGCAATCGTCCGGGGTTCGGCACTGAGAGGCCGAATGGGCTGTTTGGTTGCTGTCATCGGAACATTCATTTTTTCCGCGAATGCTGATCCAATGGGACCTGTGGTTGCTGCAGCCACCGGATCCGGATCCGGTACCGAAACAAACGGGGGTTCCTCGGGAATAATTGTCGGAGCCATACGTTCTGGTTCTAGCACGGATGCCATATCTCCAGCAGGCTCCAGCTCCATATCTGCAACAGATTCATCCCGCACGTTCTGCGTTCGCCAAACATCTGCCGGAACCTTGTTTCGCAGAGATTTCACAATCTCTTTGCGAGACATATCCTCCACGTTCCTGCTGCGGGGAGAGAACGCAACGTAATCAATATCTGCAACCTGCAAGAGTTCGCGGAGGATCAGATCTCCTCCGCGATCGCCATCTACGAAAACGGTAGTATTCTTTTTGATGCTCAGATCCACAATAATCTGTGGGACTTTTGTCCCCTCTACTGCAACAGTGTTTTTGATGCCGCACTTTAGCAAATTCAGCACATCCGCTCTTCCCTCGACAATGATGAGCGCATCCGAATCCGGCACATTCGGTCCTGCCGGGAGCCGCTCCTCACCGATGGAGGAGATCTTCTCCACCCGAATCGATTCACGGACCTCAGTGAGGATTTCGTTTGTCGATATCCCCACATCATCAAAGGATTCAAGCAGCAGTTCTTTTGCGCGGTTGACAATCTGCCGACGTTTGATCACCCGCAAATCCTCAATCCCCTGTACCTTAATCGTCGATACACAGGGCCCCACTCGTTCGATTGTCTCAAGGGATGCCGCAAGAATTGCCGTCTCCGCACGGTCAAGAGAGGATGCGATATAGAGTTCACCGACGGTTTTTCCGTGCGTACTTGTGATCTGAACATCTATTCTTCCGACTCTCCCACTTCGCTGGAGATCGCGCAGATCCATATCTTCACCCAATAATCCTTCTGTTTGGCCGAAAATTGCCCCAATTACGTCTGGTTTTTCGACAACCCCCTCTGTTTCGATATGAATGTGAATGAGATACTTGGGAGCGTCAGGTGAGTACATGTAAGAAAGCCTCCATGGTTGGAATGGGTAATGCAACAGGTAACCATAGGCAGAATAATATATGTACTTTTTACGCATATAAGCTATCCGACCACAAAGATTTAGGTAAGAATATAGGAGTGTCAGTGAATTGTTGGCGCTGTTCTTATTGATCGGGAGACTATTTTTCCATCAGATTTCCAGATTATGTCCAACATCATCTGATGCTCTCCAAGAATATTCTCATCAGCAATATTTATCCAGAGCCATGGCCCCAGAAATCAGGAGTCTCCACTTACGCCTGGAACTGCAAACGGCTGACACCATGGTAAAGCGATGAGATGAACTCACTACCTTTGAGTGTTTGAATCACTATCCGTTGCTTCACACCATTTACATACACCTCTGCGGAGTGTCCCGACAACTCGATAGGTTTGGTTCCCACATGGATGAGATAGAGACTGCCTGCATAGGTAATCATCCTTGCGGAAATTTCATGATGAAGTTCGCCAATTGCAATAATTTCAGGGATGGATTCATAACCCTCTGCAGAAAATGCAAAAGCACCGGAAAGCATGGCGACAACAATGACGCACATTACCATCCCAAGGGTGAGCAGGAGCACAATACCAGCTGCAGAAGAGACCACATCCGCATGTCCCGTATGCAAATGTGTTGGATGGAAAGATAATAAGAGTGTCCCCCGTCATTAACCGATCGCATTCATCGGTGGCTATTGCCGTCCCTTATGGATCTTTGACCAGACGGGGGGTGCCTGTAGCATGCCGTGTTGTCCCGTGGTTCATCCTCCGCGACTGCGTATATGTCACCCGGGGGCCTAACACATGCTGAACTGTCGACACATTTTAGTATTTGATGGATGAAGACTTACCTTTTCCGGCAAACCAGAGGTGTCCTCCACGGGAAAACTCATTCCGATGCCATGCGGGGATGCCTCCGACAATTGTTGTCTCTGGAAAGAGTCCAGGGGTTCCCTCGTAGGGAGTCCAGTCGCATCGGCTGTGGAGATCCTCGGAATGGATAGTCCGCGGTTTTTCGGCATATATGGCAATATCCGCACGGCTACCGACTCCAAGCTCCGGTGTGGTCAGTCCAAGAATGTTGTACGGATTTATTACCGTCTTTTCGATGACCGATGCAAGGGGAATTTTTCCCTCAAAAACCGCGTTCATCAAAAGCGGCAACATAGTCTCAACGCCAGGAACACCCGACGGCGCTGATTCAAATGGCTGCGCCTTCTCTGTTCGCGTGTGCGGAGCATGATCGGAAGCAATCACCGGAACTGCATCAAACACCCGCCACAGCGCCAGCCTCTCGGCCCGAGTCCTGAGCGGGGGATTCGTGCGGAAACGCGTGTCAGCTGCATCATGCTCTTCACACGACAGAAAAAGATGATGGGGTGCTACTTCGCAGGTAGTCCCGGGTCGTGCTGCGGCGCGAGAGATGGATTCTACTCCGCTCATGTGGCAATAATGGAGTTTTGTCCCAGCCGGCGCAAGGGAGTTCACCAGATCCACAGCTGCGGCTTCTCCGGAGATTGGACGTGAGACTGCGTGTTCCGCAAGGCTGCGCATCTCGCCGGGTTTTACTTCCTCCGCATGCACCATCACGAGCGCCTCGGCTTTGTCGAGCTCTACAAGAGCGGAACGTATCATTTCAAGAGAAAGCACCTGGCCGTAGCTTGAGGGTGCTACAAACATCTCGCCGAACGCAAGAACACCGGCATGCCACAGGCCTGACAAGTCAGAGTTCTCCATTACCGACCCGTTGATTGCAAAGTGGCAGAAACTTTTCTCCTTCGCTCTGGTAACACGGGCTGTGAAGTTTGCGACAGTTTCCATCGGCGGCACGGTATTCGGCTGATCCACCACTGCAGCAACGCCGCCTGCAACTGCAGCAGCGGTGCCGCTTGCCCAGTCCTCCTTTGCCGCCTGCAGTCCATCCCGCATGTGCACATGCATATCAATCGCCGCAGGGATGCTGAGGCGGCTGTGACATTCAATCGTCTCATCTCCAGACTCTGAACTGCCGATATGCACAATCACGCTGTCTGTAATACTGATGTCCGCAACTCGGCCATCCAGCAATCGCGCGGATTTGAGCACCAGATCCGTCATTCAGCAGACCCGCGGCACAGGATCTCCCATCGGCGGTTCAATAAACCGTTCACCGCCGATGCGTGTCTTCATCACCACTCCAATTCCATCCACAACCACGCCAACGATCGCTGCCTCCCTTCCGTAAGGGTGTTTTTTCAGCGCCGCCAACACTGCATCCGCCGCTGCCGCGGAGACGCCAATCACGCATTTACCTTCGTTTGCCACCTGCAGCGGATCAATTCCTAAAAGGCCCCCGGCAGCTGCAACATTTTCACGGATCGGCATGGATTCCTGATCCACCACAACCTTCACACCTGCTTTGCGGGCCATCTCATTAATGCAGGCTGCAAATCCCCCTCGGGTCGGATCCTTCATTGCATGAATGGTTCCCTTTGGCGCTGCCCTGATAGCTGCGGCAATCATCGCATAGAGCGGTGCAACATCCGACCTCAGCTGATCCCCGAGATCAAATCCTTCGCGGTGGGTAATAATTGCCAGTCCATGATCGCCGAGCGTGCCGGAGACAATGATCTTGTCGCCGGGGACGAGGCCCTTATCGCGGATCAGATATGAACCATCATCTACCACACCAACGCCCGCTGTATTGATAACAATACCATCGAGACTGCCCCTTTCTACAACTTTCGTATCTCCAGTGATGATGGAAGCTCCAGATTCACCGAGCGCTTCATCCATTGACGCAACGATTTTTTCAAGATCATCAATCGAGAAGCCCTCCTCAATCACCATCGCGCAGGTCATGGCAACCGGCCGTGCACCCATCACCGCGAGATCATTGATAGTCCCCGACACCGCAACCCGGCCAATGTTGCCGCCTGGGAAAAAGATCGGCTTTATCACATGCGAGTCAGTCGTGAGAACGATGATCTTCCCGCCGATCTCAAACGTCGAACCATCATCCAGCGACTCAAGACCGATGCCGCCTGCATTGTTGTGTTTGAACGCGGTCAGCGTCTGGAGAAGCTCCCCCATGACCTCACCGCCCGCACCATGCATCATGATGACTTCTGCCCCCTTCCTCATTTTACTCCTCCACATCTATCTCAATGTTCTTCACGAAAATTCCACGGCCCTGCACCAGATGCGGCAGTTTTCCGCAGATAGGGCACACGAAAATCTCTGAACCGGAGTAGCCACATGTACACTCAGCAAGCGGCGGGACCGTGGTAAACACCAGCTTCGCTTCTGAAAACAATGGATCATCGGTGACGAATGTTTCAAACATGAATTCGATCTGATCGGGGTTCATCATAGCCATTGCTCCGACATCCACAAAAATCGTCTTGATTTTTACCGCACCGTTGTCCTCAGCTGCACGTTTGGAAGTCGCATATATGTCATAGGCGATTCCGGACTCATGCATGACTTTCCAGCTCCTCTTCCATCGCCTTGTAGACTTCCTTAAAGAGCTCGCGGGTCTCAAATCCCTCCTCACGGGATAGTCGCTGGATGGCAAAACCGACGTGCACCAGAACGAATTCACCAACCTTCGCCTCGACTAGATCAATTCTAACCTCCTGCTGGAGGTCTCCGTAATCAACGAGCGCCATATTTCCATCGCGTATTTCCAATATTTCTGCAGGAACTGCTATACACATATATGGGTATATTGGTGAAGGACAGTGATAAAGACAACGAAAAGAGAATATCACTGTAAGCGCCGAGAGGGAGATTTGAACTCCCGAGGTGTTGCCCACCAGAGGCTTTCAAGGCCACCGCCTTGCCAGACTAGACTATCTCGGCATCAGAGAGTCCACAAATATTATGCATGCTGCCTAAAAAAGATTTGTGTTGGTTTGCTGCACACCTCTGATAGAGGTGTTCGGCGTTGCAGGGTAACGGGTTCCACTGCCCTGCAACTTTATTTCCGGGAAAGAAGTACTGGTGTGGCTTCAAAAAGGCTGAGGAACGGACCCACAGCTCCGCTTGGGCTCTGAGTTGAGGAAGGGTCTGCGCCGACGATGCCGAAGGTGGTTGCGAGGTTTGGATCCTCGGCAAGTAAATCAACATTCGTTGCACTGATGAGACGGTTCTGGTCCGTTGCTCGCCGGACAGACTTTGAGGAACACAGCTGCGTCGTTTACAGTGATAGTGATAGTTTCGTCGGAATTTTCGTCTTTATCATTTACTTTGACAACCGATCCGCCGTTAACTGTGTACTCAATGATCCTATCGGTTCCACGGAAGGCAGTGATGGCTGTGGTTCCGGCTCCGATCCTGGCGGTAAAATATGCCGGTTTTTCTTTAGAGGCATCCGCATTCGCGGTTAGTATCTTTCCTGATGCTATCTGGGTTGCAGAAATTGCAGTGGATGCGGTAAAGGCTCTCACGCTTCAGCGCGTAGGTCAGTAATCCGATATAATCGTCTTTGTTTTTGACAACGACCTGATACACACCATTACAGGCTGCCGGATATTTTTCGGAGAACCTACCATTTTCATCGGTTCCAACCCGGATTAGACCGGAGATTATGTAGCCCCATCCATGGTGGTTCCTTCATACAAGGTCAATTCTATACCCTGGCCACGGGTCCCGCGGACTTTGTCGGAGACCTGCACCTCATCGGGGAGTCCTGGGCCCTTGGCGCGGTACTGGTCGGTTTTCCGGTCAGGTCAACTAGATGGACGGCAAAGAAGGAATGTTTGGTAACAAGCACATATTCCTTTAGAGAGCAGACCATGACCATATACATGCCATCTTCTAATTCCCATGTTTCACACGTAGCACAGAAGCGGCCGTCAAGCTGGATGACAACTGACTTGGAGTCAGCAGTTCCGGCAGAGGTTCCAGACTTTGCGAGCACAATGCGGTAGTAACATCGGCAGGGATGTTGTCAGTTACACAGTTTACAGCTATCTGATATCCCACTCCTAGCTTGAGCGTTATAGTCTCCCTATCAAGCATGATGAAATCAAATGAGTACGCCGAGACTGTCCCTATACCACACAGCAGAACCAGCAGACCGGCAGAGAGAGGGCGAAGACAGAGTTTTCTCGTACCGTTGCTCATAATTCAGGTAATTATTTTCGGTACAGAATAGTCTTTGCCATAGGATATGCCTCTGCATGGGCGAACCAAACGAAGATAATGCCAGCAGTGCCATGAAATAGTCGTCATGTTAGCACCCATAAAACCTCTCGCATCCTGGAAGGGCCAGGACAGATACTTTGGCAAGGTTGTGCCGTCCCTGACTGGAATTTTTCTTTCCGGCGGATGCAGTTGGAACCGCTGCAGGATGTGCGGATACAAAAATGATCGTAACTCCTGTATTTCTCGAGAGGAACTCATCACGCATATGAACGCCCAGATCGCCTGGGTTGCGAAAAACAATGCAGCCGGTGATTACACACTCGGCAAGATCTTTACTTCGGGAAGCGTATTCGATCCCCATGAAATTCCCTGTGAGATGCTGGATTCATTCGGAAATCTGTTTGCCGGAAAATCAGTAATCGCCGAGTCACGCGCAGAATATGTAACCGAGGATGCTCTTTTGCGGTTCCTCGATTCACTCGACCAGGGGCAGCCGCATCCGCTGACGGTTGCCATAGGTCTGGAGACGACAAACGACGGTATACGCGAAAAGTCGATTGACAAGGGTTTTTCCTTTGAGGATTTCATCAGGGCGACGGAGGTTTGCCATGATGCAGGTGTCGGGGTGAAAACATATCTGCTGATGAAACCACTGTTTCTCACAGAACACGAGGCAATGGAAGATATGCAGAAGTCGATTGCCGAGGTGATACCGTATGCAGACATGATCTCGATGAATCTGTGTACAGTGCAGGGCAGGACCGATCTTGAGCAGTACTGGCAGAGGGGAGCCTTTCGGCCTCCGTATCTGTGGTCAGCAGTAAAAGTACTGCTGGATGCAGAGGTGCCGGTGTCATGTGATCCGGTGGGCGGAGGTTTCCGTCGTGGCCCGCACAACTGCGGGGCCTGCGATCACAGGATTGTCGCGGCGATCAACGAGTACTCGCTGTCGGCGGACAAGTCTGTTTTGCAGAGGGTGTGGGATGCAGAATGCAGCTGTAGAAAAGAATGGGAGTTTGTTCTCGATTACGAACAGTCGTGGAACATGCCCTTAACTAAATAATGCTATTGCTGCACGCCTTTGAGAGAGATGTGCCGTGTGCATTCAGGGCAATGGGGGAAAACACCTGCATTATATGCGGATAGTTCCCGCAACTCGGCAAGCAACAGCGGCAGGAGGATGCCGACATCGCTGATCATGCCAATTGCCTGGGAGGTTCCGCGATCCAGGAGTTTCGTGACGGACGCAGGGCTAATATCAACACAAATAGTCTTCACATGCGAAGGGAGGAGATTGCCGACGGCAATCGAGTGCAGGAGCGTTGCAACCATTAAGACCATGCCAAGAGAGGGTATGTGTTTTCTCATGGCATCCTGGGCTTCGATAACGTTCTGGATGACATCAGGCAGCGGCCCGTCGTCGCGGATGGAGCCGGCGAGAACGAAGGGGGTATGATTCTTGATGCACTCGTACATGATACCATTTTTGACTATGCCGGATTTTACCGCGGCAGAGATGGAGCCTGCATCCATGATTTTGTTGATGGTGTAGAGGTGGTGGCTGTGGCCACCGCTGACGAGTTCTCCGGTATGCAGATCCATGCCAAGAGAGGTTCCAAAGATGCTGTACTCAAGGTCATGGGTTGCAAGGGCATTTCCGGTAAACAGGACATCGATGTAGCCTTCGCGGATCATCGCGGACAGTGCGTCCGCAGCTCCGGTGTGAATAATTGCAGGCCCGCCGACGAATGCGATTTTTTCGCCGGAGGCTTTGATATGCAGGAGTTCCCTTGCTATCTGGCGGATCAGGGTCTTGCTGGGCCGCTCAGATGAGATGCCGCCTCCCATGAACTCGAAGACACCAATCTCCCGCGGGCGTTCGGGGAAGTCAACGTGAACGCCTTCTTCTCCGACGACGACGGAATCTCCAGGAAGGAGTTTCCCCTGCACAACGCAGGTTGCAGTACTCTTCTTGATGTCAACGCGGATGAGCGCGTCCATTTTCATGTTGTCCACTGCAATCCACTCTCCCAAGTGATTGATGTACGTCGGATGGTTCGTGGTTGAGTAGAAACCTTCCGGGGCAACCTTTTCTTTATTGACGTTTTGCAGCGTAATTTCTGCCTCGTCGAGCACAAACACACCAAGACACCGCAGCTCGCTGATAATCCGGGCGAGCTGATCATGGGTTTCTGCGGAGATCCGCATCCGTGCATAACTCGGGTCGGTCTTCCACTGCCCGAGGGTAAACTCCTCGGTTTCGAAGTCCCCGTTGTACTCGACAACGCAGTCCATTACTTTGGTAAGAATGCCTGAGTCAACTATGTGCCCCCTGAGTTCAATTTTTCGAGAAAATATCATGAACAAGTATAGGACACGGCAGGAAATGAATTTCTCGCAGCCGGCTGATAAGAAGCTTTTTCCCATGACAGCAAGATAAATTATATTATGATAGTACTTGGCGAAGATTTTAAACCTGCCTTGAAGTACCGGCCCTATCTTGCCATCTTTACAATGGAAATTGTGGCCGTCATCTGGCTTATCGGTATTGGATGGTTTGTCGGAATATTTTCAAGTGTTGTTGTTGCCGCAGCAGAAATTGGAATTTTTGCCGCAGGTCTGCTATTTGTTCTTCTGTGGACGGTCCTGTACTACAAATCTGTCATTTATCATCTCAATGCAACAGAGGTGACATGGAAGCGCGGTGTCTGGTTCCGCAAAACAGGTACTATTCCCTACACAAGAATCACGAATATTGATGTTGTGCAGGGCCCCGTAATGCGGTTGTTTGGCATCTCCAATCTGAAGATCCAGACAGCCGGATACTCGGGCAATAATGGCTCGGCAGAAATTTCCATCGAAGGCATTGAAGAGCCGGAACTGCTTCGTGCGATGATCATGGTCTTTGTCCGAGGCGGGGCACCGAGTACTGCAGCAATCGGAGGGGAGGCAACAGCTGCGGTATCTGCAGCTGCCCCAGGTAATGCTGACACGGCAGCGCTCCTTATCGAAGTCGCGGCGATTCGCAAACTTCTTGAAGAGAGAAAATAATCTCTTTTTTTCCTGGTTCACTTCGTTATCTTAATGCTGTGAGCGGCACATGATATTATTTATGGTAGTTCCCTGTTTGACCTGTACTGCGCTCGGTAAGCATGAATACACAATGAACCAGGTAACCGACCTTTACGAGTACCACATAAGCTGCAACCGCGGTCGCACCGTTCCTGATCCGATGCCAAAAGCGGGGTTTTTCTGCGCAGAGTACGAGAGCAAGCTTGCAGTACTTCCGCGAATCCGCCGAAACAACTGTGCAATTGAGATTCGCCAAGACTGAAAAAAGAGTGAAAGGAGAACAACGCTGCCTCGCAGGACGCAGAGCTGCGGCTGCATTCATTTGTGGGGCGGGTGCTGCGGAGTGAGGCTGACGGTTTTTCATCGGAATATGCGACTGTTGACTGTACCAACCGAATTATTTTAATGCGTAGAGAACATTGTAATTTGTGCAATCCTGCATCGATAGTGTAGTGGTTATCACTAGGCGTTGCCAACGCCTAAACTCGGGTTCGAGTCCCGGTCGATGCACTTCTTATTTTGATTTCCATGATTACGGTAGTTCTGGGTGTCGGCAATTCCCTTCATGGCGATGACGGGGCAGGACCTGCGGTGGCAGAGAGAATTGCAGCGGTAGGGTTACCAGAGATTTTTGCGTACAACTGCGGGACGGCACCGGAGAATTTTACGGGACTAGTGCGGCGGCATCATCCGGATCTGTTGGTGATTGCGGATGCAGCAGAAATGGGGCTTTTGCCAGGGAGTGTCCGGCGAATCCCTGCAGAACGGATTCATGATACGGCGATCGGAACGCATATGCTGGCGTTGCTGCATCTGGTGAGGTTTTTGATGAATGAAGCCGGGGAGGTTGTTGTGGTTGGGGTACAGCCTGCCTGGAGGAGAACGGGAGAGGGGCTGAGTGAGGCAGTTTTGGATGGGGTGGAGGAAGTTGTGCGGGTGGTCTGCGGAGGAGGAGTTGCGGGGATTTTGGCGTTGGAAAAAAGTTAGAGAAATGCGTCTATCCAGAGTTCACACGACCATAAGTTGTGCGGAGGCGAAGAGTTCCTGTCCGATGGTTTTGAAAATATGAGAATTGATGCTGATGCATGGGGGATATCCGTACTGACTCATCCTGCTTGATAGATAAGATATTTGTGCCTGGATGGTGTTGTTGCAAAGCCTTTAGCTTTGCAATCCAGCGAGGATTCTTGATGCCTTCAAAAATTATACGGATTTATCGGCTTTAGTGGGAAAATATAAATATTTCTTTGTTCACTATTGAGATAGATTGTTATATTTCAGATTTGAAGAATGGTTCCCATTCAAACTGATAATTCCATTCTCTTATTCAGCCAAGTTATCAGCAGACCGTCATCAATCTTTTCAACGTTTTTGAGGGCGAGAGGGATGAAGCCTTCATCGCGGGTGAAGCCGATTCCACCGACGAGTGTGGGTGCATTGACGCCGCCGATGATGAGTGCTCCTACATAGATGCGAATTTCATCAAAAAGTCTCTGGCTGGTGAAGGACCAGAGGAGGGTTGCACCGCCTTCAACCATGAGTTTTTTGACGCCTATCTCACCAAGCAGATCGAGAACCTGCCCGAGATCTACTCGGTCCTTTCCAGCAGGAATGACCGCTGCTTTTTCTCTGAGAACGGCAATGCGATCCTCTGGGGCAGCGTCCGAGACAAAAATAACGCGTTTCCCAGTTCCTTTTTTGAAAAAATCTCCATCTGGCTGCATGCGTGCTCGACTGTCGATTACAATGCGCATGGGCTGTTCATCCCGGCCACTTGCAGCACGGCTGACAATGAGACCTGGGTTTTTGAGGCAGAGAGAGGCGTCATCCGCGAGAATAGTACCAATGCCGACCATGACGGCATCGCACTCGGCCCGCAGGCGGTCTACGCGGGCGAAGTCCTGTTCACCGGAGATTTTTGTCTGCTGGTGTTCTTTGGTGGAGATTTTTCCGTCAGCACTCATGGCAGCACTGATGATGACGTAGGGACGCATATGTGCCCTTTTGCGTTTGTAAGATATATACGTTGCTGGTTCAGTATTGGTTTTTTGTGCTTTTGTGGGGTTTTTGGCAGTGAATGGGTTTTATCAGGATCAGCCAAGTGCGATCACAATTCATCATCCAGCCATCACATCTCGTACGAACGATCCCGGCCTTAGAAGGATTAATCCCCGTCTGTTTCTAATAAGTAAGAATATGCCAAACCTGACAGTTGCGGTCCTTGCTCCGAACGGATACGCACGGGACTTCGGGAAAAAGGGGACGAGTACGGATATTACGTTCTATAATTTGAAAAGAGGGCACGATACGGTTACGCTGCTGGAACCGACGCGATATCCCGACCGGCTTGCTCCGCTATTTTATGTGGTTTCGATGGCGCATGAGGCAATCGTGGTGGTTGAGGAGATCACGCCGATGTTTGCAGAGTGGGTGCTGATTCTGGACTGTGCCGGCGTGTCGAAAGGTACAATTATTCTGAAGAATTATCTTCAGCCATTAGATATTGTGCCGCTGATTAAGGGTACTGTTCTTGAAAACTATGATATTTCTGAGGATAATATTATTACGCTATCTGCAGATCTGCTTGCCCGCGCAGCAGCCAGGCAGGAGCCTGAACCAAAGGAGGGGGCGGTTGGCACGGTGCCGATTGATCATCACTTCAATGTTCGGGGTATTGGTGCGGTGATTCTTGGGTGTGTGGCGGACGGCTGGATCAAGAAGCACGAGAAGATGCGGGTGGAGCCGATTGGGAAGATTGCCCAGATACGGTCGGTGCAGAAGCATGATGATGATTTTGCGTGGGCGTATGCGGGCGATCGGGTTGGCTGTGCACTGAAGGATGTTGAGGCGGAAGATCTGGACCGCGGGATTGTGCTGACGACGGACCCGGAGGTTACGAGTTCGGCACGTGTTACTGCACAGGCAGAGCTGGTGAAGTACTGGCCTGCTGCAATAAAGGAACAGATGATGGTGTCGGTAGGCCACTGGATGCAGTTCCTGCCAGCCCGAGTGACGGCAGTTAATAATGGGGCTGACTGGCATAAGCCGACAATTACCCTGGAGACAGAGACGCCGATTGTGTACAAGCCTGGCGATCGGGCGGTGCTACATTACCTAGATGGGGGAAAGCTCCGGATTATCGGAACGATTACATTTCCCAGATATCTGTCGCCGGTCTTGAACCTCAGTTCTTCGTGATCCACCCAGTAACCCAAGGCTCCCTGCCACACAAAAATGCTTGGCGGTGTGCTTGCAATGACCGAGGCCCCAGTTCATGCGGGCGCCGATACCAGGATGTACCAAATGGGGAGTGCTCAACCCTGAAATCACATCACTGCTTATACAGCCAGTCGAGGCAATGTGGAGTCTGGGGGAATCCCACAGTGGAATGCTATGCATGCCTCTGATTAGAGGTGTGCCGTGCATTGTATGGCAGTGGATTCCCTGCATCGGGCGACAGCGAGACAAACATCATGCCAGAGCTATAAACGTTCCGTTGCCTGCAACTCTCTCATGCCAGCAACACGTTGAACATCTCAGTCGCCACCGTCAACAAAGCTTTTCTGCCGCATTGGCAGATATCCGCTGGGCATAGACCAATTTTTTGCCCAGCCCCCTGCGGCCCTTAGAATTTTTGCGATGTTGACGAATATCACCAACTGTAAGTCTACTCTCCACATCAAAGTCGCCGCCGATGACAATGGTCCCGCTCTATCCAGAACCAATGAGGCGTTGCAGACCATCGAAGCTTGTCATCATCCCCTCCGTACCAACAGGGGCGATACAAACTGCTGCAGCTATTGCCACAAGCACGAATAACCAGTTTTTCACCATTACTTCCCCCAGGTAGAAATAGATAACAAAATTGTGCTTTAGAAGAGTAATCTATATATTACCATTAAGGCCGACAAGTCAGATTTGTTTCCCTACAATAAACAGTATGTAGAGATTGGAATTCCGTAGAACTAAATCGACGATTAGGTTTTCCTGATTAGGAGAACCACACCAAGGATGCCAGCGAAGACAAAGCCGACCCCTGCAGAAATTTTTGTTGGTTCAGGTGTCACGTATTTCAAAGCGAGGGAGAGGATCCGATTTTTGCTGTAGGCATAATAGTCAAGGATACAGTCAACATTTTGGCAAATTTCGGGAGATTCAAAAAGGCAATTCTCTCGCTGGGAACACCTGCATCCCCAAGAATTTCATGGACGCCAACGCCCATGCTGGGATCTGCAACTGTATTTTAGATGACAACGATTGGCCTATGGAGGAGTTGGTGGCGATTGCTTTGTACTTGCCGGGATCTGCGTGAATCCCATCGATGAAGTCGAGAACGGCGGATGACTACGGGTAGGAGGCAATACAGTCCATGCAAAGCCAGTTGACTGCCTGGTTTTTGATCCGGAAATAGCAGAGAATCGGAATGCCGGAAAGTATCTTCTGCTCTGTGGCGGAGGGTCTGGTGTTTTCGACGATCTTTGCAAGGTAGGTGTTGAGGTTTGCCAGATAGATGGATGCGTTGACTGGGTCGGCGGAGGCAAGCAAATAGGCGATGGTTTCACTGTATCCTGCAAGAGCCACCGTGGTGTCGTAAACAATCGAAATGTTAGGTGTCTCTTCTCTGGAGACGCTACGTAAGAGCAGCCAGTAGGTGTCTTTGCCGAGGTTTTCTGCCAGAACTTGGTTACGCTGATGATGGCGGTGCAGTCCATACCGCCACCCTGACCGAGGAAGAGAACAGCTGCTTTGATGAATTCACTGTTCTGCTGCAGCATGGCGTCAATCGCGTCACTGGAGATGTGGGCAGCTGCGGGAGGGGGCAACGTACATGACCGCTAACGGCATCGTCACCTATCCCGCATGCGACGTCCCGGAGGTTCGGCACGGTTGTTACAATATTCAGCGCCGCAATTCCCGGCACATACAAACCAAGAGCCAGCATCAGAACAAGGAAAATCACCGGTTTTTTCATCCGTATATCATTAACGTGAAACTGGCATAAATGTGGCATGTTTATGAGAAAATCCGCAGCAATAGAAGGGTCAGACCATTTGTTCGGGGCTTCCCTGCATGTACTCGCGGCAGACGGTTGTTGCGTAGTGGCCAGGTGGCAGGTCGAAGGAAAGACAGACGCTGGTCTCGGTAATGCTGTATACGACCTCAGTTCTAAGTATGATTTTGCGGTGAGCGCCGTCGAAACAGGTGCCGGTGAAGGCGGAGGCGTCGGCGAAGTTCTGCATAGTGACATCATCTTTTTCCATGAGGCAGATCATATCGCGTTCCATCGGGCCGGGAGTGACGGGTAGAGTTGCACCCGGCATCCATGCGACGACGGTACAGCTGCCGCGTTTTATGTGCTGGCTGGCAGTGTGGATGTTCTTTTCGGTGACGGTATCGATGCGGCCGTTGGTGAAGAGGAGATGTTCGCCGACTGCAGGGTTGTCAAGGCTCGCGCCCGCGGTGCATCTCGCCGAGAGGGCCATGTTGAAGAGCCATGACTGATAGGCGGAGATAAACAGGGAAAGCAGTTTTGGTGGCATTGCCTGCAGGGCATGGCCGTAGTCGCCAGGCTGTTTTGCAAGAGAGTCGAGCATGATGCGTTCGTAGGAGAGTTGGACCGGAAGATCATGCAGTGCGGCTTTGGCATTGCCGGTTTCGGCGAATGCCCGCCTCATGGTTTTGACCTCGCCGGACTCTTGTGGGAATGCATCACCAATGTAGAGCTTGACGGCTTCCTGATACTCGCCCCGCAGAATGTGGAGGCCGACGCGATGAGTGACGGGTTTGAGGGACCCGAATCGCTGGATGCCGTAGTAATTGGGGATGCCAGATGTGCGGATGTCTTGGGTGATTGCAGCGACACGATCCGTGAGGCTGTCGGCATTGCAGTTCCGCAGCATAATTACGAAGCGGTTGCCTTCGAGACTGCCGAGACCGAGGGAGAACTGATGACGGTCAGTCGGCTGAAGAGTGATATCTCTGATGCTGAGTGCGGCAAGCTGTTCTTCGGCGACGCCGTAGAGGGAGATGTACTGGGTGGTAATGGCATTGCGATCTTTGGTACCGCCCCATCCAATCCGTCTGTGGCTGATCGCGAGGCGCCTTGCTATCTCTCGCATGGCGTGCTGGTGCTCCCATGATCGTTTGGTGAGTTTTGCGATAAGGTAAGGGCCGGTGCCGGTGAATTTGGCGGGAAGCTCGACCACCTTGAAGTCTTCTGGGGTGCTGCGCAGAACGCCGCCGATGCCGTCGGTACCAGTGGCGTAGTACTGCATGCCGAGGGCCTGTTCAAGAGGATGATCTGAGGGTTTCATGGTTAGAAAAGCGGCAGGGAACCGGTGACTTTGTCGATGAGTTCTGCTTTGGCGGGACCGATGCCGAGTGCGGTGATGGTTCCCGGCGAAATTTCGGTGTAGCCTGCGTCGATGATTAAGGAGACGGGAAGGCCCTGTATTTCGGCGACTGCTTTGAGTTCATAGAGTACCCGTTCGGTCGTGGCCTTGAGGGCTACTTTTTTTTGGCCTTCACGCATCCAGGCTTTTTTATCGAGGGGCGAGGCTTTTTCGCAGGCGCCAATCGAGGCGTGGGCGGCCTGTGCACACATTTTGCCGCAGCTGAGATTGAGGTCAGTTCTGAGGATGAGGCACTGTTTGTATTTGAAGACGTCTTCGCCGCCGGTCATTGCTGAGATAATTTGGCGGGTGGGGGGATAAAACGTACGGGACTGAGGGTTTGTTCTCATAAAATCAGAGGACACTCCAGCGTTCTGAGCAGGTATAGTCAAGCTGTTTGCCGCCCCCGTTGAAATTGCACTTACCCGTTTCGTTTGGATTTTTCACGATTTATCGGGAGTGTTCTGTGGTGATAGAGGATTGTAAATACAGTTCGGGATGGTTATTCCAAATCGTTGTCAGCGACGATGCGGTGTGCTCTGCCAGGCCTCCGGTCATTCCACGGATCGCGGGCAAGGTGCTGGGAATGATAAGCTACTCCTGGATACTCCAGTCACACTATCTCGTTAGTACTCAATCGTCTTTGCCGCATCTCCTTTCAATCTCCCTCTGTCTGCTGAGGTACCCCCATACTCCAAATTCGAGATGAGGGATTAATCCGATTCCTCCGCTAAGGTAGACCCCAAAAATCAACGTGATCGCTAAAAGTACAACAAAACCGACGGATGGACATTCGTGATCGTAATCCACGACCTTCCTGACGGCCTATCATCCGATATAAGCACACACAACCAAACACAAAACAGGATTGTCAGTTGCAATGAGAATGGTTTTTCAAATATTAAATATAACAGTCAATGAAAACAGATGACTGAAAACGATTATATATTACCACCCAAATCGATGATTCCGAATAATTATGAATGGGTTGTGTCTGGTAATGAGACATTCAACTATAATATTACTCTATATATGTAATGAGATGCTGGCTGTATTTGGTTTGGTTCTGCCTTTCGCACCACGTTTTCCCCGTCGGGACGCTATACTCCCGCTGAGAGACCATCTTGACCGCTGATATCCGCATATCCATGATCAAGTACCATCGGCTGGAGGCCGGAAACATCCTACCAGTCAATCACCCATCCTACTGCCCTTCCAAGTTTCCGCTCAAATACCTCCCTTCCTTCGCGAGAATCACACATGCCCTCTGGACGTACCTCCACCACTCTGTTTCCCTACCACCCGTTTCTTCCGCAGCAGCCGGTTATACGCAAGTGCAAACCGATGCGCCTCATCTCGGATCTCCTGCAAATACATACTCGCCCGCGTCTTCTTCCCGAACGACAGTGGAAACGGAACGCCCGACACAAACACCTCCTCCTCACTCTTCGCAAGGGAAATCACCAGTACATCAGCCACCAGCTCATCCAGCACCCGCTTTGCCGACGACAGTTGTCCCCTCCCTCCGTCAATCAGAATTAGATCCGGCAGGTCCTTCGCCTCCGCCATCAAACGAGAATATCTCCTGCGGACAGCCTCTGCCATCGACGCAAAATCATCGATGCCGTCCACCGTCTTAATTCGGAACCGACGGTAATTCTTCTTCTCTGGTCGACCATTCTGAAACTGCACCATCGACGCAACCGTATCCGTTCCCGACAGATGAGAGATATCAAAACACTCAATAACCTTCGGCGCAGCCGCCAGATGCAGGGCTTTGCGCAACTCTTCCACCCGAATTTCATCACCGAAATGTAGTGTTTCGATGTTTTTCCTCGCAAGATCCAGCAGCTTCTGCTTTTCTCCCTGCTTGGGCACAGTAAGGAGAACCTTCCGCTCCGCAACCGACCCCAGATATTCTGCGAGGCCTGCGTCCACCTCCTCGGGCAAAATCACCTCCCGCGGCGCCGGATGATCCGAATAGAACTGCAGCAAAAATTCCTCGAAAAAACCATCTACTTCATCAAAAATAAACTCTTCCCACCCCCCGAGTGTCCCCTTGTACACATGGAACACCATCAAATACACCGTCCCTGCAGCACTGATGAAATTGATCACATCTTCATCGTGATCCTTCTGCCGCGACACGTACTGCCGGTCTGCCAAATGCGTCACTGCCGTAATCATGTCTCGGCATCGCAGTGCCGCCTCAAACTCCATAGTCTCCGAATATCTCTGCATTTCCTCCGTCAGTTCCGCCACCAATTCCGTCGTCTTCCCCTTCAACACCGCCGCCGCCCGGGAACACTGCATCGCATATGCCTCCATCGTAACCTGGCCTGTGCAGGGTCCAGTGCAGTTCCCGATATGAAACCGCAGACAGGGACGATTGTTTCGCGGCATATTTTTGCACGACCGAAGCTGAAACATTTTTTTCACGACGGTCATCACATAGTCCCGCTCGCGGCCTGATACAAACGGACCGAAGAGCTGGCCGCTCCCCTTTGCCTGCCTGGCAATGGTAATTCGGGGAAACATCTCCTTTGTCAACTCAATATACGCATAGCTCTTTGCATCCCGCAAATCAATATTATACCTCGGCTGGTGGCGCTTGATGAGGCAGTTCTCCAGAAGATACGCTTCCTCATCAGTCCCGGTAACGATGTAGTCCATATCCGCAATCGTCTGTACCAGCTTCTGTGTCTTCGGATCCTGATCTCGTTTCTGGAAGTACGACGATATCCGTTTCCGCAGATCTTTCGCCTTTCCCACATAGATGATCGTCCCCTCACGGTCTTTGTACAGATAGCAGCCTGGCCTGTGGGGGATAACGGTAAGGGAAAACGGAACTGCTGAAGACGCCATTGCTCCATACAAATTCGGCGGAGAGAGTTAAATAGTAAATCCTTCCTGCAATGCTGCACGTCTCTATCAGAGGCGTGCAGCTATTCAAATTGGGAGGGTGACAATCTTATCGCCGACGATGGTTCCCGCAAATTCACCTCCAAGCAGTACGCGGCAGACAAGAGAGGGATCGCGGCCATCGATGACAATGAGAGGTATGCCTGATCGTTCGATGATCTTTGCTGCGACGAGATCGAATACCATATTGCTTCCGGCGCAGAGTTTTTCCCTTACGATTAAGTCGATCAGTCCCTGCGTGCCAAGTGTGCCGTACTTGACGGCCTCCGGATCCTTTCGTGGGTCGGCGGAGTAGATACCATCGATTGCGGTCATGTTGATCATCATGGAGGAGCAGGTTTCCTCAGCAAGGCATGCGGCGACTGCGTCGGTGGTCTGGCCAGGGGTGACACCACCCATAATCACGATCCTGCGGGTCAGAGCAAACTTTTTTGCGTCCAGGTAGGACTCGGCAACACACGGATATGCATATTCGCCGAGAGCTGCTATCAAGAGTTTTGCGTTAATGCGGGTGATAAGAATGCCGAATTCGTCGGATGATGCTTCATCAAGTCCGATGCCGCGACAGACACTGATGTACCGGCGTGCTTCTCCTCCCCCGCCGACAACAGCAAATATCTGATGTCCGGCTTTGGCAAGTATTTTGAGTGCGTCCGCCCATTCCACCAGTCGGTGAGTGTCAAGCGTCGGTACAAGAACTGATCCACCAACTGAAATTACAACCCGCGTCATAAAAATACCTTATGTACTTGTTCGGTTCCTGCATATATGTTCTATTGGCTTAGCCCCGCATTATTATGCAAGAGCCTCTCTCAAAACAGTACATACATTCCGTGCCGCGTTGCAGATCACTTCCCACTTAGGAGTTACAACAACTATAGAACAAGATTAGGATATCTTTCAAAAATTACCAATGGCCGCATTCCATGCTTTGCTGTTCGTATTTTTCAAGGACAACCGCGGTCTTTGCTGTAAAAAGCAGCTCCGAGGATGCAGTCACATGGCAGCGGATTCCTCTGCCTTGCAATGCACGTGCACGCCGCCGCTGGTTGGACGGCAACTGGGGATCCGGAGAAAAATAACCCTGCACTTTTTTGAACGGAATGATACCTTTACAAACGAAGAATTATATTCTATCACGTCCAATATTAATGGAGAATGTTATACAAAGAATTTGAGGAGTTGTTCCCATCGGAACTATCTGCTATAGAGTGCTTCATTAAAATTAGATACCCTGATGGTGTCATCTGCCCGCATTGCGGTGGCCGACAACTGATCTACCGGAGAAAAGATGAACCAAAAATGTTTGACTGCAAACACTGCGACAATACT
>JAITSY010000011.1 GCA_031287415.1 Candidatus Methanorbis basalitermitum | reverse complement strand
ATACCCTTCTTTTAATTAATGCCCATATAGATTCAATACCATTGGTGTGTGTTTCCTTGTGACCGCTGTACTGACCCAATGAATGGTTCATTCTCATATGGGCATACACCTTATGTTTATCAAGAACGATGTAGCTTACGAAGTCGTCAGAAATAACCGTTGTTCCCTCCTTACATACTTCCCGGATGATGTTTAGCATTTGAGTTCCAGTTAATCGCCATTCTGGCTATCCGGTTTTGTAACCACAGCACGCACACGACCGCTTGACCTCTCTTTTACGCGGGCAATTGGAGTCTTTGCTGTCCCGCACCCACGCTTCCGCTTCTTGTCCGCATCTGATCCATTTCGTGGCTTCCCACTGATATGTCTCATCAATCTCTGCGATAGCCTCAAACAGCTCTTTATCATCCTCGTTGCTCATTGCCGCCCGAATCAGTTTCAGCATTCTCCAAGCGGTCTTATACGTAACTCCTATCTCGCGCTCTAACTGCTTACCTGAAATGCCTTTTTTGCCGTTTAGCATGGAGTGAATTGCCAGAAACCATTTTCTCATATCAGATTGTGAGTTTTCAAAGATGGTGTCTTTAAACACAGAAAAATGCCGATGACACGCTTCGCACTTGAATAACTTTGGATGTCCCGTTTCCCGATATATCAAACGTTTGCTACTGCAATACGGGCAAATAATTCTCACAGGATATCGGATTTTTATGAAGTAATCTATGGCATCCTCTTCGGTTGGAAATAGTTCGTTAAATTCTGAGTATAACATCTTACATCAATATTGGATGTCAAAGGATATATTTTTACCCGTTCTATGGTATAAATCGGTTTTGTGTTTCTCCATGGATATGTTCAATGTATCAGAAAAGCGATCCCAATCCCCGCAAACAAAACCACCATCTCCCACACAACTCTGACAATACATTTCCCTCCCTCGGCAAGACTCCGCTCAGAAGTGCCTATCGTATACGCGCCAGGCTTATCAAACATCATACCGCAGCCACAGGCTCTGAGGCTCATCGGAATACCGCCGTTGGCATCCGGGACGCTTTTGCGGTTAGCCCAGGTACACCGCAAGAACGCGACCAAATCTGCCGCGGCAGGCAAACAGGACCAACAGCACCGCTCCTGTAACTCCGGCCGGAAGATAGGTGAAGAGGTCATTCGTCCCTGCGGCAAACCAGCCGATTCTGATACGATCATCCCTATAGTCGAGCATCGCATCCGTGGTGTTTGCAGCACGGAAGAGGGGCGCCACAACAATTCCCATGTCGAACAGCAGCTCAAAGGCGACGAACCAGTAAAACGGGGCCATAATACTGTCCACCAGATTTTTCCGATGCCAACTCATACGCTGCGGACCGCACCTGATCAAGCGAGAGGTTATCCACATCACGGCTCACGAACATATGAACAACCGCCCTGCCCTCTGTTTCGCCTTTGACAAGAGTATCCTCGACGGCAACCACATACTCCTCAAGAGATCGCGAGGCAAAGCAGAAGCTGAAGAGCACAAGTGCAACCGGGGCTGAATGTACCACCACGGCGAAGCCCGGGTACACAAAAAACAGCAGGATAAACACTGCAGCGATCAGCAGCTAACCGGCAATACCTATCAGGCGCTCCAGTTTTCCCGGACAATAGCCTATCCTGCCCCAACACCCTATCAAACTTCCAAGAAATACAACGGGATGAAACCGAGAGCGCAGATCGTCGATCAGCCGATCCAGAACGAATGCGAAAAAAGTGTTACTGCACCGAATGCCACGCGAGGATGATTCCAGCGAGCATAAGGAGGTACACGATAATCGCCGCAACAAGTTCGTCGGCATTCAAAGACAAGGACTTCCACAACGCAATGATAACCGCAGCAGTGATGATCGGCATGACTGCAGTCACCGCTGCCTTCCCTGCATTAGATCCTCTTCTCTTTTCACTCTCCCTGAGGATCGGCTTTTCCAGGAAGATGACCGGATCGGATGCCTTTGCAGGGCAAGACTTCAGGACATTGATCGTAAATGCCTCGCGGCGCATGCCATAGCCGGTGATGATCTGCATGTCGAAGCTACCCGATCCAACCCCCTCCCATATCTTGATCTCCAGTTCGGCCTCGCCCTCAATATAGAGATTTTCGTAGGTGAAATCGGTGTAGGCAGAAGCCTCGCAACGGAGTGTTGCATGCGTCGGGGGTCCGTAGTTCACAAACCGGATGTGCAGCGCCGTTCCGGCGCTGACATCAACCGCATCGGTGGACAACTCCAGCGAGTTAATCCCAAGACGATTCAGCTGAATTTCAACGATGGCCATAATATATACCTCAGCTCAGTTCCCGGTCCGGTGGGAGAAGATTAGCAATGCCGGAAAAGATCGGATACACCGCTTTGCAAGCGGCGCAGGTCAACAACCCTTCGGCAATATCTGCCTCATTACTCTCTATCTCCGTAAGCATAAGCTTTCCCTTGCAGATTGGGCAACAGATGATATCGAGGATCCAGCGCCGCATGGTTTACAGCTCGGATCTGATGTCGATGATCTGCGACTGTTCAGGGCCCGTTGAAATGAGGCCGACCGGGCAGCCGGTATCGGACTCAATCTGACAGAGAAACTCCCTAACCTTCGGCGTGAGTCTGCCGTACTCCTTGACACCAAAGACATCCTTGTCGATATGGTCAACGCCAGTGATGGCGATTGCCGTACAACCGTTGATCATTGCCGAGTAGCGTGCCATCCTGCCATCCCAAGTACCGATTCTTCGTTCGCGGTGTGTGACCGTCCCAAACTCCCGAATACCCATTGCAAGGGACTGATCATGGGTAAGCTCATTTGGGAACGGCCCTTCGCCCACCCGTGTCGGGAACGCCTTGAAAACCACGATGACATCATCGATCTTGGTCGGGCCGACACCCACGTCTGCTGCCATCTGGGAAGCGGATGTGTCTTTGCTTGTTACAAACGGATAATTTCCATAGTAGAGCGAGATGCCAAACCCCTGGGTTCCTTCGATGATCACAGGATCGCCTGCGTCGATTGCATCGTTGACACTCTGGGCAACATCAGTAATATAAGGGGCGAGCTCGGAGACGTTCTTTGCCTGGCGGGATGTCCGCATCACGCGGTCAGCATTTGCCGGCCCGCA
Organism: Candidatus Methanorbis basalitermitum; assembly: GCA_031287415.1. Classification (GTDB taxonomy): domain Archaea; phylum Halobacteriota; class Methanomicrobia; order Methanomicrobiales; family Methanocorpusculaceae; genus Methanocorpusculum; species Methanocorpusculum basalitermitum. Next base: position 5,788 of record JAITSY010000011.1, on the reverse strand, counting down.
GCCAGAACCCGTGGAACCGATCTTCTTGGAAAGATGATTGTCGTGCTTGTCCTTATAGATATGCTCCTCTTCAATGATGCCGCAGCGACCGTCCACAAACGTGCGGTCTCCGCACTGCAGCACCTCAAGTTCATGAATGAACACCCGCGGGTCCACCAGAACGCCGCTTCCAATCATGAGTTTTGCACCCCAGGAGACAAAACCGGAGGGCACCATCCGCACGCCGTACTTTTTTTCTCCCACTTCCACGGTGTGGCCGGCATTCGGTCCGACACCGCCGCGTGCAATAAGTGTTGCTTTATCCTGCTGAGCAATGTGGGCGACGATCTTTCCTTTTCCCTCGTCCCCAAAAAAACCGCCGACAATGATCGTGCTGGGCATATTATATCAATATCTATGGGAGACGGAATCACATAAGTTCTTGGTTTTCGCGGGGGGGAGTTCCAGTCTCCCCAAGGATGTTTCTGTTGCCACTGCACGGCTCGATGATGAGATGATCCCACAGTTTTATCCCGAAGATTTTCCCCTGCATCTCACATTTTTTGCGTTATGAGAATATCACTGGTACTTGGAGAGAGATTGCCCAAAGGATGATTGAAAATAAAAATTACCGCTGTGACACTATCGATAACGGCCTCGGCAAACACCTCACGGGGATAAATTTGGTTTTGGTTGACAGGACCCGGGGTCACGAGCAGGATATTGAGAATCTCATGCGCCCCGGAAAGCGTTGCTGCGATCACATTTTCCCGCTGATCATAGCGCGGTAATGGCTGACAAACGGAAGAATATCCTCCGCACATCGGATAACCGTTGTCTTTCTGTCCGGCGACGAGAACCTGCTGGCAAGCTCAAGGGCGACAAGGATCTGGCAGGCCGCCTTCACCAGACACATACCGTCAACTGCAGTGAGCGCCCCGATGGATGTCTCGTAGGTGTGTTTCATCAAAATGCCCACAACCGGTTTGCCGATCTTGAGAGCATCATTTTTGCCGTACCCCGACAGATGATTGCTGCGACCTGTTCGGGGAGCGCCAGACTTTTCGGCTAGTTTGCAATCAGCTTTTTCCGAGGCCGATTAATCTCTGCGGTGGTTTTCAGACTCATACTACTCTGATAAGGCATCGGAAAGCGGATGATATTAACGTATCTCCAGAAATGGTGCATAAACTGCAACAACTGATCACTCCTTCTTCCTGTACTCCTTCCCGGTGTACTGGTACTTCCCCGACGTTCCCCCATGCATCACAATATACAGCCACTGATAGATCGACTTCATCGCCCCAAACTCAATATACCGCCGCATCGAAAACCCGACCCTCAGATTTGTATCCAGCTTGACCCTGCCGTACTTCTTCATCCGGCGGGCAATCTCAAAATCGTCGCCCGCATCCACAGTCGTATACATCCCGGCATCCAGAAACAGATCTCGCCGGAACGCCGTATTACATCCGAGCGTCATATAAATCGTCCCCGTTAGATAACCGAGTCGCGACACGATATTGTAGCCAAGCAAGGACAGTTTGTGCTTCACGCCTGGCTCCAGAGGATACACAATCCCATAGATAGTCGATGCGTCGGGATACCTGGCAAAATCCGCAATCACTTTTTCCAGCCAGTCACGGGGAAGGAAACAGTCCGCATCCGTCGTTGCAAGCAGATCGTACTTCGCAGCCATCGCCCCGTCATTGCGGGCACCGCCCACTTTCCTGCTCGTCTGGATGAACACCTTGTCCGCATACTTTTCTGCAATCGCACGGGTCCTATCCTTCGAGTTGCCGTCCACCACAATGATCTCATACTGATCCCGCAGAATCGTCTGATCACAGAGGCTTTTGAGGCACGCCTCCACGCCTGCCTCTTCATTAAATGTTGGGATTATAACCGAAATCATGCCAAAAGTTCCTCATACAAATCCGCATGTATCATGACAGCGAACGAGCAAATGACGTGCTTGAAAATCGAGTAATTTTCCACAAAGACGTTGGCCTTCATTGCCGCATCACGAAATCCAGAGCGCTGCGGATGCATCCGTCCATGTTCAGATACTCAAACTGGGAAAACCGGCCGACAAGATCGATGCCAGCGGTTTCTTGGAGGTACTCGCGGACGATCCTGATATTTTTCATGTAGGCAAGGTCGTAGACAACGTAGGCAAATTTGAACCGGTCAACTGCGGCGTGAACGACTTCTGCGGCATTCGGGAGAATGCCCATGCGGACAAGACCGCCGACGGTGTGGGCTACAAGTTCGTCATCGGTCATTCTGGAAACGGTGTCGCCCTCGTTGTAGGTGATCTCGGCAAGGACAGCGGCGCAGCCGTCCGGGGCAACGTGGTGCGAGAAGTTGGAAGGGAAGGAGAGTCGGTTGAACATGCCCCACTCCGACTCGGGGACATACATCCAAGAGATGTCAGGAACCGTTCCTTTGAACCCGATACTAACGCAGGCGATGGAGTTGTAGCGGAGTGCACCGCAGGCTGCGCGGACCTGCACCGGCACATCGGTAAGCAGGGGGAGAAGTGTCTGCAGGGGGATGGTGGAGATGAGGCGATCTGCGGTAATGGTCCGTTTGCCGTCGCTGATCTTCCATCTTGCCGCTGTTTCTCGGATGGATGCGATAGCAAAACCGGTAATGATGCTGTCGCTGACAGGTGCGGCAATTGCCCGGACGAGCGCTTCAATGCCGCCGTCGATCGGATATGAAAAGACCGCCTGATGGGTGTATCCTTCGGTTCCGATGCCGATTGCGGATTTGAGGATATCTTCAACAGGCGGCTGGGGGACTCTGCCATCCATCCAGTGTTTGGACATCTTTTCGGCAGGGTAGTTCCAGATCTTTTCATTGTAGGGGACAAGATAGCACTCGGCGATTCCTTTGCCGAAGGTTGCATAGATCCAATCGCGGAAATTTTCCGGCTCGGAAACCTCTCCCCTTTCAACGGCTATGAGATTGTTGATGTATTCACTAAGGCAGAAGAAAAGATCGTCTTTTGGCAGATCTGCAAGGCCGTTTTCAAAGGGGTATTTGATGTACCTCTGCTTATAATAGATTTTGGTATTTCGGTGACGGATGTCCCGGTTCTCCGCAAGAACGTTCTGCATGAACCCGAGAACCTCAGTGTCGCGGGAGAAGATTATGTGTGATCCGCCGCAGTCAAAGGTGAACCCGTTGCGCATTTCAGATGTACAGAGTCCACCGATTTTTTGTTCCTTTTCAAGAACAGTTACATCATTGCCACGTTCTACAAGGAGACGGGCGAGGGTGACACCGGTTAATCCTCCTCCAAGAATAGCCAACTTCACGATAGTATAATGTGTTTCTGAAGAATATAATATCTATTCGAAATTATCAGTTTGAATGGGAACAGTTCTTCAAATCTGAAATAGAACAGCCTATATCAATAGAGAACGACGAAACATTGATATATTACAACTAAAACCGATAAGTCTATATCTAATTAATGGCAGGGGGCACACCTCAAAGACCAACCATGACATCACGTGGCTAAAAACCGGCGAAGCGGAGATGACGGCGCCCTCACAGCATTGCTGGAGCTGATAAAAGAAATATCGGCGGCGATTGTGGCAGTAGTGGACACGCACGAAAGCCAGATAGGAAATATTGATGGATGAGCAACGATTTGGTGTTCAAAGGGGCGGCAAAAGCCATTAAAGACGCTATAGTTCGCTTCCGCTATCAGGGAGGCGACGCTCGTAAATGCCGGTGTATTACGGCATGGGTAAATATGTTTCGGAGAATTCATGTGGCGGTTATTGGGAATAGGGAGCAATAAAGAATATTTCCGATACCCTGCAGCGTGAGTTCCCAGGACTTCGCGGATTTTCAGAAGTGTCCCAAAAAAGGATGCGCCTGTTTTATGAGGCGTGGAATGCGGTTTTCTCAAACCATCCATTGCCAACAGACGAAGTACAAATCATACCAACCAATGATCTCTTCTTCAACTCTGCTGTATTCTGGTTCATTTTCACAGACAATTCAGTAGTCCTGCAAACTCATGTATGATGATGCTCAAGCATCCATAATAGGGAAAATAGTACTAGATAGACACGAGCTAAGGTATCCCCAAGGGAATTTACAAAAGGCCAGAACCATGGAGCGGAAAATAATCAGATAAAGAAAAGGAAACGCAGCGGGACAAAGCCTACCGTGTACTGGTATATCCGCACCCGGATCCCCACAAGAAATATTAGAAGTGGAAATTTTTCTGCACAATCTTAATTGCACAGAAATCGCCGCACATAGTACATGCATCCGTATCGGCAGGCATCCGTGCGCTCCGGATACCCCGGGCCTTCTCCGCATTCAGAGCCACCGCATACTGACGTTCCCAGTCAAGATCTCGACGTGCATGACCCATCTCCAGATCCGCCTCGCGGGTCTTTGGTAGCTTCACCATATCGCCGACATGGGCAGCAATCCGGGAACTGATAACTCCCTCATATACCTCCTCCAATGTCGGAAGAGCCAAATGTTCCGCGGGCGTCACGTAGCAAATAAAATCCGCACCTGCTGCAGAAGAAATCGATGCACCGATAGCTGCCACCCGATCATCGTAACCCGGTGCAATATCAGTTACCAGCGGTCCGAGCATATAGAACGGTTTGTTGTTCGTCACACGCTTCTCCAGCTGAACGTTTGCGGCAATCTCATCCAGTGGAATGTGACCAGGACCCTCCATAATGCACTGCACTCCGGCTGCATGTGCCTGATCCGCCAGTTCCGCATTGATCAGCAGTTCCTGAATTGCCGCACGATCCGTCGCATCATGGCAGGCACCCGCCCGCATACCGTTACCAAATGAAAGCGTCACCTCGTGCTCCTTCAACATCTCCACAAGATAATCAAACCGACGGTAGAGCGGGTTTTCCTGCTCATTGTGCAACATCCACGCAGTCATAAACGCACCGCCGCGAGACACCAGTCCACCATGACGGCCCTGATGCTTCAACCGTTTCACCGTCTCATAATTGATACCTGTGTGAATGGCCATAAAATTTGTACCAAGTCTTGCCTGTTCCTCAGTTATCTTAAACAGATCGTCCTCGTCCATGAAGACAACACCACCCTTAGTGCGTGCCGCCTCGATAAACGCCTGATACAGAGGAACCGATCCGACAGACAGCGTCGTTGCCTCAATCACTCTCCTACGAATATCAAAAAAATCGCCGCCAGTCGAAAGCTCCATCAGCGAATCGGCACCTGCACGCTCCGCCAGTCGAGCTTTCTCGATCTCCTCCTCGACACGCACAATATCGGAAGAAGTCCCAATCGATGCATTTACCTTCGTGCGAAGGCCCGAACCAATGCCACAGAGCTTCACCTTGCGGTACGGGCTCATCGGAATCACAATATGCCCGCCTGCAATGCCTCGGCGGATGAAATCTTCAGTTACACCTTCAGCTGCTGCAACAGCCTTCATCTCTTCCGTAACAAGACCGTGTTTTGCATCCTCCACAATAGTCATGGATAGTAATCAGCAGAGGATCAATATAAACTATCTTATTTTAGATAGAGAAAATACAATTTAAGTCGGAATTATCCGTTTGAATGGGAACAATTCTTCGAATCTGAAATATAACCACATATATCAATAGAGAATGAAGAAATATATATATATTAGGATGATCAAAGTTAACAGGATAAGATGTGTGAGACATGTAGCACTCATGCTAGCGTTGATAAATGCACTCAAGCTTTTGGTTGGGATGGTGAAGGGAAAAGGCCGCTTGGAATATCTAGGCATAGTTGGACATGTTTATAAATA
>JAITSY010000016.1 GCA_031287415.1 Candidatus Methanorbis basalitermitum | reverse complement strand
ACTCTATAGCAGATAGTTCCGATGGGAACAACTCCTCAAATTCTTTGTATAACATTCTCCATTAATATTGGACGTGATAGAATATAATTCTTCGTTTGTAAAGGTATCATTCCGTTTTTCTTTTTTACTGTGGAATTTTGCAGCCACTGTTACACCCGCCGTCATCTCTTGAAAAAAGATCGGAAAGAGCCCGCAAGTGTGCAAAAGCAATGTCAAAGGGCGTTATCCCCGAATGTGCCATTTCGTCTATCGCCATCTGCCAGACAAAGGCTGTTTTATCCGGCTGCTGTGCCTTCAACTTCCCGTCTGCGTTCCGCGAAGCATTTGCTGCTTACGCAAAAGCGGAATCAAGCAAACTATCTGATTTGAAAAGCTGCACGTCTCTGATAGAGGTGACGCCGACACATTTGCGCAAGTAGCACGCAAGTTTTGACCTCGCGTCGTCGACGGCGTGCACGTGCAATTGCCGGGTAGCGGGTTCCGTTGCTATGTAACTATGGATCATAGCCGTGACAGCCGTTCCCGAATACCGGCTGCTGACTCCGGAAGCATTTCAATGTGTTCTGCATAGAGGCGGGCATTTTTTCTGATGCCTGCCACTCGTATGTGGAATGCCGGGGCAGGCAGCGTATCAGCAATCAGGAGGAGAGAGAGTACTCCGTCTTCGATGGTCATGCCCTCTTTTCGGGGGACTGCGATCCCCACCATTTCGGTGTAGGTTCCCCCCTGATTTCGTTCGCGGAGAACTGCACCGCGGCCAACTGACAGCTCCACGTCCCCGTACTTGTTCAGCCGCACCGGTGCATTGATCACCTCAACTCGGTCACCAGCAAGAATGGCTACGTCGGCCGCCCCATTCCAACAGGCGACACTTACACAGCCATCTCCGATCTCGCTATCGAGTTTGATGTTGCGCACGCGTGATTCTGTTCCTCGGCGTGTGGTGAATGTTCTGATCGGCGAGATGGAACGGACAACACCGGTGACAATGGAAGTCCGGCCTTCGGCTACCGCACCAGCATCCACCGTCAGCGCCGTGATATTCTCTGGATGCGGGGTTATCACCCCGTTTTCATCGGCGACATGTTCGACCGAGTCCCCCTCCTCTTTTCTAGTAAGCCCCGCAAAACTCACCGAGACGCCTTCATTCAGATTGGCGAAGAGTTTTGGTTCCCACGTAATGATCCGCGTCGTTCCCGATGGATTGCCGACGATGATATCCTGCAGCTCCGCAGGCGATCCGTCGTGGCGGGTGATCTTGCGGATTTTACCTATATAGAGCACCTTTACGGTAAACGGCACCTTCATTGTCTCGGACCTCGGTGGTTTTTTTGTCTCGACGATCGTTACCTGCGTGGGCCTGAGTGCTGCACATGTGACCTCGCACTGGTATCCCAGACGGGGTTTTGCGATCACCTCGATGACGGAGCCGACCTCGAGTTCGGCAACCGCTGTGGCTTTTGCATCCCACAGTGTCATCTTCACCGTGCCAGTCGGATCTCCGAGAACAATGGATGCAACAAGGCCTGGTTCTGTTCCCTCCCCGTCGTCACGGGTAAATTCGTGCGGCTGGATTATCTCCAAAATTTTTCCAAAAAAACAGACAAGGACGGTGGAAGTATTTTTGATCTCGCCGATTTTAATATGGCTGCGTCCCATTTCTTCCACGACAAGCATAGCGGCGCAGATATCGTCGACTGCGCCCCCCAGTTCATCACACTTCTTTTCTACCCGCTCGTCAAACTCTTCTTTGGTCAGCAGATCAGAGACGAGTGCGTAGTGCATCTTACTTCCTATGCCAAGATGGATGGATTGCTGCTGTCACCAGGTTCTCATAGGTCTCCTCAAGGTCAATGATGTCAACGCCCTCTGCATGTTTCTGTGCTTTGATGGCGTCTATCGGGGTAAATAAATAGGGAGGTAAATCATCCATGCGTTTTGCGTACATCAGTATGTATGTTAGACTCTGACATAATTAAGAATCATGGATTAGCGAGGATCAAAATGAATGTTTTTCCTCTTGATCGTGAGCGTTTGCTGCACACCTCTGATAGAGGTTACGCCGGCCCAATTGGCGGCGTGTAGTGAAAGACCGGTAAATGGTAGCTTCACTGCGTAGCTGTTTGACGGTGCAGGGGAAGAGTTTGAGAACCGGTTCACGCAGGCGTCCTCAGTTGGCGGAAGATCACTGACCCTCGTCAGCAGACTTCGGTGTCGCTCTTCTGGCTGATAGCCGGACTGTTTGCGTCAGGGTTCCTGATGCGAAAAAACATAATCTCACCATTTTCTTTCGGAATTATCTTGTTACATGAGATGATATCTAATTTCACATGTCCAATATTAATGTAAGATATTATACACTAAATTTGAAGATATATTCTCAGATGATGAATCTGCAATCGGTTATTTTATCAAAATTTGGTATCTCGACAGTTTGGTTTGTCCTCATTGCGGATCGAAGGTTTTTATCTAGCTATATCCTAACAACCTCAAATAGTCTGCGTGCAAAGATTGTAAAAACAGTTTTAGCGTTTTTCGCGGTACATTCATGGTAAAGATTGCATAAAGACATCAGAACGTGGTTTTATGCGGTAAATCAGATGATAACAGATAAGAAAGGGCATTTCCACTCTCCAGCTACAACGGTAGATTGGCGGAGGATATGAGACCTCGTGGAGGATGTTGCAATTGATCTGTAAGGTAATGGGAAATGAAGAGAATAAGATACAGTTCGCTGCTATTGTAGAGGTTGATGAGACGTATATAGGAGGCAAGCCACGAAAAGGATCATCTGCTGATTTGCATAGTGTGACGGGCAAAACAAGATGCTCACCGACAAACAACTTCTTGAGCGCGTCATAACTGTCTTCAAGTCAAAGACAACGGTAATAACGGACGAATTCACCGGTTATAACGTACTGATTCATCATATGGCTGAGTTTTTCCATTTGACGATTAACCACTCGTTAGGGCTGTATTCCGATCGCAACGGGAGACGCATACCAACGTGGTTGAATCCGTGTGGGCATTCATAAAGCGCGGGTTATATGGCATATCTCATCATATTTCCATGAAACTCCGTTAGAACTACACCAACGATCTCTGTTCTCTGCTCACTAACCGGAAAAACAAGAGAGTGTTTGAGACACTCCTACAACAGTGTGTACGTTTGCCCGAAATCGCACGCTCGTTCCGGCCGTGAGAACGCGCTCCACGCTTTGTTGGCTTGCTTCGTTATACCAGAACTTGCTTGTATTTGCCAAGTTTACTTGGAAACGACACATCATCAGGGGTATTTCCGAACACGCTACCGTCGGATTTCGTAAACGTGCCGCCTGAAACATGCACCCAGCCGCCACCCCAATCTGCGATGTTGCTGGATATCTCGCACCGAACATAGTGAATGTATCGCCGCGTTGAATTTGAACAATGGATGCCGACTCACGACCATTATTCCCGTTAAGAGTATGTTTGTTCGTTTTGCTATCCTGTGATGTCAATGTCGTGTCGGTGGGAATACCAAAAAATGTACCCGTAAACGGCGGATTTCGCATAGGCTTCTGGTTGACAGAGACAACGGTAAGGATTATTCGTACCGATGATTTTTATCGTCCTGGTCATCGGGATATTCGCATCGACAACGACGATGGCCATTCCTGGAGCCTCAAGTGCGGTTTTCAGACCATCGAAGCTTGTTACCGTCACACCTCTCGTTCACATCGCTAGGCATGGCACAAAGTGCTGCGGCGATGACCGCAAGCATCATTGCCCAATATAATTTTTCATGGCTAATTCTTGGATATCAAAGTACACCTGTCTTATCTATAGGGGCGTCTTGAGTCTTTTCAAGAAGAGTGTAGTGGGAAGACACTTGGCAACGCAGCACGGCTTTGCTGTGCGCACGTCTGCAAGTAATTTGTTAATGGAAATAATATTTTATCCTATTAATACAGACTATTTCAGATTATTTTTGGTATCCTTCAAGCATCAGGGTTGCAATGTTTTTGACCGGCAGCCCGGTTACCTGATGCAGATGGAACTCGCAAAACGGGCAGATAGTCACGATGCAGTCGGCTCCTGTCTTCTTCACCATCTCTGCACGGACGGCTCCAATGGTGGCAGCTTCCTCCGGCCTCCCTGACTTGACGCCGCCTCCCGCCCCACAGCAGCGGGCAGGCATGTCCACAAACGTTTCGGCAACGGACTGCAGCAGCTCCCGCGGCTGCTTGCAGATACCCTGACCACGGAGCAGGTGGCAGGGATCATGGTATGTATATACCCCGGTAACTTTTTTCGGTGGAATGAACCCAATCGCCGCAAGAAACTCGGTGATATCTGCGACATGGAACGGTGTACTGTAATCATTCTTCAGCGTCGCTCCGCAGCCGGCACACATCGTAAGAACCGTGTCAGCACCTGCCCTCAGGAAGGCGTCGATGTTTCGCTTCTGCAGCTCCGGCACAAATTCCAAGAGACCGGTTCTGATGAGCGGCGAACCGCAGCAGACCTGATCTTTGGGAATAATCACTCGAATACCGTTTTTGCGGAGCACCTCAATCGCATCCAGCGCCGGCTGGATTACTCTGCCGTTGAACATGCAGCCTGCGAAGAAACTGACCGTTGCCCTGATATCTCCCTCAGGCTCGACAACCTCCGGTACCCGTTCAAGGAATGGCGTCTCCGTTTGTTCGATCGAACGGCCGGTCTCCTCAATAAGCTTTGCAAGTGCCCGGTGAACAGGAAGAGACAGGCCGCGTTTGGCTGCCGCGGCACGGAGCTTTTCCACCGCTTTTTTGGGAATCTCAATTCCTTTCGGGCAGACCTCAACACATTTGTGGCACGTCGTGCAGGCAAACAATCCTTTGCAGATAGCCTCATCGATCCGGTCTCCCATATCGCGGGGATCGAGATTCAGCCGTTGTTCCTGCCGCATGTTTGTCGGTCCCGCATACTCCGATGCTGCAAATGCGGGACACGAGGAGATACAGCTGTAACACTCGATGCAATCGCGGAGCGGCTTGATCTCTCCGAGGGTCTCGTACGTCACACCGGCATTGCAGCCGCATTCTGCAGCAGCGGTTCCAGGATTCAGCCAGGCGACCTGTGCCATCATCGGCGCTATATCGGCGATGAGATCTCGGATGCGCGGCAGCTCCAGTGGCTCGATGAGATCACCGTCATGAATTTCTTCCATACATGCCAGGACCGGCTCGCCGTTGACGCGGACCGCACACGAACCGCACTGCCCGGCGCGACAGCAATACCGGTAGCCGAGCGTCGGATCGATAGTATCGTGGACTGCGTCAAGGACATTCAGGACTATCGCTTCCTCATCGACCCAGACTTCGTACTCCTCTGTATGAGGGAATGTGTCAGCCGCCGGATCAAGCCGCGAGACGCGGACCTTCATAACCGCTCCCCCCGAATCTCAATACCCGCGCGTCCCGTCGAGAAAAAAGTGTGGCCAAACGGCGAGATCTCGCTAGTCCACGGTGTTTTGATGTCGATTCGCGTGTGGGCACCACGGGACTCGCGGCGGAGCAGTGCCCCATCGATCACCAGTGAAGCAACGAGCAGCATGTTTTCGGTGACGACGGCATCCGCTATCTCCCTCGGTGAGGAAATTGCGAGCGGCATCGCCTGAAGCTTCGCAATCTCCCGTTCGGCGGTCAGCAGATCGAGTTTGTTGCGGAAAATCCCGACGTTATTCCACATGACTGCCTTCATTGCTTTCCGGACCTTGGCAGGTGCCGCTGTACCCTCGTAAAATTTTGCGATTTTTTCCTCGGCTGCAAAAATTTGATCAGCAGCGCCATTTCGTTTTGCGGTACGCTCCATCTTCCCTGCGGAAATTCCGGCCTGTCGTCCGAACACCTGGGTGTCGGCAAGAGCATTGCCGCCGATACGGTTGCCGCCGTGCACGCCGCCGGTCACCTCGCCGCAAGCATAAAGATGCGGCAGCGTCGTGTGGGCTTCGGGCGTGATCCGGAGACCCCCCATGAAGTGGTGGGCGGTTGGTGCGACTTCCATTGGCTGTATCCGGATGTCAACGCCGAACTGGAGAAACTGTTCAAGCATCACCGGCAGGTGGGTTTCGATCAGTTCCTGGGAGAGATGGGTCACATCCAGCCACACGCCTCCATGATCCGTACCGCGGCCTTCGAGAACCTCGGTGACAATAGCCCGGGCAACAACGTCGCGGGTCGAAAGCTCCATGCGGGCAGGATCGTATTTTTCCATGAATCGTTCCCCGTTTGCATTTCGGAGAACACCCCCTTCTCCGCGGACGGCTTCGGTGATGAGGCGACCCCGTGTGCTGTAGGGATACACCGCTCCGGTCGGGTGGAACTGCACCTGCTCCATATCTATCAGCTCAGCTCCCGCCCGGTAGCCGAGGGCGTATCCGTCGCCGGTTCCTGCGGCGGAGTTGGTTGTCGTATCAAACACCTGACCGGCACCGCCGGTTGCGAGTACCACGGCGTCGGCGGTGATGACTCCGAGTTCACCCTCGCGATCACAGGTGATGGCGCCGAAAATCTCATTTCCTTCTTTCAACAGCTCGATGACCGTCAGCTCATCGCGGATATCGACCGGAGATCCTCGGAGCCTTTCAAGGAGCGTCATCACCAGCTCATGGCCGGTATGATCTCCGGCGTAGCAGGTGCGGGGAAACTGCTGACCGCCGAATGGTCGTTGGGCTATCTCATTTTCGCATGTGAGATCGAACACCGCCCCCCATGCAAACAGATCCAGGATGCGGCCCGGGGCTTCGCGGGTAAGAACCTCAACGAGACTGGGATCATTGAGAAACGCTCCGCCTTTCATCGTGTCTTCGTAGTGTGCAGTGATGGAATCTGCGGATCTCAGGACGGCGTTGTATCCTCCCTCGGCCATAACCGTACAGCCCCCTTTGCCGCTGATGGTTTTTGACACGATGATCGTTCCGCCGAATGCTGAGGCCTCAACCGCGGCACGGATTCCTGCACCACCCGAGCCGATAACGAGCACATGGCAGTCGCTTCTGTATTCGTTACTCATAGATAGCTGTACTCAATGGTAGCGCAGGAGAGATAAAAACACGGGTGCCTGCGAAAGCAGGGAGATACCAGTCCCTCCTTACGCTAGCTTTTGCTTGGAAACATGCACGCCGCCGAAGCAAGACCGAATCTTGTTTGCTGCTTGCGCAGATGTATCGGTGTAACCTTTATCAGAAACGTGCTGCTTATCACGGGATGTACTGAGATTTCCTGCAGAGGAAAAAAGGAAACGCACGGAACCCTCTCTGTAGTTTTTAGCGTTTGCAGAATGATCCAGCACATCCCCGTAACATTCTGTGTTTTCATACATGTCCTCGAAATGCTATTATTCTCCCGCTACTAACAACGTGGTTGTTCATGGATCCGCTGACCGTTCTTCTCGCATACTTTCTCACTTGGGTTGAGGTACTCAAATACACGCTTGGCGCGCCGGTTATTGCCCTTGCATTTGTCTATTTTACCCGGACATTTGCCGTCGGCCGGAGGATTGCCGTTCCCGTGATTGTTGGGGCAGTTGTTTCGATCATTGGGACCGGGGAGGTGTTTCTCGCGTCATCCCTACCGCAGCTTGGTTATCATCTCTGTCTGCTTGCTCTGGGAAGTGGTTGTGCGATCAGCTATCTTGCCGTGACCGGCTGGACGAAACGTGGTCTTGGCTGGGTAATGATCATCGTCTGTTCCCACCTCGCCGCATACACTGTCCTATTTTCCTTGATGTTTATCCCGCTGATCGGTAAGTCGATCTTTGGGCTTTTTGCCGCAAGTGTTCTGTTCTGTGCGATATTTTGCGGGATTGCCACATGGTGCCTTCTGCACAGGAATCCAAAGTGAAAGCCGTGGTGGATCTCAGGAAATCGTGCGGTGTGTGATGCATTTTTTCCGAAAATATTGGAGGTAGTTTAGGGCAGCGGAATCCGCTGCCCTGCAACGCTGCAAGCGGAACGCTTGCAGCAAAAGAATGCATGAGTTGGCATGTTGAATTACGAACTTTAACTAAGATACAGCACAAATATAGCCGCAGTATATTGGATAGATACCGTGCGGCACGACATTCTCTACGGATATGATCTCCCGATCGAAATACTGGCCGATGTTCCCAAGACAGAGGAAGTACTAGAGGTTCTGTATGCCCGTAGCAGTGAGAGCTATCATCTGCCGATTTTAATTACCCGTCTGCGTATTGTCGGGGCGTATCCGGAGACGTCCGTTGTCTACCGGCTCTTTGAGATCAATTATGCGGATTTGCTGCAGGTGCACGTGAAGTTCACCCGAGGTCTTTCGACAGTTCTGACGCTCACCCGTGTTGGTGGTGAAAAGAATCTTTTCAGCGGGGTGCGGAATAAACCCGAAGAGATGCGGGCGGCACTGCTGACACTCCGTGATCTGCTGATCGAAAAAATAGGAGGCGAATGGAAGTTCCTGCACCGGCAGAGTCTTCTGACGGATGAGTACCTGTTACGGGAGAGTGACGCGGTGCTTTCGTCGATTCCAATCATTCTTGCAGAGGATCTGTTTGAGGATAAGGAGATGCCGGGTCTTGGCTGCTATGAGCCGACGGAGAGACTGTTTGCTCATTTCCCGCATGTGGCGTCTGGCGAGGGTGTGTTTGAGGATGTTCCCGGGTCAGGTTCGGCAGGGGGGCAGGAGGGTACGTCGGCCGTGATGAGTTCCCGGGTTCAGCGAATGATCGAGACGACAGCGCTTGAGGTGGCGGAGGCTATAATTGCTTATGATCCGGGCATTTTGATGGATGATGCAGCCATTCTTGAGGGCAGGTCGGGCATCATCAATGATCAGTGGGCGAACGATGATGCAGGTGATGCGCTGATTCTGCCGGAGAGGCGCCCCTCCTCACGTTCGATGGGCAACGGCACGTTTGCAAAGCTTGTAAGTGAGCCGCTTGTTCCAGCTGACGATGACGACTCCGAGGTGTATGTGACCCAGAATTCGTCGCCAAAAGAGCTGAAGGAGGATGTGGCAGCTGCGCCCCTCTCTGCGGAGCGTAGTAATCCGCCGGTGAAGGTGTCGCTCTCGATACCACTGCAGCGTGCCTCCTCTCAGCAGCAGATGCAGAATGCTGCTGCAGTTCCGCCAGATAGGATGGAGATCCCGATGTCTATTACGTTTGAGCCGCAGGATTTGTTTGAGGAAAAAATGGTTGATGCGTGTCTCGAATCGCTGAAGCTTCTGCGGAACACGGGCGTTATCACAGAGGATGAGTATAAGGAGCGGTGTCTCCGTTTGTTTAAGAGTGACAGTGCCTGATATACTTACATGGCTGTGGAACGACTGCGTTCATGAATGGGCATTGGAGGCTTCTCCTGCCAAGTAGGAGTCTTTTCCCCATCCTTTTCCCCGCATACTATGGCCTGCTGCAGTTTGGAGGTGAGGACTTTATCCCAAAAACGCCAACTGTTTTGGCATGATTTTGGTGTATCTCCCGGACGGTTCGATAGCTGCATGGCAGCGGAACGCTTGCAGCGTTGCACGTGCAACCACAGCACACCTCTATCAGAGGCGTGCAGCAATAACAGCCCCTGTGCAACCGGTTGAGGAGATTTCGGTACCCTGCGGCGGAGAGTGGCTGACCGCAGACGATCGGGTTCTCGAAATAACATCTCTCATAATACACGGCGGATAAGGAAATGGCTGTCTGCGATCTCTGTGGGGAACGGGCGGTATTGCGGGATCCGGTGAACAAGGTGGCTCTCTGCGGCAGCCACTTTTCGGCATGGTATGAGGATTGTGTCGCAGACACGATCCGCCGCTATAGGATGATTCCACCCAAGGCACGGGTGGCAGTGGGTTTGTCCGGCGGCAAAGACAGTACCGTTCTTCTGTCTGTTCTGACAAAACTGGGGCTGGATGCGGAACTGGTCGCAATTACGGTGGATGAAGGTATCGCCAACTATCGTGAGGATACGATTGCTGCTGCAGTCTCTCTTTCGCAGCGTCTCGGCATTGAGCACCGGATTATTTCGTTTTCCGACATCTGCGGTAAACCGCTGGATGAGATTCTTGCTGTATCGTCGAAACAGGCGTGTTCTATCTGCGGGACGCTGCGGCGGCGAGCCTTGCATACGGCTGCTCGGGAAATGGATGCAACCCGAATTGCGACGGGCCACTGCATGGATGATGAGGCCCAGTCGGTGCTGATGAATTATTTGCGGGGAGACATCACTCGGGTTGCGGAGAATTATCGGACGAATGCGGCTGAACTGTTCATTCCCCGCATCAAGCCGCTGTGCCGTTGTACGGAGCGGGCGACGGTGGCGTACGGGAAGGTGAATCGTCTGCTTGTGCCCTTGCCGGAGTGTCCGTATACGAAGTATGCCCTCCGAGCAAAGGTGCGGACGGAGCTTGGGGTTCTGGAGTACAAGTATCCTGGGACGATGTACAATATTGTGACTGGGCAGGAGCGGCTGCTCGCAAAGCTTGGTCCGGCTATCGGAGAGGTCGTGGTGATGGGCGTCTGCGAGCGATGCAGCCAGCCTGCGCGGAATCGGCTGTGCGCTGCGTGTACGCTGCTGGAGAGGCAGGAAAGGTGATTTATTGCCAGAGTATTGGTTTTTTGAGTTGCATGGCAGCATATTCCACTGCCATGCACCGCTGCAAGCGTTCCGTTTGCAGCTTCTCCGTGGAAATATTGCGGCCGACATCTGCTCAGGTACTGCTGTTGCCAGAATTTCATGTACCTAAGTACCATCATTCTCTATACTACCGGCGTGATGACTTGTGGTGGTAAGATTGCTGCTGGGCATATCCCAATGAACCGGACTCCTGAATCGGACATCCGCTTGCCTGACAGATTGATGAACAACATCTCTGTCCCGATCTGTAATGTGTGGGAAAGGTACAGCAGCCGCGTTGGCCTCTACACGACTACCAATTTTGCGACGTAGCATCACTACATCTGCGATGATGTCCGCGGGTGGCTTTGCAGCTATCAAGCAGTGCTCGCGGGCGTGGGTTGCGGTACGATTATCATCTCCCTCAATGACAAAGGCCACAATGAACGTATCTCCGTTCCAAACGCCAAAAAACTGTTTTTTGGTACGACCAAACCCCATGATCAGATTCGCGAGTTCGACGGTTTCCGTCTGAATGCTCTACAGCAGCTGCGATGAGGGTTCGAGCAGCAGCAGTTAAATAGACGTCCTCATCGGGCATTTCACTGAACGCGTACCTGTGGGTCTGCGCTGCATGGAATCGTCGGGATCAAGGCCGTGGATCAGCCGCGCAAGTTCTGCATTAGCGTCCCCGCAACGATTGTCGAGGTCGTCAGCCAGCAGACTCAGCTTTGCATCAGTCAGCACCGTCATTTGCTGTGTCGTATGCATCTGTTAATGAACAACCGATGCAGGGAAATTAGCTGTTTCGCCGTGAAGAGATTGTTCCTTGTATGATCTGTTGCATGGCAGCGGAACGACTGCGCATCTGGCGAGATGTTTTGTCCCGCAGCCGCCTGATATCGAGAATCCGTTGCCCTGCAATGCACGTGCACGCCATCGACTATGTCGGTATAACCTCTATCTGAGGCGTGCAGCCGTTGCGATCGAACAGGTTGTTCTCCCATTCTTTTTCTATGGGTGCACTCGGTGCATCCGGATGAAACAGAGTGTTTTTTGAGGAACTCAGCGTTGCAGCGTAGTCTGTCTTGCTACTTTTTACCTGACTGAAGTGTGTGTTGTGTCTGCTGCGATACTTACTCTAGTTACGCAAGATCAATGCAGATTCCTGTTTTTTGGCGAGATGCAGTTCTCTCTATCTGTATCCTACCACGCAGGGGACACCTCCATAATTTTTTGCGTTTCGGAGAACTCTTCCAGCCTGACTATCTCTTTGGCCATCCCTCGCCTCTTCTTTAGATACCGATGATGCTCATGCGACGAATAGCCTTATTACTGGGTGTAAACTAACACGTACCCTCAATGGAAACCCGGCAGCGCCCCCTTACCATGCCGCTCATGGTGACCTTGCTGATACTGATAGCGCCGCTGATCCCTGCCTCTCTTCTCGGGGCGGGAATTATTTTCCTGTCCATTATTCTTTATGTTCTTTGCAAATCCCGTTATCTTGCCATTTCCGTCGCGATGCTTGCTTTTCTGTATGGAATAGGCTTTCTTCCGATCATCGCCCTCCTAGGTCCCATGATGATGATGGCCTGGGGAGAGTATCTCGCACGCAACCTGCGGAACTACACACATGAGACGCTGGGGTTTGCATTTGGTGCAGGTCTCAGCATTGCCGCAACCATGTTTTACTGCCGGCCGATCGACAGTCTTGTGGGAATCATTGCAGTCATCCTGCTGCTGATGCTCCGCAGCATCCTGGCAGACCGGGACGATGCGGAGATGATCAGTGTCTTGGGCGTTGCACTGACCATCACGCTGTTTTCTGATCTGCATTTCTCGTACGATGAAACGATGCTTACCCTTGCGGTTGCGATCTGTGTCGGATTTGCCTACTTCGCCTATCGGGCAAAGACCGTGGATGCAAGCGGTGTGTTTGCTGCGATGCTGTTTGGCATTATTCTTGTGACTGTTGCCGGTGTTTCCTGGTTTTTGGTTGTTGTCAGCTTCTTTATTCTTGGATCGTTTTTTACCAAATACCAGTATGCTGAGAAAGTGTTCCTGGGCGTTGAGCAGGGCAAGGACGGACGCCGTGGTTATCAGAACGCGTTTGCAAATGCTCTATTCGGTGTCTGCGGTGCAGTTCTGTTTGGCCTCACCCATGACGAGATCTTCGTTGCTCTCTTTCTCGGTTGCATTGCAACCGCCACCGCCGATACGCTCGCGAGCGAGATTGGCGTCACCGGCGGAACGCCGTACCTGATAACGACATTTCGTCCGGTTCCTGCCGGAACGAACGGCGGCGTGACGATGATCGGCGAGCTTGCTTGCCTCTTTGGTGCCATTGCCATCAGTGGGATTGCCTTTGTGCTGGCGGTCTCCCCCTGGTATATCTGTCTTATCGGTATTGCCGCAGGATTTTTCGGTACCAACATGGACAGTCTGATCGGCGCACTGATCGAAAACAAAGGGGTCATCGGCAATTCCGGTACCAACCTGCTTGCAACCCTCTCCGGAGGTCTGTTTGCAATGGTGGTGTACTGGGCCATCACGGTAGGCTGGCTTTGGTAGTGCCGACGACAATCCCTCATATTAAGGCGAACATCCATAGAAGCGATATGGTGCAGACATCACTCTGACTTGAACTGAGCGATAAACAGGGGCAGCTTCTTGCTACAATCAAACCGGTTTTCGACAGCGGCGCAAATATTATCTCGATCATGCATTAGCGCACTGCGGAGCAGAACAGCGAAACCCTGCCCGTGGACACAGTTGTGTCGCTTCTGCAGGACCGGCTGAATCAGCTGATTGTAGCGCCGAAAACCACTGGAATTGAGATTGTTTGCGTTGGAATAGAACATTTGACCTGGATCAAGACATTCATTCTCATCGGTCATATCCTGCACACTGATTTAATGGATACCGTCAACAGAATCGACAGGGCAGATATTGCCGAGGTGATGGAATTTCGCATGATAATTCCCAGCCTCACGCAGCCGTCAACGGCAAAACTGACTATAAATGCAGCAGGTGAAGCGGAGATGGAGCCGGCACTTACAATTCCGACGGAGATTGCAAAGGAGAAACTGCTTCTAATCATTGACGATATCAGAGGTCTTGCATGAAGCAGATGAGCGTTGCCCCGTTCGGTCTGGGGTCTGTTGGCAGAGATGTTGCTTAGATTTTTGCAAATCCTGATTACGGGTTTGTGATTATTGCTGCCGCCATTCAGACTCAAAGAGCGGTGCAGTTGCTCCCGCAGGTACAGCCATTAACCTGAAACGAGATGTTTGCCAGAAAAGCTTCAACTGGCAGATGCGGGATCCTGCATGGACCGCGGTGCGGATTGTCCGCGAAGCAGAATATGACATCCTCATAGAGGTGACGCCGACGAATGCACGCATGGGTGAACCGACATTTTCAAACATTCGGGGGGCATTGGCCTGCGGACGGCATGTGGTGACCTCAAGCCAAGGTCCGTCTTGATCGCCTACCGCGAACTTGCGCTCCTTGCAAAGGAACATGATGCGGCATTCCTATTCGAAGAGGGGATGGTCGCAGGGGCTGTTCCGATTCTGAGCGGTCTGCGTCGTGGGCTTGCAGGTGATCGCATGAAGATACTGTTTGATATTGTGAATTGTACCTGCAACTATATTTTGATACGGATGGTGGATGGGGGGGCTGACAGTCGATGCACTCCGCATAGCAGAGACAACAGGCAACGCGATCCGGCTGATAGCTTCGATCCACCCGGACAAGAAGCTGCTTGAGGCCTCTCCTCCAGTGATACCCAAGGATCACCCGCTTGTTGTTGGGGGTACACAGAACGCGGTGACGACGAAGATGGAGTTTGCTGGTCCCATTACCTTTATTGGCAGGGGCTGGATTGGTTGAGACCGCAAACGCGGTCCTTGCAGACCTGTTTGCAATAAAGGAACGCTATGGCAGCACATGAGAATTATTCCGGTCGAGTTTTAGGCAGATACGGCCTGTTTTTGTAGGCCATGCGCCAGATAACGTTTGAGGCAGGCAACTTCACGACCGCAAAGCTTGCAGCGGCAGCAGGCCCCCCGCTCAACAGCCCCGGGTGATGTGTCCATCGGCTGCTGCGCGAGAGCTGCATTTTTACTGAGGAGGGAAAACACAGGAAAAATCCTGCACGGTATGCATTGCAGAGCGTGATGCTGTCCACGGCCTGCCATCGCATTTTTACCACGGTTGATGGCGATCTGGTGGAGATTTTTCACGAGTGTCTGAGCAGCGGTTGTGCCTGATTTTGTGAGTTTCATCACCGGAATGTCGGAGGTGCGGCATTTTCGGTGAATCGCAACGGGATGTTCCTGCATGAACGGGCGCGGCTTGATGTTTCCACACCAGAGCTGAATCTCGGGAAGGTGGCTGTTTGACTTGCCGGTGTCCGCCGAGAGGGAGACTGCATTATCCAGATGATTCGATCAGTGTACGGTGGGCCTGCGTACTCGCTCTCCGCAATGATGGGGTAGGCGAAGGGCGTATGCGGGGTTGCAACGGTTGCCCCGTCTCGGGCGCTGATGAAGTGTCTCCTGGAAGGTAGCGAGGTGATAGGCATCCGGCATCAGGTGGCTGTGCTTTCACAGGATATTGCAAAAAACCGCCGGAAACTCCTGCAGTTTTCTGGAACTTGTGGTTGTTCCCGCGGCGGTGGAGGGACTTGCCGCAAAAATCTGCCTATTTGTTGAGGAGGAGAGTGTCTCTCCGGATTGGGGTGTTGCTATTGCCCCGTGGATTTTGGTTGCGCCGGAGCTGGTACGGCTTTGGGTATGCATACGCTCTGAGCGGGTGGCGGCTGATGCAGCACTTGATCCCGCAAAAAATGTGGGGTTGCGACGTTTGGCGATCGTGGGATTGTCGGGGCGCGGTGGCGGCGATGGTATTGTGAGGCAAGCCCCAGGGAGTTCTGCTGGATCTGGCAAACTAGGTACAGAAAACGGACAACTGAATCAGACAAAACCCTTTTATACGAATGTGAGTCTTATATTTTGTACAATGAACTGGGTAAACCGAAAAATCTCAGGATTCTTGCTAGTCCTTGTTATTCTTGTGCTGATGGCGTTTGCTGCAGGTTGTGTTGAAATGGAGCCGCAGACGGCCAAGGTCAATGATACCATTAGTGTGTTCTATACGCTGACGCTGGAAGACGGGGCAGTGCGGGATACGAACGTCGGTAAAGATCCGCTGACATTTGTTGTAGGATCCGGCCAGGTTCTAAAGGGATTTGATGAGGCAGTTTGTGGAATGAAATTGGGTGAGACGAGGCGGGTGATTCTGCCTCCGGAGCAGGCTTACGGCGAGTACTACAATACCACCGCATCTGTTGTCCCTCGGGCGCTTGTCCTGGAATATACCAATGAGACCATTACGCCTGGTTTGCAGTTTATGATGTACGACTTCTTCCTCGGCCAGGTACTCGGTGAGGTTCTGGCGGTTGATGAGGAAAGTGGCAATGTTGGTCTTGCGATTAACTGTCCGCTTGCCGGCAAAACGCTGATCTATGAGATTACTCTGCACTCTATTGGCGAGAAATAGCCTGCATAATTTTCATGGGACCTCTTTGTTTTAGTGGTAACATATAATTATTCAGAATGATACCTTTACAAACGAAGTATTATATTATCTCACGTCCAATATTAATGGAGAATGTTATACAAAGAATTTGAGGAGTTGTTCCCATCGGAACTATCTGCTATAGAGTACTTCATTAAAA
>JAITSY010000007.1 GCA_031287415.1 Candidatus Methanorbis basalitermitum | reverse complement strand
GGTAACTTCAAATTCTTTGGGCAAATTTTCTAATCTTCGCATACTTATATTTTTACATTTATGTCTGGCGATAGAAACGGCATCAACTCGTTTCCTGCATTGCGGCATACTGGCAAGTTTATCATCCGGACACTCTGCAAGATAAAAAACAGACCGATGTTTACCTTGTAGCAAATCTTCACCGCTCATAAGCGGATGTAGGTATTTTTTTACTTTGGCTTTTTCTTCATCTGACATACATTCTAAAAAAGCATTTTCTTCATTTTCCGTAAAGATGTAATTTTCCCAATCTTTGGGGCGGTTCCCAACACTCATTTTTGGCACATTGCATAGGGATTTGCTGATAGTTCTTATCCATAAGTCAGGGGCTTCCTTAAGATAAGCATTAATGTTGGGTTGCGTTTCAAATAATGAGAACCCCACAATACTCACCGTAACGGCTGCCTTATTTTTTGCCTCGTTTGACCAGTGGAAAGAGGGTATAGCAAAATTTATGTGAATCCCTGCATCGAATAACGGCTTCCATACAATACTCACCTGTTCCCCTTGATTAATTGAGTTAGTGGTAACGAAAGCCGTTTTCGTATGCTTACTATTTGTCATATATGTTGATGCAATAATAAACCAAGCAGCAATATAGTCTGCAAGACCGATACTTTTTACACCAAGACGTGACATTTCCTCTTTTTGTCTTTCGTTTTTCTTCCTGCCACCAGTATATGGCGGATTTCCGAAAATGTAATTCATTCCTTCAGGCCAATCCATTTGCAAAGCGTTTGCATGATAGATATTCGGACTGGTAACAAGAGGAATCCGATTAAAATAGATACCACATATTCTGGAAAATTCCCGATTTTGGAGGTGATCCATCAACCACAAAGAAAGTTTTGCAACCTGGACCGACCACGTGTGCAGGGCATTGCAGGGCAACGGGACAAACATTTCGCCAGGACTACAAGCATTCCGCTTGCAACGTTGCATGGCAGCGAGTTCCGCTGTCATGCAATTTTTCAGGTACTTTTCCCCAGATTATTTCTATAAGCTTTGATACACACTATGGTACATAATGTGTGCCCGTTTCATCTCCGAGTACCGCCAGCGTTTCGCTGCGTCTGGCATGACGCCAGATCTCATCTGTGATTTTCAGGAGGAAGTGATGGAGTTTTATGAAACCAAAGGGCGACACGATATGGAGTGGCGGCACACAACAGATCCCTATCGCATTGTCGTTTCAGAGGTGATGCTGCAGCAGACCCAGGTACCCCGGGTTGCGGTTTTGTATCCACCGTTCATCGAAAAATTTCCGGACTTTCCTTCTCTTGCGGCTGCCCCGCATACGGAGCTACTTGCCGCATGGCAGGGCATGGGCTATAACCGACGCGCCCTCAATCTCCAGAAACTTGCCCTGCGGATCATCTGCGAATTCGATGGGGTACTGCCGGAAGACCCAGAGGTTCTCGCATTACTGCCGGGAATCGGGCCTGCTACCTCCTGTTCGATTGCGGCGTTTGCATTCAACCACCCGGTCATTTTTATTGAGACGAATATTCGGCGGATCTTTATCCATTACTTCTTCTCAGACACTGCAGTGGTGGATGATCGCGAGCTGCGTCCGCTGGTTGCATCCTGTCTGCTGCCCGCCAAAGCACGCGAGTGGTACTGGGCTTTGATGGATCTGGGGACTGCTCTCAAATCCTCGGTACCGAATCCGAACCACAGAAGCCGCCAGTATGCAAAACAATCAGCGTTTGAAGGATCCGACCGACAGATTCGCGGGGTACTGCTCCGATCTCTTCTGGTCCATGAAACGGGGAATGCCAAAGATCTTGCAAGAAAGATCGGGGCTGAATCTGATCGCATCGAGGGGATTTTAGAAGAAATGTGCCATGAAGGATTTTTCGTAATGGAGGAAAATGGCGAGTATCGGATCATGCAGTGATGTCTGGAGAGGGGGATCGCTGCACGCCTCTGATGGAGGTGTGTCGTGCATTGCAGGGCAACGGGTTCCGCTGCCATGCAGCTTCAATGGAGTTGCAGACTTCCCCCCTCTTAGGGGTTGCAGCAAAACACTTCACATATCTATTAATTTTTGTTCCATGGAATTTCCGCAGTACTCTTCGAACACAGTTTTTTAGAAATTTTTGGCGGTCTGCTATTCCTCCCATGAATCTCGACCTCTCAATCTGGGATCCAGTTTGTGTACCGCCTCCTTATAAGCCTCTATTGTATCTCCCCTGGGTGAATCAGCAATATATTTCCAGTACTCCCAAGCGGCCGCATAGCCAGCTGATGTCCCTGGTTTTCCCCCCCCCCCCAAAGGGCACTTTCACATCACGCGGTCCTGAGTTTAAATTCCAGGCCGACAACATTCATACTGTAATGTCGGAGCTGATGCAGAAGATCGAACGGGCAACAGGCTCTCCGTTCTATGATCAGATCGACCGCAAAGAAGACTCGGGCAGAGATTGCAAAAGCATGCGGGTTTTGCTCGAAGCTACCTGCTCCTTCGACTGTGCCTATTGCGGTGTCTGCGGGAAACAGAACGGCATCAGTTTCACACCCAAAGAGCTTTCCCGCGATTTTCTCTCTCTGCATCACGAGGGGAAAGTCGGCGGCCTTCTGCTCAGTACCGGAATTCCCCGCGGTGACGTGGCTCTCGGCATGGAAAAATTGACCGAGACCGCCCGGCTGATTCGCTCAGACGGACACCTGGGCTATCTTCATCTGAAGGTTCTCCCGGGAGCCGCCCGGACCGACATTGCAGAACTCGCAAAATATGCAACACGCTTAAGCATCAATCTGGAAGCGCCAAGTACAGCCCATCTTGCGGAACTTGCCACGGTGAAAAACTACCGTTCGGATCTGCTGACCCGTCATCACTGGTTGGCCGAGTTGATGCCTGGCCACCACTCCACCCAGTTTGTAGTTGGAGCCGCGGACGAGACGGATGCAGACATCTACCACACGGTTTGTAGTTGGAGCCGCGGGCGAGACGGATGCAGACATCTATCACACGGTTGCGACCTCGTACGAAAAGTATCATCCTGCAAGGGTCTACTATTCCGTATTTTATGCAATCAAAAACACCCCTTTGGAAAAACATGAAAACACACCGATCTTGAGGACGAACTGATGGTACCAGATGGATGCACTTCTCCGGCTTTATGGCTACAACCGCGTGGAGCTGGTCCCTGCATTCGATGAGGAGGGCATGCTCCAAAACACTGATCCCAAAATCCTCCTCGCACAAAATATCTCCCATCTCAACCCCGACACCACGAGTAGGGCAGAACTGCTCCACATCCCTGGCATAGGTGCCGTAAGCGCTGAGGCAATGACCCAGTCACGCAAAGCACAAAGCGTCCGTGATACGGCGCATCTCCGCAGCTGCGGTGTGGTGATGAAACTGGCACTTCCAGATTTGTCCCTTGGAACAACACGCCAGACGACGCTTGCATTGTGGAACTACTCCGGTGTCTTCAAAAATACCATTTTTACTGTATATGTTTATATGCCTCCGCAAATGGATTATGCTGTGTTCAGCAGGAGATCGTGCAGACATGAAACTGGTACGTATAGGTGTATTAGGCAGATTTCAGATCCTCGTTGCCATCACCAGGCTATTTTCCAATTTCGAACATCTTTGAGGCAGAACCCTCCTTTGCGTGGTTCTTTTCGCGGCATTTTCCCCATACACCTACCAGCTCTCTGCCCACAGGGAATGCGACACGCGGATATCCGGAATCGCAGGTAAACACACATCCAAACGGAAAACACTTGACACCACATTCTCCCCCAGGTAAATTTTTTGCCATAAAGCGGTTTGAAAACGAAATCAGAAAGAGAAACCAGCTGAGACTCTGGCTTATGGCGCTCGTTAGTGTTTCGACTATTCTGTCAACATTTATTCCCCAGGATATGGTAGGCAACCCATTCGTGCATCTCCATCGCGGTATCTTCATTATAGTATTCACTCTAGTGATCGGAGCCCTGATATTTTTTTACTTCACCTATTGGAAAAACCAGTTTTCAGAAAAGCCATACCAGCTCACCTCGGCCAACCAGTCTTGGATCGCCGAAATTCTCGGTATCATGGCTCTGCTGACGTTTGCTGCAGTCATAGTTTTTGTAGCAGGGGAAGATAAGGTTCTGCACAATTTCGCCGCAAGAATGAATACGATCATTTCATTCATTGTCGATCTGTTCAATACGCAGAGTTTGAATCTGTACTACGAGACTATCATCCGTGTTGTCATGTTTCTGGGGATCTCCACAAGGCTCTTTCTGAGATTTGCAGCCCTGTGTTTCCGGTTATATAAAAATTCGATCTATGATTATCCCGCCTGGCCCAATTGCAATGAGCACTGCAACGAATGCAGGGACCCACGTCTGGGCTGCAGCTTCACCAGTTATCCTTCCAATGATAAAATTGCTGAAAACAATAAAAAGCATAAACGATGCTGCGTGACGTCTCCCGACAGGTTTTGTTCATCACCATCTCACTTCTCACCACCCTGGTCGTGTAACCGACACAATCGAAAAAATTTCAAAATTGTGCTCAAATTATTTGTTTCTCATATTCCAGCTTTGCCAGAATCCTATCTTTTTTTGCCAGGGCTGCCGCAGCGGACAGGTCAATACCTGCCTTCATCTCTTCAAAGTCGCGGCCCAATCGGTCAACCACCTTCTTTAGCGATGTGTAGGGCGCTTCACGGAACTTCGGTTGGAACTCGCCCTCAATACCGTTCCGCACGAGACGTGATACGCCCGGCCCCTCACGGATAAAACCGATCTTCTCCATCCGGACACCTGTTTTTGCGACCACGGCAATGATCTCGTCCGCATGCTCAGGCGGCACCACCACTAGCAGAGCGTCTAAACTCACGCCAAGATAATCAATGCCAAATCTGTCGAGAAGCGAGAGGATCCTCGGTGCAACCAGAACGCGAAGCAGAGCATCATCAACCACAACCGTACACTTCGCCGTCTCCGCCATCTCAGACACATCGCCGCGAAGGCCGCCGTTCGTCACGTCCGTCATCGCGTGAATATGGGAAAACACCGGCGATTTAATCAACGCATCACAGGCTTTGAGGAAGTGCAGATTGATCGTCTCATCAACAATATCCGCATGGCCAGAGTAGATTGCCGCCGTTGCAATCGTTCCACCACCAGAACCTTCCGTCATCATCAGCACATCGCCAGGGGCAGCCGCCTTGCGTGCGGTCACATGATCCGTAACGCCCACAACACCAACACAGCCGGTCATCCGTTCACCGATCACCATATCACCACCGATGCGGAGCGTTGATCCTGCAATCAGCGGAACATGCAAAGCATCTGCAACTGTTGTAACTCCTGCTGTATAGTCGAACAGTTTTGCCACATCGCCGTCATCAGCTATGTGCACATCTGATAGCAACCCTACCGGCCGTGCTCCCATTACATACACATCGCGCAACGTCGCCCGCGTTGCATGAAAACCGGCAAGAAACGGATATTCCGACAGCCGCGAGTGCATGCCATCAACGGTCGAGACAACATATGTCCCTTGTGCCCGAACCACCCCACCATCATCCATCTGATCCACACCAACATCCGCAGAGGTCTTGCCAATAATCTCCGCAACTTTCCGATGGGCATAATGGTCACCGTAACCGCGGGAACCGACACCGAACTCTCCCATCGTCACACCTGCAGACTCATAGCAGAACAGATCGCCGGAGAGGCCTTCGGTTGTCTTCACCTCATCAATAACAGCCAGGGCAAACTCCTCCGCGTAGGCAGCGTCAATGTTCTTTATCTCGCGAATACGTTCCTGCAGCAGTCGACAGATCTCCTCGTCGGGAATCTTCTTATGTAGACTGCGGCGGACATAGCCTTCAACATCCATACCATATGTGCGGGATTGCAGCTTATAAAAACACTCGGTTTGCCAGCATGCAAGCACTCATCAGCCTTTGACACAAATACTGCTGTAATGATGGATCATCACAGAACAATCGCTTTTGCTGCATCAATCGCTGGTTCTGACTCGTCGGCCGGCGCAGGACTGCAGATAGATATGAAAACCATGACAGCCTGCGGTGTCTGGGGCATGACGGTGGTCGCAGCCCTCACCGCGCAAAATGCAAACTATGTCCGGGCCATTGCGGACGTTGATCCGCTGTTTGTGCAACAACAGATACGGACACTCGAAGAGGATTTCCCCATTGGCTGCTACAAGACCGGTATGCTGAACAATGCCGCAACGGTCAGAGCAGTTGCCGAAGCCCTGCCGGATGGAACGCCGCTTGTGGTCGATCCGGTCCTTATTGCTACGCGGGAGTACCGGCTGACGGACGAATCCGGTGCTGAGGCGCTTATTGGGGTACTTATTCCGCGTGCTGTGGTTGTCACGCCGAATATTCCAGAGGCAGCGATGCTCTCCAGTATCGAGATTACCGACGCCGCATCAATGGAGGAGGCGGCCGGCTGGTTCTTTGACTGCGGAGCAAAAGCGGTGGTCATCAAAGGCGGGCATGCTGACTTTCGGAAGGCAACGGACGTGTTTCTTGACCGGGACGGTATCATGCTTCTTGAGGGAACGGTGTATCCATTTGCTGACATTCACGGATCGGGCTGCTGTTTTGCGGCAGCCATTGCAGCACATATTGCTCTCGGTTGCCCTGTTCGCGAGGCGGTTGGGAAGGCAAAGGAATTTGTGAATTGGGCCATCCGGTATGCGGTTGAATATGCGCCGGGAAGGTTTACGATGAATCCAGGGTGGAAGGAACATGAGACGTATTTCCGGAAATTTTGATGCAACACAGGAACATATTGGAAGATAAC
Organism: Candidatus Methanorbis basalitermitum; assembly: GCA_031287415.1. Classification (GTDB taxonomy): domain Archaea; phylum Halobacteriota; class Methanomicrobia; order Methanomicrobiales; family Methanocorpusculaceae; genus Methanocorpusculum; species Methanocorpusculum basalitermitum. The sequence goes on along the minus strand of JAITSY010000007.1, from coordinate 27,129 downwards.
GAAGTATTTTGCATAAATAAAAGATAGAAATTGTTTTGAAAAAAGGGAGGGGATATATTACAATAGTAACATATTGCAAAGCAAGGATGGCGCACGGCGAAGCAGTGCTTGAGCACGCACTTCGCGTGTGCGTATAGCTACATTTATCTGTGAACATCGGGATGATGATGCTGAAGAACAATTTGCATGCCATGGGGACGTGCTCACATGGATATGCCGCGCACACAACAAACGGAACGCCTATGAGGCAGGTAAAAAATACGGACTTGTCTGTTTTAAATGATAATATATAAAGGACTCTTCGTTTTCTATAGATATAGATTATTATATTTCAGATTTGAAAAACAGTTCCCATTCAAACGGATAATTCCGATTCGATTTTCCAGGCACATTCACCTATACTTGAGGGGGATATCTTAAGACTACCACTCAGAGATACAATTATGAATTTATCTGTTTTTATACCCAATTGAGGATAAAAATGTTCATAGCTATACTTTAAAAACTTTGAAAAACCATCTGTATTATTGAATTCCAAACCAGCTTTGAGATAGAATAACTTAAGATTTGATCGAGGATCTCCAAGGTCGTGACTCGCCTCAAGCGATAGTTGACAAAGCTGCATCTCCTTGCCAAATTTCGTGAGACTTATTTCGCTTCTAAGGATTATATCTTCATATATTATCCGATCATCGGATTCATCCAAGTTTGGTTCTAAATCAATACTAAGTTGAACGCTCGTTGCGTCATCCATGTAATAAATGTGGCGTGTTGATAATGTTGTTGGTTCAGACATAGATATACCTTCTTCAAAGACAGCCTACGCCATCTAAAATAGGAATGGAATTATCAGTTTGAATGGGAACAGTTCTTCAAATCTGAAATATAACAATCTATATCAATAGAGAACTACGAAATAATTATATATCACCACTAAAACAGATAAGTCCGATAAGTAATTCCTATTCTCAGATGCAGCGTCGATTTTTAGTTCTCTTCGAAGCGATAAACGCAAAAATCGGCCAGCAAAAAATCCACCAGCCCTGGGCATCCATCCTGCACTTGAAGTTGGCAAGATGCCAGCTTGCTGGGGCAAGGGCGGCCATCTTCTCCTCATATGGGGGTGAGAGAGTTTGCCGCGGAACCGAGGGGACGTTTCATATTTGTTCAGCACCAATGTTCCTGCGAGTTATGACAATCCATCCAATCGATTACCGGTATGGTACTCCGGAGATGCGGAGCATCTGGAGCGAGGAGCATCGTTTTACCTGTCTTATCCATGCAGAGATTGCACTTGCCTGCGCCGAGGCAGAGGTCGGCATGATTCCGGCGGAGGATGCCAAGATCATTGAACAGAATGCTCTTTCTGCCTCACTTGCGCGGGCAAAGGAGATTGAAGCAGAGATCAATCATGATACGATGGCGATGATCCGGGCAGTTTCGGAGGTCTGCGGCGATGCGGGCAGGTGGATTCACTACGGGGCGACGTCGAGTGATATTCTAGATACAGCGACCGGCCTTCAGCTGAAGGATGCATTTGATACTCTGGAGAAAAAACTGGTGACTCTGACGGAGATTCTTCTGGACCGGGCCGCAGCTACGAAGAGCCTGGTCTGTGCCTCCCGAACTCATGGTCAGCAGGGTGTACCGACGACGTACGGTCTGCGGTTTGCGATCTGGGCGTCGGAGACTGCCCGCCACATTGATCGTCTGCGAGAAATCGGGCCGCGTGCAGTTGTGGGGCAGATGACCGGGGCGGTCGGTACGATGGCTGCAATGGGTCCGCATGGTATTAAGGTGCAGACGGCGATGATGAAGTATCTGGAGATAGGAGCGGTTGATGTTTCCTGCCAGGTGATTGCCCGCGATCGGTATGCGGAGTACATCTTTATGCTGGCAAACATTGCGACAACGCTGGATAAGATTGGTATTGAAATCCGCAGTCTGCAGCGGACGGAGATAGGAGAGGTGGAGGAGGCGTTTGGCAAGAACCAGGTTGGATCGTCCACGATGCCGCACAAGAGAAATCCAATCAAGAGCGAACAGATAGGCGGCCTTGCCCGGATCGTGCGGGCGATGGTGGAGCCAGCACTTCTCAACAACACGCTGTGGGACGAACGAGATCTGACGAACTCTTCCTGCGAGCGGATTACATTTTCGGAGGCAACGATTCTCTGCGATCACTGTCTGAGGCTGATGACGAATGTGCTGGAGAATCTGATGATTAAGGAGGAGATTGTACGCCGGAACCTTCTGATGCTGCACGGAATCAATCTTGCGGAGTCGGTAATGATTGAACTAACCCGACGAGGAATGCTGCGGCAGGATGCCCACGAAATCGTCCGCAAAAGCAGTATGGAGGCACTTACAGCCCATAGGCCGCTTGCGGAGATTCTCGCGGCAAAACAGGATGTGGTGAAGTATGTGTCGGCAGAGGAACTAACGGGTCTGTTGAATCCGGATGCATACATAGGCCTTGCGGTTGTCCAGGTGGATAACCTGATCCGCAAGCTTGTGACCTACTGCACGCGGTAAACTTCTTCGGAAAGTTGCAGCCTATAGGGAGAAAGCGGCAGGGCAGGAGTACATTTTTTGAAGAGTTGGAAGGCTGAGAAGGTAAAACAGCTCATACCCGATTGCCACGAGAAGCAGGATACTAAGTTGCATGGCAACGGAATGCTCGCAATTCTGGCGAGATACGTGTCCCGCTACCATGCAACTTCACCACACCCTCCTGAAAAAAATAATCACGTTGTAAATCTAAAAAAGACAGTTCAAAGTTGGGACAAGGAAGTACTATGAGATCAAGAGTCGTGATTGGAAGTGCTTGTGTCCTGCGCGTTTGCCTACGTGCATGTGGCACAAACCATGCACGTTCGCCGACGTAGGTACAGGTTCAGGAGCCGTTGCTATGCAATCGCAAAATAGCTCATTGGAGAATGAATACCTTATATATAACCTCCATTACTGCACAGAATAAGACGGGATCATATAAAATAGATTATAAAAAAATCGGTTGGGCTGAACAAAGTCAGACGGGATATATCTTTCGTCTGCCGATGACAGATTTTGGCAATATATCAGTACCGTTTGTGGTATATCGCGGGTTGCTTGGTAACATACCCACAGGAGCACAGATATAGATGGGATGCGTTCAGCCTGACGTTTACGGCAGACGAAATGGAACAAATGAAACTGAAGTATAAAAATAGATACAAAATTATCAGCTTGAGTGGGAACGGTTCTTCAAATATTAAATATAACAGTCAACATCAATAGAGATTTACGAAACACATATATATCATAACTAAAACCAGTAAGTCAGAAAAGAATTGTAATGGTAAGAAATAACAAGGATCATAATGAAAGACACGTTATTCCAATTATACAAGGAAAATATATTGAGCCGTTGGAAAGGCGTCCTGACGTATCGATCCTGTTGCAACAATGGCTATATTCATACATATGCTCCAATGGAGCAACATAATTTCAATAATTTATGATAAAAAAATACTTTTCCAAAACAATTTTTTTGATTTATGAGAAAAAGTGAACTTGTAAGCACCGCAAACTTAACTAAAACGAGGCACTTACAAGAATATCTCTGATCACGTCACAGCCTTCCAAGATCGCAGCTCGGCCAATAACTATCAAAAGAGAAGATTATATCCTCGTATACCTGCCAACGCGGAGCGTCCCGTTGCCGTTGCGGTTGGCCAGATCGCCCGTGAACACGGTAAGCTCCCGCCCCATTTCCACAATCTTGCCGGTCTCGGCAAACGTCGGCAAGAAATCATCTGCATGACCGAAGATAGTACACTCGCCGCCAAACATATCGCCGCAGGGCATCACCGCATCTCCATCAATGATCAGCTTTCCCCCTTTCATGTTCACGCCCGCATGCAAACCGGCATTCCTCTTGACATGGACCACACCGCCGAAAAGGCACTCGCCGCAGTAGTCGCCAACGCTGCCCTCAACAAAAATCTCGCCGCCGCGGACACCCTTCCTGCCACCGCGATAGCCAGACCCGCAGTAGTGGCCAGCATTTCCATGGCAAACAATCTTGCCGCCAAGCATCTCGCGACCAAGCCAGTCACCGGCATTGCCCATGATTTCAATCGTGCCGCCGGCCATGAAATCACCGCAGTGCATCCCGATGTCGCCGTCCACAATAATCTTCCCGTCGGTCATATACTCGCCAATCCGCTTTACGCGGGAAGCATCACCGAGAAGCACAATCTCTGTCGCGCCCGGACCTGCCGCCTCACCGTCCACATGGACGTCAAACACATCGGAAAGCTTCATTTTCTGGTTGCCGACATGGACGGTCACCCGCGCCGTCCTGCAGAGAATTTCTGGCGTAATCACCTCAGCCTCAATCGGCAGGTGCGGCGAATCAGACTCGCGTACAATCAGTGTAATTCGTCTCATAATTTTGTCTCCGTCTCAATCCTCATACTGCGGGTGAGGTAGTACTTTTCATCGACCGGGTAGTTCTCTTTACGAACCGAGTAAAACCGATCGAACGTGCGAATTAACTCAGGATCATTGTCCATATCATACACTTTAGGAACCTTTGGACTACACCAGAACATGCGATTCTGGTTGTCTGCCACAATCTCATCATCTCGGGAAATCATCACCCCGCCCTTAAACGTGTACTTCGTCTGTGCGAACCCGCGGATAACCTCGGCATACTGCTTTGCCGGATCGAGCTTGCCCGGCACCACGGGATACACTGCAATATCGGCCTCCGCACCAATGCCCAGATGACCTTTGCCACGTTCCAGCAGACCAAGCGCCCTAGCCGGACCCGCACGGGTCATCACCGCAATCTCATCAAACGTCAACTCACGTTCCAACGCCGGAAGCACCACCCGCCTTGCGGTTGCCGCATGCACGGTGGCAAACTCCTTCTCGCGGTACTCGCGGCTCATCAGAAGACCGATGATCTCTGGATACTTCACAAACGGCGCCCCGTTTGGATTGTCGGTCGTGAGCAGGCACTGCCACGGACTCTTTACCAGCAGCGCAAGCTCAAGACCTATCGCCCACATAACACTGTTCACGAGATTTTTGCGGCGGTACATCACCGGAATAATGCCGGACGCTGTCTCCAGCTCCACATCATGGTTGCTCCACTTATCCTGATGCAGCCTGTAGAGGTTGAACTCCATCGGGCCGTCAGCGGTCATCGTTGTGGTCCGGCCAAACATCACCTGACCCATATCAATCGTAATCTGCGGGCGAAGATTCACCATCCTAGACACAGGTTCGGCTTTGGAGCTGAAGTCATCCCATCCAGAACCGCCGTAAGAGTGGAACTGTACGTGCGTCAGATATGCGGTCTGCCGTTTTTCGTTGAGATCCGGCACAAGATCCATGGTACCGAGCGTGCAGGTGTAATTGCCTGGTTTTCCCAGGTTGTTGCAGTGCAGGTGTACCGAGTGCGGGAGACCGAGCATCTCATTCGCCTCGATCACCCCCAGAATGTACTCGGCAGGACTTACATCGAAGAATGGAATCGATTTTCGGATACAATCAACATTCTTGCCCCAGCTCCACATCTCCGCGCCCAGCGGGTTGGTCAGTTTCACACCGTAGCCTTTGACTGCGTTCAGCCGCCATGCAATAAGCGCAGCGGCACGCTTGATATCATCAGCAGCAACGGCACGCATGACACCCCAGTCGCCATCGAAAAGTGTGAGAATGAGGCCATCCTGCAGCGGCGTGTGGCGGAACTCATCGTGCGTGTGCCGTGCTTCGAGAGGCGCCATCGCCCCTTCAGTCAGCGTCGTGTATCCCATCAGCGCATAACGGTAGCTGTTGCCGTAGGTGGTCGGAATGCTGTAGCCGGAAACAGCCCGCATCCCGCGGCCGCGGGGAACGCGGCCCGCCCGCATATCCTCGGGACTCATGTACCTGCCGAAGTTCACCTTTAGACCGCAGATGTGGGTGTGCGAGTCAATGCCGCCAGGCATTACCAGCATGCCGCCACAGTCGATGATCTCCACGTTTGCAGACGGCTCTTCAGCGATGTGGCCGTCCACCACGGCAATGTCCATGTTTTCCTGTGATATGCTGTTTACCGGATCAATCACGCAGGCGTTTTTCAGGAGATAATCTGGCATCAGCAACCCTCCTTCTGGACAGCCTCCACGCGCCGCACAACATGCATCGCCCCGTTCGGGCAAGTGTCCTCACAGACCTTGCAGCCTTTGCAGAGATCGTTGTGCTGCACGGTGTTTCTGCCCCCCACAATCCGCATCAGAACAGTGTCTGTGGTGGACGTGCCCCCTGCTCCCATGCCGGGATCGATTTCGCGGTTGACAGGACATGCTGTGCAGCAGTTGCCACAGCCCATGCAAAAATTCGTATCTACCATCACCTCGAATTCGTGTGTGAAAGCCAGGTTCTGTTCACGTCGTTTTACAAGGATGTCGCCTGAGGTCAGCACCTCCTCGGGGCAGATCTCCACACAGTAGCCACACCGGAAACAGTGTCCTGGGACAATCTGCGGTTCCCATTTACCGTCTCTGCGCTGGACAATCTCGATTGCCCCTGGAGCAGGGCAGATCATTCTGCATTTGAGACAGTTGGTGCACTCGGTACTGGTCAATTCAGGAAAACCGTGGAAATGCAAAGGGGATGCAAGCGGCGCAGTCTTTGCAGTGAAAAATTTTTTCAGCCAGTCGAATCGTGCAAACTCCCGGATATATGCTGCAACACCCATGATTCAACGCTCCGCACAGGCAATGCAGGGATCAGTACTAATAAAGGTTGCGGTCACATCAGCTATTGATGCGAGATTTCTCATCATGGCATGCGAACCAACCTCGACATTCATGATAGACGGGGTCTGAATGGCGACCGATATCACCCGACCTACTTCATCGACCGCAATGTCATAGGTAAGGTTGCCTCGCGGCGCTTCGATGACGTTCCTGCATCGGCCCGAAACTACACGGCCACCAAGCCGCACCGGTCCCGACGGCAGAGCAGCCAGCGCATTTTTGATGATTGAAGCTGACTGGAACAGTTCATCGAACCTGAGCATGATGCGGGCGAAATTGTCTCCTTCGCTGCGTGTGATCATGTGCCAGCCGAGTTCCTGGTAAAGCGGCACTTGATCGCGGGCGTCGCAGGGAATCCCGCTCGCACGGGCCATGGGTCCCACGACGCCGCTTTTCTTCGCATCCTCGACTGAGAGGATGCCAATGCCTTTGGACCGCAGGGCAATCATCGGGCCGGTTTCAAACATCTTCACAAACCGCGGCAGTTCGGTCTCGATATGGAAGGTGGCTGCGCGGACCGCATCAGCAGTTGCAGCGCTGATGTCTTCGCGGACACCTCCGGGCACCACATAGGCTGCCATAATGCGGGTACCGGTCATGATCTCGATTGCGTCCATGATAGTTTCGCGGAGGTTTAAGAGGTACATGGCGAGGGTTTCATGCTCAATGGTGTAGCAGTAGGAGTAGTTGGCAAGCAGATGGCTCTGCATGCGGTCCAGTTCGTTCAAAATGATCCGCAGATACATAGCGCGGGGAGGGACAGCAATGCTGCTGATCTTCTCCAATGCCCCCACAATTGCCGTGTTGTGAACGACAGAACATATGCCGCAGACACGTTCTGCCAGAAAGATGGTCTCCTGCCAGGGCCGTCCGACCATAATCTTTTCAATACCTTTTTTGACATAGCCAAGCTCCACTTCGGTGGCAATAACCCTCTCCCCGCATGTTTCACATTTGATGCGGGCTGGTTCCTTGAAGCAGGGATGTACTGGACCTATCGGAAGCGAAACATCGACGACTTTTTTCATGGCTTTTTTCCCCGGGATTTGATTTCATAGTTTTCAAAGAGGGTATCTGCGACATTGAGAATGGCGCTGATGATCTCTGTCGGGCGCGGTGGACAGCCGGGAATGGCGGCTGCAACCGGGATGTACTTGCTGACAGGCGGATCTATCAGCGATCCCGGTCGGTTGAAAGCGCAGCCAGAAATCGGGCAGTTGCCGATGGTGACGGCAGCCTTCGGCCCTGGGACCCTGTCCCAGAGATCTGGCAGTTTGTCGATCCACTGTGCCGACATAGCACCGGTGATAAGGATTACATCCGCCTCGCGGGGGTTGTTGTGGACATAAATGCCGTATTGCTCAATATCGTATCGAGGAGAAAGACAGGCGAGAATCTCGATGTCGCAGCCGTTGCAGGAACCGGTATTCACGTAGCAGATATGAATGGAGCGTTTGCGCACGGCGTTCTTTATTCTCTGCAGGAGCGTCATGCTATCACCTCAAGAATATCTATGATGATATCGGAAAGCAAAACCCCGGATTTGGCACAGCGGCAAAATTCTGCCGCAGCCTCTACGGACAGGAGCCCAGTCGCGGTCGTCAGATGCGGCAGTGAAAGAGCTTCAGCGACTGCATCACCCGCAGCTGCGGCATCTGCTGCCTCAAGACGAGGACCAAGATTTTCGAGGAACATCATGTCGCAGCGGTGTATCAGAATATTCCGCATCCGCTGACGGCTGATGCCGAGCCGTGAGGCAAGGGCGATCACCGCCAAGTCCTGTCGCGTCCCTTTGAGGACGGCGAGCTTCAACGGCTGCAAATTTCGTTCGTAGATCAGATCCATGGTATCGCCTCAAACCAGCATAGCACCCCATAGACCACAAACAGCAATATCATCACCCAGATGAGAATCATCTCGACAGTATGGATTTTCGTTTCGCTTCGAGAGAGAAACACGCCTGCGGCGACACCAAAAAGCACGGCACCGACGACCACTCCTCCAAAAACCTGCGGGTGACAGGCGACCTCGACCACCATCAGGAGAATATAGAATGCGGCAGCGGCAACCACACCCTTAGAAATCCAGCTCATAACAAACCTCCCAACTTCAGAAGCCACACAACTGCACCGTAGATAACCACAACGATTGTCCAGACAGTCTGCACGGTGACCACCTGATAGGGATTCAGCATCGGCGTCGCCGCACACACAAAGGAGACGGAAATCAGGAGAATGATCATCAGGATGATCACAAGCCACCACGGAACGGCACCGATAAATACCAGTACGAACGCAGACAGAAGCACCACAGTCTTGAGACTCGTCGCAATGTTGAGAAGCGCCCTCCAGCCGCCGAAGTGTTCAGTCCAGTAGCCGGAGACCAGCTCTTTTGCCTCGATAACCGAAAACGGACCATAATGCGCTTTTGAGAGGATGAGCAGGTAGAGCGAGACGGCTGCTGGAAATGCAATGATGAGAAGCGGCCATTGGAGGATATGCCATGAGACAATATTTCCTGTGGCAATGTCCTTTGCAACTGTATCCCACGCGGCAATATTCCCTGCGGCAATCTCGCCTATGGAAAGGGTTTCTGTAAACAGGCACACGATTGCAACCGTGGCAAGCAGCGGCAGTTCCGCCGCAGCTGACATGACGGATCGGATTGCGCCAAATTTCGTGTAGGGCGAACCTGACGACAGGCCCGTTCCATGCTCGACGATTTTATGGAGCATATAGAGGGCAAAAAGGATTAACAGAGTCGCACCGGTCGCAACCACCCAGAGGGCAGCGACCCATATGCCGATCGCAATAAGGACGATGGCAACATACAACACCTGACTGGCAGTTTTGGGAATCCACGTCTGTTTGAAGGAGAATTTCAGCGTGTGCAGAACTTCCTGCCAGATTGGCGGACCAGGACGGCACTGAACACGGGCGATGATTTTGCGATGCAGGCCGTGCAGCAGCAGGCCAGCAAATATCGCGGCGATGAGAAGAACAAGGAATTCTATCATCATTTAGTACCCCACAAATGGAATGTCCCCTTTTTTTGTTCCTGCACACAACCAGTAGATGAGGGAAGCCATAGCTGCCGGGACAGAGATGACAACGACCGTGATAAGGGCGGGAATGTGCGAAACAAACAATGCCGCAGTGACGGCAAAAGCTCCAAACAGGATTCCAAAAGCCAATGCAGTAGATTTTTTCATGATTCACACCATCAAGAAAATTTCGACAGCCCGCAGGAACAGCAGAAGGGAGCTGACATGGATCATTAGAATGTAGGGAGCGCCCGGCGATCTGGTGATCTCGGCTTTACCAATATAAAACGGCGCCATTCCTTCTCCGAGAACTCCGACAAGGAGAAAAAGCTTGGCGACAATCGGGGCATGAATGCCAGCCTTCATCAATTCCCCGATGGAGAGCGTCCCGCAGGTCGCACCAATGATAGCAGCTCCAGCAAAGAGCGGCACGGTTGCCATCATGATGACTAAGCCATAGGAGAAAGCAGCATCCAGTACGGGTTTGTTTTTGACGGCCGCAACAATGCCAACGTTTAAGATGCCAATGAAGGCTGCAAACAGGGTAAAATTGAAAACGTCCCCGGTGGTGATTGCACCAATCGTTGCAATTCCACAGGCGATTGCCATGAACCGCTGGAACTTCATCAGATCAACCGGGATCTCTTTGGTATAGTAGCCGTCCGTGCCGAACACGATGTCGACCGGCTTTTCCGGCAGGCTGATGATGGCAAGCACGACAAACATCACGGCAAACGCAAACAGGACTACCGTATAACCGGAGAGGGAGTGGACGATGTCGCCGAACGGGAGCTGGATCAGGCGCTGTTCAAACATTATTCAGCCCCCGCATGGTACCGACCAGGGACATTTTTGCCATGACTTTCAGCAGGATACCAACAGCCGCGAGCATGACAGCAAGGAACCACTGAGACGGGATGAACATGAAGATGAGGAATGCAAGAACCCAAAGAGCCCATGCGTACCCGGCGGCGTTTTCGACTGCGGCAAACCGTTCGTCCATGTTTTTTCCGAGGAAGAAGATCATGAGACCCAAGGCTGCAATCAGACCGCCAGAAAATCCGGTAAGGAATATGCCGTAGACGGCGAGCATGAGGCCGATGATCGGTGGTGCGGTCTGCATGACCTCAATGTCGAGTTTTCTCACAGAATGTTTCTGCTGGAGCTCTTCTTTGGCGAGCCACAGTTCAGAGATCACCATGATCTCGGCAATGCCAACGACAAGGCCCGGTAAAATGAGGGCTTCGGCAAGATCAGTGGCTATGAGTACGATGACGACAAGGCCGGTGATCTCAATAAGATCAATGAGAAGCATTTTGTGAATGTCGTCTTTTTCCCGTACGATTGCAGAGAATGCGATGGCGATGGCAACGAAGGCGATAGTGATGCCAATCTGGTAGAGGGACACCTGAGAAAAGGAGACGAAACCAAAGGTTTGCGAGGGAAGGGCGGTCTCAAGCGGATATTCTATCATTGTTTTGCCCTCCGGTATAGGAACGAGGCGATCGCAAAGGCCACAAAAAAGATGCTTGCCTCGACAATGGTATCAAGACCCCGCGTGTAGTAGAGAATCTCATCGAGAATGCCGCCCGGGTGGCCGACGATGGTCGTGCCAAGGTAGCAGGTGGTGTTTGCCAAAAACCAGCTTGCCGGCGTCAGGTATGCAGTGACGTAGCCGAGAGCCGGAGAGTTTTCCGGATACTGGGCAGCAATGTGTGCCGGCTCGATAAAGGGAACACCGCCACGGTCATAGGGGGTGAGGGGGCTCATGTTCTGTTCGGCGGGTTTTGGATAAAGCTGGTCCCCGTGGTAGGTGAGGAAAGGGACGGTACAGATGCCGATGGCAGCAATCAGACAGATAACGGCCGCATAGATTTTGGGCAGGTTGCTGGTATCGGCGAGGTAGAGGGAAATTTTCTGGATGCAGTTCATATTGCCTCCTTCTTTTCGATAAGCCGGACGAAAATGAGGGTTGTTACGATGTTGACGGCAATGAAGGTGACAAGGGAGAGCATTTCGTCAAAGGCGAGCATGATGAAGACGAGACCGAACCCGGCGACCTCCATGTTGATGAGCCGCGTGAGATAGGACGGGGCACGCGAGTATGCGGTTGCGGCGACACCTGCGAGGAGCAGTACGCAGCCGGTGACAAACTCAATGCCGATCATTGAAGTCCCTCCGGTTTTTTACGGCACAGCAGAAGAATGAAGATGGTACCAATCGGCATCATCAGTGCGACAACGATAGCAACGTCAAGGCAGTCGCGACTGACCATGCAGATGACGGCGCCAGCAGCAAGGATAGCAAGGGTAATCAGTTTGTCAAAGGCGTTTTTAGCAAAAAGAGTGGCGATGCCGCCGATGAGAGCAAGGAGTGCAGAAAGGAAGGCAAAAAGTTCGAGTTCGATCACTATCGGTCACCTTCGAGTTTCGAAATTGAAGAAGCAATAGCATTCGTTTCAAGAGTAGAACCGATGAAGTAGGCGCCAGCAACGGCAAGGGTCAGCGGGTGCGGGAGAAAGAGGACGATGACTCCTGCGACGGCAAAGTTCATGACGTTGACGTACGGCAGCTTCCGAAGTGTGTTTCTCTCAAAAACTGCCCGAAGAGCCGCATAAACGGCGGTAACTGCACTGATGAGTACAGCCCAATCTGGCACATTCTCGATCATTGGACCTTCCTCCAGAGATTCCCGATGGCTCTGCTTGCAAGGATGTGCGAGCTTCCCTGCACGATGAGGATGGCAATCACCATGCCTGCGATGAAGGAGGCAGGCGGGAAGTTTGCGAAGGTAGCAAGGGCCCAGATGACGGCTGTCGCCGCAAACGTCCCGCTGGTGCCTACATACCCCTTGTCAGCGCAAATGCGGGCGCCGGTGAAGACAAGAACGGCTGCGGCAGCTCCTCCAAGGATGCCGATGCTGCAGACGTGATCGCCAATGTAGTAGCCGCAAGCGGCAAGGAGTGTGCCTGCGGATGCGTCGGGCGAGGTGACGATGTTTCCCATCATCCAGCCGCCATGTCGGTCACCGCCTGCCGCGGCTATCTCGCGGCTGATGACATCGGCGCCGGATACTCCCCCCTCTTTTGGGAGCTTCCAGATGATGTCAAGTACGACAAAGAGGGTGAGGGTGATGGCCGCTGCAATGGTGATATATGCTAATTCAGGGATCATGCTCTTCTCTACCCTGTCCCCAAAAATCTGCCTTTTCGCAGAGTGCGACAGGGTTTTTGTATCTGGTTAGTTATAGGCATCTATTTCATTAATACATTTATGGATCGGTGCTTTTTGCGGGAGGGGGTTTTCTGGGGGGGTGTTTTTTGGGAAAGTGTGTTTTGTTGTGTGGCAGGTCAGCCGCGGATGCGATTTTTCTGCAGCCGGAAATGCGGTATGAAGGAGGCCAATGGATATCGCAGACTGGCGGCAATTCTGACGACCGCCGCCCGATGCATAGCCTGAGGAAAATTATAGGAACTTTGGCTCTATCCGTACTAGCATTATAGGTACATGGCAGCGGAACCCGCAGCCATGCAATGCATGGAACACCTCTAATCAAAGGCGTGCAGCTTATCCCCAAGCAGTCACAAAGCACATGCGGCTGCGATACTTCCATCCCGTTTGCCATCTAATCTACCTGCATGACACGAAGGCAGGTTATTGCGGTGATCGGAGACGGGGCTGTAGCCCATGGCTCAGCGAAGGAGGAGTTTGCCGAAGCCCTCGGAAGCACTCTGGTGTCAAGAGGGTACCGAATAATCTGCGGCGGGCTGGGAGGCGTGATGGAAGCGGCTGCCCGCGGGGCACACACATCACCCGCATATCGTGAAGGTGACGTCATCGGTGTTCTGCCTGGGTGTAATCCAGATGCGGCGAACCCCTACATCGACATCCCCATCGCAACCGGTCTTGATCATGCCCGCAACTTCATCATTGCCAACAGTGATGCGGTGATCGCCGTCGGTGGCGGATCCGGAACTCTGTCGGAGCTGTCGTACGCATGGATTATGCGGCGGCTCATCCTCGCCTACCGCGTTCCACTGCTGGCGGGAGATGCCGATACGTTTACTGACTGGAGTGCGGTCCTTGCCGACAAAAAGCTTGACGACAACCCCCGCTATATAGAGATCACCGACGACCGCATCTTCGGCATCGACACTCCGGAAGACGCAATTACCCTCCTTGCAGAAAAGCTTCCGCTCTACCTCCGCCGCCCACCATGCGCCGGAAAGCGGTGACTGTTGTCGTCATTCAGCTAACCAGGATATGTGGATGGGTATCTAGCAGATCCTCTAAACGAACACGGCCAATACCCAGACTCCATTATTCTAATATCCCCCGCCAACCTACCAATACGTACAGCTATGCCTGATAACCGTGTCCTCTATGAAATCCTCCAACAGGTACGGGATGGTGCTCTCGACCCCGCAGCAGCAGAGCAGCTCATCGGCAGTCTTCCGGTGGGCACCATCGCAAACCTCGATATCGGCAGAACCGATCGCTGTGGCATCCCCGAGGTCATCCTTGCCGAAGGAAAGGACATCGACTCCCTTGTAAAAATTATGCACAGCTACGCCTGTGCAACAGGCCGAGCAATTGCAAGCAGAATCCTTCCCGAACAGGTGCAGGCTATCCTTGCCACTTTGCCACAGGGTATAATCGCCGACTACCGCGAGATAGGCCATATTCTTATCCTTTCGGACGGTACCATGCCAGAGCCGTCGGGAGGAACGGTCGCCATAGTCACTGCCGGAACTTCCGATATCCGCGTTGCTGAGGAAGCCAGGATTATTGCCGAGGAAATGGGTGCTGCGGTGCTTACTGCCTATGATGTCGGTGTTGCCGGTATCCACCGGCTGTTTCCGGCACTCGAACGGCTCAAGACCGCTGACATCTACGTCGTCTGCGCCGGACGGGAAGGAACGCTGCCGTCCGTTGTCGCGGGTCTTGTAAACAAACCGGTTATTGGTGTCCCCGTCAGTACCGGCTACGGTTACATGGGCCAGGGTGAAGCAGCTCTCGCCGCCATGCTGCAGTCCTGTGCTGCAGTTACCGTTGTCAACATCGATGCAGGATTCACCGCCGGCATCGTTGCCGCCAGGACAGTCGCCCTCATCGGAAGAAATTCATGAAACGCGGGTTTTACGTAGGGAGGTTCCAGCCCTATCATAACGGCCACAAATCTGTCATCGATGCAATCGCCGGGGAAATTGATGAACTCATCATCGGTATTGGCAGTGCTGATATCAGCCACGAACCCCGCCACCCATTCACCGCAGGAGAGCGCGTCCTCATGATCAGCAGGGCACTCAAAAATACCGAGATTCCAATCTACATCATCCCCTTAGAAGACGTCAGGCGGAACGCCCTCTGGGTTGCCCACGTTACATCCATGGCCCCACCCTTTCATGCCGTCTACACCGCAAATTCGCTGGTGATCCAGCTGTTCCGCGAAGCAGGCATTCCCGTTACTTCCCCCTCCCTATATCGGAGAGAGATGCTGTCCGGAACGGCAGTTCGGGCCCGCATGGTTGCGGGCGAAGCATGGGAAGCGTGTGTTCCTCACGAGGTTGCAGAGGTCATCCGGGAGATCCACGGCATTGAACGCATGCAGCAGATCGCAAAAACCGATTAATCCATGTAATAAATCCGCAGGGAACGCGCGCAAAGAATAACATCGGCATGTTGATTGGGGGCAGATGATACCAAAGCAAACTGCACTCCAGGATGACATCCCCTTTTACGCCGCGTGGGCCCCTGGTATGTCTGTTTTGAATTTTTATCTGTTTTAGTGGAAATATATATATATAGGAATTAGATGATTACATTTCATATTTGAAGAATGGTACCCATTCAAACGGATAATTTCATAATTTATTTGGACATCTCACTGCCCATGTAGTTCGGCCATCTTTTTTGCTGCTTTGATCCGTTCAGCAAGTTCCGTATCCTTTTTTGTGCAATGAGAGAGGGCCGTTTCGAATGCTGCAGCGGCATCACGGATCTTTCCAATCTGTAGAAGTTCATAGCCTTTGTTGTACCAGATACCGGGAGAGTGCGGAAGTGCGATCAGCACGCGGCGGAAGCAGTCATATGCCTCAAAATGTTTTCCCATACAGCTTAAAGCAAGGCCCTTGTTGTTCATCGCCCCGGTCATAGTGCGGGCGTACGCAAGGGCACGGTCATAACAGCCAACAGCCTCCTCATATCTTTCCAGCTCACAAAGAGCGTTGCCGCAATTAAAGTAGCTCACTGCGTGATCAGGCGCTATCTCGAAAACTGTAGCATAGCAGGCAACCGCCTCCTCCAGCTTTCCCGCGCCATAGAGCATTGATGCTCGATTAAACCAGTGTTCCGGCGTCAGCGGTTCCATTTTGCAAATACGGGTCATGATCTCATCTGCTTCTTTGTACATTTTCTGCTCTGCGAGTACCCGTGCGTGGCTTGTCAGATAGACAACGTTGTCCGGCTCGTGTTTCAGTGCCTCTGCAAAACACCGGCCAGCAGCGTCCATCTCGCCGAATGCTGCCAGAACATCTCCTTTGTTGTGGTAATAGACAGCGGTATCCGGCCGCAATTCGATTACTTTGTCGTAGCAGGAAACTGCCTCCTCACGTTTACCGTACTGTGCAAGGAGGTGACCCTTGTCATTCCATGCAGGCACATTGGCGGTATCCGCGGCAATCGCCGCGTCAAGACACCAGAGTGCGTCGTTGTACCGGTTACAGCGCATATAGGCGAGGGCCTCGCTGTATTTTCTGGCGGATTCGGCGGTGTCCGCACCGCTTTCGATACCGTTTTTTCTGATCCGGTCAAGAAATCCCATAGGCAATCTTACTATATCAGTGTGAATGAGAGATATCTTTTTTCAAGACGACAGATTCGGCCTGCTATTCAGATCACACCAGTGGTTACCCGCAAAAAACCAAAGCCTTTCGGCCAGAGACAATTGTCTACATCGGGCAAAAAATCAGCCTCAATCCCCACATCTATATCCTCCTCCAGCAAATAGACAATTCATGCCAGAAAAACTCAACAATGAAACCGTTCTCCGTGAACTCAAGCGGTTTGAAGAAGTTATCCTCCCCCGAAAAAGAGAACGGAATTATCCGTTTGAATGGGAACAGTTCTTCAAATCTGAAATATAACTGTCTATATCAATAGAGAACAACAAAAAATATATAAATTACCCTAAAACAAATAGATCCGTTTGTTTATTCGTTGCATGGCAACGCATCTGGCAAGATGTTTGTCCCGTTGTTGCCTGACGTAGGGAATTTTCTGCCCTGCAATGCGTGGTACACCTCTATCAAAGGCGTGCAACTTTAGTAGGCCGTGTTGTATGACTGAACACCGTGGGGATAGGGGATAGCGCTGGCAAACCGCTGCCTTTAGGTAGCGGGAAGCGCGAGCCCCTTACAGTGACTCGGAAGTCCTGATGTGTTTTTCCGTTAAAAAATCTATAAAATCTAGATATATATTTATAATATAGAGAGGTTTTTTGCGAGATATTCAGAGGGTACCTTAACATTGGGCGGCTGTGACTCGACCTCGTCGCAGCGCTGCGTGGTTTGTCCCACACGTATATCGGATTAAAAATTGGGCTTATCTGTTTTAGTGGAAATATATATGTCTCGTAGTCCTCTATTGATATTGGCAGTTATGTTTCAGATTTGAAGATCTGTTCCCATTCAAACTGATAATTTCGAAAAAGTATGATCACGATGATAGCTCGTTATGGAAAACCGAACACTGACATAACACCAAAACGTGGGACACACAACTTGACTGGAGGGATTAAACTCCGATAACACTTGCCATTCGGGTCTCACGCCCATGGGCGTGGGACTTCGTCCAGGTCCCACAGAGCCGTCAGATATGCGTCCCGCTGCGTGGAAAAAATGAGTATTGACACAGGGCAGTTTCTGTGATATGCTTGCACCCCGATAGAAAAATCGGCGGAGTCACACTGTTTTGCCGTGCGGGTTATACGGTGACATCAGCTCTTCCTCCTCGTACTCCGGCTCCTCCTCATCCACCCCATCCTTGTAGTACCAGAGATCATACGTCTCGTACTTCCCTATCTCCTGCGCAATCCGCACTGCAAGTGTGTGCCAGCACTCCTTCCCGTACAGCCGCGCCTCGCAGCTGCAGAAGTCCCCTTCCACATAGTACTCACCCGAGTTTCCCACCACCACAAAATAATCACGGTACTTCTTCACGCTGCGGTTGCAGACTGCATCAATCGCATCTCTGCCACGTCTGCCGTAAGCGTGAACAAATGCCAAACGGACAATGTCCGTTAATGATCCTGCTGTTTTCAGAACCTGCCAGGGATGAATCATGGAACAATCGTCGTCTTGGGAATATCTTCAATAAATATCCAGCCTTCCCGCCGTGCCAATGCCCGCATCCCGGGAGCCTCAAGTGCATAATGCGTCGCCTCTATGCAGGAAATCGGCGATTCGCGGGCAATTTTGTACTTCAGCTCGGAAGCAAGATACGCCTCGGCACCCAGTTCAACTGCCTCCTCGATTAGCTCCCGATCAAACGCCGCTCCTCCGGCGACTGCCAATCGTGCCACCTCCTTTACATCGCCCCAGACACGAAGACCGCATCCAAGAATCCCTGCCATCTCGGCAAACGATTTGGTCATCGTGCCGACAATTTCAAGCGAACCTTTCACGCAGTCGGTCAGACCAAGTTCACCGGCAAGACAATCATTAATGCCGCCATCCGCGTGATCAAAGTTTGTATGCATTGCATACAG
This sequence comes from Candidatus Methanorbis basalitermitum, assembly GCA_031287415.1. Taxonomy (GTDB): domain Archaea; phylum Halobacteriota; class Methanomicrobia; order Methanomicrobiales; family Methanocorpusculaceae; genus Methanocorpusculum; species Methanocorpusculum basalitermitum. Next base: position 8,523 of record JAITSY010000007.1, on the reverse strand, counting down.
ATTGATGTTCTCCCCAAGAAGCGGTCGGGCAACATCCGCGTTTCTACCGGTGATGCCGTGCAGCGGCTCCCAGAAAGTTGGATGGTGGACGACCAGCGCATCAACGCCAAGCTCTGCCGCCATCTTTGCAACATGGGGTGTTGCGTCCAGTGCACACGCAACCGTCTCTACAACACAGGTCCCTTCCAGAATCAGCCCGATTCTGCCACAATCAAACTCTTCCGCGAGATGCGGCGGCGCAATCTCCTCAAGTCTCCGGATGAACTCACTGACGTACATTTAAGTAGTTATTCGCTTCACAGGATTAATAACTCATATGATATCAAAAGATATATACAAGGAATAAGATGAATCAATGATTGCATCCGTGATGGAGGTGTGCGTGTCGTCACAGCCGAAGAGATACCAGAGCCCCTCGGGAAACGGGCGCTGCCGCAGACATGATCCGTGAGCATTTTGAGTACCGCGAGACTATCACGACCATCCTTGCCGATGCTGATGCCCACATTGCGGCAGCAAAGGCAGGGATGATTGCGGCACGAAGAGCTCTTGAATCCTATCTTCGGGTGGATCCCTTTTTCGGGATTTCCTACTCGCCTGTGCATGCAAAGAGGGGGGCGCCCCTGATCGTCCAGAGGATGGCGATTGCGGCATTTGAAGCGAATGTTGGACCAATGGCAGCAGTTGCAGCGTCGATTGCATGGGCTGGCGTGGAGAACATGATTGATGCAGGTGCGTCATTTGGGCTCATTGACAACGGCGGAGATATCGTGTTCGTGTCCGATCGGTCGGTGCGAGTCGGCATCTATGCAGGGTCTGCGTTGGTATCGGGGAAGTATGCGTTTGTGATGCCGCCTGTACCAGGCATCCGAGGCATCTGCACATCGTCTGCAACGGTCGGGCCGTCGGTCTCGTTTGGGATTGCGGATGCGGTGGTAGTCTTCTCCAAAAACCCCTCGAAGGCGGATGCATGGGCGACGGGGCTGTGCAATGTTATCCGTCCTTTGGAAGAAGGGATTGTGATGCCGGCAGGAACCGCAGTTGATGCGGTGTATGCGGTCGCGGGTGATTGGACGGCAAAATGGGGAAAATTGCCGGAAATTGTGCCGACTGCAGTGCGATATAAGCTGATTACGAAAGGATTCTGAGATATTTGGAATCCTTTCTGTCCGGGAACTGATATCTGGCAGAGGGAGTTGAACCGTGACTGCACGTCCCAAGCTGATCCCGAATGTTTTGGAAGTGGAGCGCCTCTTTACCCTGGGAATTGATGCAGGGCACGTGGGAAGAAAACTACCCCTCCGCATTCCCTGCTTACCCTCCGACAGGCAGGTCCATCCTGAGTACACCATCCCGAGGACAGGCTGATCTATTATAAACTATACGTCCAATAAGTAAGATGCCGGCAAGACAGTAACAAGCTTTGCTAATCTGAAAACCACCCATGAGGTCCCAGGAACGACTGCAACCGTTGTTGTCGGTGCGGACATTACGATAACCGAGACGATAAATATCTTTGGTACAAAAACTCCAGACCTGGCTCGTCGTGCCGGAATCGTTGGCAGAAAACGAAAAGATTGATTAAAATGCCATATTGCAAAGCATGCGGAGCCGAGATTCTCGATACGGTCGAAGTCTGTCCCACCTGCGGGACGTGCGTAAAGAACCAGCCAACCAACGGCGCCAAGCAAATGCAGAGCGCAGGATTTGTGGGGGTGTGCAACTTCATCTGGCCAGGGCTTGGCTACTGCTTCTCCGTCAGTATACTGCTCGGACTTCTGATGATGTTCGTCCTGACGCCCAGTATAGCCCTTTGCAGTTTCATTCTGCTCACTATTCCCTACTGGATATATGCAATTGCTGTCGCGGTAGTCAGCTACCAGAAGTGCCAGCAGAACAACGCCGAGTTCCTGACCAATATAATCAACTGTTGAGGGATACCCTGAAAAAAACTCTCTCATTGTTAGCCTCGTGTTTATTTATCCTCACCGCGCTTTCGCTGAGCGTGGGATGTGTACATCCTGAAAAATTCAAGGCGGTTCCAACACAGGAGCCTGTTCCAATTTCAGTTGCAACGGTCGCCGAAGATAAGGAAGAGATTTACGATGCCTTCAATGAAGTTGTTGAAATAAACGATAACGTAACTGACCTCCATAAAACAGATACCTTTAAAGACGTCCCAACTGCCTTTGAATTTCACACCGCCGATTCTGATTTAATGAACTACTGATCTTATGATGATATTGTGGCTAATGGTAAGCGGGATAGAACAAATACGATTGCAATTGCCGGTGTTCTTGAGAATCAATGGGCCGCGGCCGGATCCCCCTCTTGTCGTCATTGCATGGCTGATACATCGAATGTAAACCCGTGGCATTTTTAGGTTGATCGGCTATATGCCACCTGCGGCTTACACGGATATATTGGTCCTGGCGACACGCATAATCTCAAGCTGACGTCCGTTACGATAAAAAAGGCAAAAGATTAACTAAAATCGGCTGCATTACTTTCAATCTATTTTTTGCCATCGCGCAGTAATCCGGTGACAGTTCGATTCCCACATAATGCCGCTTCATCAGTTTGGCGGCGAGCGCGGTTGTCCCCTAACCCATAAAGGGAACCAGAACCAGCTGCGTACCGGTCGCCTCTAAAATACGCTGCAGCAGTTCGAGGGGAAAGGTGCTGGATGGTCGTTGCCGCGCGCAGGTTTCATGTGCCAGATGTCACCATATTTGTTCGTGTGCGGTAGCAGTTAGAACTCCTACTTTGCCATGAGGTAGATGACTTCAGAGGTCGGTACGAAGAACAGTTCCCATTCAAATTTTGATGCACGCCTCTGATTGAGGTGTGCCGTGCATTGCATGGCTATTTTTTGTGCGTCGTGTATAGTATCTTTTTCGCGTGTTTCGGGTTTCCGAACGACTTTTTGTGGTTATAACAGAGAGCTTCGTTTTTCCAGATAGTCCATGGGATGCTGTTTAACCCCCTGTCGTGGCGTCTCCAATCAGATAGAATATAAACGCCGCAATCCTAATACACAGTTAAGATATGGACGAGGAAGTTCACGCACTCAATACCAATACTACCCAGAAGGGGGCCAAGGTTGCAGATATTTCTCCAGAAGCTCTGGGGTACAGCGACCTCAATGAGAAATACGCCCAGATGTCTGAAGAGATGAGATTGCTTCGCAAAGAAACTGAATTCCTCAACAAGCAACTCCGGGCAGCACGGGCAGAAAATGAATCTTTCCGTACTGACAATAACCAGATGCGGATGGACAATGCACAGCTGAAGAAGGAAAACTCCCAGCTTAAGCGCCTGCCGCTGTTTGTTGCGGTGGTGCTGGAGAAGCTTCCGGGGCACGAATTGTACCTGCGCCAGCAGGGCAACAACCAAGAGTATGTAACTTCAGCGAGTGAGGATATTTACAAGGCCGTGAAGACTGGAATGAAGGTTGCGGTGAACAATACGCTTTCGGTGGTAAAGATCCTCGGAAGTACAGTTGATTCGCGGGTGAAGGCGATGGAGCTTGACACGAAGCCTTCGATTACGTTTGCGGATATTGGCGGCTTAAAAGAGGAGATTTTGGAGGTCCGCGAGGCGGTGGAGTTCCCCCTTACCAAACCGGAGCTGTTTGAGCGGTTTGGTGTTGTCCCACCGAAGGGTGTGCTGCTGTACGGACCACCGGGAACGGGTAAGACCCTGATAGCAAAAGCGGTTGCAAACAATGCAGGAGTGCCGTTCCTGCGGATGGCTGGTTCGGAACTCGTCCACAAGTACATTGGTGAGGGAGCACAGATTGTCCGCGATCTGTTCCAGATGGCGCAGGATATGACAGAAGCAAACGGCGGTGTTGTGGTGTTCATCGATGAAATCGATGCGGTTGGCAGCATGCGGACAAATGACGGGACATCGGGATCTGCCGAGGTGCAGCGGACGCTGATGCAGCTGCTTGCGGAGATGGACGGGTTCAACAACCGCGGCAATATCCGGATTATGGCGGCAACGAATCGGCCAGATATGCTGGATACGGCGCTGCTCCGACCCGGGCGGTTCGACCGGTTGATCAAGATTCCGGTGCCGGATGCAGAGGCGAGGATGCAGATATTCCGAGTGCATATGCGGAAGATGGAGATGGCAGGCTCTCTTTCAGACATTGACTACGGTGAACTGGTACAGCTGACAGATGGTCTGACTGGTGCAGAGATTGAGGCCATCTGCCGCGAGGCGGGTATGATTGCCATCCGCGGGGGCGCAGATGTTATCGACGAGGATCAGTTTCTTGCAGCTATCCGCAAGGTCCGCCACCAAGACAAAAATGACGAGTGTGCGGATATAATGTATCTGTGAGATGCTTCTGATCTGCATCGGAAAACCAGGGCTGGATTTGTACCGGACACTGTCTGACTCGGAGACCAGCCGACATATTTTACGTTTTTATCACCCGAAGGAACAGGCGTTCGGAATTTCCTTAGAGGTCTCGACGATTTCAAACGGGCTTGCGCTGATGAGCGAACTTCGCTGGTATGCAATGCGGTACATGCGGGAGGTACTGATTGAGGATGCAGAGCATGGAGTGTTTTTGACTCAGGGGTTGGCATGTGAGGCGTATGATTCCCGGTCGGTGAGTCTGTCTCCCACGTGGGAGACGCGTTACCGCGTCTGCGTGATAGATGCGGGAGAAATTGTGCGGCTACCGGAAGGAGTGCCTGAGCAGGAAGGAGCTGTGCGGACATTTTCGGTGTGGGGACTGCCGGATGAGCGTCCGTGATCGTCTACCCTTCATTCAGGAAAAGCTGCACGCCTCTGATAGAGGTTACACCGACACATCTGCGTAAGCAAGGCTTGGCCTTGCATCGTCGGCGACGTACAACGGATTCTGCTGCCGTGCAACTGTAAGCGGAAAAGTGACGGCCAGAAATATTCGGGCATAACCACAGGATATCCCAGATCCAGATACAGCGAGACTGGCGCTTTCTGCAGCATTATCTGTTTTTGTACACCGCAGAGAACTCGCGTTCCAACACAGCAAGTTCTTCGCGGATATTGATATTGAATGCAAGTCCCGGCTCATCCAGCAACAAGCGGTACTCATCCTGTGCCTCGCCTATCAGATTGCCGGTGAGAATATTCACCGCACATGGGGCTGCAGGAATCCCACAGATCATCTCCTGGTAGCGGGGTTGCATGCCGAAGACCTCGCACAGCCGGATCGGCACCCACACAGAACACGCCGGAAGTTCATGCTTGGCGTGCGCCGCGCGGATGCGGCATAGAGTCCCGGAAGTTAGGCAGGGAATATCTGCGGCGGAGGTGAACAGCGGGCCGTCCACCCCCGACATCTCCACCGCTTCGGTGAGATCCTCAACATAACCGGTTCCTGTGGTATCGAGATAGTCGATGCCGTTCGCCCGGCACCAGTTCCGCGTGAACGGCGTCTTATATGACGTCACCACCACCGGCTCACAGTCAGCGGAGAGGAACGCATCCAGCACCCTGGCAATCATTGGCCGCTCATGAACCATCACCAGCGCTTTTTCTCCGAGCCGGAGTCGGGCCCCTTCACCACCCGCAAAAATTAGTGCAAGCATGCGAAAATTGCCTCCAAAACCCGGACATTTTTCTCCCGCATCTCCACCGAGACCTGGATAGAGTCCGGAAGACCAAATGAGGTACAGTCGCAGACCAGAATTCCCCGATCCATCATCTCAGAAGTAAATGCAGCGGCATATCGGTTCGGGTGGATCAGAATATAATTGACCGAAGAACATTCGTAGGAGAGGCCAACGTCCTTCAACAGAGCGTAGTACCACTCATGCTCTGCGGCAATTCTTTGGGTGGAAGTGCACTGCTCATGATAATGGGCGAAACCAAGTTTTTCGTAATGCTCCACAAACGCATTAACTGTCCTCTGAGGGCGGGCCGTGTCAATTTTATCGATCAGATCGGGATCGTCGAATCCGAACTGAATACCGGGAATTCCAAAGAATTTTGTCAGCGACCGCACCACAAACAGATTTGCCACCAGCAGACAGGCGACGGAGTCCTCGAGCTCTGATTGGTCCATGAACGCCGCGTCCACAAATCGATATGTTCCTTCTGCTTTGCAGCGACGCAATTCGAAAAGCATCACGTTTCGGGGGAGGATGGTCCCCGTCGGATTATTTGGATTACAGATGAAGCAGGTACGAGGTATGCGAGACTGCAACTGCTCTTTTGAAAGAACTTCTGCCCCCGTGAGCTCCATCGAAAGGCCGTATTCAGAAAAGGCTGGCAGATCAATTCTTGCAGCATCATCGGGTTGATGGATGGTATGGCAGTACACCCGAATCAGCTCTGCCGAACCGTTCCCAAGACCGATTTCCTCGGAATTTTGGGAAAATACCAGAGAGATTATCTCCTTTAGCTCGGTGTAGCCGTCATCGGGATAGATCGAGAGGTTCGCGCAGGCAAAATCCATCGGAAAGGCCAGTCCAAAGGGATTTATGCTCGCGCTCACGCCAAGAAAGTCGTGCCCGAAAATACGCTGCAGCTCCTGCACCTTTCCCCCATCCACTGCTTTTTTCGGAAAACGTCCTGCCATGGTGCCCCATTCCGAGTTATTATTTATCAACGCACGGGCATAAATATACTGCAGAAAAAAGAGCTTCCGTTTAATCAGCATGCAGTGAGATCAATATCTATATATATATAAAGAATCAATTATGATTTGTCCAAAAAGAGGACGTCAGCCTTACGTCTTACGTTCGTCAGACAAATGTCTGACGTAGAACTGACAATTGTCTGAATGGAATTACAATGGACAGAATCACCATCCGTCTACCACCGCAGCAGGTTGAACTGCTCGAGAAACTTGTGGAAACTGGGGAGTTCCCTACCGTATCTGAAGCTGTCAGATATGCCATTAGGGAGTTTCTCGCTGGAAGATCCGAGCGGATTATTCGTGAAAGTGAACAAGTATCCACGTTCGACGTACGACTCTAAAGTTAAAAATTATTGGGGTGTGAAAAATGCAGAGTATCATTAACGAGGCATTAAAAAACTCAGAGCTTGAAAAGGGAATACAGAAGACCTCCATCGTTGACGACGACGACATGCTTGGACAACCAAGAATTGTCATTGTCGGATGTGGGGGGGCTGGAAACAACACCATCAACCGCCTCCACAACATGAAGGTGTCCGGATCCGAAACGATTGCGATCAACACCGATAAACAACACCTTGACATGGTCCAAGCCGACAAGCGCGTTCTGATCGGCAAGTCTCTTACCCGTGGTCTGGGTGCCGGAGGATTCCCGGATGTTGGCCGGCGTGCAGCCGAGATGGCGCGCCCGACCCTTGAAGAGATCTTAATTGATGCAGATCTCGTCTTTGTTACTGCTGGTATGGGCGGTGGAACCGGTACCGGATCCGCACCGGTCGTTGCACAGATCGCAAAAGAGCACGGTGCAATTGTCGTTGCAATGGTCAGCTATCCGTTCCAGGTTGAGCGTGCGAGAATGCTCAAGGCCGAGGATGGCCTTGAAGCAATGCGCCAGTCAGCAGACTCCGTTATTGTTCTAGACAATAACAGACTCAAAAACTTCGTCCCAAACCTTCCACTTGGCCAGGCATTTTCTGTCATGGACCAGATCATCGCAGAGACTGTAAAAGGTATCTCTGAGACCATCACCGAGCCATCCTTAATCAACATCGATTATGCAGATGTCCGTGCAATCATGAGCAAGGGCGGTCTTGCAGTAATGCTGGTTGGGGAGTCCAAGCAGCAGAACAAAGCAGAAAGCGTTGTCCGCGACTGTCTTGCCCATCCACTCCTGGATATCGATTTCCGTGGTGCAACCGGCGGTCTGATTCACATCACCGGTGGCAATGATCTTACGCTCCACGACGCAGAGGAGATTGCCCAGCAGCTCACCTACGAGCTCGACCCACATGCAGACGTCATTTGGGGTGCACGTGTTCGCAAGGACTTTGAGGGCAAAGTCTCCGTCATGGCGATCATGACCGGTATTCAGAGCCCGCAGATCCTCGGTGGCCACGCGGTCAACACGGCAGCAAAGCCGTCAAAGGCTGAGAATGTCTTTGGTTTCCAGTCGTCCAACAACACAGCAACTGTACGCAGCGGTTCAAGCTTCGACTGGATTATGTAATTTGCACTTTGCTGGCAAACCGCGGTTACGCAGATTTCATACTTTACATCGGTTTTCGGGAACCCCCAAACCACAACATTCTTGGAACCAACCCCAAGGATAACAAAAAAAGGACACAGGAATAGAGTACCATGATAATACCCACAGGGTAGAACCCACACTCTCCTGCCCCTGAAAATCCAAGATCCGATAAACGGATTAGCATGCATTTCTTGTTTTTATCCAATTTTTCTGTGCTGCACCTTTGCTCCATACAACTGCTGCACGCCCCCGATAGAGGTTACGCCGACACGGTCGGCGGCGCGCACGTGCATTGCAAGGTAGCAGATTCCTTGGATCAGGCGGCAGCGGGACAAGCATCTTGCCAGAGCTG